>DATJHI010000034.1:0-22876 GCA_035493955.1 Caulobacteraceae bacterium | reverse complement strand
GGCGGACCGTGTAGGTCGCGACCAGCTTCTTGTAGTCGTCCGAGGCGATGACCGGGATTCCGGCCGCCTCGAACTGGGGCGTGTTGCCCGAGTGGTCGTTGTGCACGTGGGTGACGAACACGTACTTGATCGGCTTGTCGCTGATGGTGCGGATCGTCCGCATCAGCTCCTGGTAGTAGTTGTCGCCGGTCAGCTTGGTGTCGACCAGGACCATCCCGTCCTCGGCCACGCGCAGGACAGAGTTGCCGGTGTTGCCAAGCAGCAGATAGAGGCCCGGCTTGACCTGGTGGACGACCAGGGGAGAGAAGTCGGTCGTCTGGGGGCGGGCGGCCGGATCGGCGATGGGCCTGGCGGGCGGGGCGCCCTGGGCCAGGACCATGGTCCCCGCGGCGGCGACGGCGGCGAGCGTGGCGGCTCCGAGCGCGAATTTCAGCGGCACGATCTTCTCCCTTTGCGTCCGGGTCCTGGAAGCCCGGGCTCGCGGCGCCGCGGCCCGTTTGCTTGTAAGACGTTCGTCGGACAGGAATAGGAAGCCGAAGACGGTGCAGACCCGCAATCGGGCGCGGCGGAGGTGGCGACCGCTCGATAGGGGGACGAACGGCGACCGCCCTCCCGTCAGGCCTTTCGATTGAGGCCGGCTCTCCCCGGCGACGTTACAAGGATACGTCCGGAGACTGATCGACCGGCAAAGGGGGCATGATGGGTATCCGCGGTCTTGTCCTTGTCGCTCTCCTCGCATGCGGCGCCCTCGCGCCCGGGGCGGGAGCCAGGGCCGAGGATTGGAACGCCACGGTCGGCGCCCGCATCCGGATCAAGCCGCCTTACGAAGGCGCCGCCTCGCACATCGTCGGCCTGATCCCGGTGCTGGTGATCCGGCCGGCCGACCATCCCTATCGGTTCACCCCGCCCGACGGCGCCGCCGCCCTGGCCCTGGTCGACACCCGCCTGGTCGTCGCCGGGCCGGTGATCCGCTTCCGCGGCAGCCGCGGCGACGACGGAGTGTTCGCCGGCCTCACCCGCATCCCGGTGGCGACCGAGCCCGGCCTGTTCGTGGCCCTGTGGCCGACCCCCTGGCTGCGGGCGCGCATCGAGACCCGGCGGGGGATCAGCGGGCATAGGGGCTGGGTGGAGGACCTGGGGGTGGATCTGGTCCACACCGGCGACATGGCCAGGGGCGACCGCTGGGACGGCTCCGTCGGCCTCAGGGCCGGCTATGGCGACGCCCACTACATGGGGACCTATTTCGGGGTGACCCCGGCGGAGGCCCTGGTGCGCCTGCCGCGGGGCGGGGCCTATGTTCCCGGGGCGGGCCTGCGCTACACCGGCGCCGCCGCGGCGGCGGCCTATCACCTGGACAAGCGCTGGACGGTGAATCTGGACCTGACCTACAACCACCTGGGGTCGAAGGCGCTGGCCAGTCCGGTGGTGCGCACGGTGGGCGCCAGCGAGCAGGTCGCGGTGGGAATGGGCGTCACCTACAACTTCGGCTTCAGGCTGTAAGACCGGGCCGTCCGCCGGGCGGCCGGGGGCGCAGATCGCAGCGCTGGCGTTTTCTGCTGCGTTGCGGTATTGCAGCCGCGCGATCGTGCGCCGGACGGGAAACATCCTCGGCGCCAAATCGCCACAAGTGGCGGCTAATGGCCTCCGCAGCTCTCGACGCCCCTCCCCGGGGCCTGGTCCGACGCCGCCTCCCCTTTCGCGTCCGGCCGGCCCGCAGACCGCCGAGTTCATGAGTCCCCAGCGTCTGATCCAGCTCTTGCAGCGTGCGACCGCCATGGAATGGCGCGCCGCCACGGCCGCGGGCGCCTCGGTGGCCGCGATCCTGGTCCTGACCGTCGGCCTGTCCGCCGCCCGATCGAGCCCGGTGGGCTCCGACGAAGGGGCCCGGCGCGTGGCCGCGGTCACGGGAGGCGACCTGCGCGAGGCGGCCCTGGTCGCCCTGACCGCGCGGATGGACCCGGCCGCGGCCGAGCTGGCCAGGCGCTTCGACCCCAACCAGTTCGAGCCCGAAGATCCGCAGGTCGGCTTCCCCGCCGGCGACCATGCGCTGATGCAGCTGCAGCAGGTCCAGGACGCCCAGGCGCGGCAGGCCAACGCCGCCATCCCCTTCGCCCTGGACGTGATCCCCGCCGCCCCCTTCGTGCTGAAGGCCGCCTCGGCCGCCGAGCGCGAGCGCGCCGTCCACTGCCTGACCAACGCCATCTATTACGAGGCCGCCCTCGAGCCCATCGAAGGCCAGCGCGCGGTGGCCCAGGTGGTGCTCAACCGGGTGCGCAACGCCAACTTCCCCAAGTCGATCTGCGGGGTGGTCTACCAGGGCTGGGAGAAGCTGACGGGCTGCCAGTTCTCCTTCACCTGCGACGGCGCCCTGGTGCGGGCGCCGGTGGCGATGATCTGGAAACAGAACCGCAAGGTCGCCGAGGCCGCGCTGAACGGCTACGTCATGGGCGCGGTCGGACTGGCGACCCACTATCACGCCGACTACGTCTCCCCCTACTGGGCGCCGACCCTGGTCAAGGTCAGCCAGATCGGGGCGCACATCTTCTATCGCTGGCCCGGGGCCGCAGGCCAGCCGGACGCCTTCGACGCCGCCTATGCCGGTGGAGAGACGCGGATCTCCGAGGCCGTGCTCTCGGGCAAGGCCGCCCGCGCCGCCGCCCCGCCGTCCCCGTCCCGGCCCCAGACGTCCCAACCCGACATTCCGGGCGTGCGGACCCAGCTGGTCGCCGACGCCCAGGGCGGGACCAGGACGCGGGTCCAGGCCAGCTTCGCCCCGGCCGAATACGGCCGCCGGGCGGCCACCCCCGACGAGATCGCCCGCATCAACGCCCTGCTCGAACAGCGTTTCCCGACCAAGCCGGCCCAGGCCGACGCCGTCCCGGCCAAGCCCGCTCCCGAAGCGGCCACCGCCGCCCCGGCCCAGACCCTGTCGGCCGCGACCCCGACGGCGGGCGCCGGCGCAGGCTGAAGCGGCGCGGCGATCCGTCAGCCGACGCTGGCGAAGACCCCGCGTTTGGCATAGCGTCCGGGGCTCCCGTTCCCATTCAGGAGTCCGTGCCATGAAAGCCCTGCTCGCTGGCGTCGTCGTTTCCCTGGCCCTGGCCGCCCCGGCCTTCGCCGCCCTGAAGGCCGGCGCCGTCGCGCCCGACTTCACCACCAAGGCCGCCCTGGGCGGCCAGGAGATGACCTTTTCCCTGAAGGACGCCCTGAAGAAGGGGCCGGTGGTGCTGTACTTCTTCCCCGCCGCCTTCACCCCCGGATGCACGGCCGAGGCTCACGCCTTCGCCGAGGCCACCGACGACTTCAAGAAGCAGGGCGCCACCCTGATCGGCGTCACCGCCGGCAACATCGACCGCGTGGCCGAGTTCTCCAAAGTCGAGTGCCGGGACAAGTTCGCGGTCGCCGCCGACCCGGGCCGCAAGATCTCCGACCTGTACGACTCCAAGCTCGCGCCCAAGCCGGAGTGGAGCGACCGCACCTCCTATGTGATCGGCAAGGACGGCAAGATCGCCTACGCCTACACCGACCAGAACCCCGCCGACCACGTGAAGAACACCATGGCCGCCGTGATGGCGCTGAAGGGCGCGAAGGGCTGATCGCCGGACGCCGCCCTCGGCCCGTAAGGCTCGAGGGCGGATCGGCGCGCCGTGGCGGAAGAGCCTACGCCTGCAGCTGCTGCTTCACCCGCTCGGCCAGGACCTTGATGTCCAGGGGCTTGGGCAGGAAGGTCACGCCTTCCTCGCCCTCCAGCAGGTCCGAGAACTCGGCCTCGGCATAGCCGGAGATGAACAGCACCCGCGCGTCGCCCAGGTACTGCCGCGCCTTCTTGAGCAGGGTGGGCCCGTCCATTTCCGGCATGACCACGTCGGAGATCAGAAGGTCGATCTTGCCGGCCCACTGCTTGGCCAACTCCAGGGCCTCCTCGCCGTCGCTGGCCTCGATCACCTCGTAGCCGCGGGCGCGCAGCAGCCGCGCCGCCACCCCGCGCACGGCGTCCTCGTCCTCGACGAACAGGATGCGGCCGGCGCCGGAAAGGTCACGCGGCGCGGGCTTGAACTTCAGCGGGTTGGGCCGGACGGCCTCGCCCGCCGCCGGGACGTGGATGGGCAGGAAGATGCGGAAGGCCGCGCCCTTGCCCGGTTCGCTGTCGACGTGGATCCAGCCGTCGGCCTGCTTGACGATGCCGTAGACGGTGGCCAGCCCCAGGCCTGTCCCCTCGCCGATCGGCTTGGTGGTGAAGAAGGGCTCGAAGATCTTGGCCATGACCTCGGGCGGAATGCCCGGACCGTTGTCGGCCACCTCGATCAGGGCGCAGCCGATCGGGGCCGGATCGGGATAGCCGAGCTGGCGCGCCTCCATCTGGGTCAGCCGGGCGGTGCGGATCCGCACCACCGGCGGACCGCCGTCGCCCGAGCCGTGGCTCCTCAGGGCGTCGCGGGCGTTGACGGCAAGGTTCATCACCGCGGTCTCGAGCTGACTCTTGTCCGCCCGCACCTGGGGCAGGTCGCGGCCGTAGTCGGTGACCAGCTTGACGTCCTCGCGCAGCAGCCGGCGCAGCAGCACCTCGAACTCGGAGATCAGCTCGCCCAGCTCCAGGGTCTCGCGCTGGACGGTCTGCTTGCGTGAAAAGGCCAGCAGCTTGCGCACCAGGTCGGCGGCGCGCAGCGACGTCTGGCGGATCTCGTTCAGCCCCTCGTAGGAGGGATCGCCGACCGGGTGGCGGTGCAGGAGCTCGTCCAGGCGCAGTTGGATGGCCGTCAGCAGGTTGTTGAAGTCGTGGGCGACGCCGCCGGCCAGCTGGCCGATGGCCTGCATCTTCTGCGACTGGGCGAGCTGGAGTTCGAGCTGCTTCTGCTCGGACACGTCCAGAAGATAGACCACCAGGCGGCCGTTGGCGCGGACCACATAGAGGTGGGCGATGCGCAGCGCGTCCAGGGCCAGGCGCACCTCCACCGGCCCGCCGGGGCGGGTGGCCAGACGGGCGCGGGCCTCGGTGCGGCTGGACGGATCGATCAGGGCGCCGAAGGGGGCGCCCGGCAGGGCCGCGCCCTCGGTCAGCTCGCCCAGGGCGGCGTTGGCCTGGACGATGGCGGCCTCGAACGGGTCGGTCCCGTCGAGCAGGGCCGCGCCGAACGGGGCGGCGCCGGCGAAGGCCTCCAGGCTGGAGGGCGGCTCGGCCGCGGACGCCGGCGGGGCGGCGATGGGGGCGTTGCCGTCGGCGAGGAGGCGCACGACCTCCAGGCTGCGCGACACCGGCAGGCGGACCAGCAGGCGGTCTCCGGCCAGGCGCGAGACGGCGACCCCGCGCTCCTCTCCCGCCACGGTCAGCCGCGCCTCGCCGGCGCCGACGCGCCGGGCGGCGGCCAGGGCGGCGTAGAGGCCCCCGGTCGGTCCCTTGGGCAGGCGCCGGGCCTCGCCCATCAAGGCCCGCCAGGGCGCGTTGGCGCAGCTCAGCCGACCGTCGGCGCCGGCGACGGCGGCCGGCTCCTGCAGGGCGTCGACCAGCCCCGCCAGCCCCTCGTCCGACGAGACGGCCGCCGTTTCCCTGAGCTCGGTGGTGCCGAAGGCGAACAGGCCCAGGAAGGAGACGCCGGCCAGGCCGAACAGCAGCAACAGGCCAGGCCCGGTGGTCGGACCGGCCTTGAACGCCGGGTAGGCCGCCCCGGCGATGGCCAGCACGAACAGCACCGCCGCAAAGGGGGTCAGCGGATCGATGTCCCGCCGCTTGGCCTTGGGCGGCCGCTCGCGCGCGCCGAGCGGGGCGATGAACAGGCCGCGGGAATCGCCGTCGGGAGCGACCGGGTCTTTCGGAGGGGCTGGCGCGGTCATCTGCGGAATCTTTACGGACGGAGCGGCGGGGCGGCGGGGCGACGGGTGGAGGCGCGATTGCCTGCACCCATGACGAAGCCGATGATCTGGGCGACGGCGTGATAGTGCTCGCGAGGAATGGCCTCGTCCACGTCGATGGTGGCGTAGAGGGCGCGGGCCAGGGGCGGGTCTTCGACCACGGGGACCCCCGCGGCCTCGGCCACCTCGCGGATCTTCAGGGCGACGCGGTCGACGCCCTTGGCGACGCAGACCGGAGCGGCGGTCTCGTCCTTGTCGTAACGCAGCGCCACCGCATAGTGGGTCGGGTTGACCACCACCACCGTGGCCTTGGGCACGTTCTGGATCATCCGCTGGCGGGAGCGGGCGAGGCGCAGCTGTTTCTGCTTGCCCTTGACGTGGGGGTCGCCCTCGCTGTCCCGGTGGTCCTGCTTGACCTCTTCGCGGGTCATCCTCATCCGCGCCATGAAGCGCTGGCGGGCCAGGAACCAGTCCAGGCCGGCGATGCCGCCGGTGAAGATCAGCACCGCGATCAGCATCGACTGCAGCACCTCGGCCGAATAGGGCAGGATCGCCGACGGATCGAGGGCGGGCATGGTCTGGAGGGCGCCGACCCGCGGCTTCAACACCATCCAGGTGATGGCCGAAATCGCCCCCAGCTTGGTCAGCGACTTCAGGAAATTGACCAGGTTCTCCATCCCGAACAGGCGCTTCAGACCCTGCAGCGGATCGAGCTTGGACAGCTCGGGCGCGAGCTTGTTGGGCGACCAGAGGAAGCCGTGCTGGATCAGGTTGCCCGCGGCGCCGCACGCGGCCGCGGCCACCAGCACCAAAAGCGCCGGGGCGCTGGCGGCCAGGGCCGCCCGCATGACCCCCACGCCGCCGGTCCCGCTGAGGTCGATGGCGTCGGGGTGGGCCAGGAAGGGGGTCAGGGCGCCGGCCATGCTGCGGGCGATGCCGCCGCCGGCGAAGATCAGCACCCCGGCCGCGCCTGCCAGGGCCATGACCGCGGGGACGTCGGCCGACTTGACGACGTCGCCCGTGCGCCGGGCCTCCGCCAGTTTGCGCGGCGTCGGCTCTTCTGTCCTGGACGAGCGTTCGGACGGTTCGGCCATGTCAGCTCAACCGCTCGACGAAGGCGCGGAACCGTTCGGTCCAGATCAGCCCCACCATCCCCAGGCTCATGGCGAAGATCGACAGGCCGAGCAGCACCGTCAGCGGGGTGGCGACGAAGAAGATCTGGAACTGCGGCATGGTGCGGCCGATGAAGGCGGCGGCGACGTTGAACACCAGCGAGAACACGATCACCGGGGCGCTGAGCTGGATTCCCAGGGCGAAGGTCCCCCCCACGGTCTGGACCGCGAGCTGGCCGAAGTCGTTCACCGAAACCCCTTTGCCGGCGGGGAACAGGGTGTAGGAGCGCACGATCGCGGCGATGAACATCTGGTGCAGGTCGGTGGCGAAGACCAGGGCCAGACCCGTCAGGGTCAGGAAGGTGGCGATGGTCGCCGACGGCTGGGCCTCCAGCGGATTGGCGGTCTGGGCGAAGGACAGGGTGGTCTGAAGCGAAACCGCCTCGCCGAGCACCGCCAGGGCGGCCATGAACATCCGCAGCAGCGCTCCGATCCCCAAGCCGACCAACAGCTCGATGGCGATCTGGAGTCCCATGCCCCCGACCGTGGCGGGGACGGGGGGAAGGCCGGCGCGCAGCACCGGAGCGAAGGCGAGGCTGAGGATCAGGGCCAGGGCCAGGCGGATGCGCGGCGGCACGCTGGTCTCCCCGATTCCCGGAATCAGCATGACCAGGGCCCCCACCCGGCAGAACACCAGGCCGACCCCATAGACCTCCGCCGGGAGGGAGCCGAACACGGCCGGGTCACATGGCCGCGATGCGGGCGGCGATCTGGTGCATGAAGCCTCCCATCAGCGCGCCCATCAACGGCAGGAAGATCAGCAGCGCCAGGAAGATGGCCACGATCTTCGGGGCATAGACCAGGGTGGCCTCCTGGATCTGGGTCAGGGCCTGCAGCAGGCCCACCCCCACCCCGACCAGCAGGCCGACGATCAGCACCGGGGCGCACATCTGGATGGTCAGCCAGATGGCCTCGCGTCCGACGTCCAGAACCTCGGCGCCGTTCATGGAAAATGCTCCGGAAATCAAGGAATCGCGCAGGGGACCGCGCCTGGGCCGAAGCTGGTCCAACATGGTTAACAAAGATTGACGGAAGGCCTCCGCGCCCGCGCGGAAAAGCGCGCCTCTTGCCCCCGCCGTCCGGTTGGGGCCATGGAAGACCTCGTTGCATGCGGAGGCGCTCGATGCCCTTACACCCGGACCAGGACCCGAGCCTCGGACAGGAGCTGCCGCCCCGCGACCAGCCGCACGAACGGCCGAGCCAGGCGGAGGCGGAAGCCGCCGTGCGGACCCTGCTGCGCTGGGCCGGCGAGGACCCTTCCCGCGAAGGGCTGATCGAAACCCCGGCCCGGGTGGCGCGCTCCTACCGCGAGCTGTTCGCCGGCTACGACACCGATCCCCGGGGTTACCTGGAAAAGGTGTTCGAGGAGGTCGGCGGCTACGACGAACTGGTGGTGCTGCGCGACATCCGCTTCGTCAGCTTCTGCGAACATCACATGCTGCCGGTGGTGGGCAAGGCGCACGTCGCCTATCTGCCGACCAACCGGGTGGTGGGGATCTCCAAGCTGGCGCGGGTGGTCCACGGCTATGCGCGACGCTTCCAGATCCAGGAGAAGATGACCGCCGAGATCGCCCACGCCATCGACGAGGTGCTGCGTCCCGCCGGCGTGGGGGTCGTGATCGAGGCCGAACACAGCTGCATGACCCTTCGCGGGGTCAACACCCCGGGCGCGTCCCTGGTCACCAGCCACCTGATCGGCGTGGTCCGCGACGACCCCCGGACGCGGGAGGAGTTCCTGCGCCTGGCGCGGGGCTGACCTCAGATCGGCATCCGCATGATTTCCTGGAAGGCCGAGATCACCTGGTCGCGGACCGCCATGGCCGTCTCAAGGCTCGCCTCCGCCGAGGCCACGGAGGTGACCACGTCGACCAGTTCGGCCTTGCCCTGGGTGTGGGCGGCCATCTTCACTTCGGCCTGGCGCGAGGCGTTGACCGTCTGGTCGACGGCGCTCTGCACCATCTGGGCGAAGGGCGATCCGCCCGGCTCGGCCGCGCCGGCGACGCCGCCGAGGCTGTTGCTCTGGGCGGCGGCGGCGTAGGCCTTGGCGGCGGCCATTGCGCTGATCATGGCGGGCTAGCCCCTTACTTCTTCAACAGGTCGAGGGTGCGGTTCTGCATGGTGCGCGCGGTCTCGATCACGTTCAGGTTGGCCTCGTAGGCGCGCTGGGCCTGGCGCATGTCCAGCGCCTCGGTCAACGGATCGATGTTGGGCAGCTTGACGTAGCCCTGGGGGTCCGCGGCCGGGTTGCCGGGGTTGTATTGCCGCTTGAACGGGGAGGTGTCGGCGACGACGCCGGTCATCACCACCCCGGTGCCGCCTCCGACCTCGGTGGGTTTGAACTGGGGGTTCTGGCGCTGGTAGGGGTCGCCCCCCGGGGTGGTGGCTGTGGAATCGGCGTTGGCGATGTTCTCGGCGATGACCCGCATCCGGGCCTGCTGGGCCTTGAGGGCGGAGGCCGCGACCGACATGGCGGCGTTGGCGGAGGTGGGCGCGTTGGGCATGTTCCGGCTTCCCTAGGCTCAGCCGCCCGGGCGCCGCGCCGCCAGGCGCAGCAGGCCGAGGGATTTCTGGTAGAGGCCGACGGCGGCGTCGTAGTCCATCCGCGCCTCCCCCATCTTGATCATCTGGTCTTCCAGCACGACCTGGTTGCCGTCGAGCCGGGCCTCGGAGTCGGGCTTGACCTCGGTGGTCCAGGTCGAGAGGTGCGAGGTCTTGCCGGCCAGGTGGGCCGCGTTGGTCCGGGCCTCCTCCACCCCGCCCGAGGCGGCCGTGGGCGCCTTCATCGCCTCTGCGAAGGTGAAGGGCTTCAGGTCCGAGGGCGCGTAGCCGGGCGTGTCGGCGTTGGCGACGTTCTGGGAGATCAGCTTCTGGCGCTCGTTCAAATAGCCGAGCTTGCCTTTCAGCATCGCGATCAGAGGGATTTGTTCGAGGTTCATGAGGGCCGGGGCCGGGCTGATCGGGCTCTCGCCCCAGGACAATCGACTAGGAAGAGTTTGCCGGGCGCATGGTTAACAGGCCGTTAGGAACCTCGCCGGAGATTGGGCTCGAAGGGCGCCAGAACTGCGTCCGCGATTCGAGGCCGAAGCGATGTTCCTCGCCGTGATCCAGGCCGTGTTCGGCCTCGCCCTCACCCTTGGCCTGATCGGGCTGGCCGCCTACGCGGCCCGCCGCTGGGGTCCGAGCGGCATGTTCCAGATGCGGCCGCCCGGAGAGCGGCGCCTGGCCATCGTCGAGAGCCTGACCCTCGATCCGACGCGGCGGCTGGTGCTGGTGCGCTTTGACCAGGAGGAGCGCCTCCTGCTGCTCGGCGAGGGTCGCATGCTGGGCCAGTCCGCCGCCGAATCGGCCCGGCGGCCGACGCCGGCCAAGGGTTGAGACCGATGAAGAGCCGTTCCAAAGCCACCCTGTCCAAGGCCATCGCGAGCCTGCTGATCCCGGTGGAGGCCAGCGACGTCGCCCGCGCCGCGCGGCTGGCCCTCGCCGCCACCGTGGTCAGCCTGGTCTTCCCCGCCATCGCCATGGCCCAGGCCCTGAACCTCGACCTCGGGTCCGGCGGGGCCACGGGCCTGACCGACCGGGTCGTCCAGTTGGTCGCGCTTCTGACCGTGCTGTCGCTGGCACCCTCCATCGTGATGATGACCACCTCCTTCGTCCGGATCGTGGTGGTGCTTTCGCTGCTGCGCACGGCGCTGGGGCTTCAGCAGAGCCCGCCCAATGCGGTGATCGTCAGCCTGTCCCTGTTCCTGACCGCCATCGTCATGGGGCCGACGTTCACCGCCTCCTACAATGCGGGGATCCGCCCCCTGCTCGACCACAAGATGGAGCTGCCGCAGGCGTTCGGGGCGGCGTCGCAGCCGGTGAAGCGGTTCATGCTGGCCCAGGTCGACATGGAAGACCTCGCCCTGTTCATCAAGCTGTCGAAGATCCCCAAGCCGAAGACGGCGATGGACACGCCCCTGCAGACGGTGACCCCGGCCTTCATGATCTCGGAGCTGAAGCGCGGGTTCGAGATCGGCTTTTTGCTGTTCGTGCCGTTCCTGGTCATCGACCTCGTGGTGGCCAGCGTGCTGATGAGCATGGGCATGATGATGCTCCCGCCGGTGGTGGTGAGCCTGCCGTTCAAGCTGATCTTCTTCGTCCTGGTGGACGGCTGGCGGCTGGTGGCGGGGAGCCTGGTGGAAAGCTTCCGCCACGGCGCAGGGGTCTAGCCCCTACCCCTTCTCCGGCAGGGCCTTCGGCGGGGGCGCGCCCGCGGCCGCGGTCTGGGACGGCAGCTTGGCGGACGGGGCGCCCGTGCTCACCGGCGCCGGACGGCTGCGGAACTTCTTCTTCATCCGCTCAACCCAGCCGGCGAAGGAATCGACGTCGGAAACCGCGCGGGAGAAATCGGACGCGGTCAGGGCCCCGGCGGCGCCGCCGGACAGGGCGACCTTCATCGCCTCCGGCGCGCGGGCGCCGTCGCCGAACTTGGCGTAGCGGGTGCGCAGGCGGGTCAGGGCCTGTTCGTCCCCGGCCAGGCTGTAGGCGGCCCCCGCGCGCAGCAGCTTGGTCTCCTCGTCCGGGGTCAGGGGCGCGTCCTGCTTCCAGCGGTCGCCCAGGCGGATCTCCAGCGTCTTGCCCGCGTCGGTCCAGCTGTGCTGCTTCCAGGCGATCTCGGCGCGCACCTCCTGCGCCTCGGACGAGGCGTCCTTGCCCAGGATCTCGGTGGCGTGGTCGAACTGGCCGAGCTGCAGCCAGGCGCGGGCCTCGAGCATCCTGCGGTCGGCGTTCAGCGCGGCCGGCAGCAGGGTGGTGCGCGAACTGTTCAGGGCCAGCAGAGCCTGCTCGGGCTTGCGATTCATCAACTGGATCATGGCCAGGTCGGTGGAGACCTCGGCCCGGGGAACCCCGTCCAGGCGGTTCTCGGCCTGGTATTTCAACAGCTCGGCCGCCTGGTCCAAAAGGTCGACGTCGACCAGCCGGCGGGCCAGCTTGCGCACCATCAGGTCGCCCTCGGCGCCGATGGGGGTGAATTCCTTGAAATCGTAGAACAGGGCCAGGGCCTGGACCGGCTGCATGCCGTCCGCGCCGCCGGTGAGGAACAGGGCCTTGAAGGCGGTCGACAGGTCGGCCTGCAGCGCGGCGGCCGCGGGCAGGTCCGGCAGCCGCTGACCGGCCGAGCGCAGGGCCTCCAGGGCCTCGCGGTAGCGCCCCTGGGCGACGTAGATGCGCCCCAGCGACCGGATGGTCTCAAGCTCGGTGGCGTCCCCGCGCCAGCGGAAGCGTAGGGAGTCCAGGATGGCGACGGCCTTGGGCGCGTCGATCCGGCCCTTGTTCAGGCGGATCTCGGTGGCGCGCAGGATGGCCGGCGCGGCGAGCGCGCCGTAGTTCGAGGTGGCGACCTCGTCATAGAGGCCCAGCGCCCGGTCGGCCTGGCCGGCGGCGTCGGCCAGCTTGGCCTCGGCCAGACGCACGCCGGCGGCTTCGGTGGGATCCAAGGCCTCGCCCTGGGCCGTCAGCAGGGCGGCCTTGGCCGCGCCCAGGTCGTTCAGGGCCAGGGCGGCGTCCACGTCGGCGCGGGCGAAACGGGCCTTCCACTTGGGCGCGAACTGGGCCAGCGCCGAACGGCCCGCCGTCAACTGCTCGCGGGCGCCGGCATAATCGCCCAGGCGCGCCGCGACATAGCCGCGCCACAGGGCGCTGGCCGGATCCTCGGCCAGGACCGGCGAGGAGAAGTCGGCCTGGGCCTCCTTGAGGCGCCCGGCAAGGACCCGCGCCGCGCCGCGCAGACCCCGGAACTCCGGGTCGCTCATCATGGTGGGCTCGGCCTTGGCGATCATGCCCAGCACCCCGAGGGCCTCAGGGGCCAGTTCGGTCCCGATCAGGAACCTGGCGAGGCCGAGGCGCGCCTGCACGCCGCCGCCCCTGCCCTTGGCCGCTTCCTGGGCGGCGGCGTCCTGCAACTGGGCGTAGCGGGCGTTGAAGCCGCCGGCGCCGGTCCTGGACCAGCCGGTGAAGTCGACCAGGGCCGGCAGGGCGGTCGCATGCGGCAGGTTCAGCGGAGAGGCGGCCACATTGCGCGCCTGCATGGAGGCCGGGGAGAGGGCGAGGCCCCGGGGGCGGCCGATCCGGACGATGTCGCCGTCGGCGGCCACCTGCAGGTCGTCGGCGATCGGCTGGACCGCCAGGCCCTGGGAGCTGGGGAACAGGGTCGCGTCGACAAAGGTGCGCTGGCCCGGCAGGCCCTTGGCGGGACCGAGCGCGGTGACCGCCGCGATCCGGTCGCCGACCACGGGGTCGGCGATCCAGAACACGCCGGTGGAGCCGGCCACCTGGGCGGTCAGGGTCGCAGGCCCGGCGGCGTCCTCGCGGCCCAGGGTGATCGGGATGGGAGCCGCGGCGGCCGAAGGGCCCAGGGTGAGGGTCCAGGTCCCCGCTTCGACGGTGGCGGTGGCCACGGTGGTGACGGGCGCGACGATCCGGACGGCGGAGAACCTGTCGCCGGCCACCGCCTGCATCGTGCGCATCTGGGTCAGGCCGTGAGGGGCCTCGGACAGGTCCAGCTTCGCCGGCGCGTCGAACACCAGCCAGACCGCGTCGCCCCGGCGGAACACCGCCGCGCCCAAGGGCGCGCGCCAGGGGAAATGGAGCTTCAGCGCGCCGCCCTGCAGTTCGGCGCGCATCCGGACCACCCCGCCCTGCGGGACCGGATTGGCGCGGGCCTCGGGGGTCTGGTCCTTGGGGGCCGGGGCGGCAGGGATCGGCGCCGGGGGCGGCCCCAGGGCGACATAGGTCACGCCGTCGGCCTTGCCCACATGCGCTTCCGGATCCCCGTCGAGCGTCAGGCGCAGTTCCAGCCCGCCCTTCACCTCGGCAGCCACGGCGGTTTTCAGATATTTGGGCGGATCGGTGTGCAGCCGGGCCAGGTCAGGCGCGGCGACGGCGCCGAAGCGCAGGACGATGTCCCCTCCCTCGCGGCGGGCGGAGACCGGCTGGGATCCCTTGAACTCGAGCCGCGACAGCCCCTTGGCCGAGCCGACCAGGATTTCCACCCCGCCCGGCCCGGCCGCGGCGGGGGCCAGAGGGCCGAATACGAGGCTGAGCGCCGTTGCGGCGGCGAGGATGGAGCGAAGCGGGCGCATGCCCCCGCACCTTGACGCAGCGGGCTTAGGTCAAGGTTAACGGGCGCCCGAGACGCACCGTCGCCTCCCCTCAGGCCGCCGGCTTGGCCGCCGCCGGCGCGGATGCGCTCGGAGCGGGCGCTGCGGCGGCGGGCGTCGCCGCGGGCCTGGCGGCGGGCGCAGCGGCCGGCGTCGCGGCGGCGGTGTCGGCGGGGACCTTGGCCGCGGCCTTGCGGACGCGGGGCTTGGGCGGGGCCGCCTTCACCGGAACGGCCGCCTTGGCCGGGGCGGTGGGGTCGGCCTCGGGCGCGGCGGCCGGCGCAGCGGCGGACGCGGCCGTGGCGGCGGTGGCGTTCTGGGCCAGTTGCTGGACCTTGTCGTAACGGTGGGCGAGGCTTTCGGTGAGCTTCTTGGCCTCGGCCGGCGGCATCTGCGACAGGACGGCGGCCAGGGTCGATTCCTTCAGCTTGGCGGCGACGGGGATGCGCACCTTGTCCTCGAGCTGGACCATGACCGCGGCGGCGTCCTTGGGCTTCATCTTGCCGTAGACGATCACCAGGCGGTCGATCTCCGCGGATTCCTTGGCCTCGGTCTGTCCGAGCAGGACCTGAAGATCGGTCTTCAGGCCGTTCAATCCCTTCAGTTTTACGTCGAGCTTCGCTTCGGCGGCGGCGAGCAGCTTGAGCTGGGTGTCGAGATCGGTTTCGCGGGCGTCGAGCTGGTTGCGGCGCACGCCCAGGCTCTGCAGCACCTGCAGTTCGGCCGGGGACAGGCCGGCGTCCCTGGCCAGTTCGGCGGGACTGGGGGCGCAGACCTTGATCGGGGCGGCCACCGCCGCCGAGGCGGAGGGCGCGGCGGCCGGAACCGGCTTGGCCGCGGCGGGAACCGGGGAGACCTTCGCGGCGCCCTTGGCCGGCGCAGCCGCCTCTTCGGCAAGGGCCTGGGCGCCGGCCATCATCTTGGGCAGGGCGTCGATGTCGGCCAGGGCCTTCACCGCCAGCACCCCTCCCACCGCGATCCCCACCAGGGGCAGGAGGCGCGGCATGCGACTCATGAGCGGCCCGCCGCGCGACGTTGTCCGGGCGCCTCGGGAGCGGCTTCGAACAGGTCGTCGTCGAGCTCCCGCGCCGCCGGATGCGGCGCCGCCGGGGTGAAGCGGGGCTTGCTCGCGCTGGCCGGACGGGCCAGGGCCGCGGGAGGCGGCACGGGCCGGGCGACGGGCATGACGGGGGTGGCGGCGGGCCGGGCGACGGAAGCGACCGGCGTCGGGGCCGTCTCGATCAGGCGCGCCGCCTTGTCGGTCATCGCGTCCAGACGGTTGATCAGGCCGCGCGCGGTCTCGATCCGGGTGAGCAGCTCGTCGTGGGTATCCTCGGTGGCCGCGCGCAAGGCCCTCAGGCCCGATTCGGCGCGGGCGGCGGCGGCGTCCAGTTCGCCCACGGCCTTGATGAAGCCCTGCTGGCCCTCGCGCATGGCCTTCAGGTTCCGGTTCAGCTTCAAGCCGACGAACAGGGCGGTCAGCAGCAGCCCGACCAATAGAACGTCGAGACCTATGGCGATGGGGCTCATGACGGCTCCTCCAGGATGCGCTTGACGGCGGGCGCGAGGGGCGCATCGACCCGCACCGCTATGTTGTGGTTCCGGCGGCCCATGCGGCCGCGGGTCAGGGGGATCTGCCCGGCCCGGAGTTCGACCAGGCTGTCGGGGGTGGCGTTCAGCATCAGGGTGTCGCCGACCTTCAGGTTCAGCACGCGCGACAGGTCGATCTGCTGCTCGTCGAGGACGGCGCTCACCTCCATCTGGGTGGTCCACAGCTCGGTGGCGAGGTGGCTTTCCCAGATGTTGTCGCGGCCGAACTTCTCGCCCATGAACTGCTGCAGCAGCATCTTCCGGATCGGCTCCAGGGTCGCGTAGGGCAGGAGCAGCTCGATGCGTCCGCCCCGGTCCTCCATGTCGATCCGCAGCTTGACCAGGATGGCGGCGTTGGCTGGCCGGGCGATGGCGGCGAAGCGCGGGTTGGTCTCCAGCCGGTCGAGGTTGAAGTTGACCGGGGTCAGGGGCTCGAAGGCGGCGGCGGCGTCGCCCAGCACCACCTCGACCATCCGCTGCACCAGCACCCGCTCGATGGTGGTGTAGGGGCGGCCTTCGATGCGCATGGCGGCGGTGCCGCGCCGGCCGCCCAGCAGGACGTCGACGATCGAATAGATCAGGTTCGAATCGACCGTCAGCAGGCCGTAGTTGTCGAGTTCTTCGGCCCGGAACACGGCCAGGATCGCCGGCAGCGGTATCGAGTTCAGGTAGTCGCCGAACCGGATCGACGAGATGTTGTCGAGGCTGACCTCGACGTTGTCGGAGGTGAAGTTGCGCAAGGACGTCGTCATCAACCGCACCAGGCGGTCGAAGACGATCTCCAGCATCGGCAGGCGCTCGTAGGAGACCAGGGCCGAGTTGATGATGGCGCGGATGCCGGTCCGTTCGGAGCCGTCGTCGTCCGACATCTCGAACCCTAGCAGGTTGTCGATCTCGTCCTGGTTGAGGATGCGCTCGCTGCTGGCGGCGGCCAGGGCGGCGGCGTCGCCCTCGTTCTGGGCCATGGCCTCCCAATCGGAGGCGAGGTCTGCGCTGGCGGGAGGGGTGTCGGACATGGGGAATCGTCCAGCAGCGGCGACGCTACTGGATCAGCATCTCCTGGATGAGGACGGCGTTGACCTTGGCGGGGGCGATCACGAGGTTGACCCGGCGCAGGATCTCCATGCGCAGCTGGTAGGAACCCTGGCTGCCGGAAAGGTCCTCGGGGCGAAGCTCGCGCAGGAAGGTCTGGAACATGTCGGCCAGACGAGGCTGATTCGGCTCGATCTGCTCGGCCGCTTCTTCGTTGGGCAGTTCGAAGGCGAGCTTGAGCTTGAGGAAGGTCGGGCGGCTGTCGGCGGCCTGGATGTTCACCACCAGGTCGGGCATGGCGTAGAACACCACCCCGTCGGGGCCCTGGGTGATCGGGCTCTTGGCCTTGGGATCCTTGCCCTCCCCTTCCTTTCCGTGCGCCGCCTTCTTGTCGGGCTTCTTCGCCGCGTGGGCGTCGGCCGGCTTGCCCTTGCCGCCCAGCAGGATCAGGGCGCCGGCCCCGCCGCCGCCCAGCACCACCACGGCGCCCACGGCGCCGATGATGATCAGCTTCAGCGGCAGCTTCTTCTTGCCGCCTTCCGCGCCCGCTTCGCCCTCGGCCCCTTCCGGAACCTCGGTCGCCGCGTCCTTGTCCTTGTCCTTCTTGCTCGACATCGAGGTTCGCCCGCCCATTCCGAGCCGGATTAAGAGCGCCAACGTGGTTAAGGATTGGTTTGGGCGGCAGGATTTGCCGACCGGCAGCGACGGACCCCCCCGTTAACCTTATTAACTATTGATTATAAATGATTTTATCTTGGCCCAGGGGTTGCAGCGGCCTTCCCCGAGGAGCCTCGACCCATGAACAACGCCCTTTACGTCGGATTGTCGCGGCAAGAGACGCTGCAGCGCGCCCTCGAAATCGCCGCCAACAACATCGCCAACGCCGACACCGCCGGCTTCAAGCTGGAAAGCCTGCTGGTCCAGACCGAGCCGGGCTCGGCGCCGTCGACCCCGGACGCGCGGCCGGTGGCCTATGTGCTGGACCACGGGGTCACCCGCGACTTCACCCAGGGGGCGATGGAGGGCACCGGCAACCCCTACGACCTGTCGGTAGAGGGGCTGGGCTTCTTCCAGATCCAGACCGCGAACGGCATGCGCTACACCCGAGACGGCCGCTTCACCGTCGACAACAAGAACCAGCTGGTCACCAAGGCCGGCGACCCGGTCATGGACGCCGGCGGCCGCCCGATCGTCCTGGACCCGACCAAGCCCGAACCCGCCATCGCCCAGGACGGCACGATCAGCCAGGGCGGAACGCCGGGCGCCAAGCTGGGCGTCTACCGCTTCCCAGACCTGGCCCAGCTCCAGAAGGTCGGCGGCAACCTGTTCGAGGCTCCCGCCGCCATGACGCCCACCGTCGCCGCGGACGGCGTCGTGCGCCAGGGGACGGTGGAGAAATCCAACGTCCAGCCAGTGCTGGAGATCACCAACCTCATCGAGATCAGCCGCGCCTACGAACGCGTCGCCCAGATGATGAGCCAGCAGAACGACCTGTCGAGCCAGGCGATCTCGCGCCTCGGCAAAGCCGCCTGAGCCGGAAAAGGACTTAAGCCATGCTCGCCCTGAGAACCGCCGCCACCGGGATGGCCGCCCAGCAGATGAACGTGGAGGTGATCTCCAACAACATCGCGAACATGAACACCATCGGCTACAAGAAGCAGCGAGCCGAGTTCGAGGACCTGCTCTACCAGAACGTCGAACGGGCGGGGGTCTCGTCCTCCGCCGGGGGCACCATCGTCCCGACGGGGGTCCAGATCGGTTCGGGGGTCAAGGCCGGGTCGGTCTACCGCATCACCCAGCAGGGGGCCCTGACCCAGACCGGCAACAAGCTGGACATCGCCATCGACGGCAAGGGCTTCTTCCCGGTGCTGATGCCCTCGGGCGAGACCGCCTACACCCGCGCCGGCAACTTCTCGGTGTCGCCCACGGGGACCCTGGTCACCGCCGACGGCTATACGGTCCAGCCCGCCATCACCATCCCCCAGGGCGCCACCGACGTGAGCATCTCCGCCGACGGCCAGGTCCAGGCGACCATCGCCGGCCAGACCGCGCCCTCGGTGGTGGGGCAGATGCAGCTCGCCAACTTCTTCAACGAGGGCGGGCTGGAGGCGATCGGCAACAACCTGATGCTGGAGAGCAGCGCCTCGGGTCCGGCCCAGCTCGGCACGGCCACTTCCACCGGCTTCGGGTCCCTGCGCCAGGGCTACACCGAGGCCTCGAACGTGGACGCGGTCGGCGAGGTCACCGCCCTGATCGTGGCCCAGCGCGCCTACGAGATGAACTCCAAGGTGGTCACCGCGGCCGACCAGATGCTGGCCACCGCCTCGCAACTGAAGAGCTGAGCCATGCGCGCCCTGATCGCCGCCGCCCTGTCCCTGACCCTCGCGGTCCCCGCCCTGGCCGGGACGCCGGTGTCCCTGCGCGCCAGTCCGGCGAGCCGGGGCGGGACGGTGACCATGGCCGACGTCTTCGACGGCGCCGTGGGCCCCGCGGCCAAGGCAGTCCTGGCGCCGGCGGCGGCGCCCGGCCTGAACGCCGTGCTGGACGCGGGCCGGGTGCAAATGGCGGCCCGCAGCGTCGGCCTCGACTGGGACAACGCCCAGGGCCTGCGCCGCATCCTGGTCAGCTCGGGCGCGAGCAACGCGCCGGCCGGCCCTGCCTCGTCCGCCCGGTCGTCCCGCCAGACCCAGGCCCTGGCCTACGCCCGCAACATCAACACCGGCGAGATCATCCAGGCCGCCGACCTGGTGTGGAGCAATGACGTCATCGCCGGTCCCAACGCACCGGGCGACCCCGATCGCCTGATCGGCCAGGCGGCGCGCCACCCCCTCCGGGGCGGGGCCGGGGTCCAGTTCAACGACCTGGCCGCGGCCTCGGTGATCCATCGGGACGAAACCATAGAGGTCGCCTTCGAGTCCGGCGGGATCAGCCTGGTCCTGCAGGGCAAGGCGATGAAGGACGCCGCCGTGGGCGAGTCCGTCCAAGTGATGAACCTGCAATCCAAGAAGGTCATCGAGGCGGTCGCCTCCGGTCCCGGCAAGGCCGTGGTCGGGCCCCGCGCCGACGCCCTCAAAGCCGCCCCGTTCGCCACGGCGTCCCTCCGTTAGAGGCAGTCCCCATGTCCTTTTCGCCGCTCCGCCGCGCCCCGCTCCTGCTGATCCCCCTGGCCCTGGCCGCCTGCTCTTCGGTCAGCGAGGCCGTCAAGGGCCCGCAGCTCAGCGCCATCCCGGTCCAGGCCGGAATGACGCCCATGCGCCAGGAAGTGCTGGAGGCGCGGGACACGAGCGCCCGCCCGGCCTCGTCCAATTCCCTGTGGCGCAACGGCGCCCGCGCCTTCTTCCATGATCAGCGCGCCTCCAAGGTCGGCGACATCCTGACCGTCAACATCGACATCAAGGACAACGCCACCCTGTCCAACGACACCGCCACCAGCCGCGCCACCTCGACCGACGGCGGCGTCTCCCATCTGTTCGGGCTGGAGACCCTGGTGGGCAAGGTGCTGCCCGGCAACCCCGACCCGGCCCACCTGGTGACCACCGGCTCCAACTCCAGCCTCGCCGGCAAGGGCTCGGTGAACCGTTCTGAAGCGGTGTCCCTGACCATCGCCGCGGTGGTGTCCAAGGTGCTGCCCAACGGCAACCTGATGATCGAGGGGCGCCAGGAGGTGCGGATCAACCAGGAGATGCGCGAGCTCACCATCGCCGGCATCGTGCGCCCCGAGGACGTCACCGCCGACAACACCATCAAGCACACCCAGATCGCCCAGGCGCGAGTCTCCTATGGCGGCCGCGGCACGGTCAGCCGGGTGCAGAAGACCCCCGCCGGCCAGGCGTTGATCGAGCAATTCACCCCCTTCTGATCCGGGGCCTGGCGAAGGGCGGGGGGAACCGGGAGCGTCCGCGGCGGCTTTAACCTGGCGAGGGCGAGGTTCCGTTCGCCCGGTTGGGTGGGAGGAGCCGATCATGCTCCGAAAGCTGGCTCTGGGACTGATGTTGACGGCTGGGGCGGGCCTGGCCGGCTGTGGTCATGAACAGAAGACGGCGCAGCTTCCGGGCGCGATCGCTCCGGCGTTCGGTTTCTTCTATCTCGATGAAGGTCCGTCGGCGAAGCTGGCCTATGGCGAACCCAATTCCGACAACGTCGGCCTGATGCTCCAGTGCGCCCGCGGGTCGCGCATGGTCGAGGTTTCCGACGTGGTGCGTTCGGCCCCCGCCAAGACCTTGACCCTGACCTCGGCCGGACAAAGCAGCGCCCTGGCCACCGAAGTGCAGTCCGGCGAGGGCGCGCCCCTGATCGTCGCCCACGTCCCGGCCGCCGCCCCGGCCCTGGCCGCCTTCCGCAAGTCCGGCCAGATGGAGGTCTCCTACGCCGGGCTGCGCTACGGGGTCGCCGCCAAGCCGCCGGAACGGCCGGCGGTGGAGCGCTTCTTCGCCGCCTGCGAGCGTCCGGTCTGACGCCAGTCCGGATAGGGCAAGACGCCGCAGTCCGGGACACTTCAGCACGCCTTAAGGACCTTCGCCCTTCATTACAGCGTCGATGAAGCGGAGTTCCTCAATCGGTGGGTCATCCTGACCTGGCGTCAGGTTGATAAGCCATCAGACTGTATAGTCGCCAAGTTTACCCTTTAATTCACGGGATATTAGCGCCGTCCGCGCGACTATGTCGTGGACTTCTATGCGCAAGGTTCGTGGGGCTCGCTGCATGATATCTCTAAGTCGGATGTCGATATCCGGAAAGATAGCATCGATCATCGCGATGTTCGTTGTGCTCTGGGCGATATCGACCGCCATCAGCGCCGGTGCGATCCACGGCATGGGCGCCGACGCCAAGAACATGCGCGTGGCGCAGGCCGGGGTGCGCCACGCCCGCGACGCCATCCTCCAAATCAGTAAAACGCGTCAGCTTCTCTTGGAGCTGGCGCAGGCCAAGGGCGAGGCCACGAAAGCGCTCGAGAAGAAACTCGACAATGCGTTCGCACAGGTGGAGCCAAACCTGGACACCTCGGGCGCGCGCGTGACCCCCGATCAGGCCAAGGCTCACGCGGACACGATGCTGGCCTTCGCCGACTACCGGACCGCCGCGTCGAAATTCGCAGTCCTGATCGACAGCGGGGCTCCGGCGGAAGCCGAGGACTTCCTGAAGACCCGAATTGGCCCCGCCTACGACCGCGTCCAGGCCCTCGAGGAAAAGGTCTCGGCAGGAATGCGGGACAATCGGGACGACGGGGTCAAGAAATTGGAAGACGGCGCCAAACAGGCGTTCGTGAACATGACCTTGTTCTCGCTCGTCGGGCTTGTCCTGGTCGGCGGCCTTGCGTTCTTCATGGTCCGCCAACAGATCAGCGCTCCCCTGGCCGGCATCACCGGAGCAATGAACAAGCTCGCCGCCGGCGACCTCGAGGTCCAGATCGGCGGAGAGAAGCGCAGCGACGAAGTGGGCGCTCTCGTTCGGGCGTTCAGCACCTTCCGCCAGGCCCTGCTCGAGAAGCGGGCCGCGGAAGCCGAGTCTGCGGAGCAGCGCCGGCTGGCGGACGACCAGCGCCTTCAGCATGACGCCATGCGCGCCGCCGTCACAGCGGACCAGGTGGCGGTGGTCAAGGCCCTGGCCGGAGGCCTGTCCCGGCTCGCCGGCGGCGACCTGGCGTTCCGCCTGGAGACGCCCTTCCCGCCCTCCTACGAAAAGCTGCGCCAGGACTTCAACGAGGCCATGGACCAGCTCCAGGACGCCATGACCACCATCTCCGGCGCCGCCCTGGGCATCAGCGCCGGGGCCGACGAGGTTTCGCGCTCCGCCGCGGACCTGTCCCAGCGCACCGAGCAGCAGGCGGCCAGCCTGGAAGAGACCGCCGCCGCCCTCGACCAGATCACCACCGCGGTGCGCCGCACCGCCGACGGGGCCGCCGAGGTCAAGCAGGTCGCCGCCACCGCCAGCGCCGCCGCCGCCGCCTCCAGCCAGGTGGTCCGCGACACCATCGCCGCCATCAGCGAGATCCAGCAATCCGCCCGCCAGGTCGCCCAGATCATCGGGGTGATCGACGAGATCGCCTTCCAGACCAACCTGCTGGCCCTCAACGCCGGGGTCGAGGCCGCCCGCGCG
>DATJHI010000033.1:0-13227 GCA_035493955.1 Caulobacteraceae bacterium | reverse complement strand
GAGCGCCCCGAGCGGCTGGGCGCGGTGCTGGACGCCCTGGACGACGCCGATCTCGACCTCCGGCGCTTCGAGGCGCATCCGGCGACGCGGGCCGAGATCGAGCGCGTGCACCCCGCCGCCCTGGTGAAGGCGATGTTCGAGGCGTCGCCGCAGTCCGGCCGGATCGCCATCGACGCCGACACCTGGATGTCGCCGGGCAGCCTGAACGCCGCGCTGCTGGCCGCGGGCTCGGCGATCCAGGCGGTGGAGGCGGTCGCCCGCGGCGAGACCCTGCGCGCCTTCTGCGCCGTGCGTCCCCCGGGGCACCATGCCGAACCGGGGCGGCCGATGGGGTTCTGCCTGTTCTCCAACGTCGCCATCGCCGCCCGCGCCGCCCAGGCCGCCGGCCTCTGCCGGATCGCGGTGGTCGACTTCGACGTCCATCACGGCAACGGCACCCAGGCGGTGGTCGAGACCGACCCCAGCCTGTTCTACGCCTCGATCCACCAGTCGCCGCTGTTTCCGGGCACCGGCGACGCCGACGAGACCGGGGTGGGCAATGTGGTCAACGCCCCCATCCCGCCCCAGGCCCCGCGCGACCTGTGGCGGCGGCTGTTCGAGAGCCGGCTGGTCCCGGCCATGGACGCCTTCAAACCCGACCTGGTGCTGATCTCCGCCGGCTTCGACGCCCATCGGCGGGATCCCCTGGCCCAGCAGGACCTGGAGGCGGAGGACTTCGCCTGGGCCACCCGCGCCATCGTCGAGGCGGCCGGCGCGGCGAAGGGGCGGGTTGTCTCATCCCTCGAGGGCGGCTACGACCTTGAGGCGCTCGGTCGCTCCGCGGCGGCGCACGTCGAGGCCTTGGCAAGGGAGTAGGGCCTTCGGCCCCCGCGGATGCCCAACCCGTCCCATCCGACTCCACCCGGTCTTCGCCCTGCGTCGGGCTGGATCCTGCTCGCCCGCCACGGCGAGCCGGCCCTGTCGCGCAAGATCCGCCTCAACGCCGACGGCTATCGCGACTGGTGGGCCCGCTACGAGGTGGGGGGCATCCGTGAGGACCAGTCGCCGCCCAGCGGCCTGCGGGAGATGGCCCGCCAGGCCGACGTGATCTTCGCCTCCACCCGCCGCCGGGCCATCGAGACGGCCGAGGCGGTGCTGCAGGGAAAGCAGTTCGTCCGCGATTCGGTGTTCATCGAGGCGCCCCTGCCGCCGCCGCCGCTGCCCGGCTTCATCCGCCTGAACCCCAAGACCTGGGGATTCCTGTCGCGGGTGGCCTGGTGGTTCTTCGGCCACCACGAGGGCCAGGAGACCCGCCGGGAGGCCGAACTGCGCGCCCGCGACGTCGCCCGCCGGCTGATCGACACCGCCCTGTCCGGCCAGAACGTCCTGGTCCTGGCCCACGGCTTCTTCAACACCATGGTCGGGCGCGAGCTGAAGCGGGCCGGGTGGAGGTCCGTCGAGGGCCGGGGCTACCGCTACTGGTCGACCCGCCGGTTCGTGCGCCCCTGAGCGTCACGCATCTCCTTCTCCCCTCGCGGGAGAAGGTGGACGCGGAGCGGCCGGATGAGGGGGCGGTTCCGTCGCAGCGAGATGATGGAAATGGGTACGTGTCCCTCTTTCGGGCACCACCTGCATCGCTACATGGCGGAATTCGACTTCCGCTACTCCAACCGGATCGCCAACGGCGTTGGCGACACGGCCCGCGCCACGCTGGCGCTCAAGGGCGTCGTCGGCAAGCGGCTTACGTATCGACAGCCTGATCGGCAGTCCCAAGCCGCTCAAATGTAAAGCAAAGCGGCACCGGTCTCGATGGCGAACAAGGCGACGACGGGGAAATAAGGGTTGACACGCTCGGCGAGCTACCTGACCTCCAGTTGACTCTGACACCACTAGTTGCGATTGGTCTCTCACTCTAGGGAGGTAGAGTCGCGGCGGAACGATTCTCAAGGCGCTGTCAAGCCGCCTTGAAAAAACGTGCCTTCGTCGCTATTCTAACGGAGCAAAACGCGCGCGTTGCGCGTTCGTGGCCTCAGTTGCCGCGACGATCCGGTTAACCCCTCCTTAACAGATCGGTTAACCGGGCGTTCAGTGCGCGTATCGCATTGTAGATGAAGTTGGATTGGAGAGAGCTATGTCTGAGCACGGGAAGGATAGCCTCATGGATGGCCTATTCTCGGCCAATGACATGAAGCTAAAGAACATCAAATTTTGCCGGGGTAGCGGAGACGTTATCTCGCCCGAAGAGCTGCGCGCGGAGGCGCACTCCGCGCTGCTCCAACACCGCACCAAGTCGTCTGTAGCGTCGCTTGATGCGCCCCGCAGCAAGCAACCGACGGTTGACTTGGGTGAGATTTTCGCCGATCTCTGACGAATCGGAACACTTGGCTTTAAGGGGTTCGGTATCAACCGGGCCCCTTTTTTATTGCGGAATACGCCATGGCGATTGGAGAATTGATTGGAGAGTACGCGACACGTCGCGCGGCTCCGGTTGACGTCAATGATGTTGTGGCATCTCTTCGCAACCGTGGAATAAAGGACGAAGTTTACTTTTTCCCGGTAGATATCGACCACGAAAAACTTCGAGGTCAATTCGTCCATTGGGATGAGCCGGCGGATTTTGAGTACCCGACCGATCAGACGAAGGCGGTCATGAAGTCAGTGGCCGGTGTATATTACGCCAAGAGCTTAACTGACGACTGGGCCCGCCTTGTTTGCTGCAAAGAACTCTTGCACATTCTAGATCCGGAGCATTGGCGCGCCTCTTCGCCGGAAGATGTCGAACGACTGACGGCGAAGATCGTGCTTCCTCCGGAATATCAGGACGGCCTCAATGACGGCCTTCCGACGGTCAGTGATCGCATCGGCATTTTGCAAGCTATGGCGGTTTTATTTCCATGGGCATCCCGCGAGATTTTGGTCAAGGCTCGTATGGCCGGACGGGTTAGCCCATCTGAAGTCGCGCGGCTTGTCGATTTGCCCCAACGGTATACCGATCTTGTTATGAGCGAGATGTGGCCGTCCATGTATCAAAGCCTGATCAAGCTCTAGAAGGTTGAGGGCCATGGCTAAGCGCGAACCCACCCCAGAGGAGCGCGAGGCCCAGCTCAGGGCCTTTCAGGACGCCGCGCGCGAGTTGGAGTGCGACGAGGACGAGGACGCCTTCAAGGCGAAGCTGCGTCAGGTCGCGAAGACGCCGCCGCGGCACCGGGAAAAGGCTGCGGACAAGAAGGGCTAGTATGGAACTCGACGGCTACGACGTCGCTCGCTTCCTAGGCCTGACGGAGCCCGTCGATCCGAGAGAATGGCGAATTGAGGACGTCGGCGCGGGCGCATACCGCGCTGTCCGTGAGGCAGACGGCAAGGAAGTGATCATTCACCCGTCTCGCGACCAACGCCACGCAGCCGCGCTCAGATTTATGCGCCGCAACGGTTAGTGCGTTTGCAAAAGGTATAATCGCCCTGCGCGTCGATCCCTCATCGGCCGCCTTCGAGGCGGCTCCCGCCGATCCTGCCCCGGCCGACGCTCCGGCATCGGCGCGGGCGCTGACCGCGCGGCAAGTGGCGATGCTGACGGAGTTGGCCGAGATCGGGATGGAGATCGCCCGGGCCGCCGGGCGGCGGGCGACGGCGGGGCTGGAGGACGAGACGGGCGCCGGGGACCGGCGCGATCCGGCCCTGGCCTATGCCCGGGCCGCCCGGGCGGTGCGCCTGTGCATCGCCCTGCAGTCGCGGTTGCTGGGGGAACTCCCCGCCCTGGAACGGGCCGAGGCGCGGGCCCGGTGCGAGCAGCAGCAGGCGCGCAAGACTGAGATCGTCCATCTGGTCAGGAAGGTCGGCCAGACCGGGCGCGAGGACGAGATCGAGCCGATCTGCGACGAGGCCTGGGAACGGCTGAACGACGCCGACGAGTACGGCGAGGTGATGGACCTGCCGCTGCGCGAGGCGGTCGCCCGCATCTGCGAGGACCTGGGTCTGGTCCCGGACTGGAGCGCCTGGGGGACCGGGGCTTTCGCCGACGAAGGCCCGGGCGGCGCGGCGGATGTCCTCCTCCCGTTTTGGGGAAGGGCGGGGGCGAAACCGCGGGGCGGGGCCAGTGAAGGCAAGGCGGGGCTTGAGCCTATTCCCCCGCCCGGCGCGCCGAACCGGATTGCCGGGTCCCCACCCCCTCGCTAGGTTGCGGCATGGCCGACGCCCCCGCAGACGACATCGCCGCCCTTTCCTTCGAGCAGGCCCTGGCCGAGCTGGAGAAGATCGTGGGCCAGCTCGAGTCCGGCCAGGCCCCGCTGGAGGAATCCATCGCCCTGTACGAGCGCGGCGCCCGCCTCAAGGCCCACTGCGAGGCCCGGCTCGAGGCCGCGCGCCTGAAGGTGGAGAAGATCGTGGTCGGCCGCGACGGAACGGTCAGCCACGCCGATCCGGCGGAGTTCACCTGACCATGGCCGGCGCGGGGGCCGAGCCGCCGGACGTCCCGCTGGTCCGCCGAATGGCCGAGGTCGCCGACCTGGTGACGGTGGCCCTGGACGAACTCCTGCCGCGCAGCGAAGGGCCGGAATCCCGGCTGACCGAGGCGATGCGCTATGCGGCGCTGGGGCCCGGCAAGCGGCTGCGCCCCTTCTTCGCCCTCGAGACCGCGCGGATGTTCGACATCGACGAGCGTCCGGTCCTGCGCGGGGCCTGCGCCCTGGAGTGCGTCCACGCCTACAGCCTGGTCCACGACGACCTGCCGTGCATGGACGACGACGACCTGCGCCGCGGCCGCCCCACCGTGCACAAGGCCTATGACGAGGCCACCGCCCTGCTGGTGGGCGACGCCCTGCAGTCCGTCGCCTTCGAGATCCTGGCCCATCCCGACACCCACGACGATCCGGTCATCCGGCTGGAGCTGATGCGCAGGCTGGCCAAGGCGGCCGGGGCCCAGGGCATGGCCGGGGGCCAGATGATCGACCTCCTGGGCGTCGGCGACGACCTGGGGACCGTGGCCCGGATGCAGAGGATGAAGACCGGGGCCCTGATCGGCTATGCGTTCGACATCCCCCTGGTGGTCGCCCGCGCCGGCGACGTCGAGCGCCACGCCCTGTCCCATTTCGCCCAGGACCTGGGTCTGGCCTACCAGATCGTCGACGACCTCTTGGACGT
Organism: Caulobacteraceae bacterium; assembly: GCA_035493955.1. Taxonomy (GTDB): domain Bacteria; phylum Pseudomonadota; class Alphaproteobacteria; order Caulobacterales; family Caulobacteraceae; genus NCED01. Next base: position 8,112 of record DATJHI010000033.1, on the reverse strand, counting down.
CGAGGGCGAGGCCGACGTCCTCGGCAAGGCCATGGGCAAGGACCAGGCGCGCGGCAAGGCCAACTACGTCACCCTGCTCGGGGTGGACGCGGCGCGCGAACGGCTCGAATTGCTTGTGGCCCAATGCAAGCAACATCTCGATTTTTTCGGCTCAAGGGCCAGATATCTGCAGGAGAGCGTCGATTTCGTGTTAGATCGCCGCTCCTGATCGGCCTTCACTTCGTTCGTCAACGCCCAGGATCCCCCCACTTCCGATGCCGCTGCACACGCCAACCCTGGACAAGGTCGCTTCGCCGGCCGATCTGCGCGGCTTCAATCTCGGCGAGCTGCGGGATCTGGCCGACGATCTTCGGGCCGAGACCATCGACGCGGTCTCCACCACCGGCGGCCACCTCGGGGCCGGACTGGGCGTGGTCGAACTGACCGTCGCCCTGCACCACGTCTTCGACACCCCGCGCGACATCCTGATCTGGGACGTCGGCCACCAGGCCTATCCGCACAAGATCCTCACCGGCCGGCGCGACCGCATCCGCACCTTGCGCCAGGGCGGGGGCCTGTCGGGCTTCACCAAGCGGGCGGAGAGCGAATACGACCCCTTCGGCGCCGCCCACGCCGCCACCTCGATCTCCGCGGCCCTGGGCTTCTGCGCCGCCCGCGACGCCCAGGTGCGCGAGGGGACCGGCTCGGACCGCCGGGTGGTGGCGGTGATCGGCGACGGCTCGATCAGCGCCGGCATGGCCTATGAGGCGATGAACAACGCCGCCGAGACCACCAAGCAGCTGGTGGTGGTGCTGAACGACAACGACATGTCGATCGCCCCGCCGGTCGGCTCGATGAGCGCCTACCTGGCCGGCCTGGTCTCCGGGGGCGCCTATCAGTCGCTGCGGCGCCTGGGCAAGAGCGTCGCCGGCCACCTGCCGCGCCCGTTCAAGGAGGCCGCGCGCAAGGCCGAGGAATACACCCGCGGCATGGCCACGGGCGGCACCCTGTTCGAGGAGCTCGGCTTCTACTACGTCGGCCCGATCGACGGTCACAACCTCGACCACCTGGTGCCGGTGCTGAAGAACGTGCGCGACATCACCGACAAGCCGGTGCTGGTCCACGTGGTCACCCACAAGGGCAAGGGCTACGCCCCCGCCGAGGCCGCCGCGGACAAGTACCACGGGGTGGTCAAGTTCGACGTGGTCACCGGCGAACAGGCCAAGGGCAAGGCGGGCCCCCCGTCCTACACCAAGGTGTTCGGCCAGGAGCTGATCAAGCGGGCCGGGCGCGATCCGCGCATCGTCGGCGTGACCGCGGCCATGCCCTCGGGCACCGGCATGGACCTGTTCGCCCAGGCCTTCCCGGAGCGGATGTTCGACTGCGGCATCGCCGAGCAGCACGCGGTGACCTTCGCCGCCGGCCTGGCCGCCGCGGGCATGCGGCCGTTCGCGGCGATCTATTCCACCTTCCTGCAGCGCGGCTACGACCAGGTGGTGCACGACGTGGCCATCCAGTCCCTGCCGGTCCGTTTCGCCATCGACCGGGCCGGCCTGGTGGGCGCGGACGGCCCGACCCACGCCGGCTCCTTCGACGTCGGCTATCTGGGCGCCCTGCCGGGCATGGTGCTGATGGCCGCCGCCGACGAGGCGGAGCTGGCCGGCATGGTCGCCACCGCCTGCGAGATCGACGACCGCCCCTCCGCCTTCCGCTATCCCCGCGGGGAAGGGACGGGCGCGGCCATCCCGCCCATGGCCGAGCCGTTCGAGATCGGCCGCGGCCGGGTCGTGCGCGAGGGCGCGGCCGTGGCCATCCTGTCCTTCGGCGCGCGTCTCGCCGAGTGCCTGAAGGCCGCCGACCTCCTGGCCGCGCGCGGTCTGTCCGCCACCGTCGCCGACGCCCGCTTCGCCAAACCCCTCGACGAGGATCTGATCCTGCGGCTCGTCCGCGGGCACGAGGCCTTCCTCACCGTGGAGGAGGGGGCCATGGGCGGCTTCGGCGCCTTCGTGCTGCAGATGCTGGCCGCCCGCGGCGAATTGGATCGCGGGGTGCGCCTGCGCACCCTGACCCTGCCCGACATCTTCCAGGACCAGGACAAGCCCGAGCTGATGTACGCCCAGGCGGGCCTGGATGCGGAGGGGATCGCCCGCGCGGCCCTGTCGGCGCTGGGCGTGGACCAGACCAAGGCGGGCTTGCGGGCCTGACCCCGGAGGCGGGCCTTCAGAACAGTTCCAGGCCGCCGTGGGTGTCGAGCCTGCGCAGACGTTCGGGGCGCACCGGCACGGCTTCGGAACGGCGGGCCAGGGTGAGCTGGCGCACGCGGCCGCTGTACGGCCAGAACTGGATGCGCCGGGCGTAGTCCCCGCCGAGGCTGCCGGGCGCCTCCTCCACGCCTTCGCGGCTCAGGAAGGCGGCGGCGAAGGCGGCGTTCTTCTGGCCGATGTCGATCGAGCTGTCGGTCAGCCGGCCGCCGCCGAACAGCTTGGCTTCGAGACGTCCGCGCACCGCCCCGGCCTTCAGGAGCTCGTTGATCAGGGATTCCATGGCGTAGGCGCCGTAGCGGGAGGCCATCGGTCCGGTGACGCCGTCGCCCTCGGGCAGCAGGAAGTGGTTCATGCCGCCCACCCGCGCGACCGGGTCGTGGATGCAGGCGGCGATGCAGGACCCCAGGGTGGTGGTCAACAGCACCTGCGGGTCGGCGCTGATCCGGCACTCGCCCTGGATGACGTGGACGCGGATTTCGGGTTGGGCGACGGGACTCACGTCAAAGCTCCCACCACCGCCTCGACCTTCTGGCGCAGGCCGCCCAGGGAGAATGGCTTGACCAGGTAGTTGTTGACCCCCAGGGCCACGGCCTGCTTGACCAGCTCGACGTCGGCGCGGCTGGTCAGCATGATGAAGCCGACCTTGTTGAGACGCGGATTGGCGCGGACGATCTTCAGCAGGCTGAGGCCGTCCAGTCGCGGCATGGTCATGTCGGAGATGATCAGGTTCGGCGAGCCGTGCTGCAACTCGTTCACGGCGTCCTGGCCGTCGGCGCACTCGATCACGTTGCGGCAACCAAGGTCGGCCAGGGAATTGCGGACGAGGGCGCGCATGGAGGCCTGGTCGTCCACCACCATGACGCGCAGCAGGCGGGCCTCAGGCATCGGAAGTTCTCCCCTCGTGCGTGCGGCATAGCCGCAGGATCTGGGCGGCGAGCCCGGCCGGCGTTCCCTGCCGCTCCACGGCGCCGACCTCCATGGCCGCCTTCGGCATGCCGTAGACGATGCTCGACGCCGCGTTCTGGCCCAAGGTCCGCCCCCCCGCCTGGCGCAGCGCCAACAGGCCCGCCGCGCCGTCCCGGCCGAGACCCGACAGGATCACGCCCACGGCTTTTTCCCCGATCTGAGCCAGGGATGTAAACAGGACGTCGACCGAGGGCCTGAAGCCGTTCACCTCAGGCGCGGAGTCGAACCGGCAGCACCAGGTCGCCGGACCGCCTGCGGGACGGCCGAGCACCAGGTGGCGGTCGGTCGGTGCCAGATAGGCGTGTCCCACCGAGAGAGGCGTCCCGGCCTCCGCGACCACGACCCGCGAGGGCGAGGCCCGGTCGAGGTGCTCGGCCAAGCCTTTCACGAACAAGGCCGGGATGTGCTGCACGATCAAGATGGGCGGGCCATCGGGCGGCAGTTGCGCCACGATCTCCATCAGGGCTTCGGCGCCGCCGGCCGAAGCGCCGATACCGACCACCCGGCCGTTCCACGGAAAGGGTTGTCGTTTCGCCGACCGCACCAAGTCGGGACGCGGAACGATCCGCGGCTTCATTCCGCCTCTCCCGCCAGCCGGCGATAGGTGGTCGGGGCTTCCAGCGCATACAGGCCGCTGGCCCCGTACACCCGCTCGGAGTGGCCGATGTAGAGGCGCGCGTCGGGCGCCAGCAACGGGGCCATCCGCCGCCAGATGCGGACGCGGTCCTGTTCTTCGAAATAGATCAGCACGTTGCGGCAGAAGATCGCGTGATAGGTCGCGGTCATCGGCCAGGCCTTGGTCAGGTTCAGTTCGCGGAAGTTCACCAGTTTCGACAGGGCCGGCCCCACCTTCCAGCTGCGCCCGCCCTCCGCGCCCCGCACCGGGACGAACCAGTCGGCCCGCATCTGCCGGTCCACGGGGGCGACGGCCGCCTCGCTGTAGATCCCCTGGACGCCATGGGCGATCATTTGGGCGCTGATGTCGGTGGCCAGCACCCGGACGTCGAACGACGCCGCGTCGGGCATCACCGCCAGGATCGACAGGGCGATGGAATAGGGTTCTTCGCCGCTCGAACAACCGGCCGACCAGATGCGAAGCCGTCCGCCCTTGCGGATCCCGTCGAGAAGCGGGGGCAACACCGTGTTGCGCAAATGGGTGAAGTGGTGCGGTTCGCGGAAGAAGCGGGTGACGTTGGTGGTCAGGGCGTCGGTCATGCGCGCCCGTTCGTCCGCGCCCTCGGCGCTGTTCACCAGGGCGCAATAGCGGCTGAAACTTTCCAGCCCCAGGGCCCGGATCCGTTTGACCAGCCGGGCGTAGACCAGGGGCGCCTTGGCGTCGCTGAGCGCGATGCCGGCGTCCGTGTAGAGGTAGTCCGCGATCCGGCGGAAGTCTCGCGGGGTGTAGCGGAACTCACGGTCGCCGAAAGCCGACTCGCCGTTGGTGGGAGAGGCGGTGGTCACGCGGCCTGGGCCTCCTGCGGCGGCAGCAACTGGTCCAGGATCAGCAAGCCGATCATCCGATCCTCGATCGTGATCAGGGCGCTGACGAAGGTCTCCACCGTGTCCGAGCGGATGTCCGGCGCGGGCTGCATCGCCCCGTCCGGTGCGACCACGATCTCGCAATGGCCGTCCACCAGCAGGCCGACGGTCTGATCGCCCACGGCGGCGACGATGATCACGTGGCGCGCGCTCGGCTCGCCCGAGGGCAGGCCGAGCCGCACCGCCAGGTCGACGATCGGCAGCACGGTGCCGCGCAGGTTGATCACCCCGCGCATGTAAGGCGGCGCGCGGGGCAGCGGCGTGGCCGGGGACCAGCCGCGAAGCTCGCGCACCGCCAGGACTTCGATGCAGAATTCCTGGTCGCCGACCCGAAAGGCCAGAAGCTCGAGACCGGCCGGCGCCTGGTCGTCTGTGGAGGCGAAGTTTTCGATCATGGGTTTGAGTCCGTGGTTTCGCGGCGTTGCGACGCCAGGATGGCGTGGATGTCGAGGATGAAGGCGACCCGTCCGTCGCCCAGGATGGTGGCGGCAGCGACGCCTTCGACGGCGCGGTAGTTGGCTTCCAGGCTGCGGATCACCACCTGGCGCTGGCCCAGGATGGTGTCCACCAGCAGGGCGCACGGGCCGCCGGTGTCGCCCTCGACCACCAGGGCCACCCCGCTATCGACAGGCTGGGGGCGGTATCCGAACACGGCGCCGAGGTCGAACAGCGGCAACCGCCGGCCGCGGAAATTCAACAGGCGGGCGTCCGGGCCCAGGGCGCTGATGTCTTGCGGCCCGACCTGCACGGCCTCCACCAGGGCGCTCAGGGCCACGATGAATCGCTCGTCGCAGACCGAGATCGCCATGCCGTCGAGCACCGCCAGGGTGAGCGGCAGGCTGAGGGAAAAGGTCGAGCCCGCTCCGGGCTGCGAGGTGAAGCTGATCCGGCCGCCCAGGGCCTCGACCCCGCGCTTGACCACATCCATGCCGACGCCCCGGCCCGACACGCCCGACAGGACCGAAGCGGTGGAAAAGCCCGGCGCGAAGATCAGCATGTCGGTCTCGTCGTTCGACAGCACGGCGTCGGCCTGGATCAGGCCGCGTTCGATCGCGATGCGCCGGACGCGCTCGCGGTCGATACCCGCGCCGTCGTCCGACACATCGATGACGATACGCCCGGCGCGGTGGGCGGCCGACAGGCGCAGGCTTCCCCGCACCGGCTTGCCCACGGCGGCCCGTCGCTCGGGGCTTTCGATGCCGTGGTCGACCGCATTGCGGACCATGTGGATCAGGGGGTCGCTCAGGCGCTCGATCACCGTGCGGTCCACTTCGCTGGACTCGCCGGTGATGATCAGGTCGACCTGTTTGCCGGTGACGGACTCCAGTTCCCGGACCAGGCGGGGCATGCGCTGGAACACCACCCTCACCGGCTGAGCCCGGATGGCCATGACGCCGTCCTGAAGCTCGCGGGTCAGGCGTTGCACCTCGTCGATCGGCATGTCCGCGCCCGCGGCGGCGACATAGCCCGCCTCCGACAGGCGCTGGGCCAGCATCGACTGGTTGATGAGCAGTTCGCCGACCAGGTTGACCAGCTTGTCCAGCCGTTCGAGGTCCACCCGCACCGTCTCGCCCACGCTGGCCGGACGCGGCGGCTGGAACGCCGCTGGCGTGGTCGAGGCGGGCGCGGCGGGTTGGGTTTCGTCGACCAGGGGGTCGCTGGCGACCGACAGATGGATGTCGCAATCGCCTTCGACGAAGGCGAACACCTCGCGGATGGACTGTTCGTCGGCCTCGGTGGCCAGGGTCACGGTCCAGGAAAGATAGGCCTTTTCCGGGTGCAGGTCGCAGATCAGGGGCACGTCGCGATCGTCGAGGGCGATCTGGACTTCGCCCAGCCGCTTCAGTTCGCGCAGGAGCGGCAGCAGCTCCCCGCCCTTGCCGTAGAGGCCGGCGTCGGGCTTCAGCCGGAGCGTCCAGGTCCGCAGGCCGCCCGACGGCTCGGCGTCGGAAATCTCGATCGGCCGTGGGGTGAAGTCGAAGTCGAAATCGAGGATCTCGTCGCCCTCGGCCTTGACGTCGCCCGCGTAGACGCCGAGCGCCTCGGCCACATCCGCCCCGTACTCCGGGTCCGTGACCTCGCCTTCGCGGCCCTTGCGCACCAGGTCGGCTATGACGTCGGCGGCGCGCAGCAGCAGTTTCAGCAGGTCGGCGTCGGCGGGCAGGGCGCCGGAGCGCAGCCGCGCCAGAACGCTTTCGAAGCGATGGGCGAAGGCGACCAGGGCGTCGAGGTCGAAGGCTCCCGCCGACCCCTTGATCGAGTGGACGGCGCGGAACACCGAATTGATGGTTTCGGCGTCGGCCGCGCCCCGTTGCAGCGCCAGAAGCCCGGCCTCCAGCTCGGCCAGCAGGTCCTCGCACTCATGGAAGAAGAGCTCGCGGATGGGCCCGAGGATTTCAGACGACAAAGTCTGGGGAGGGGACATGGACGCTGGACTGTCAGAGCATGACGCGTCGGATCGCATCCGACAGCTTGCCCGGGTCGAACGGCTTTTCGATCCAGCCGGTGGCGCCGGCGCGGCGCGCCCGGTCCTTTTCGGCCGGATCGGTCTCGGTCGTGAGCACCAGGATCGGCGTGCCGCGATAACGCGGGTCCTGGCGCACGCGCTCGATGAAGCCCGGACCGTCCAGATTCGGCATGTTGAAGTCGGTGATGATCAGGTCGGGCGCGTCGCGTTGCAGCGCCTCCAGGCCGTCGAGGCCGTCGACGGCCTGCACGACCCGATAACCGAACTCGGTGAGGGTGGCCTTCAACATGTCCCGCATGGTGCGGGAGTCGTCGACGGTGAGGATGGTTTGGGGCGCGGGCACGGGCTTGCTCCGGTTAGGCGGACAGGGCGGGAGCGCCGAACAGGGCCCAGGCGTCCTGAAAGGCGGGGGAAGGGTCGTGGATCGTCAGCGGCGTGTCGGCGGTCATCCAGGTCACCCTCGCGGACAGCAGCACCTGCAGGCACAGCCCGCCTAGCCGCATCACCTTCGAGGCGTCGAGCACCACCGGCGAGCCCTGCAAGGCGACCAGCCTGGCGGCCAGGGGGGCCGCCGCCGTCAGGCCCAGCACTTCGGGCAGCTTCACGGTGACGGTGTCGGGGGAGGTGTCCATCGACTTTTAGAACTCCTGCCAGTCGTCGGCTTCGACGGGGGCGAGCTTGCGGGCGGCGGAGCCGTCGCTGCGGCGGAAGACGGGGCCGGTCCGGACATGCGCGGACTGGCCTGCGGCGCGGCGGTCCGCGCCGATGCCGAAGCGGCCGATCAGGCTGGTGAGCTGCTGGGATTCGGAGGCCAGGGCGAAGCTGGCGGCGGTGCTCTCCTCCACCACCGAGGCGTTCTGCTGGGTGAAACGGTCCATCTGGTCGACGGCGCTGTTG
>DATJHI010000032.1:0-8021 GCA_035493955.1 Caulobacteraceae bacterium | reverse complement strand
GTCGGCTCGCGGCCGATCTCGTGCAGCATCTGGCGGCTGGTGCGGACGATCTTGTTGATCGTCTCGATCATGTGCACCGGGATGCGGATGGTGCGCGCCTGGTCGGCGATCGAGCGGGTGATGGCCTGGCGGATCCACCAGGTGGCGTAGGTGGAGAACTTGTAGCCGCGGCGGTACTCGAACTTGTCCACCGCCTTCATCAGGCCGATGTTGCCCTCCTGGATCAGGTCCAGGAACTGCAGGCCGCGGTTGGTGTATTTCTTGGCGATCGAGATCACCAGACGCAGGTTGGCCTCGACCATCTCCTTCTTGGCCTGGCGCGCCTCGCGCTCGCCCTTCTGCACGGTCTGGACGATGCGGCGATAGTCGTCGATCGGCACGCCGGTCTCTTGCGCCAGGGCCGCGATCTCCTGGCGGATGTCGCCCACCTGGCCGCCGTCGTTCTCGATGAACTTGGTCCAACGCACCCCGTGCGCCTTCACCGTCTCGCCCCAGTTGGGGTGGAGCTCGGCGCCGAGGTAGGCGCGCAGGAACTCCACGCGCGAGATGCCGTAGCTGTCGGCCAGGCGCAGCAGGCGCCCTTCCAGGCCCATCAGCCGCTTGTTGATCGCATAGAGCTGCTCGACCAGGGCCTCGATGCGGTTGTTGTTCAGCTTCAGCGTCTTGAGGTGCTGGATGATCACGTTCGAGAGCTGGTTGTACTGCTCGCGCTCGCTCTCGGGCAGGTCCTGGCCCGACAGGCGCCGCTCCACCAGCCGCTCCTGCAGCTTGCGGAAGGCCTCGAACTCGTTGGCGATGGCGTCGAGCGTCGCCATGACGCCCTCGCGCAGCTCCGCCTCCATGGCGCTGACCGAGGGGCCCGCGCCGTCGTCGAAGTCATCCTCGCCGTCGCCCTCGCCGGCCTCGCCTTCGGGCTTCTCGCCGCCGCCCACGGGCGCCGCTTCGGCTTCCTCGGACTCTTCCTCCTCGGCGGCGACCTGCTCGCCGGTGGGGCCGGCGCCCGGGACCGCGCCGCCATAGGTCTGCTCGAGGTCGATCACCTCGCGCAGCAGGATGCGGCCGGTGCCCAGCTCCTCGCGCCACACCATGATGGCTTCGAAGGTCAGCGCGCTTTCGCACAGGCCGCGGATCATGGTGTCGCGGCCGGCCTCGATGCGCTTGGCGATGGCGATCTCGCCCTCGCGCGACAGCAGCTCCACCGAGCCCATCTCGCGCAGATACATGCGCACCGGGTCGTCGGTGCGGTCGTAGGTCTCGGCCTTTTCCGACACCGTAACGGCCGACTCCTCGCGCACGGCGACTTCGCCGCCCTCGCCTTCGCCCTCGGTCTCCTCGTTCTCGACGACGTTGACGCCCATCTCGCTCAGCATGGCGAGGGTGTCTTCGATCTGCTCGGACGTGACCTCTTCGGACGGCAGAACCTTGTTCAGCTCGTCCATGGTGACGTAACCGCGGGCCTTGGCCTGCTTGATGAAGCGCTTGACACCGGCGTCCGTCAGATCGAGCAACGGCCCGTCGGTCGGCGTTTCGGCTTCTTGCGTCTCAGCGGTGGTGCTCATCCAGCTCTCCGCTCCGACCGGCGACCCACCTTCAGCGGGTCTTCCGGGCCGGAGTTCCAAAAATTGCCGCTCGACGGATTCCGGGCTTTACCAGATTCCAGACAAGCGGAGCTACGCCCTTAGCCTATAGATCAATCAATCTATAGACCCAGAGGCGGTCCAAACCGTTCCCGTCCTGATCGCTCGCTTCAGAGCGTCCCGTTCGCCTTTCAGGCGCATGAAAGCCTGCGCATCTGAGGATTCCGTCAATTCCGTCTTGGCGACGGTGAGTGCGGATTCCAGCGCGGCCATGCGTGTGAGGACCTCGAACGCGTGCGACCACGAGATTCTGGCAGCGTCTTGGGTGAGATCCGGATTCAGGAATGGGGCGCCCGATATCCGGGCCGCCCGGTCGATTTCGCCCAGAAGCGCGCCATAGCCTCTGCTGGTCAGATGGCGGGTCAGACCCTCGGAGTCAAGGACGTCGGCATATGGTCGCACCCAGATGATTTCCCTCGGCAAATCGTTCTGCGCCAGTTGGCTGGAGCCGAAAGCCGCCCCTTCACCGGGCAGCCCGATGAAAGCGGGGTTCATTGCACGCTCTTGATCGTGCTGAAATCTCCGCTCCGCACGACCCTGACCAACGTATCGCGCATGGATTTCAATCGGTTCAGTGTTTCGAAATCCGGGTCGCGCGAGATATCTTCCTTTGTCTGCATGATCGCGCGTTCGAGAGCGACGAGTTGCAATATGACGTCGAAAGCCTGATCCCAGAGTTCCTGTATCTTCTCTTCGGGCAACGTGCCCGTCAGGAACGCCGCGCCCGAAAGTCGGGCCGCTTGCTGCAGAATTTCCATCTCGGCAGTGAGGCCTTTTGCGGCCAATTGCCTTTGGACCAGTGCTTTGTCGGTGGCGTCCATGGTCAGCCGAAGTTCGACGAGCGCCCGAACGATCTGATCGAGATATCGATCTCCGAACCCCTGGGTGTTCAGAACTTCAATCTTGTCTTCCACGACCCTCGGGTCGTTGATCGCGGCGAGCACGAGCGCGGCTGAAAGTGGATTGGATAGTCGGCGGAGCCGCTCAAGGCCGGCTTTGCCCTCTGGCGTCACGTCGCTTTGGAACGGCGTTTCGAGCGGATTGCGCTTCCGCTGGCCACGCCAGCGATGATCCGCCATGGCCCGGGCGGCGGCGCCAACCGTATAGACAGGTCGCTCCGTCGGCCAGAGCGCCTCGAACCGTCCGAGCAGATCGTCGCGGTAGGCCGCGGAAAGTTCCTTGTCCGCAATCGTGGCCGCTCTCTTCCGGAGCCTGGCCTTGAACGCCACCTTCCGTTCTGGCGTGTCGTAAGGCTCGGCGTCCTTTTCAAGGGCGAACAACGCCTCCACGAACGGGACCGTGACCGATAGCTGCGTCTTGAGGACAGCGGGCCCCTGTTCGCGAAGAACGTCATCGGGGTCCTTGCCGCCCTGCACGACGGCAAAGCGGAAAGACTTGCCGGGCTGTATCAACGGCAGCGCGCGGTCGATCGCCCGGGCCGCGGCCCGCTGCCCCGCCTTGTCGCCATCGAAACAAAGGGTCGGCTCAGGGTGCACGCGCCACATCAGGGCCATCTGTTCTTCGGTCAGGGCCGTGCCCATCCCCGCCACCGCCGCGACTCCGGCGCGCTGGCAGGCGATGACGTCCATGTAGCCCTCGACCACCACCAGCGGCGCGTCGGCGTCGCCGGCGCTCACGATCTTGCGGGCATCGTAGAGGCCATAGAGCACGTGGCTCTTGTTGAAGAGCTCGGTCTCCGGGCCGTTCAAATATTTGGCCTTGGCCTCCGGATCGAGCGCCCGACCGCCAAAGGAGATCACCTTGCCGCGCAGGTCGGTGATCGGGAACATGATCCGGTCGCGGAAGCGGTCGTACGGGGCGCCGCCGTCCTCCGGCTGGATCAGGAGGCCCGCCTGCACCAGTTCGGCCGGCTTGGCGCCTTTGGAAATCAGGTAGTCCTTCAGCGCGGTGCGGCTCGACGGCGCGTAGCCCAGGCGAAACCGCTTCCAGTCGTCGGCCGGCAGTTTCCTCTTCTCAAGATAGGCCCGCGCCGCCTGGCCCGAGGGCCGTTTCAATTCGCCCGCGAACCAAGAGGCGGCGGCCTCCAGCCAGTCCTGGAGGCTCGCCCGTTTCCTGTCTTCTTCGACCGAGCGCTGATCCTGCACGGGCATGGACAGGCCCGCCTCGCCCGCCAGACGCTCGACAGCCTCGGGGAAGCTCAGCCGCTCCGTTTCCTGCAGGAAGGAGAAGATGTCGCCGTGCTTGCCGGACGAGAAGCAGTGGTAGAAGCCCTTCTCGTCGTTGACGAAGAACGAGGGCGTCTTCTCCTTGGTGAAGGGCGACAGGCCGGCGTATTCGCGGCCCTGGCGGCGCAGCTTGACCGTCTTGCCGACCACGTCGGAAGGACGCAGGCGGGAACGAATTTCGTCAAGGAAGCGGTCGTCGAAGCGCACGGCGGCACAGTAGCCAATAGAGTCGCGCCTTCCCACAGCGTCCCCGGTTCCGACTCAGCTTATCCACAGCCGCGTCGGACGTTCCGCATTTGTCCGGAACTTCCGAAAAGCGCCCCCGCCGGAGTCCCCCGCGAAGCCATCAGGAACTGTCCCGCCCAGGCTCGCCCGGTTCCAGCCAGCGCACCTGCATCGGCCCGCGATATTCCGGTTCCGTCGGCGCCGCGCCCGGCGCGCGGGCCAGCGCCGCCTCGGCGTCGAAACAGTCCTCGGCCAGGGCCAGCCAGTCGGGCGAAAGGCCGAGGTCCCGGCAGATCGCGGCCACGGCCTCGCCGAACGGCCGCGCCAGAAGGTCGCCGAAATCCTCCGCCCGCAGGCGCTCCGCGGCTTCGGGGGCGAGCCGTTCGGCCCGCTCCGTGTCCTTGGCCCTGTCGTCCGGCAGCTCCTCGTCGATCACCCCGCGTAGGATGCGCGCCGCACTGGCGCGGGCGGCGGCCTTGCGGCCGGCCCTGCCCGCCTCGTGATCCTGCAGCGCCTGGATCAGCCTGGACTGCAGCATGGCGGTCTGGCGCACGGCCCGGGCGACGCGGTTGAAGGCCATGGCCAGGTCGCCCTGGACCACCGCCTCGCCGCCCTTGGCCTGGGCCTCCAGCGCCACGGCGATCTCCAGCCCCGCCTCGGCCAGCCGTCCGAGGACGGCGAGCTGGCGCTCGACCAGCGGCCGCGCCCAGTCGGCGGGCGCGGCGGCGGGAAGCGCTTCGGGCAGGAATGCGGCGGTGGACATTTCGGAACAAACAATGAACAAAAGCGAGCGATTTGTCAAGGTCGAGTCGAGCACGGCCGGTGGACCAGGCTCGCGACGATGTAGACGTAGAAACTCATCCAGCTTCCGCGCCATACGATCTGGGTCCCGGCATTCGCCGGGATGAGCGGCTTTGGGGGTAAAGGCAGGATGTCCGGAACCGGAATGGGCGGCAATCTCCGGAACCCGCGCGGCCCGCCCTACTTCCGCTCGACCTTCTCGACGGTGAAGCGGGCCATCTCCACCTTGGGATCGGTCCAGGCGGGGTTGAGCTCGGAGGCGCGGCGGAAGCTCTCGTAGGCCTTCTGCTGATTGCCCAGAAGGCCGTAGGCGAGGCCGAGGTTGTAGTAGCCGCGCTCCGGCTCCTTGGAGCCCATCGACAGGCCGAGCTCGGTCTCTTTGATCCCCTCGTCGAACTTCTGCATGTTGATCAGGGCCGAGCCGATGTCGACGTGGGCCTCGGGCAGGTTGGGGATGATCTTCAGGGCTTCCTTGAAGTTGCCCCGGGCGTTGGCGTAGCGCTCGCGGCTCATCTCCAGGATGCCCCGGTTGACCCAGGTGGACGCGGTGTCCTTGCGGTCCAGCCTGGAGATCTTCAGGGCGTCGTCGCAGGCGCTGATGGCGTCGGCCTTCCAGCGCGCGTCCATCTTCGCGGAATCGATGTGCATGAAGGTGGTGGCCACGGCCGCGCGCCAGCAGGACTCGCCGAACCCGTCGCCCACCACCTGGACCGCCTGGGCCGAAGCCGCGCCCGCCAGACCCAGCCCGACCGCCGTCGCGGCCGCAGCGATGATGGCCGCCTTGATCCCGTTCATGGCGCAGCCTCCCTTTGCGCTCTCTGACGCCTCACCTCAGGTTGCGCGCGGATCGAGCAAAACGCCAGACCGTTACTTCTGGACCGGCCGCACCACGAAGCGGGCCATCTCGTCCTTGGGCTCCTGCCACTTGGGATCGAGCATCGAGGCCTGGCGATAGCTCTCGTAGGCCTTCTGGATGTTGCCCAGCCGTTCGTAGGCGATCCCGAGGTTGTAGTAGCCGCGCTCCGGCTCCTTGGAGCCGAGCTGCAGACCGAGCTCGGTCTCCCGCACCCCCTCGTCGTACTTCTTCATGTTGATCAGGGTCGAGCCCAGGTCGACGTGGGCCTCGGCCAGCTTAGGCAGGAGGACGAGGGCCGAGGTGAAGTTCTTCTCGGCCACGTCGTACCGCTCGCGGCTCATCTCCAGGATGCCGCGGTTGACGTAGGTGGCCGCGGTGTCGCGGCGATCCATCGCGCCGCTCGACAGGGCGTCGTCGCAGATGAGAATGGAATCGGCCTTCCAGCGGGCCTCCATGGCCGCCGAGTCCATATGAAGGAAGGTCGAGGCCAAGGCCGCGCGCCAGCAGGCCTCGCCCCAGCCGCCGCCGAACACCTGGATCGCCTGGGCGACGGCCGCCGCGGGCATGGCGAGGGCGCCCAAGACCGCCACGGCGCCGATGACGGACGCCCTCATCCTGGCCACGACATGACCTCCGATCAGAGACCGCTGTTATATCATGAATACCCCAGACCTTGAATCGAGGTTCACTCTTCGGCGCTACCGGCCTGGCGGCCTACTTGAGCAGGTTCTCTTTGCGCTATCGGCCTGACGGCCTGCTTGAGCGCGTGCTTTCGGCGCTACCGGCCTGACGGCCTGCTCGAGCGCGAATTGCGCGATGGTGTTGACGCTGGGGCCCCAGGGTCCTACATCGCGATCCAGAAACGGCGGGCGGGGGGCGACCTCGGCCCGCTTTTTTGCGACTATCCGCCAACCGCCAAAGGAACCCCGCCGATGACCGACAAGCTCATGCCCGGCGCGACCGGAGTCCTGGCCCTGGCGGACGGAACCATCCTGCAGGGGATCGGCGTGGGCGCGGTCGGCGAGGCGGTCGGCGAGGTGTGCTTCAACACCGCCATGACCGGCTACCAGGAGATCCTGACCGACCCCTCCTACATGGCCCAGATCGTCACCTTCACCTTCCCCCACGTAGGCACCGTCGGGGTGAACCTGGAGGACATCGAGGAGTTCGGCCGCGGGGCCGAGACGGCGGCGCGCGGCGCGGTGTTCCGCGACCTGCCCACCGACCCGGCCAACTGGCGCTCGGTGCAGACGCTGAACGCCTGGATGAAGAACCGCGGCCTGATCGGCCTCGCCGGCGTCGACACCCGCGCCCTGACCCGCGCCATCCGCGAGCACGGCATGCCCCACGGGGTGATCGCCCACGCCCCCGAGGGCCAGTTCGACCTCGACGCCCTGGTGGCCAAGGCCAGGGCCTGGAAGGGCCTGGTGGGCCTGGACCTGGCCAAGGACGCCTCCTGCCTGCAGCCGTTCGTGTTCGAGGAGGGCCTGTGGGACTGGCCCGAGGGCTACACCGGCCTCAAGGCCCGCGCCGGCAAGACACGGCCCTACGAGGTGGTGGTGGTCGACTACGGGGTGAAGCGCAACATCCTGCGCGCCCTGACCAGCGTCGGCGCCCGGGCCACGGTGGTGCCGGCCTCGACCTCGGCCGAGGACATCCTGGCGCGCAATCCCGACGGGGTACTCTTGTCCAACGGCCCGGGCGACCCGGCCGCGACGGGGGAATACGCCGTGCCCGAGATCAGGAAGCTGGTGGAGAGCGGCAAGCCGGTGTTCGGCATCTGCCTCGGCCACCAGATGCTGGCCCTGGCGCTCGGCGCCACCACGGCCAAGATGGAGCAGGGCCATCACGGGGCCTACCACCCGGTGAAGGACCTGACCACCGGCAAGGTCGAGATCGTGTCGATGAACCACGGCTTCACGGTCGACCGCGACAGCCTGCCCGCGGCGGTCACCGAGACCCATGTGTCGCTGTTCGACGGCACCAACGCCGGCCTGGCCATGAAGGACCGCCCGGTGTTCTCGGTGCAGCACCATCCGGAGGCCTCGCCGGGGCCCACGGACTCGCTCTACCTGTTCGAGCGCTTCGCCGAGCTGATGGACCGGGCCTGATTTCTTGCGCGCTATCGCCTAGCGGCTACTTGAGCGCGGTCTAGGTGGTGGACTCATAAGCCCTGAGCCACAGGCGGGTTGAGGCGAGCAGGACGGCGGCGAGGAAGTTCCTGGCGAGCTTGTCGAAGCGCGTCGCGATCCGTCTGAAGTGCTTGAGCTTGCAGAAGAAGCGCTCGACCTGGTTGCGCTGGCGATAGATGGCCGG
>DATJHI010000031.1:0-4553 GCA_035493955.1 Caulobacteraceae bacterium | reverse complement strand
GCGGCCGAAACGAAATCGACTACGCCCGCCGCATCGCCCTCGACCTGCTCTATATCAAGCGCCGCAACCTGCTCCTCTACCTCTGGATCCTCCTCGCCACCGTCCCAGCCGTCCTCACCAGACGAGGAGCCCACTAACGGCTCTCTGGCGCGCGGGCTCCATGTGGAGCGTCGCCGGCGGCCATCAGGCGAAGGAAGCCACGCGCTGAGGCGCAGCCAGGGAATGCATCGGCACAGGCGCGCGGAACAGTCGATCGATTTCGAGACGAACGGGTTCCTCGGCGACATAGGCGGCCCGCATTGCGGCGGCCCTGACGACCACGGTCGGCGGCTGGGCCTCCTCCGGAATCGAGAACAGCCCGATGCGGCGGCAGGCCTGGCCGGCTATCGTCTGGGACGTCAGCATCGAGACCGGGATGGCCAGGATCAGGCCTCCCGCCACCGGCAGGGTCCAGGCGAACAGGGCAGGATCGGCGGCATAGGTCGTCACCGCCCAGACCAGGCCCGCCAGGGTGTGGGCCCAATGGCGTCGCCAGGCGACCTTGAACGGCAGGCGGCCGTCGTCGCGCTGCTGCGTAGCCCAGCCCGAATGGCGACCGCACAGCACGTCGAACACGGCGCAGCTCTGGATCAGCATGAATACCGGCGCGGTGAGAGCGGAGAACAAGATCTCGACGCCAACGCCCAATCCCAGCCGCAGGCCGCCGCCGCAGGCGCGGCGGGCCAGCCCGTTGCGGGCGACCAGCAATCCACCCATCAGCTTGGGGGAAAGCAGCAGAGCCATGGTGAAGGCGAAAAGCGCGCTGGCCAGGGACGTTTGCCCGACTGCGGCGTGGGAGGATTGTTGCTGCACCCAGACGACGGCCCCGACCGCCAGGAAAATTAGCCAAAGGGGGGCGGTCAGGTAGGCGAGGATGCCACGGGCCAGGTGCAGCCGGCTTACCCAGTGCAACCCGCGGGCTGGCAGTACGGCGCTGTGCTGCAAGTTGCCCTGACACCAGCGGCGATCCCGCACGGCCATGTCCAGGAGCGACGGCGGGGTTTCCTCGAAACTGCCGCCCAGGAACGGCGCCATCCGCACGGCCCAGCCGCCCCGCCGCAGCAGCGCCGCCTCCACGAAGTCGTGGCTCATGATGTGGCCGCCGAAGGGCCCGTCGCCATCGATGCGCGGGAGACCGGCGCAAGCGGCGAAAGCGGCCGTCCGGATGATGGCGTTGTGCCCCCAGTAATTGCCCTCCGCCCCCGACCACCAGGCCTGGCCCTGAGCGATCAGAGGCCCATAAAGCCGCCCCGCGAACTGCTGCATCCGGGCGAACAAGGTGGCGGCGCCGACCACGATAGGAAGGGTCTGGATCAATCCGCACTTGGGATCGCGTTCCATGGCGGCGACGAGGCGCACGATCACGTCTCCGCTCATCAAGCTATCGGCGTCGAGGATGATCATCGACTCGTAGCCGCCGCCGCAGCTCTTCACCCAGTCGGCGATGTTGCCGGCCTTGCGATCCGGGTTCAGGGCGCGCCGGCGATAGAAGAAGCGGTCCTGGGCGTTCGTACGCTGGCGCAGACGCAGCACGCCGGCGATCTCGGCGCGGGCGATGGCTTCGTCGCGCGTATCGGACAGCACGAAAAGATCGAAGAGTTCGGCGACGCCCCGCTCGCACAGCTCTTCGTAGATCGCCTGCGCGCCCGCCAGGATCCGACCGGGATCCTCGTTGTAGGTCGGCATCAGCAGCGCGGTCCGGGTGAAGATGATCGGCTGCGGACGCCAGGGCTCCAGATCCTTCGCGCGCCACATCAGCACAAAACCCGCCATGGCGCTGGCGAAGGCGAAGGCCACCCACCCGAACAGGATGACGAACAGGGACAGCAACACTGCGTCCGCAATCGTGATCCCGCCCGGCGCCAGGAGGCGGGTCATGACGATGGTCGCGGCCAGGGTCGACAGGACGGTGGAGGCGCCGACGAAGACGCGGGGCCAGATCCGAGCGTCGGCGAAGCGCAGGCGCGCGCCGCCGGCCTCGTCATCGTTCAGGCTCTGGGGCGGCATGGCCAGCGGGCGCCGTTCGGGCAGCAGCTGGAGGGCCGCCCTGCCGTCGGATCGTACCGGGGGTCGCCGATTGCGAAGGGCCGCCCGGATCAGTTTCGGTCCCGCCTCCTGAAGCGAGGTCTTGCGCGCCGCGGCGGACCGCAGCGTCCCGGTCCCAGCGGGTCGGGCGCCAGCGCGGCGAACCCTGCGGGAATCGACGTGGCCCAGGACCCGCAGCACCATGCCTTCCAAGGCCCAGGCCAGGGCGACGGCGATCCACCCGAACAGGATGGTGAGCAGGCCGAGCATCAGACCCGTCGCAACCGTGATCTGGCCGGGGGCGAGCAGGCGGTGCATGATCGTCGACGCGCTCAAGACGCATAGACCGGCCGAGCCGATCATCCCGGCTGCGCCCCATAGGGCCCCGGCCTTCGGCAGGCGTCGCCGACGCCTTGGATGGAGCGCGCCCGAGCTACGGACGGACGTGCGGGGAGATCGGCGGGGCGTCAGGATTCTCAATCTGGGACCAGGATGCCTTCCCGAAAACCCCGGCCGGAAGGCGCGTGTCTTCGTGGGCGCTCGAATCGAGCCTTGGGACTTGTCGTCTTAGGGGGCTGTTAGGCGAAACTTGGGCAAAGGGTTAACGAATCGACCTGAGCCTGCGGAAAAAGGTCGGATTTTTTTGGAAACTTCCCGTTCTGCCGAAGCTGGCGCCGCATATTTAGGCGCCGTTCCCACTGGCCAGCGTCAAAGATTAATGACTCAGGGAAAAGCCTGGTAGAGCCAACTCTCGCTGAGCGCCTGTCCGTTACGGTCCAGATAGGCTCGCAAATCCGCCGTCTGGCCGCCAACGTCGCTGAGGTCGAACATCAGACGCCAGCGATGCGTCCCCACGACCGGATAGGCGGAGACATTGTCCACATGCCCGCGGCTGGCGGTGACAATGGCCCTGACGCCGCTCGCGCGGGTCAGGCCTTCCAGGGCCGGGCCTGCCAGATCGATCACGAACTTCCGCGCACCGGGCCGGGGCGCCAGACCCGGCCGGCCGCCGGGACCGATGCGTGTCGAGACCACCCGCGCCCCATCCGCGGCAGGAGGGTCTTCCGCCACCCAATGCAGATTGTAGGCGGCGTCGAGCGTGGAGCCGGCCTGGATTTTCTGGGCGGGGGTCCAGAAGGCGACCACATTGTCGTCGGTTTCCCCGACCGTCGGCAACTCGACCAGGCCCACCGCGCCCGCTCCCCAGTCCGTCAAAGGCTCCACCCAGAGGGTAGGCCGCTTCTCGTAGAAGACGGAATCGTCCTGATAGTCCTCGAAACTTCGATCCCTCTGAGCCAGTCCGAATCCCTTGGGACGGTGGTCCAGGAAACTGTTGCGGGTCGCCCGCGGGGGATCGTTCAACGGTCGCCAGATCCGCTCGTCCGCGCCGGTCCAGATCGCCAGACCGTCGGAATCGTGCACTTGTGGGCGCCAGTCTGGGCGCGGTCCGTTCGAATTGGCTCCGTACCAGAACATGCTGGTCAAAGGGGCGAGGCCGAGGGTTTCGACGGGCCGGCGGAAATAGAGCGCCGTCTCGATCCGCTGGACGGCGCCGGCCGGCCCGCGTCGGTTTCCGAAGCTGAAGGCGCCGACCACGCTGGGGCTTTCCATCAGGGCGTAGACCGTAAGGCCGCCGTGTCCGTCCTGTTCCAGCCAGAATGCGCTGAACCGCGGAAACTCCTCCGCGGCGGGGCCGCCGGAGTTGATGGCGAGGCCGCGCGCGGAGGCCCCGTACTGGTCGAACGGGTCGGACGACCGGAAATAGGAAGCGCCCAGGAAGGCCAGCCAGTCGCTGCGCCCGCCCGGGCTCATCAGTCGAAAGCCGGCGAAGCCACCTTGCTTCAGCCGCCGCAGCGGATGCCCCGCCGGCGTTTCGAACAGGTCGGGACTGTAGAGCACCTGCCGGGCCTGGCCACGCTCCAGCAGGTGGATGGCGACCGGCTCCTTGAAGTAGCGGCCGAGGGGGAACAGTCGAACCGGCTGGGCGCCCGGCGCACTATTCCACAGCGTCAATTCGGGACGATAGGCGATCTGGCCGT
Organism: Caulobacteraceae bacterium; assembly: GCA_035493955.1. Classification (GTDB taxonomy): domain Bacteria; phylum Pseudomonadota; class Alphaproteobacteria; order Caulobacterales; family Caulobacteraceae; genus NCED01. The sequence continues at coordinate 450 of DATJHI010000031.1, read as the reverse complement.
AAGCGTCGTAGTCGATGGCGTCGAGAATGTCGGCGTCGAGAACGGGTCGGGGCGCCTGTGGCGTCCGAGCCAGCGCCTGGGCCTGTCGCTTGAGGCCGTCGAAGCCGAACGGGCGCGGCGGCCCTAAACTTAACGGGCCAGGCGCCGCCGCTGCTGCAGCCGAGCCCGCCCAGTGCGCGATGGTCCCGGAGAGGGCGCCGGCGAGAACGTTCCGGCGGCTAAGCGTGAACGGCATTGTTTTCCGATATGGCGACAGGACGCCACACCATGGAACAAGCGGGATCGGCGCGGCAAGGTCTATGGCGCCCCGCCGTTAGTGGGCTCCTCGTCTGGTGAGGACGGCTGGGACGGTGGCGAGGAGGATCCAGAGGTAGAGGAGCAGGTTGCGGCGCTTGATATAGAGCAGGTCGAGGGCGATGCGGCGGGCGTAGTCGATTTCGTTTCGGCCGC
>DATJHI010000030.1:0-19582 GCA_035493955.1 Caulobacteraceae bacterium | reverse complement strand
CGAAATCCTGCAGCTGAAGGAAGCCATCAACACCATGGTGGACCAGCTGCGCTCCTTTGCCTCGGAAGTGACGCGCGTCGCCCGTGAAGTGGGCACCGAAGGCAAGCTGGGCGGCCAGGCTCAGGTGCCCGGCGTCGCCGGCACCTGGAAGGACCTCACCGACAACGTGAACGCCATGGCCACCAACCTCACGGGCCAGGTGCGCAACATCGCCGACGTGACCACCGCGGTGGCCAAGGGCGACCTGTCGAAGAAGATCACCGTGGACGTGCGCGGGGAGATCCTGGAGCTGAAGAACACCATCAACGTCATGGTGGACCACCTCAACTCCTTCGCCTCGGAAGTGACCCGGGTGGCCAAGGAAGTGGGCACCGAGGGCAAGCTCGGCGGCCAGGCCCGCGTGGAAGGCGTGGCGGGCACCTGGAAGGACCTCACCGACAACGTGAACTCGATGGCGGCCAACCTGACCGGCCAGGTCCGCGGCATCGCCGAGGTGGTGACCGCGGTGGCCCAGGGCGACCTCGAGCGCAAGCTGACCGTGGACGCCAAGGGCGAGATCGCCTCCCTGGCCGACACCATCAACGGCATGATCCAGACCCTGGCCACCTTCGCCGACCAGGTGACCAACGTGGCCCGCGAAGTGGGCATCGAGGGCAAGCTGGGCGGCCAGGCGCGGGTGCCGGGCGCCGCCGGCCTGTGGCGGGACCTGACGGACAACGTGAACCAGCTGGCCGCCAACCTCACCAACCAGGTGCGGGCGATCGCCGAGGTGTCCACCGCGGTGTCCAAGGGCGACCTGACCCGCTCGATCACCGTGGAAGCGTCGGGAGAAGTGGCGGCCCTGAAGGACAACATCAACGAGATGATCCGCAACCTGAAGGATCAGACGTTGAAGAACACCGAGCAGGACTGGCTGAAGACCAACCTCGCCCGCTTCACCCGGATGCTGCAGGGCGAACGCGACCTGTCGACCGTGTCGAACCTGGTGCTGTCCGAACTCGCGCCGCTGATCAACGCCCAATGCGGCGTGTTCTACGTCTCCAACTACGACGAGGACGATCAGGTCGTGCTGGACCTGGCGGCCAGCTACGCCTTCAACCATCGCAAGCACCTGGCCAACCAGTTCAAGCTGCGCGAGGGCCTGGTCGGCCAGTGCGCCTATGAGAAGTCGCGCATCCTGCTCACCAACGTGCCGGCCGACTATGTCCAGATCAGTTCGGGACTGGGGGAGGGGGCGCCGCTCAACATCATCGTCCTGCCGGCCCTGTTCGAAGGCGAGGTCAAGGCGGTGATCGAGCTCGCCACCTTCGGCGAGTTCAGTGAAATCCACCAATCCTTCCTCGACCAGCTGATGGAATCCATCGGCATCGTGCTCAACACGATCGCCGCCAACATGCGCACCGAGGGCCTGCTGAAACAGTCCCAGCTGCTCACCACCGAGCTGCAGGTGCAGCAGGACGAGCTGAAGAAGACCAACGACCGGCTCGAACAACAGGCCGCCAGCCTGCGGCAATCGGAAGAGTTGCTCCGGGCCAAACAGGACGAACTTCAGCAGACCAACGCCGAGCTGGAGGACAAGGCCATCCTGCTTTCGGACCAGAACAAGCAGGTCGAGGCCAAGAACACCGAGGTCGAACAGGCGAAGCGGGCTCTGGAGGAGAAGGCCGAGCAGCTGGCGCTGACGTCGAAATACAAATCCGAATTCCTGGCCAACATGAGCCACGAACTGCGGACGCCCCTGAACAGCCTTTTGATCCTCTCGAAGATGCTGAGCGAAAACGCCTACGGGAACCTGTCCGAAAAGCAGGTCGAATTCGCCCGGAACATCCACGACGCCGGATCGGACCTCCTGGGACTGATCAACGACATCCTCGACCTGTCGAAGATCGAATCCGGAACGGTCACCCTGGACATCGGCGAAACCACCTTCGCCGGGCTGCGCGACCAGATGGACCGCACCTTCTCGCAGATCGCCCACGGCAAGCGCCTGGATTTCGCGATCGAGATCGCCGCGGACCTGCCGCGGTCGATGTACACCGACGACAAGCGTCTGCAGCAGGTGATCAAGAACCTGCTTTCCAACGCCTTCAAGTTCACCCACGCCGGCTCGGTGCGGCTGAAGGTGGAGCGGGTCGAGCAGGGCTGGAATCCCGGCAACGACCGGCTGAACAGCGGCGGGCAGATCCTGGCCTTTTCGGTCGAGGACACCGGGATCGGCATTCCGGAAGACAAGCAGCGCATCATCTTCGAGGCCTTCCAACAGGCCGACGGCACCACCAGCCGCAAATACGGCGGCACGGGTCTGGGCCTGTCGATCAGCCGGGAGATCGCGGCCATGCTGGGCGGCGAGCTGCGCGTGGCCAGCACGCCGGGCCAGGGGAGCACCTTCACCCTCTATGTGCCGCTCAACTTCAGCCCGGCGGCGGTGGCGCCGCCGGCGCGACTTCCGGTCCGGCCGTCCGCCGCCCTGGCCCCCAACCCGCTGCAGAGCGAGGTGACCGAAATGGTGCTGGACGATCGCGAGAGCATCGGGTCCGGCGACGCCACGATCCTCATCGTGGAAGACGATCCGCGGTTCGCCTCGATCCTGCTCTCCCTGGTGCGCGATTCCGGGTTCAAGGGAGTGGTGACCGGCGAAGGCTCGGCCGCCCCATCCCTGGCGACGCGTTTCGAACCGAACGCCATCATGCTGGACATAGGCCTGCCGGACATGGACGGCCTCGCCCTGCTCGATCTGCTGAAGCGGACGCCGACCACGCGTCACATCCCGGTCCACCTGATTTCCGCAGACGATCAGCGCGGCCTCGGCCTTTCCATGGGAGCGTTCGGCTTCACCCATAAGCCGGTGGAGCGCGAGCTGGTCGTGTCCACCCTCAAGGGCGTCAAGGGCTTCGTGGCCAATGCCGACCGGCAGGTGGCCCTGGTCGGCGGCGAGGGCCAGGCGGCCGAAATCTTGCGCGAGTGTTTCCCGCAGGTCGAGATCGTACCGACGCTCAAGCACCTGCTTGACCGTGCGCCTTCGGCGCGGCCCCACGGGATCGTCATCGACGCCGACGTCATCGCCCCGCCGCGGCTCATCGAGCAGCTCAAGGGCAAGGCGTCCGACCTTGCGCCCGTAGTGGTCTACGCCCCGACGGAGGTGAGCGCCGAGAACGACCGGCGTCTGCGGACGGCGTTGTTCGGAGGGCTGCTGCGACTGGCCCGCACCCCCGAGCAGCTTGTGGACCAGACAACCTTGCTGCTGCACGCGCCGTTGGCCCGCCTGCCCGAGCCCGTCCGCAACACCGTCGTCCAATCGCGCCGGGCCGATGCGGTACTGACCGGCCGGACGGCGGTGGTGATCGACGACGACATCCGCAACATCTTCTCCCTGGCCAGCGCGCTTGAGGAGTACGGCATGACGCTCCGCTACGCCGAGAGCGGCCGGGCGGGACTGAATCTGCTGGGCGAGATACCCCGGGTCGATGTCGTGCTGGTCGACATCATGATGCCCGACATGGACGGCTATGAGACCATTCGCGAGGTGCGCAGCACCCCGGGCTTGGCGCACCTGCCCATCATCGCCGTCACGGCCAAGGCCATGAAGGGCGACCGGCAGAAGTGCCTCCAGGCCGGCGCCTCGGACTATGTCTCCAAGCCCGTGGACATCGACCGGTTGGTCTCGGTGCTGCGGGTCTCGATCCAGCGGGCGGACGCCCTCAAGTTCAAAGACAATTTCGCGGCGGTTTGACGTGATCGATACCGATTCCCGCCCGCGGGACCCGCCCGGTTCCAGCGCCCAGCCCGCGTTGTCGGCCAGGCTGGCCAAGGTGCTGATCGTCGATGACGACGAGCGCAACGCCTTCGCCGCCTTGCAGGCGCTGGACGACCTCGGCTGCGAGTTGGTGGTGGCCCGGTCCGGCGCCGACGCCCTTCGGCGAGTGCTGGAGGACGATTTCGCCGTCATCCTCCTGGACCTGCACATGCCGGGGATGGACGGCTATGAGACCGCCGGACTGATCCGGTCGCGGCAGCGGACGCGCAGCGTGCCGATCGTTTTCCTCACGGCTGTGTTCCGGGAAGAGGCCCACCTGTTCCAGGCCTATTCGGCCGGGGCGGTGGACGTGGTGTTCAAGCCGGTGGACCCCTTCATTCTGCGCTCGAAGGTGTCGGTGCTGGTCGATCTCCACGTCAAGACCATGGAGGTGACGCAACAGGCGGAGCGGCTGCAGCGCCTCCTCGACGAAAACCTGCGGGTCCAGGCCGAAAAGCAATCCGCGCAACGGGCGCTGCGCGACGCCCAGAAGCGGCAGCAGGCGATCCTGCAGTCCCTGCCCATCGTCTTCCACTCGCGCGCAACCTCGGAACCCTATCCCGCCCTGTTCGTCAGCGACAGCGTGCGCACCGTCACCGGCTTCGAGCCGCGCGCCTTCACCGAGGAGCCTGCGTTCGGACTGGACCGCGTCCACCCGGAGGACCGCGCCAAGGTGGTCGAGGCCTTGTCCGGGGCGGCGGAGCGGGGGGCCTACACTTGCGAATACCGCTGGCTCTGCGCCGACGGCGCCTATCGCGTCCTGCTCGACCAGGGGATCTGGAGCGCCGGCGAGGACGGCGGCGCCCCGGAGATCATCGGCACAATCCTCGACGCCACCGAACGCCGGTCGCTCGAGGAGCAACTGACCCAGGCCCGGAAGATGGAGGCGGTCGGCCAACTCACGGGCGGCGTCGCCCACGACTTCAACAACCTGTTGACCGTGGTCCTGGGCAACATCGACATGATGTCCCGCCGTCCCAACCAGGACGCCAGGCTCAAGCGCCAGATCGCGGCCATCCGCCATGCCTCCGAACGGGGCCGGGGGCTCACCCGCCAGCTGCTCGCCTTCTCACGCCGGCAACAGCTCAGTCCGGTGGCGCTCGATATCGACGCCCTGATCCAGGGATTCATGCCGCTGATGCGCCAGGCCGTCGGCGACAGCGTGGTGGTGGAGCTGGCCCTGGGCGGGGGAGGTCTGTTCGCCTACGTCGATCCCGTCCAACTTGAATCGGCCCTGCTCAACCTGGCCGTCAACGCGCGCGATGCGATGCCCCAGGGCGGCGTCCTGACCATATCCACCCAGGCGGTCACCGATCCGCACGAGCCGGCCGACAGGGCCTCCTGGGTGCAGATCAGCCTGCGCGACACCGGCATTGGCATGCACAAGGACGTGGTCGAACGGGTGTTCGAGCCTTTCTTCACCACCAAGGAAGTGGGCCTTGGCTCCGGTTTGGGCCTGTCGCAGGTCTATGGCTTCGTTTCGCAGTCCGGAGGGCGGGTGTGGGTCGAAAGCCAGCCCGGCGAAGGCGCCTTGTTCCATCTTAGGCTGCCCCGTTGCGCCGCCTCGACGGCGGAGCGCGCCTCGTCCAAGGAGGGGCCGGCGCCGGACCACGTCGGCGGCAGCGAAAGGCTGCTGATCGTCGAGGACGACAAGGAGGTGCTCGCCCTCACCGTCGAGATCCTCGCCGGCCTTGGCTACCAGGTGGTGACCGCCGGCGATGCGTCCGAAGCCCTGGAACATCTGCATGGGGCGGAGCCGATCGATCTGATGTTCTCCGACGTGGTCATGCCCGGAGGAACCAGCGGGGTCCAACTGGCCCATCTGGCCCGGAGCCTGCGCCCCGATATCCGTATCCTGCTGACCTCGGGCTACGTCGGGCGGCCGGGACAAGTCGGCTCGGAGTTCCCGGTCCTGGACAAGCCCTACGAACCGGGCGCCCTGGCGAGCCGGCTGCGCGATCTGCTCTCCGCGGGGCCGGCCGTTCCCGACTTGGCGTCCGCGCGCCGGGACACGAAACCGGCCAGGGCGCGGAGCCCGCGAAAGGTCGGCTGACGGTTCTGCGGGTCCGCGCGAAGCGACGGCGCCCTTGCCGGTGAAATCGAACCGTACACGCGATGAATGGCGACGGCCTGGCCGAAGGACCGAAGGCGGTCTTCAGAGGCGGAGACAATTGCGGCGGATCGGAAATCGCATGATAGGGATTGGGGCTTCTCGAGCCCCACGGACAAGAGATATGGCGAATGCGGAAGTATAGAAAAAACCTGCCTCTTCTGCTCCTCACCGTCCGCGAGGCTATCCGCGCCAACTTCCAGCCGACCCTCAGGAAATACGGCATCACCGAGCAGCAGTGGCGAATCCTGCGCGCCTTGCACGAGGCGAAGCTGATGGGCGTTACCGAAATCGCCGACGCCTGCCTGATCTTCAGGCCGAGCATCGTCGGCATAGTACAGCGGATGGAGGAGATGAACCTGGTCAAGCGCGCGGCGGTCAAGACCGACAAGCGCCGGGTGAACATCTCGCTGACGCCTCGAGGCAAGGCGCTCGTCAATGAGATCCTGCCGATCTTCGACGCGATCTATGCGCAGCTGGAAAATGCCGTCGGGGCGGAGAAACTGGACAAGCTCTACCAGGTGCTCGACGACATGATGACCCATCTGGGCGAGCTTTCGCTTCAGGACGGCGAGATCTCGACGGGGACGGAGATCTCGACCGGGACGCGGGCCCTGTCGTTGGTCCGAAAATAGCCTGCTCGGCCCCGCGAGGCGGGCCCGGCCTCCAGCCAGGAATTTCGCCGCTCCCCGCATCGGTGAACCGTGCGGGGTGGGGAACCCGTATGGGGCGTCCGCGGGTTGTTCAGGCGTCGCCGGGGCGGCCGAGCGACAACCTTTGAAAAGGAAAACCGCCATGCAGAACCGTGACCTGACTCCTTGGACCGGATCGCGATCAGCGATCCCGTACAGCCGCGATCCCCTCGCCTCGTTCCGGCGGGAGGTCGATCGCTTTCTCAACGACGTCTTGACCCCAGGTGAAGCGCGCAGCTTCGGCCCGCCGGCGGCCCTCGCGGTATGGCCAAGCCTCGACCTGCAGGAAACCGATCAGGGTTACACGCTGACCGCCGAGTTGCCCGGATTGGACCCCAAGGACGTCGAGATTAACCTGCGGGACAACGTGCTGGTGATCAGCGGCGAGAAGCGCGCGGAAAACAAGGAGGAAAACGGCGGCCGCACCTACGCCGAACGCGTCTATGGCCGCTTCCAGCGCATCGTTCCGCTCGACGCCGAGGTTGACGCCGACCGGGTTGAAGCCAAGGTCAAGAACGGCCTCCTGACCGTCGAACTGCCGAAGAATCCGGCGGCGAAGGACAAGGATCGCCGCATCGAGATCAAGTCCTGACAACAGGGCTCGACTCTTTGGGAACGGGCGCGCAGCCGCAGCCGCCCGCCCGGTTGCGCGCTTGGCGCCGCGCCTTCGTGGTTCAGGCTATGGCGTCGCTTTCGCTGGACGGGAGTTCCGCTTCACTGGAGTGGGCCAGGCCATGGGTCATGGCGAAGATTCCGGCGCCGAAGACCACGATGCCGGCGAGCACGCCCGATATGATGCCGGCGGGTGTCGCGAAGGCCACGATCAGGAAGGCCAGCACCGAGGCCGTGTGGATGGCGATCCACTTCAGGCCCAGCATGAAGCGATGATAGGTGCGCGCGTGGGCGGCAAGGTCGGGGTCCTGGTCGGCTCGGTCGGTAGGCATCTGGGTCTCTCCGTCCGGTGGGGAGTCCGATTCCAACGGTTGGGACCCGGACAAGGTTTCCCTTCCGGGCGCCTGGCCGTCAGAAAGACTTGGTCAGGCCGACGAAGAGGCCGCGCCGGGCGCCGTACTGGGGGGCGCCGACCCCGACTCCCGTTCCGTCGCGGATCAGATAGACCTCGTCGAAGACATTGATCAGATCGACCCGCGCCTCCAGGTCGCCCCCGGCGATCCGGAGCTTCTGCGAGGCGGTCAGATTGACCTCGACGTAGCCCGGCACATGGTCGCCGTTGGGGACGGCGCCGGTGGTCCGGCGCAGGCCCGAACCGTAGAGGGCGTCGGCGCCGATCCGGGTCCCCCCGTCGAACCGATAGGAGACGCCGGCCGAGGCCGTGTAGGTCTGGTCGTGGTCGAGATAGATGTAGTGGGTCTTGATGTAGGCCAGGTCGGCGGGATCGAAGTTGAACTGGCTGGAGACGATGTCGCGGCCCTGGGCCTTTTGCGCCGCGAAGTTGGCGTAGGCCGACAGGGCCCCATCGTCGTAGGTGGCGCTGAGTTCGACCCCCTGGATCTTGCCGTCGGCATAATTGAACGGCGTCAGGATGATCGGCGCCCCGAACTGGCCCTCGTCGACCAGGTTCTTGGATATCCGATAGAAGCCGTCGATCCCCAGGGTCAGGTGGGAACCGATCTTCTGCTGCGCCCCGACGTCGAAATAGTGCTGCCGCTCGGCGAAGGGCGTGGTGTTGGTCAGGCTCGGGGCCTCGGCGGTGGTGCCGACGAACTTGGCTACGGTTGCGCCGCCCACCAGCTCGAACGGCGGCGGGCTGAAATAGCGCGCATAGCCGGCGTGGACGGTCGTCGCCTCGGCGGGGGTCCAGACAAGGTTCACCCGCGGGCTCAACTGCTGTTCCGCGCGGTAGCCTTCGTAGCGGTCGGCCCGCAGCCCGTAGTTCAAGGTCAGGTCGGAGGCGAGCTTCCATTCGTCCTGCAGATAGGCGCTGTAGGTCCACTGGGTCTGGCCGCCGTTGTCGGCGATGGCGACCGGAACGTCGCCGGTCGGAGCGCCGTCGGCGCCGGTGGGGAAGACGTAGGTGGTGGTCCGGCTGGTGGCGCGCTCGTTCTGGATGATGACGCCGCCGCGCAGGGTGTGGCTGTCGTCCAGGTGGTAGACGCCTTCGGTCTGCAGTCCGACGGCGAGGTCGCGCTTGGCCGCGAACTCGGCCATGCCGTTGTAGAGCAGCTCCCCCACCACGTCAGGGCGATAGGTCAGGGTCGAATAGCGGGCGAACAGCGAGGTCTGCAGGGTCCAGCGATCGGCGGCGTGCAGATAGCTGGCGATGGCGTAACCGGTGGTCTCCCGCTGGCGCTCGTTCAGCCGCTCGCTGGGATAGTCGGTCCGGCCTTGTACGGCGAAGGTTCCGTCGGGGTTCAATCCCGTCGGGTTGGGGATCTGGAACTGTTGGTTCGAATAGCCGCCGATGAACGACACCCGGTCGGTGGAGCTCAGGATGTGGTCGAGGTAGACAAAGGCCTGGCCCTGGTCGGTGGTGTCGTGATCCGGGGTCGAACTGCCGTCCGGGCTCTCGATGCCCAGTTTGCTGTGCTTGAAGCTCGCCGAGACGAAGGCGTTGGTCGAGCCGGAAGAGCCGCCGTACGAGACGCTCGGCTCGTAGGTTCCGTGGCTGCCGCCATAGAGCGAGACCTCGCCCCCGTTGCCGAAGCCGGTCTTGGTGGTGATGTCGAGCACGCCGGCCGTGCGCAGCCCGTACTGGGCGGGCATGGCGCCGGTGATCAGGTTCATCGAACCGATCAGCCGCGGGCTGAGGGTCTGGCCGAACACCGAGATGCCCTCGGGCAGGATCACCCCGTTCAGACGGTACTGGATGCCATTGTGGTCGTCGCGGACGTGCAGCTGGCCAAAGCCGTCCTGCACCACCCCGGGCATCTGCAGCACCACCTGGTTGAGCGCCTGGTTCGAGCCTCCTGGCGCCGCCTCGATGGTCTGGTTGGTGACGGTGTAGGTGCTCGCCCCCAGGCTCGGCTGGATCGACTGGCGCGCCGAGTCCAGGCGCTGGGCGGTGACGATGATCTCAGGAACGGCGTCGGTGGTTTTTTCGGCCTGGGCGCGGGCTTGGCCGGCGGCGAGGGCTGAAGCAGCGGAGGCCGCCAGCAGGAGCGTTCTGAAGGTCATGGTCGACATCTCAAGGGGATGATGATCGACCATTATGTTATATCATAACGGGCGCCAACCATTTTTATGAGGCTTGGCGACGTGTGTCGCCGGGCCCGGCTTTTCCGCCAAGGGGCGAGTTCTAGGCCGACGCGTCCGCCGTCCGATCGATGGCGGGTAGGGGGGCGCCCCGGATCACGGCCTCGAACGAACGGAGGCGCTTATAGATCGACTGCAACTCGACGATGGTGCTCCAGGAATTGACCAGATACTGGAATGACGAACTGACCTGGCCGAAGGCGCCGAGGATTTGCTGCAGCAATCCATAGGTCACGGTCGCCGCCAGGATCGCCGGACCGAGGAGGGCCAGGGCGAAGATGGCGTCCGCCTGAAGATAAATCATCCTGACGACATTGAAGTACATGTAGTTGAAATATAAGTTGAAGTAGTTTTTTCGGACCTTGGCGAACAGGGCCTTGACCGTAGGGGGCTGGGCGCGGTCCGCATCGTCCTCGCCATAGACCAGTTCCTTGCGATAGGCCGCCTCAACGCGCTGGTTGCGGAACTGCAGTCCCGGCAATTTGACGCCGGCAAGGGCCAACAGGCCCGTTCCGAAGGCCGCCCAAAGCAGGGCGGCGAACACCAGTGCGTTGGGTGTGGAGCCCAGGAACGGCAGCGATTTGACGTGGACCGAAAGGCCCATCAGCACGGGCAGGAAGGCGATCAGGGTCATCGCCGAATTGATCAGGCTGCCGCCCATGTCCTCGGTGGTGGTCGAAAAGCGCATGGTGTCTTCCTGCACCCGCTGCGCGGCGCCCTCGATCAGCCGCAGCTTTTCCCAGTGAGCCATGTAATAATCGTTCATGGCCGTGCGCCAACGGAAAACATAGTGACTGATGAAGAACAGATTGAACACGCCCGTGGTGACGTAGAAGAAGCCAAGGAATAGGAACGTCACGATCTGGCCATAGAATTGAGCCGCCGTGACCGGCGCTTTCTTGTCGAGCGCCACCTGGATCAGGTCCCACATCGGACCGTACCAGTTGTTGACGCCGACGCTGACCTCGACCTGAAGGTAGGTCAGGAACAGGATCAGCGCCGACCCCAGGATCGACCAACGCTGCCATGGGTGCGGCGCCACCGTCCGCCAGAACCCCGCGAACAGGCCCACGGCCGTCCAATAGTATAGGTAAAACCAGAGGAACGGCCTCGACCAGAACATCGATACGCCGATGACCGGCGGCGTCTTGGGCGGCGCCGGCGGCAGGCCGAAGTGGGCGCCGAAATCGCGGCCTCCGAAATACCAGAGCGCCATGGCGAAGGCGGTCCAAAGCAGGACGGACCAGCCGAAAACCCTTGGCCGGGGGAAGAAGGACACAAACATGAACCGCCTCCAGAGAGGCCGGCGCGTGGCCAACCCAGAATGTCGAAGCGCGCCGGACGGACTAATCGATAGCCCGTCGAAATCGGGACGGATAGACGACCCTCAAGCTTCCGGAGGCGGCGAGTGGGAAAACATGGGCGGCTCGCGAAACCGCACCACATGCAAGGTTCCCTCGCCGTCGGTGACCGCAAGGCTTTCCACCGCCGGCCCGCGCCGCTGCGCGGCCAACGTCCGGGGCCGATGGATCAGATGGTCCAGACCTGAAAGAGCCACGGAAAAGAGGTCGTCCTTGGGGTCGTAGGAGAAGCCCACGATGGGAGTCCATTCCGCCGCGATCTGGTCGCCGAGCCCCAGGGAAGCGACCTCCACCTCGGCCTGTTGGCCCACCAGAAGGGGCGAGAGGCGGTCGCAGAATACAGTCCAGGCATTCCTTTCAATCACCTCGACGGACATGGTCGAACTCCTCTGCTGGATCGCCGCCCGGCCTGGCCCGACATGCCGGCGCTCGGCTACAAGACTAGGGCGGGCGGCGCCGCGTTCCACGACCGCCGTCGGTTTGCGGCCGGCCAAGCGGAGCCCGGCGCCGAGTTGACTTGCCAACCCCCTGACGTGCATTGGTTTGCCTAAGGAGAACGCGCGCGCCTAGTGTGTGGCGACCGCCGAGGGGGCGGGCGCGGCGCGACGGACCGGGCGCGTTGACGGGTAGGGATGCCCAGGCTACTGCCGCCGACGATGGCGTCTCGGGGATGCCTCCCGCCGCGGGTGACTCCGGAGGCGCGCTCGGCGATGTTGAGGCGTTTCAATCGACAGGGAATTCCTAATGAGTTCGGACACCACCGTCTCCGCCGCCATCGCCGAAATCCTGAAACGCGAAGGCGTGGACGTGGTGTTCGGCTATCCCAGCAACCGGGTGCTGGAGACCGCCGCCCAGGCCGATATCCGCACCGTGATCGTGCGCCAGGAGCGCACGGGCGTGCACATGGCCGACGCCTTGTCGCGGATGACCCGCGGCAAGCGCATGGGGGTCTTCGCCATGCAGCACGGCCCGGGGGCGGAGAGCGCCTATGGGGGCGTGGCCCAGGCCTACGGCGAATCGATTCCGGTGCTGATCATTCCGCAGGGCTATTCCCGGCGCCTCGCCCATGTGCCGGACAATTTCAACTCGACCATCTCCATGGCCGGGATCTCCAAGCATGCCGAACCGGTGAATTCGGGCGCCGAGGTCGAGAACATCATGCGCCGGGCCTTCACCCAGCTGCGCAACGGCCGCGGGCGCCCGGTGGTCGTCGAGCTGCCGTCTGACGCCGTGAACGATCCGGTCCCCGGGCCCCTGACCTATGAAGCGGTGGTCGCCACCCGCTATGGACCCGACCCGGCGGCGGTCGAGGCGGCGGCCGAGACCCTGGTCAACGCCAAGAACCTGGTGATCTACGCCGGCCAGGGCGTGCATTGGGCCGAAGCCTACGCCGAACTGAAACGGCTGGCCGAACTTCTGGCCGCGCCGGTCTGCACCAGCCTGCCGGGCAAGAGCACCTTCGACGAGACCCATCCCCTGGCGCTCGGCTCCGGCGGGGGGGCGATGCCGCTGCAGGTGCGTCACTTCATCAACAAGTCGGACGTCATCTTCGGGATCGGCTGCAGCTTCTCGGAGACGGTCTTCGGGGTGAAGATGCCGACGGGCAAGACCATCGTCCACGCCACCCTGTCCGAGGTGGACATCAACAAGGCCCTGCCGACCAAGCACGCCCTGCTTGGCGACGCCAAGCTGTCGCTCACGGCCCTGATCGAGGCCTGCGCCAAGCGCATCAAGAGCCCCCGCGACCCCTCCGCCGTCATCACGGAGATCAAGTCGGTGGAGGCCGAATGGATGAAGCAGTGGTTGCCGCTGCTGACCTCGGACGAAACCCCCATGACGCCATACCGGGTGCTGTGGGACCTGCAGCACACGGTGGATGTGGCCAACACCATCATCACCCACGACGCGGGCCCTCCGCGCGACCAGATGACCCCCTTCTGGAAGAGCACCCAGCCCCTCACCTTCATCGGCTGGGGCAAGACCACCCATCTGGGCTATGGCCTGGGCTTGGCCATGGGCGCGAAGCTGGCCTGCCCGGACAAGCTGTGCATCAATGTCTGGGGGGACGCGGCGATCGGCTTCACGGGCATGGACTTCGAGACCGCCGTGCGCGAACGCCTGCCGATCCTGTCGATCCTGCTCAACAACCAGTCCATGTCCCTCGAACGGAAAAACATGCCGGTCGCCACCGAGAAGTACCGGGCGACGGACATTTCCGGAAACTACGCGAAGTTCGCCGAAGCCTTGGGCGGCTACGGCGAGCGGGTGTTTAAGCCCGAGGACATTGTGCCGGCGATCAAGCGGGGGATCGCCCAGACCGAGGCCGGCCGGCCGGCCTTGCTCGAGTTCATGACCAGCAAGGAGACGCGTTTCTCCAGACAATAAACTCAGGGGCGCCCTGGGCGGGAAGAGGGCGCCCGCTCAGCTCCCCGCTCTCAGCCGTCGGACGGCCAGGTCTCCAGCACGTCGACGAAGCGGGCGAGCCCGGTCGGTCTGATAACAAGCGGATAAACTATCCGAGAATAATAAAAATGATAAACCAGGGAGCCGACATGGAAAGTGAAAGGCGCGTCGTCAATGTCACCGAGGTGATCAACGGGGCTAAGATCAGTCCTTTCCAGTTTAGCGTCTATGCGATGCTGTTCCTGGTGATATTCCTGGATAGCTACGACACCCAGTCGATCTCCTTTGTCGCCCCCTCCATCTCCAAGGCATGGCGCATCACCCCGGCCTCGTTCGGGCTGATCTTTTCGTCCGGCCTCACCGGGCTCGCGGTTGGGGCGCTGTTCGGCGGCAGACTGGCGGACCGCATCGGCCGGCGCTGGATGGTGATCGGCTCGGTCGCCTGGTTCGGCGTCATGACCCTCGCCTGCGCTTTCACCACCTCCTACGAGGAACTGCTGATCTGCCGGTTCGTGGCCGGCATCGGCCTTGGCGGCGCGGTCGCGAACTTCTTCACCCTGATCGCCGAATATTCCCCGACCCGCTCGGTGCTCTCCATCGTCGCCGTGACCAATTGGGGCACCCCCATCGGTGCCATCATGGGCGGATCCATCGCCGGCAAGATGATCCAGGGCTGGGGCTGGCAGTCGATCTTCTACCTCGGAGGGGTTCTGCCGCTGCTGCTCACGCCGGTGCTGATCGCCTTCCTGCCGGAATCCGTACGCTTCCTGACCCTCGATCCGACCAAGCGCTCGAAGATCGCGCGAATCCTGTCGCGCATCGAACCGAACCAGGTGTTCAAGGAGACCGACGACTTCCGCGTCGCCAAAAGCGTGGCCGGAAGGGGCGGCATCGCCGCCCTGTTCAGGGACGGATTGGCCGCGGGCACGATCCTCTTGTCCCTCACCATGGCCCTCAGCCTGCTCCTGGTCTTCTGCGTGGTGAACTATCTGCCGCTCCTGCTCCAGAAGGCGGGCGTGCCGCTCGGTCAGGCGGTGATGGGCGGGGTGGTGTTCAACCTTTCGGGGCTGCTCGGCAGCTTCCTGGTCTCGGTCCTGGTCTCGCGCTTCGTGCGCCGTCGCCCGTTCGCGCTGCTTGGGGCCTCCTATGTCGTGGGCGGCCTGGGCGCGGTGTTGATCTGGGCGGCTGGCGCCAACGTGCTTCTGGCCATGGGGGCGATCTTCTTCACCGGCTTCTTCGTCATCGGCGCCCAGATCTCGGTGGGCGCCCTCATCGCTAGCTATTATCCGACGCCGATCCGAGGCACGGGGGTGGGCTTTTGTCAGGGCTTCTCCCGCATCGGCGCGCTGCTGGGTCCGCTGGTCGGGGGGGCGGTGCTGGCCCAGGCGGCCTATCCCACGCAGCTGTTCCTGTTCTGCCCGATCCCGGCCCTGGCAGCAGCCGTTTGCCTGTTCCTGATGTGGCGCGCCGCCGCCGACAGACCGGGCGCGGCGAGGGCGGCGTCCGCAGACGGCGACGCTGGGCCCGCGTTGGCGGTGGAATGACAGTCCGTTCCAGTTCCGGGGCCCCGGTCCTGATCATGCCGAAAGCTTCCGCCTCGCCCCTCGTCGTCGCGCGTCAGCCGGGGGAGGCAAGGTGCTTGACCAGGACGTCCTGGCCGCGGCGCGCGGCGAGAGCGCCAGTCCGCGGCGTTTCCTGGCCGCCGAGCCCTTGCAGGGCGTGGTCAGCCCTGATCTAGGCTACCGATCTCCAATCACGGGATTGCTTTTATGAACACCGGACTGAAGGAACGGCTGCGCGTGATCGCCGAGACGGCTGACGCCGCCCTCTTGGAGCAGCCGCTGCGCTCGCTCGAGGACCTGGAGGCCATCGAGCGTGTCCCGCTCGAGGAGCGGCTGAAGATCACCGATTTCTGCCGGCGCATGGACGTCGCCCTGGCGGCGCACGACCCGGCCGAGACCGCCATCTCCTACGTCCCCGACGGCGATGTCGAGCGCGAGCCCGAGGTGGTCTCCTTCGGCGAGCTGCGCAGCAACATCGCCCGCACCGCCGCCCTGTTGCGCGCCAACGGGGTCGGGCGCTCGGACGTCGTCGCCATCCTGACCCCGGCGACGCCGGCGATCTACTGGTCGGTGCTGGGCGCGCTGCAGGCCGGGGTGGTGTTCCCGCTGAACTGGATGCTGGAGCCGCCCTATATGCTCCATCTGCTGCGGGAGGCGGGGGTGAAGGCGGTGATCGCGCTGGGCCCCACCCCCGGCTTCAAGATCTGGGAATCGCTGATGTCCATCGCCGGCGAGCTGCCCGGCGTGAAGATCTGGTCGGTGCAGGGACCGGACGGGACGCTCCTGCCGGACAGCGACCTCGACCTCGCCATCGCCGGCCAGGACGAGGCCAAGGGCGCGATCGAGCCGACGGAGGGGGAGGCCATCGCGGCCTTCGTCCACTCGGGCGGCACCACCGGCCTGCCGAAGATCGTCAAGCTCTCGCACCGGGCCCTGTCGTACCGGCATTGGACCGGGCAGATCGCGTCCCAGTACACCTTGGGCGAGGTCAATCTGCACGACTCGCCGATGTTCCACACCGGCGGCTTCATGGGCCGGCTGCTGCCGCCTATGGCCAGCGGCGCTAGCGTGGTGATCCCGAGCATCTGGGGCGCGCGGGACAAGACCTACATCGCCAACTACTGGCGTTTCGTCGAGCGCTACCGGGTCAGCCGCCTGTCGGGGGTGCCCACGACCCTGGCGGTGCTGTCGAAGTCCTCGACCGACGGCGCCGACCTGTCCTCGCTGAAGCCCTTCTTCATGACCGGGTCGAGCCCGCTGCCCGCCTCGGTGCGCCGCGACTTCGAGGCGGTCTCCGGCGTGCGGGTGCTGAACTCATACGGGATGACGGAGAACACCGCGAGCATCGCCATGGACCCCCGCGACGGAGTGCGCAAGGAGGGCAGCTCGGGGATGCGGCTGCCCTACACCCGTATCCGCGCCGTGGCCGTCAACGCGCCCGACATCGGCAAGCGCATCTGCGGGCCGAACGAGATCGGCATGTTGCAGATCACGAGCCCCGGCCTGACTTCCGGGTACGTCAACCCGGCCCACGAGAAGGGCGCGCGCACCGAGGACGGCTGGCTGATCACCGGCGACCTCGGGCGGATCGACGAGGACGGCCGCATCTTCATCACCGGCCGGCCCAAGGACGTCATCATCCGCGGCGGCCACAACATCGACCCGGCCCTGATCGAGGACCCGCTGCTGCAGCTTCCCGACGTGCTGCACGCCGCCGCGGTCGGCAAGCCCGACAGTTATGCGGGCGAGCTGCCTGTGGTCTACGTCCAGCTGCTTCCGGGCTCCAAGCGGACGGAGGCCGAGCTCCTGGCCCATCTGAGCTCCTGCATCATGGAGCGCGCCGCCATGCCCAAGGAGGTGTTCATCGTCGAGCACGTCCCCCTGACCGATGTCGGCAAGCCGTCCAAGGTCGCCCTGCGCATGGACGCCGCCGAGCGGGTGTTCCGGGCGGTGCTGTCGGAGGCGACGGGACTCTCCGCCGCCGACGGACGGCTGGCGGTCGAGGTGCGGAGCCACGCCACCAAGGGGACCGAGATCGCCGTCGGCCTGGCTGGGGTCGCGCCGGCCGATCGGGCGGCGACGGCCGCCGCCGTCGAGAAGGTTATGGAGGGGTACCCCTTCGCCCACGTCGTGGAATGGAGGGACTGAGCATGGCCGTCGCCCGTACCGGACTGCCGCTTTCGCCCCTGCGCAGCCTTCTCTTCGTACCCGGAATCCGCGCCGAGCTGGTGGAGAAGGCGCTCGCCACCGGCGTCGACGCCCTGGTGCTCGACCTGGAGGACTCCGTCCCGCCGCCGCGACGGGAGGAGGCCCGCGCCAACGTCGCCGCCGTGCTCGCCCGCTACCCCGACCGGCTGACCTTCATCCGCATCAACCACCCCAGCGAAGGCGAACTGGAGCAGGACCTGTCGGTCCTGGCCCCGCACCCGATGCAGGGCCTGATGGCCCCCAAGGTGGACGGCCCGGGCGACATCGCCGAGATCGACGCCCGGCTCAGCGCTTTCGAGAGAGCCGCGGGGCTGGAGCCCTACGCCATCAGCCTGATGGTGGTGATCGAAACCGCGCTCGGCCTGCGCAACTTCTACGACACCGTGGCCAGCACCCCGCGGGTGCGCGGCGCGGGCCTGGCCACCGCCAACGAGGGCGACCTGATGGCCGACCTGGGAGCCCAGTGGACGCCGGAGGGCGAGGCCCTGGCCTACGCCCGGGGCAAGTTCGTCGTCGATGGTCGGGCGACGAAGGGGATGGTGCTGTTCGACGGGCCGCTGATCGACATCCAGGACACCGCTGGCCTGGAGCGTGAAAGCCGTCTGGCGCGCCGGCTGGGCTTCGATGGCAAGGTCGCCATCCATCCCCGCCAGGTGGCGACCATCCACGAGGCCTTCTCGGTCTCGGCCCAGGAGGTCGCCCGGGCCCGCCACCTGATCGAGGTCTTCCGGGAGGCCGAAGCCAAGGGCCTGGGGGCGGTGCAGGTGGACGGGACCATGGTCGACTACGCCAACGTCCGCCGGGCCGAACGTATCCTGGCCCTGGCCGGCCTTCCCGTGACGCCTTGAGCCGCCGATGAGGATGCCCCCTCCGGACTAGGCGGCGATGCAGCGGCGGGCGCCATAGCCGGCGACCTGCGCCGTCTCCTGTCCTTCGGGGACTTGCAATCTGCTCCAACCGGAGATCGCACCCAGTTGCGGGACCGCAGGCGGCGAACATCGAGCGCACCCGTCCGGACATCGCCGGGACCGCCTCGGGCGCCAAGGTGCCGGTCGTGTACGGTCGCGAATCGCTGGATTGGGCGACGGGCGGAAAACGTCCCGAGGCGCTTCCCGGCTAAGGCCGGGGGAGGGCGCCCTCCGTCGAAGGCCTCCGTGAAGAGGCAGGATCGAAAAGGTCGCGGCCGACCGCCGGACAGCTGACGCCGTCCGACGACCGGCCGCGGTAGCTGACTAGTACTGGGCCCGCAGCGTGAAGGTGTAGTAGCGGCCGACGAGGTCGTCCTCACCCACCAAGGCGGGGTTGGTGCCGGGGCTTGCGGTGAAGGCGGTCGAGGGCGAGATCCGCGGCTGCTTGTCGAACAGGTTGGAGACCGCAACCGAGGCCTGCAGGTCGTGGCCGGCCACCTTGAAGCGGTAGGCCACGTTGGCGTCGTGGATCATGTACGACGGCAGATCGGGATTGGCGTAGAACAGCAGCGGGCTGGCGTTCTGCTTGATCGGGCTGGAGTAACGGGTCTGCCAGTTCACCGAGAACGGACCGGCCGTATAGCCGGCCAGCAGGGTGGCGCGATGGACGGCGAGGCCCACGGCGCCCGCCGCGTTCACCACCGGCGAACTCGGGAACGACCGGCTCTTGTTGACCGGTTGGTAGGTGTAGAGCAGCCGGAGGTTGACATTGCCCGGCAGGCTCAGCTGCGAAAGCGAGAAGTTGTAGCTCGCCTCCACGTCGATCCCGTGGGTGAACTGCGACGCCACGTTCAGGCTGGTGCTGAGGAAGGAGGTCGGGACGTTCGCCGCCGAGTGGTCGCTGAACGGCAACGGCCGCACGATCAGGGCGCACAAGGGCGAAGTTCCGCCTGAGTTTTCACACTCGGCCAAAGAGGCGGCCTGGTTCCCGGTGAGGGTGGAGATGCCGTTGGCGATGTTGATGTTGTAGTAATCGACCGACAGGCCGAAGCGCGGGAACCACGACGGGCGATAGACCGCCCCGATGGTGGTGGTGCGCGCGATTTCGGGCACCAGGCTCTTGTTGCCGGTGCCGATCAGCGAGGCGGTGCCGCTCCGGCCCGTGTGCGGATCGACGAAGGCCACCTGCTGGATGGTCTGGCCGGAATAGAGGTCGTTCAGGGTGGGCGCGCGGATGTCGCGGCTTTCGGTGTAGCGGATCCGCAGGTCGTCGAAGGGCTCGTAGTTCAGCCCCGCCTTCCAGCTCCAGACCACGCCGCTCGAGCTGTAGTT
>DATJHI010000029.1:0-2178 GCA_035493955.1 Caulobacteraceae bacterium | reverse complement strand
GCCGAAGTGGCGGTGGCGACCACCCCGTTGACCTCGGCGGCCCCGTCGGCGGTGCGGCGCACGGCGGCGGTGATCTGGTCGAGGGCGGCGGCGGTCTCTTCCAGGCTGGCCGCCTGCTGCTCGGTGCGCTGGGACAGGTCGGTGGCCGACCGTGAGATCTCGTCGGCCCCGGCGCTGATGCCCAGCGCCGCGCCGGAGATGGTGGTCATGGCGTCCTGCAGCCGGTCCATGGCCTCGTTGAAGTCCTGGCGCAGCTTCTCGTAGGCGGGCGGGAAGGGGGTGGTGAGACGGAACACCAGGTCGCCGCCGGCGAGTTGCGCCAGTCCCCCGGCCACGGCGTTCACCACCGTCGCCTGGTCCGCGGTGATCGCCGTGCGCAGCTCGTCGTGCTGGAGGCGCTGGTCTTCGACGAGCCGCTGCTGTTCGGCCGCCTCCGCCTCCGCTACGCGCTTGTCGATCAGGGTTTGCCGGAAGGCCACGAACGAACGGGCCAGGCCGCCCAGCTCGTCGGCGCGGTCTGCGTCGGGAACGGCGCTTTCGATGTCGCCTTGCGCGAGCCGGTCCATGGCTTCGGTGATCTGGGTCAGCGGGGCGGTGATCTGGCGACGGACGAGACGGACCGACAGGATGGCGACGACCAGGATCACGGCCATCGACGTCAGGATCATGCCTCGAAACGTGGTCTCAGCGTAGGTTCGCGCCTGCTGCGCCTCCTCGGCCTGGAGCCGCCTCAACACCTTGATCATGTTCAGATAGGCCAGGTCCGCCGCGTCGAAGGCGGGCTGGACCTGGGTTTTCAGCGCCACGCGGGCGTCTTCGAATTTGCCCTCGCTCTCCATCGCGCCCATCCGCTCGATGGCCTGGCGATAGGCGTCCGACGCGACCACCGTCGACGCGTACAGCGGTCTTTGGGCCTCCGGCAGCATGGGGTTGAGCTCTTCGAGCTTCGCGTTCATCGCCTTCAGGGCTTGCGACCCGCCCCGCATCATCGTGCTTCCGTTCGCCGGATCGGCGGCGGCCTTGATCGCGTACTGGTGGGCGAGCATGAGTTGGAAGCGGGCGTCGGCGGCCTGCGGTATTCGGGCGTGTTCGATCAACGCCAAGGTGACGGTGCTGAGGCGCGAAATATTTAAGGCGCCCAGAGCGGTCACCGCGATGCAGAGCGCTATGAACACGGCGACGATTGAGCCGACCTTGGCCGAAATCCGCATATCTTTGAGAAGCTGCATTTCCAAGCCTACCGGTTTCAGTCTTTCGCGCCGGCGCACTCTTGGGCTTCGCGGGTTAAAGCGGACTGAATTGTTGGCCGCTCTGCGACATTTTGGATAAAGGCGGGGGGAATCTTGACGCGTTTGGGGCGTCTACTGACCGCTAAAGTCATGGGCCCTGGAGGGACGTCGTCCTCGATGTCTGCGGGCGACGTCACGGGCGCGTCATTGGGTCCGAAGCAAATTGCAATAATTAGAATGGCTTAGGCCGTACGGCCCCAGGCGGCCATGCGGCTGGCGTTCAGAACTCCTGCCAGTCGTCGGCCTGGACGGGATCGAGTTTGCGCGCCGCCCCGCCCTGGGCGCGCCGGAAGGCGGGAGCGGGCCTGCGGCGTTCGGCCGGGATGGCAGGGGCGGTCTGGGCGGGGGCGCGGCGGTCCGCGCCGATGCCGAAGCGGCCGATCAGGGCGGTGAGCTGCTGGGATTCGGAGGCCAGGGCGAAGCTGGCGGCGGTGCTCTCCTCCACCACCGAGGCGTTCTGCTGGGTGAAATGGTCCATCTGGTCGACGGCGCTGTTGACCTCGTCCAGGCCCAGGGCCTGTTCGCGGGCGGCGGCGGCGATGCCGGAGATGAGGTCGTGGATGTCTCCCGCGTTGGCATGGATCCGCTCCAGGGCGGCGCCGGTCTGGGCCGCCAGCTGCACCCCGGTGTCGACCTGGCCGTTGGAGGTGGAGATCAGGCTCTTGATCTCCTTGGCGGCGGTGGCCGAACGCTGGGCCAGGGCCCGGACCTCGGTGGCGACCACGGCGAAGCCGCGGCCGGCCTCGCCCGCGCGGGCGGCCTCGACCCCGGCGTTGAGGGCCAGCAGGTTGGTCTGGAAGGCGATCTCGTCGATCACCCCGATGATCTGGGCGACCTGGCGGGCGGATTGCTGGATCTCGCTGATGGCGGCGATGGTGTCGCGGACCAC
>DATJHI010000028.1:0-47264 GCA_035493955.1 Caulobacteraceae bacterium | reverse complement strand
CAGCGGACCCATGTACTTCTCTTCGACCGCCCGCTTGTTCTCCTGGTAGCGGGTGTCGTCGCGGCCGTAGCCGAGGGTCTCGTCCTGCAGGTCGCACTCGCCGCCCTGGTCGCAGATCGGGCAGTCGAGCGGGTGGTTGATAAGCAGGAACTCCAGCACGCCCTCGCGCGCCTTCTTGACCATCGGGGTGTTGGTGAAGATCTCCTGGTTGTCCGCCGCCGGCAGGGCGCAGGACGCCTGCGGCTTGGGCGGGCCGGGCTTCACCTCGACCAGGCACATGCGGCAGTTGCCAGCGATCGACAGCCGCTCGTGGTAGCAGAAGCGCGGGATCTCCTCGCCGGCCAGCTCCGCCACCTGCAGAACCGTCATGCCGGGCTCGAACTCGACCTCGACGCCGTTGACCTTGGCCTTGGGCATTCCCGTTACTCCGCCGCAGCCAGCGTCGCGCCCTGAACATGGGGCTTGCCGCTGCGATAGTTGGCGATGCGCTCTTCGATCTCGGGGCGGAAGTGGCGGAACAGGCCCTGGATCGGCCAGGCCGCCGCGTCGCCCAGGGCGCAGATAGTGTGGCCCTCGATCTGGGTGGTGACCTCCAGCAGGGTGTCGATCTCCTTGGGATCGGCCTCGCCCTTAGCCATGCGCTCCATCACCCGCCACATCCAGCCGGTGCCCTCGCGACACGGCGTGCACTGGCCGCAGCTCTCGTGCTTGTAGAAGTAGCTGATGCGGGCGATCGCCTTCACCAGGTCGGTGGACTTGTCCATGACGATCACGGCCGCGGTGCCGAGGCCGGACTTCAGCGCCGACAGGGCGTCGAAGTCCATCGGCAGCTCCTCGCAGGCCTCGGCCGGGATCATGCGCACCGACGAGCCGCCGGGGATCACCGCCTTGAGGTTGCCCCATCCGCCCCGGACGCCGCCGCAGTGATCCTCGATCAGCTGGCGGAACGGGATCGACATGGCCTCTTCCACATTGCACGGCCGCTCGACGTGGCCGGAGATGCAGAACAGCTTGGTGCCGGTGTTGTTGGGACGGCCGAAGCCGGCGAACCACTCCGCGCCGCGGCGCAGGATGGTCGGGACGACCGCGATCGATTCCACGTTGTTGACCGTGGTCGGGCAGCCGTAGAGACCCGCGCCGGCCGGGAACGGCGGCTTCAGGCGCGGCTGGCCCTTCTTGCCTTCCAGGCTCTCCAGCAGCGCCGTCTCTTCGCCGCAGATGTAGGCCCCGGCGCCGTGGTGGATGTAGACGTCGAAGTCCCAGCCGTGGACGTTGTCCTTGCCGATCAGCCTGGCCTCGTAGGCCTGCTTGACCGCGGCCTCCATGACCTCGCGCTCACGCACGTATTCGCCGCGGATGTAGATGTAGCAGGCGTGGGCCTGCATGGCGAAGCTGGCGACCAGGCAGCCCTCGATGAAGAGGTGCGGGTCGTGCCGCATGATCTCGCGGTCCTTGCAGGTGCCCGGCTCGGACTCGTCGGCGTTGACCACCAGGTAGTGGGGACGGCCTTCCCTCACCTCCTTGGGCATGAACGACCACTTCAGGCCGGTGGAGAACCCGGCGCCGCCGCGGCCGCGCAGGCCCGAGGCCTTGGTGGTGTTGATGATCCAGTCGCGCCCGCACGACAGGATGTCCTTGGTGGAGTTCCACGCGCCGCGCTGCTTCGCCGCCTCCAGCCCCCAGTCGTGGAAGCCGTACAGGTTGGTGAAGATGCGGTCCTTGTCTTCCAGGATGCCGACCATGTCGGTTAGGCCCCCTTGTCGGTACGGTTGGCCTTCACCAGGCCAAGGATGAAGGCGATCTGGGAGCCGAAGCCGCCGAGCATCGCCAGGACGAACAGCGGCATGCCCCACCATTGATGCAGGGACACGTTGCCGACCATGCCGACGAAGGCCGCCGCGCAGCAGGCCATGGTGATGGCGGCCACGCGGATGAAGCGGCCCTTCAGCGCCTTGCGCTCGGCCTCGCTCATGGCGGCGACCGGCGTCGGCGGTTTGCGAGCGATGGCGGTCATGCCGGCTCCGGCGCGTTGGGGATCTTCACCGGCTTGGCCCGGGAGCCGTCGAACAGCGTCGGGTCCTGCAGGGTGGTGACGCCGCCCGTGGGCTCGGAGGTGTGCCGGCCGGCGTAGGAGCCGGGCTTGGGCGCCTTGCCCGCACGGAAGTCGTCGATGATCTGGCCGAGGGTCTCGGGCGTCAGGTCCTCGTAGTAGTAGTCGTTGATCTGGGCCATCGGCGCGTTCACGCAGGCGCCCAGGCACTCGACCTCCTGCCAGGTGAACAGGCCGTCGGCGCTGAGGTGGTCCTTCGCGCCGATCTTGTCGTGGCACAGCTTCATCAGGTCGTTGGCGCCGCGCAGCGCGCACGGCGTGGTGCCGCACACCTGGATCAGGGCCGCCTTACCCACCGGCTCCAGCTGGAACATGGTGTAGAAGGTGACGACCTCCAGCACCCGGATCACCGGCATGCCGAGCAGCTCGGCCAGCTTGCGGATGGCGGGCTCGCACACCCAGCCGTCCTGCTTCTGGATCAGCCACAGGATCGGGATCACGGCCGACTGACGGCGATTCTCCGGATATTTGGAGATCCACCAGTTGGCCTTCTCCAGCGTGTCGGGCGCGAAGTCCCACGACGCGGGCTGCTCTTTCGCGAGGCGGCGCACGCTCACCGGTCGATCTCCCCGAAAACGATGTCCAGCGACCCGAGGATGGCGGAGACGTCGGCCAGCATGTGGCCGCGGTTCATCCAGTCCATCGCCTGCAGGTGCGGGAAGCCCGGCGCGCGGATCTTGGCGCGGTAGGGCTTGTTGGTGCCGTCGGCCACCAGATAGACGCCGAACTCGCCCTTGGGCGCCTCGACGCAGGCGTAGACCTCGCCCGCCGGCACGTGGAAGCCCTCGGTGAACAGCTTGAAGTGGTGGATCAGCGCTTCCATCGAGCGCTTCATCTCGCCCCGGCGCGGCGCGGTGACCTTGCCGTCCTCCGACAACACCGGGCCGCGGACCTTGGTCAGGCGGTCGCAGCAGTCGAGGATGATCTTGGTCGACTGGCGCATCTCTTCCATGCGGCAGAGGTAGCGGTCGTAGCAGTCGCCGTTCTTGCCGAGCGGGATGTCGAACTCGAGGTCCGAGTAGCACTCATAGGGCTGGCTGCGGCGCAGGTCCCAGGGGATGCCCGAACCGCGGACCATCACCCCGGAGAAGCTCCACTTGATGGCCTCTTCGCGGGTCACCACGCCGATATCGACGTTGCGCTGCTTGAAGATGCGGTTGTCGGTGATCAGCATCTCGATCTGGTCGAGCACCGCGGGGAAGGCTTCGGCCCAGCTCTTGATATCAGTGACCAGGGCCTCGGGCAGGTCCTGGCGCACGCCGCCGGGGCGGAAGTAGTTGGCGTGCAGGCGTGCGCCCGAAGCCCGATCGTAGAAGATCATCAGCTTCTCGCGCTCCTCGAAGCCCCACAGCGGCGGGGTCAGGGCGCCGACGTCCATCGCCTGGGTGGTCACGTTGAGCAGGTGGTTGAGGATGCGGCCGATCTCGGAGAACAGCACGCGGATCAGCTGGGCGCGCATCGGCACGTCCACCCCGACCAGCTTCTCGATGGCCAAGCACCAGGCGTGTTCCTGGTTCATCGGGGCGACGTAGTCGAGGCGGTCGAAATACGGCGTGTTCTGGAGGTAGGTGCGCGCCTCCATCAGCTTCTCGGTGCCGCGGTGCAGCAGGCCGATGTGCGGATCGACGCGCTCGACGATCTCGCCGTCGAGCTCGAGCACCAAGCGCAGCACGCCGTGGGCGGCCGGGTGCTGCGGCCCGAAATTGATGTTGAACTTGCGGACCGGGGTCTCGGCGACGACCGGGACGGTCAGGGCGCCGCCGGGCTGGTCGACCGTGCGCTCGGCGAGCTTCTCCGGCACATCCCCATGATCGTCGGCCATCACGTGTTCGTCGGCCATTACTTGGTCGCCTTCTCGTCGCCAGGCAGCGTGTAGTGGTAGCCGGTCCCCGGCAGGGCCGCGCGGGCGCCCTCCCACGGCGACAGGAAGTCGAACTGACGGAATTCCTGGGTCAGCTTGACCGGCTCGTAGACCACCCGCTTCAGCTCGTCGTCGTAGCGCACCTCGACGTACCCGGTCATCGGGAAGTCCTTCCGCAGCGGATAGCCGTGGAAGCCGTAGTCGGTCAGGATGCGGCGCAGGTCCGGGTGGCCCTCGAAGAAGATGCCGTACATGTCGAACGCCTCGCGCTCGAACCAGTCGGCGGCGGGGAACACGTGGGCGGCGGTGTGCACCGGCGTGTCCTCGTCGGTCTGCACCTTCACCCGGATGCGGTGGTTCCGGGTCATCGACAGCAGGTGGTAGACCACGTCGAAGCGGCGGGCGCGCTCGGGATAGTCGGCGCCGCAGATGTCCACCAGTTGGTGGAAGCGGCAGTCCGGATCGTCGCGCAGGTGGGTCAGCACCTCGCAGATGCGCTCGCGCAGGACCATCAGGGTCAGCTCGCCGTACTCGACCTTGAAGCCGTAGACGGCGCCGTCGGACCGGGCCTGGATCGCCTGGCCCAGCTGGACCAGCGGCGGCAGGGCCACCGGAGCGTCTTCGGTGGTGGCGGGAGGAGCGGCGTCGGTCATCGCTCGATGGTCCCCGTGCGGCGGATCTTCTTCTGCAGCTGCAGGATGCCGTAGACCAGAGCCTCGGCGGTGGGCGGGCAGCCCGGGACGTAGATGTCGACCGGCACGATGCGGTCGCAGCCGCGCACGACGCTGTAGCTGTAGTGGTAGTAGCCGCCGCCGTTGGCGCAGCTGCCCATGGAGATGACGTAGCGCGGCTCGGGCATCTGGTCGTAGACCTTGCGCAGGGCCGGGGCCATCTTGTTGGTCAGGGTGCCGGCGACGATCATCACGTCGGACTGCCGCGGCGACGCGCGCGGCGCGAAGCCAAAGCGCTCGACGTCGTAGCGCGGCATGGCGGCGTGCATCATCTCCACGGCGCAGCAGGCCAGGCCGAAGGTCATCCACATCAGCGAGCCCGTGCGGGCCCAGGTGATCAGGTCGTCGGCGGCGGCGACGATGAAGCCCTTGTCGGCCAGCTGGTCGGTGAGGCCGTCGAAGAACGGATCATGCAGCTTGGGATCATAGCCTTCGACCGACGAACGGCCGGCGCTTCCAGCGGGAACTATTCCCATTCCAGGGCTCCCCTCTTCCACACATAGACATAGCCGATCGTCACATCGATCAGGAAAAGCACGCCCGTGCCGAAGGCGACGACCTGATCGCCGTGCGGCAGCTTCATCAGGCTCACGGCCCAGGGAAACAGCAGCGCCACTTCCAGGTCGAAGACGATGAACAGGATCGACACCAGGTAAAAGCGCACGTCGAACTTCATGCGGGCGTCGTCGAAGGCGTTGAAGCCGCACTCGTAGGCCGAGAGCTTCTCGGGGTCGGGCGCGTTGGGGGCCAGGACCGCCGCGGCCACCAGGAAGGCGACGCCGATCACGGCGCCGATCCCCAGGAAGATCACGATCGGCAGGTACTGCAGGAGGAAGGCGTTCATCTAAGCCTCGGTGCGGAATCGCGGCTTTCTAGCCCTGGGCCGCGCGGGTTCCAAGGGGCATAGACGGTTTTGCGTCGGATGCGAGGCTTTTGTTGAGGGTTCAACACGCTAGACGGCCGAACGGGTCCGGCTGCGCGCTGGCGGGCGGCCGACCTTGGGTGATTTTCGGGAAGGAATGGCGCGAATGACGGGGCTCGAACCCGCGACCTCCGGCGTGACAGGCCGGCGCTCTAACCAACTGAGCTACATCCGCATCTGACCGGTTCGGAAGAATACTCCCGGGGGCCGGATCAATCGAGGCGCGTGAGATAGGTTGAGGCGGGCGGGGCTGTCAACACGAAACAGGCCCTTTCCACAGATTGCCGTTGAGGCGAAGCGGCGCACCTCGGCTCATGCTACCTGTGGCGGACGAATCCGGAGTCCACGCATGGCCGAACCCTACCCGTCGCCCACCTGCCCCGCCACCGCGCCGGTGATCCGCACCATCGCCATGCCGGCCGACACCAATCCCGAGGGCGACATCTTCGGCGGCTGGCTGATGAGCCAGATGGACCTGGCCGGCGCCACCCTGGCCTTCGACCTGGCCAAGGGGCGCTGCGCCACCGTGGCGGTGAGCGAAATCACCTTCCTCAACCCGGTGTCGGTGGGCGACGAGGTCAGCCTGTTCGCCGAGATCCTGGCCGTGGGCCGCACCTCGATCCGCGTGGCGGTGGAGGCCTGGCGGCGCCGACGCGACGCCTCGGAGGCGCATCAGGTGACCAAGGGCGTGTTCGTCTACGTCGCCATCGACAACGAGCGCCGGCCGCGGCCGGTGACCGCTTGACCCAGCCCGGGCCCGGCCAGGCGAACCTGCGGCTGGCGATCGCCTGGTTCGCGGGGGCGGTGCTGCTGCTGCTGGCCGACGGGGCGACTCAGCTCCCGTCCCCGGCCCTGCCCGGTTCGGACACCGCCTATGTGGTGGTCCACCGCAACTGGAGCCTCGTCCTGCCGGCCGCGTTCGGCCTGTTCGGCGCGCTCTACCTCGGCGTGACGCCCGTCTTCCCAGTGCGTCTCAGGGTCAAGCTCGGCTGGGTTCAGCTCGCGGTGATGGCGGCCGGCGCAGCGCTGACCAAAGCGCCCCAGTTCGCCTTGCTGTGGGGCGAGCCGCCGGGAGGCGGCGACGCCCCGGCGCAGGCCTTCGAGGTCTGGAACGCCGTCGCCGCGGCGGGCGCCCTCCTGATGGCGGCCAGCCTGCTGCTGTTCCTGTGGGCGCTGATCGACGGCCTGCGGCGCAAGCCCGGCTGAAGGACTAGCGTCGCGGGGCGCTGGTTCTGCTAGAACCGTGCCGACGGGCGGCTAGCTCAGCTGGTCAGAGCGCCTGGTTTACACCCAGGAGGTCGGGGGTTCGATCCCCTCGCCGCCCACCATTCGCCAGCCCATGCCGCCCCATACGTTGCGGGCATGAAAAAAGGGCGGCCGCGGCAGCGCCCGCCCCTCCCCGGTCTCGCCGGACTCGAATCGCTAGTTCAGCGCGGCCTTCAGCGAATCGCCCACGCGGAAGCGGGCGGTCTTGGACGCGGGCCGCTTCACCGCGGCGCCGGTGCGGGGGTTGCGGGCCATGCCCGCGGGGCGATCCACCGGCGTAAAGCTGCCAAAGCCCACGAGGCGCACTTCGTCGCCGGCCTTGAGGCTTTCGGTCACCGAACCCAGCATGGCGTCCAGGGCGTCCTTGGCCTGGGCCTGCTTCAGTCCTGTCTTCTGCGCGATCGCGGCCACGAGTTCGGCCTTCGTCATGTTTCCACCCCTTTGCACGACCGGTCTTTGCGCCGGTCGGGTTACGGATATGACGGGATTGAAATGCGCGCGTCAAATGCAAGCGGCGGGGGAAACTCCCCCGCCGCGCATTTTCTTACCCTGTATAAGGGTAATCAGTGAGTGATGACCGCCTCGGCGTCGTCGGCGGCGGGAGTCGCAGGGGCCAGGGGCTCCTCGTCCTCATGCCATTCGACGGGCGTCAGGGGGCCGGACAGGGCCCTGGCCAGCACCTCGTCCACCGTGGAGACGGGCACGATTTCGAGCGCGTTCTTCACGTTGTCCGGGATGTCCTGCAGGTCCTTCTCGTTCTCCTGCGGGATCAGCACCGTCTTGATGCCGGACCGCAGCGCGGCGAGCAGCTTCTCCTTCAGGCCGCCGATCGGCAGCACCCGGCCGCGCAGGGTGATCTCGCCGGTCATGGCCACGTCCTTGCGGATGGGCACGCCGGTCAGCACCGAGATCATCGCCGTGGCCATGGCCACCCCGGCCGAGGGACCGTCCTTGGGCGTGGCGCCCTCGGGCACGTGCACGTGCACGTCGGTCTTCTCGAACAGCGGCGGCTTGATGCCGAAGTGGGTCGCCCGGGCGCGGACATAGGAGTTCGCGGCCGAGATCGATTCCTTCATCACCTCTTTCAGGTTGCCGGTGATCGACATGCGGCCCTTGCCCGGCATCTTGACCGCTTCGATGGTCAGGATGTCGCCGCCGAACTCGGTCCAGGCCAGGCCCGTGACGATGCCGACCTGGTCTTCCTCGTCCGTCATGCCGTAGTGGTACTTGCGCACCCCGGCGTACTTCTCGAGGCGGGTCTCGTCGACCGTGATCGACTTGTCGCCCGTCAGGGCCAGGTCGCGCACGCTCTTGCGCGCCAGGTTGGACAGCTCCCGCTCCAGCGACCGCACCCCGGCCTCCCGGGTGTAGTACCGGATCAGGTCGCGGATCGACTCGTCAGGAACGCTCCACTCGCCGGCCTTCAGCCCATGGTTCTCCATCAGCTTGGGCAGCAGGTGCCGCTTGGCGATCTGGATCTTCTCATCCTCGGTGTAGCCGGGGATGCGGATGATCTCCATGCGGTCCATCAGCGGCTGAGGCATGTTCAGGCTGTTGGACGTGGTGACGAACATCACCTGTGACAGGTCGTAGTCGACCTCCAGGTAGTGGTCGGCGAAGGTCGAGTTCTGTTCCGGGTCGAGCACCTCCAGCAGGGCGCTGGACGGGTCGCCCCGCCAGTCGGCGCCCAGCTTGTCGATCTCGTCCAGCAGGAAGAACGGATCGGTGGCCTTGGCCTTCTTCATCGACTGGATGACCTTGCCGGGCATCGAGCCGATGTAGGTGCGCCGGTGACCGCGGATCTCGGCCTCGTCGCGCACGCCGCCGAGCGACAGGCGCACGAACTCGCGGCCCGTGGCCTTGGCGATCGACCGGCCGAGCGAGGTCTTGCCGACCCCGGGCGGGCCGACCAGGCACAGGATCGGGCCCTTCAGCGAGTTGGTCCGGGCCTGCACGGCCAGGTACTCCAGGATCCGCTCCTTGACCTTCTCCAGGCCGAAGTGATCCTCGTTGAGGATGCGCTCGGCCTCGGCCACGTCGATCTTCTTCGGCTTGGCCTTGCCCCAGGGGATCGACAGCAGCCAGTCCAGGTAGTTGCGCACCACCGTAGATTCGGCCGACATCGGGCTCATGTTGCGCAGCTTCTTGAGCTCGCCCTCGGCCTTGGTCCGGGCTTCCTTCGAGAGCTTGGCCTTCTTGATGCGCTTCTCGAGTTCGATCAGCTCGTCGCGGGCGTCGTCCTGTTCGCCCAACTCGCGCTGGATCGCCTTCATCTGCTCGTTCAGATAGTATTCGCGCTGGGTCTTCTCCATCTGGCGCTTCACGCGCGAGCGGATCTTCTTCTCGACCTGCAGCACGCTGATCTCGCCCTCCATCAGGGCGTAGACCTTCTCCAGCCGCTTCACGACGTTGAAGATCTCCAGCAGTTGCTGCTTGTCGGTGATCTTCACCGACAGGTGGCCGGCGATGCTGTCGGCCAGCTTGCCGGGCTCGGCGATCTGCGGGATCGACGCGAGGGCCTCGGGCGGGACCTTCTTGTTGAGCTTGATGTAGTTCTCGAACTGCTCGACCACGGCGCGCGACAGGGCTTCGGCCTCGTGGGCCTGGCCGCCCTCCTCGTCCACCGCCGCCACCTCGGCCTGGTAGAAGTCGGGCTGGTCGGTGAAGCGTTCGATGCGCCCGCGCGACTTGCCTTCCACCAGCACCTTGACGGTGCCGTCGGGCAGCTTGAGCAGCTGAAGAACCGTCGCGATGACGCCGATGTCATAGATGGCGCTGGGCGCCGGATCGTCGTCGGACGAGTTCTTCTGGGTCGCCAGCAGGATCTGCTTGTCGGTCTTCATCACCTCTTCGAGGGCGCGCACGGATTTGTCGCGGCCCACGAACAGCGGGACGACCATGTGCGGGAACACGACGATGTCCCGCAGGGGCAGCACTGGCAGGGTTTTGGTCTCAGACATGATGCACTCCATAGGGCCGCGCATTGGCTTGCGCTGGCCCGCCCCGACGGCTTGTCCGACGCAACGAACGCCGGAAGTCCGCCTGGACCCGCCCAGTTGGACGGCCATTCGCTGACTAATGTGGCGCGCGTTTGCAAACGCGCAAGCGGCGCGGACGTTCGATCCCCAGGAATTGGCTGAGGCGGATGGTCGCCGGCCAGAGTGACTGGCCAGGAGGGCCTAAGCAAAAACCCCGGCCGAAGCCGGGGCTCCGCTAGATTCACGAAGGCGAGATCAGCCGTTCAGCTGGCCTGGGCCGGGCCCTTGTCGCCGCGACGCTCGGCATAGATGAGCAGAGGCTGGGCGCGACCTTCGATGACCTCGCCGTTGACCACCACTTCTTCCACGCCCTGGTAGGTCGGCAGCTCGAACATGGTCTCGAGCAGGATGCCTTCCAGGATCGAGCGCAGGCCGCGCGCGCCGGTCTTGCGGGCGATGGCCTTGCGGGCGACCGAATGCAGGGCGTCGTCGGTGAAGGTGAGGCCGACGTTCTCCATGTCGAACAGGCGCTGGTACTGCTTGACCAGGGCGTTCTTCGGCTCGGTCAGGA
This sequence comes from Caulobacteraceae bacterium, assembly GCA_035493955.1. Lineage (GTDB taxonomy): Bacteria > Pseudomonadota > Alphaproteobacteria > Caulobacterales > Caulobacteraceae > NCED01. Next base: position 36,825 of record DATJHI010000028.1, on the reverse strand, counting down.
TCTTGACCAGGGCTTCCTCGTCGAGGTCCTCCAGGGTGGCGATCACCGGCAGGCGGCCGATGAACTCCGGGATCAGGCCGAAGCGCAGCAGGTCGTCGGGCTCGACGGCGCGCAGCACCTCGCCCGTGCGCCGCTCGTCCGGATCCTTGACCGTGGCGCCGAAGCCGATCGACGTGCCGGCGCCGCGCTGGCTGATGATCTTGTCGAGGCCGGCGAAGGCGCCGCCGCAGATGAACAGGATGTTGGTGGTGTCGACCTGCAGGAACTCCTGCTGCGGATGCTTGCGCCCGCCCTGGGGCGGCACGGAGGCCACGGTGCCTTCCATGATCTTCAGCAGGGCCTGCTGCACGCCCTCGCCCGACACGTCGCGGGTGATCGAGGGGTTGTCGGACTTGCGGCTGATCTTGTCGACCTCGTCGATGTAGACGATGCCGCGCTGCGCCCGCTCGACGTTGTAGTCGGCCGCCTGCAGGAGCTTGAGGATGATGTTCTCGACGTCTTCACCCACATAGCCCGCCTCGGTGAGCGTCGTGGCGTCGGCCATGGTGAAGGGCACGTCGATGATGCGCGCGAGGGTCTGGGCCAGCAGGGTCTTGCCCGAGCCGGTGGGGCCCAGCAGCAGGATGTTGGACTTGGCCAGCTCGACGTCGTTGTTCTTCTGGGCGTGGTTCAGGCGCTTGTAGTGGTTGTGCACCGCGACCGAGAGCACCTTCTTGGCGTGCGACTGCCCGATCACGTAGTCGTCGAGGACCTCGCAGATCTCCTTGGGCGTGGGCACGCCGTCCTTCGACTTGACGAAGGCGATCTTGTGCTCCTCACGGATGATGTCCATGCAGAGCTCGACGCACTCGTCGCAGATGAAGACGGTCGGACCGGCGATGAGCTTGCGCACCTCGTGCTGGCTCTTCCCGCAGAAGGAGCAGTACAGGGTGGACTTGGAATCGCCGCTCGCGGCTTTGGTCATGGTCGCTTCCTACTCTCAAGCAGGGCGCCCGAGGGCGCTCCGCCACGCTCTAGACAGGCTCCCAACCGAATCCTGGATGGTCTCCATCCCCCCAGGGTACGCGCTGCAAGTTGTCTAAACCTTGACATTCCTCGATTGTCGCCGCGATCACAAGCGCGTTCAGACATCCGGGATCAATGAACATGGGAACGCACAAGGCCGATCGCCAGCCGGACCCCGCTGCGGGATCGGTCGACGGGCGGCGCATCGTGGCGTTCGATTTCGACGGCACCCTTACTACGCATGACAGTTTCACAGCTTTCCTGGCCTGGAAAGCGGAGCCGTTCCGTTATTTCGTCGGGCTCGCACGCCTTCTCCCCCATCTCGCCGTCTATGCAGTGACTCGCGATCGGGGGCGGCTGAAGGCCGCAGCCGCCGCCGTTTTTCTGGAGGGCGAGGCCCACCGGCAGATCGATGGCGAAGCCGAGGCCTTCGCCGCGGAGAAGGCGCACGCAATGTTCCGGCCGGACGCGCTGCAGACCTGGCGCGACTGGCAGGCCAAGGGCGCGCTGATGGTCATCGTCACCGCCTCGCCCGAAACCCTCGTGGCGCCCTTCGCCCGGCGCCTCGGGGCCGAGCGGCTGATCGGCACGCAACTGGCGTTCGACGACCAGGACCGCATCACCGGCCGCTTCGCCACGCCCAACTGCCGGGGCCCGGAGAAGGTGGCGCGCCTGAAGCAGGCGTTCGGCGACGACGTGACCCTCGCCGCCGCCTATGGCGACACCGCCGGCGACCGCGAGATGTTGCAACTGGCGCAGGTGAAGGGCTACCGCGTGTTCACGGGCCGGCCGTGAAGGCGCAGATGGCGATGAAACAGGTGATCGTCGTCAACGGCGCCCTGGACCTGCCGCGCGGCAAGATGGCCGCCCAGGTCGCCCACGCCGCCGTCGGCGCCCTGCTCGGGGCCCCGCACCAGAACCAGGCCCTGTGGCTGCAGCAGGGCATGCCCAAGGTGGTGGTCCAGTGCGCGTCGGAGGACGAGTTGCAGGCCCTCTTGGCCAGGGCCGAAGCCGCCGGCCTGCCGGCCCTGCTGATCCGGGACGCCGGCAGGACCGTGGTCGAGGCCGGCACGGCGACCTGCGTCGGTATCGGCCCGGACCTGGCCGAACGCATCGACCCGATCACCGGCGCGCTGCCGCTGGTGCGCTGAATCAAAAAGGGCGGCCGAAGCCGCCCTTCTCAGCCGATCGCCGGCAGGACCCTACTTCGACTCCGCCTCCGCGCCTTCGCGCGACTCGTAGACGTGGTCGATCAGGCCCCAGGCCTTGGCTTCGTCGGAGGTCATGAAGTGATCGCGGTCGAGCACGCGCTCGACCTCCTCAACCGGCTGGCCGGTGTGCTTGGAGTAGAGCTCGTTGAGCTTGCGCTTGGTCTTGATGATGTCCTGGGCGTGGCGCTCGATGTCGGAGGCCTGGCCCTGGAAGCCGCCGGACGGCTGGTGGACCATGATGCGGGCGTTGGGCAGGGCGATGCGGCTGCCCTTCTCGCCGGCCATCAGCAGGAACGAACCCATCGAGGCGGCCATGCCCATGCACACCGTCGTCACGGGCGACTTGATGTACTGCATGGTGTCGTAGATCGCGAGGCCCGAGGTCACCACTCCGCCCGGGGAGTTGATGTACATCGAGATCTCTTTCTTGGGGTTCTCCGACTCCAGGAACAGGAGCTGGGCGCAGATGAGGGCGGACATGCCGTCTTCGACCGGGCCGTTCAGGAAGATGATCCGTTCCTTCAGCAGGCGCGAGAAGATGTCGAAGGCGCGCTCGCCGCGGCTGGTCTGCTCGACAACCATCGGAACGAGGTTGAGCATGGTGGCTTGGTGATCGCGCATGGAAAGGCCTTGATCGTAATGATGCGGACGGGGAGTCCGCGTGGCTTCTAGATAGGCGCGCCACGATGACCCGCGCAAGGCGTGCAGAGGGTTAAGGTTGTGGGGGAGATGGCGATGAGAGATAGGGCGACGGCGCCGGACATGGCCGGCGCCGCGCCGCGGTGGGCTGTCGTCAGACCGCCAAAAGGCGGGTGAAGAACGAGCGGTAGCGCTGCAGGGCCTGGCGCAGCTCTTCGGTGTTCACGTCGTCGCCGCGGTCCCACTGGCTTTCCAGGCGGTCGCGCTCGGCGGTGAACATCTCGGCCAGCTTCTTGATCGCCTCGGCGACCAGGCCGTCGGCCTGTTCGACCGCGCGGCGGGGCTCGTCGACGAAGGCGGCCTGGATTTCGGTCCAGTGGCGCCGCATGGCCTCGGCGTCGGCGCCGGGGAACAGCGGGCCGCCCTCGGCCTGTTCGGTCTGGAACGAGCGGTCCTCGCCAGGGCGCTCTTGGATGGCGCGCTCCTCGGAGGCGCGCTCCTGGGCGCGGCCGGCCTGGGCCAGGTCGGCGGTGGACAGGGTCGGTTCGCCGCTCTCGTCGGGCATGGAGATGGGGTCGGGCATGTGGGGCTCCTCCTAGGCGGGGCGGCGGACGTCGGCGGCGGAATCGCCGATCAGTTCATCAAACAGGGCGCGGAAGTGGATCATGGCCTGGCGCAGGTCCTCGGTGTCGGCCTGGCCCTGCTTGTGGCGCACGGCGATCTCGCGGCCCGCGCGGTAGTTCTGCACCACCGAAGGATGGTCGACGGACAGGTCGGCGGACCGCTGCTCGAAGGTTTCGACGGGGTAGCCGCGCGCGCGCATCACGTCGGTCAGCAAGTCGTCGGCCTTGGCCAGGGCCTGCTTGGGCTGGTCGACGAACTCGGCCTGGACCACGCGCCAGGCGGAGATGAAGTGGTCGCGCTCCGAGGCGGACAGCGGCCGGATCTCGAACTTGGACACGCGCTTCTCGCGCTCGTGCAACTCCCGCTCCGCGCGGCGGCGGTCGCCGGCGTCGTCCATCGCCCGCTCGTATTCGGGGCCGAAGCGGGACCGCAACTCGTGCGTGCGCCGCTTGCGCATGGTGATCATGGCGAGGGCGCCGATGACGATCACGGCGACCACGACGACCGCGATCATGGTGAGGGTCGAGGAATCCATGGGTTTCGCCTCCCTGAGCGAAGGTTTCCCCACCCCGACAAGGTTGAATGGCAAACGGCCTCCGCGGTGGCCAGTTCCGGGCGCGCGGCGGCGCTCTTCACATTTAGGGTCGCGGCGAGGTGTCGCCTTCCCAGAGCCGGGGCGGACCAGCTAAGGCAGCGCTTTCATTGGGGAAATCCGTGCCGTCATTTCCGATCGCCGCCGCCCTCGCTCGCCTGCGCGAGAGGGCCCGCCAGTGCCGCAAGGCGGCCTGGACGATGGAGCCCTCGCCGGCCCGCTCGGCGCTCGAGCGCATGGCGCTGCGGTGGGACGTGATCGCCGAGGCCGAACGGCTCCAGGCGGAGCGGGTCGCCGCCGCGAACGAGGCCTGAGGCGGGCGCCGCGTCCTGCCGATCCAGTCCCTCTTCACATCAAGATATGCTCAACAACAGTCACGCTTAGCAGCCAATGCATCCGCAAAACAATGCAACAATACTGTCACGTCGTGATATTGTTGACTGCATAGCCGCACAACTACCCAGATCAAACACGAAAACTTATCTGAACAAATCCAGCGCTACTGGGTTAGGTAGCGGCTGGCTGGGGGAGCGAGCGCACGCAATGCCTGCCCGGACTGGGGCGGCGGGCGCTGTATTGGAGGATGCTCCCCATGACGAAAACCCTGCTCTGCACGGCCGCCTTCGCCCTGTCGATCTCGTTCGCCGGCGCGGCCGCCGCCCAGAACGATGCGTCGCCGGCGTCCGCCGCGCCGCCCACCTCGGCGCCTTCGGCCTCGGCCGGCGATCCCGCCGATCCGATGAAGGGCCTGAAAGAGGGCATGTCGGTGACCGACAACACCGGCGCGGCGGTGGGCACCATCGCCCGCATCGGCAAGACCGCTGACGGCACCCCGGCCGCCGAACTGAGCGTCGACGGCAAGACCCTGCCCATTTCGCTGGCCGCCCTCAGCCTGGCGCCCAGCGGCGATCACGCCGTGGTCGCGGCCAGCAAGGCCCAGGTCGAGGCCGCCGCGGGCAAGAGCGGGGGCTGATCCCGCTCCCTTCGGCAGAACGAAAAAGGGGAGGGCCTTGGCCCTCCCCTTCCCGTTTCAACATCTGGGACCTGAAGCCTAGTCCGCCTTCTTGGCCTTGGGCTTGGCGGCCTTCTTCGGCGCGGCCTCTTCGGCGGCCGGCGCGTCCTCGGCGGTTTCCGCCTTCTTGGCCTTGGCCTTGGCCGGCTTGGCCTCCTCGGCCGCCGGCTCGGCGGCTTCGTCCTTGGCCACTTCGGCCTTGGCCTTCTTCGGCGCGGCCTTCTTGACGGGCTTGTTCTCCTCGGCCGAGCCATAGCCTTCCGGCAGCTCGTCGTCGGCCATCAGCTCGTCCTTCGACACCGGCTTGTCCTCGACCTTGGCCAGGCGGAACAGCAGGTCGACCACCTTGTCCTCATAGAGCGGGGCGCGCAGCTGGGCCTGGGCGGCCGGGGTGCGGCGCAGGTAGTCGAACACCTCCTGCGCCTGGGGACCGTAGCGCATGGCCTCCTGGCGGGCGGCGTTGGTCAGCTCCTCGTCGGAGATGGTGACGTTGTTCAGGGCGCCAATCTCGGCCAGCACCAGACCCAGGCGCACGCGGCGCTCGGCGATCTTGCGGTAGTCGGCCTGCAGCTCGTCCTCGGACTTGGCAACGTCCTCGTCCGGCAGGGAGCCTTGCGCCTTGTCGGCCTGCACCTGGCTCCAGATCTGGCCGAACTCGGCCTCGACCATGCGCGGCGGCAAGGGGAAGTCGTGGGCGGAGTCGAGGGCGTCCAGCAGGGCGCGCTTGAGCTTGAAGCGCGACTGGTTGGCGTAGGTCTGCTCGACCTGGCCGCGCACGGCGTCCTTCAGGGCTTCCAGCGAAGGCATGCCGAGCTTGGTGGCGAAGTCCTCGTCGACCTTGCTCTCGGCCGGGGCGCGGATGTCCTTGATGGTCGTCTCGAACTCGGCCGGCTTGCCGGCCAGCTGGGCCGCGCCGTACTCCTCGGGGAAGCTGACCTTCACCGTCACCACGTCGCCCACCTTGGCGCCGACCAGCTGCTCTTCGAAGCCGGGGATGAACTGGCCCGAGCCGAGGATGATCTGGCTGTCGCTGGCCGTGCCGCCCTCGAAGGCCTCGCCGTCGATGCGGCCGACGAAATCGGCCACCACCATGTCGCCATCGGCGGCCTTCACCGCCTTGCCGGTCTTCGGCTCGTAGGCGCGCTGCTGCTTGGCCAGCTCGTCCACCGCCTCGTCGACCTCTTCGTCGGTCGCCTTGTAGACCGGGCGGGTCAGTTCGATGCTGGCGGGGTCGACCGGCTTGAAGTCCGGCATCACCTCGAGCTGGATCTCGTAGGCGAGGTCCTGCTGGCCGGCGAGCACCTTGTCCATGTCGGACTCGAGCTTCATCTCCGGCTGGGTGGCCGGACGCACCTTGGCGTCGTCGATGGCCTGCTGGGTCGATTCGTTGACGGTCTGCTCGACCACCTCGCTCATGATCGACTTGCCGTAGAGGCGCTTGACGTGCGCGGGCGGCACCTTGCCGGGGCGGAAGCCCTTGAGCGACAGCTGCGGGGTGATCTCGGCGATGCGGCGCTCGGCGCGCTGGCTCAGTTCCTTGGCCGACACCGTGACGCCGAAGACGCGGCTCAGGCCATCGCCGGATTTCTCAACGATCTGAATGGACATGGTCTTGTTTTCCAGGGCGGTCCGCCGCGAGGCTCCCGCCCGTGTGTTTGATCTTCAAAAACATCACGGCCGCCCGAGCGGGTCCCGCAGGGCGGCGCGAAAGAGCGACCTTATGTCATGCCGGCTCAGCCCCTCCAAGCGCAAAGCGCGCGGCGCCCCGACGGGCTCTTGGCCTTGCAGGTCTTGTCGTATAGGCAGGCCTCGGATGCGGGCGTGGCGGAACTGGTAGACGCACTGGATTTAGGTACCGACCGGACTGAAAAATTATATCATACAATCAGTTAGTTACAACGTGTCAGTCCGGGGCGTGTGTCCAAAAATGTGTCCGCGCGCCACGCGCAACAGCCCTCTCGGCGGCATTTGCGCCGCTTGCTAGGAAGAACGCCGCTGTCGCCCGGCTGCGCGCGGTGGCCTAGCCGCGCCCTTTGGGCTTGCTGGGCGGCCGGCGCGGCGGGGAAGGCTTCGCGGGACTGGGCGCCCGCGGTATGTGCCGCATGACCGATCCTGCCAGGGATTGGGTCTGCTTCGGCGTGAGGCTCTTCGCGTTGCCAAGCCCCTTGCCGCCTTCGCTCTTCACCTTCGGCGACGTGGCTGGCTTTCGCGGCTCCCCCTTCGGTGACTGCCGTGGCTCGATGTGCCGCTCCTCGGACCCGGCGAGCGACCGCTTTTGGGCTGGCGTCAGGCTCTTCGGAGCCCGAAGACCTTGACCGGCTGCAGAGCGGACTGGAGCCGAGGTCTTGACGGGCGGCTTGGATGGACCGCGAGGCGGAGGTTTCTTGGCCATGATCGTTCATCGCGAAGGGACTAGCGGAAGCTAAACCGATTCGCGGCCTGTCAACCTTCGCGGCGCCCTTCAGCGAAGGCGCCGGCAGCCGGATCGAACGGCTGCCGGCTGAGCGGCTCACGCTGCCTCGGCGTCATCGCGCTCGGTGATCGTCCGCAGGACCAGCCGTCCCTGGAGCGGGACCGCATCGCACTGGAGATTGAAGCCCAGGCCGTCCTTGTTCGGCCAGGCGGCGCCGATGGGAGTCCAGATCGCGGCCTTGCCGTCGCCGACGACGCGGTAGAGGCGATGGGTCGGCTTGCGACCGGCCTGAGGGGTGGGTTGGAGATTGAGCCGGGCCATGGTGGTTCTCCGTCGTCCGCCGCGGGACCATCCCGCGGCTTCATGGTGAGCCCCAGCGACAGGCCAGGAGCCGGCGGTCACACCCCGCGCGTCAGCGCGCCCGAAGGGAGCGAGCTGCACGGAGCCGAAGGCGGAGGAAGCGAGTTGGGTTGATCGGCGGCGGGCCTGGCGCACAACGCTCACAGTGCGAAGCCGCTGAGGTTCTGCAACGGAAGCGAAGGAGGACATGGCCAGGCTTGCTGCTCCGTCCGGCAGAGCCGGGCAATCCGGGCCTCTCGGTGTGACTGCCGGCACACTTGGCTTCCGCGATAGATCAGCGGGACCCCTAACTAGCCTCGGCAATTGCGCTAGACGCGAAGGTCACGCCAGCTGACGCGGGGGGCGCTCGAAAGAGGAGCGTCAGATGGCGTTCGAACTCCCCACCGATATGCGTCAACGGCTCGTCGAGGACATGCTGATCCGCGGCTACAGCGAAGGCACCCGGCACGACTACGTGCGCGTGGTTGAGAACTTCACGGACTTCCTTGGCGGACCGCCCCATTTCGCCGATGTCGAAGATCTCCGCCGCTACCAGCTGCATCTCGCCGTCAGCGGCGCATCGCCAGCTAAGATGAATGCGTGCGTTTCCGCCCTCCGCTTCTTCTTCAAGGTCACGCTCGGGCGAACCGGCTTGGGCGAACGATTGGCGCGGGTGCGTCAGGAAGATCGCTTGCCGCAGGTGCTGAGCCCCGAGGAGGTCGCGCTTCTTCTGCACTGCGTTCCCAACCTCAAGCATCGGCTCATTCTCAGCATCGCCTACGGATGTGGCCTTCGGGTTTCCGAGATCGTGCGTCTGAAGGTCGTGGACATCGACAGTCTGCGGATGGTGATCCGCATCGAGCAGGGAAAAGGCCGAAGCGACCGCTATGTGATGCTGGCGCCTGATCTTCTGGAGCTGCTCCGGCAATGGTGGCGGAAGACCCGCCCCACGGGATGGCTGTTCCCGGGACGCGAGCCGGGCCAGCCCATCACCACCCGGCAGCTCGACCGCATCTGCAAAGCGGCGGCGGAGGCGGCAGGGCTCGATAAGCGGGTGTCGATGCACATGCTTCGCCATTCCTTCGCGACCCACCTGCTTGAGAACAAGACCGACGTCCGCGTGATTCAAGCGCTGCTCGGCCACAAGAAGCTCGACACCACCTCGCGCTACACACGCGTAGCGCTGAAGACGCTGGGAGCCGTACAAAGTCCGTTGTCGATGCTCCCTCCGGCTCCCGACTACCTTCTGGACATTTTCGACGACGATTGGCCCGACGATGCGGCTGACCCAGGACTTGCCGAAGCGTGCGAGGAGTCCGGTGAAGTCGAGCAGGCGTGGCTCTAGCGGCTGACGCGGTCCTGTAGACCTTCGAAGCGCTCGCTGAGAATTCAGCGAGCGCTTCTTTCAGGGTCACTCCCGGCTAAGGCCTCGACTAGTGAAACAAGGGCGGCCCTCCAGTTCCGGGGAAGCGCGCAATAGCCACGCAGCAGTTTGAGCGCGCCCGGTTCTCCCAGCATCGCGGCCAGACCGTCGCTGACAACCTGCGGCATGGCTTCGGATTGGCCGAACAGCCCCGCGACCGGCACGCCCAACTCCGCTGCAATCCGCGTCAGCATCGATGCGCTCACACGATTTGCGCCGCTCTCGTACTTCTGGACCTGCTGGAAACTCACGCCGACCGCCTCTGCCAGCGCCTGCTGCGACCATCCTTGCATCTTGCGCGTCAAGCGGATGCGAGCGCCGACGGAAACATCGATGGGATCGCGGTGGTCATCACTGTGCTGGGGAGCCATCACCCACCTTCACATAGCAGTCTCATCGCCGCCTGACAGGGCGGCGAGATCTCGGCGGCATCCGGCGATCAGGGCGTGAGCTTCGGGGTGCTCGTCGGCCCAGATCAGGCGCTCGACCACAGCCAGTCTCGCGATGACGGATTCCAGGTTGGTCGAGCCGCTGGTCGGAATGGTTTCCAACAACGCCTCGCGCTTCTCGAACAGCACGTCCAGGCAGCCGTCGATATCGTGTAGTTCCTTGGCCCAGGGCAACGCCTGCTGCTCGGCAGGGCTGAGCTTGAACCAGTTGTGTTTCTTGGCCAGCCAGGTTTCGAGGTCACCCCAACGCGTCTGGAGCCGCGCGATCTTGGCGTCGATCGCCAGCCAACTCGAGCACCGTCTGGTCCCTTCATCAGAGCCCAACAGCGCGGCAGCGGATGGGATCGCTGGCATGACGGCCACCGGTACGGCCGCACCTAAGGTCGCCGCCGATGTCCCCACGAGAACAGCGCGCCTTGAGAGCGCAGGTAAACGCATGCCCTCGCCCTCCGTCTTTCGACGTGTGGCCATGACTGGAGCCTACTAATCACCTATGATGAGTTTATACTCACGTCCAGATCGAGGGCCTGTCAACATAAAATGATCTCATACGATCATAAAATAATCACGACATGCTGACGGCGGCCCAAATCCGGGCTGCCCGCGCATTACTCGGGTGGAGCCAGCCTGCGCTCGCGAAGGCGTCTGGCATCTCACTTCCTACTATCGTCAGAATGGAGGGCCGACAGGGGCCGGGCCGCAGTTCTGCCGCCAACGTCGATGCGGTGCGTCGAGCGCTAGAAACGGCTGGCGTGGTGTTCCTGGATGGCGACGATGGACCGGGCGTGAGACTCAAGCCTAGCGCCTAGGTCCACCACTCCATCCATCACGCGGTTGGATCCCTGCGGAGAACGCGCGGAGGATCCTCAACATCTCACCGGGCTCGCCGGCTTAGCGGGAGATGCTTTACCGCCAGTGATTGAAGCGCCTTCGCTCGCTGCCTTGTCCGAACTTTCCGCGCCGGCACCCTCACGCCAGCGCTAGCTGACAAAACGATCCACAGCTGACAAATCGTCGTGCAGTTGACGGAATCAGCATTTTGCCCGATGTTCCGTCTCATCCACGGAGATAGCGCGCGATGTTCCCCGACCTGCCTTGGGAAATCCACCCGGACCTCACTCGCGAACGCCTGGTGGCCATCGGCCACCTGATCACGCGCGGGCGCAACGACGCGGTGATGTGGCAAAACCCCGAGATCGGCGACGATGGTTGGGTCCTGGGTTGCCGTGCGTTCCAGGCCGCGCGCTACCAGATCATCTCTGCTGCTGGGACCGAGGGCTTCGAGTGGCTGGAGATCGTCGATCCCTCCAAGCACCTGATCTTCAGCGTGGGCGGGGTGCCTGTGCGCTTCTATCGTGGTCTCGCCGAGGAGCCGACGACCCGGACTCTCCGCCAGACCTTTCCCGAACTTGAGCAACTCGCTCTCGTCTTCCCTGGGGACGAGCGCCAGGACCTCGCCTTCCGGTTCGCTGTGGAAACGGACGTGGATGGAACGGTCGCGGTGATGCGGTTCGTGGGGCTTCTCGGCGAAAGCGCCGTCCTCAACTGGCCTGTGCCCCTGGAAGGCGCCACGGTTTCGATCTTCCCGGTCGCACCGCCCGCCGAGGGCGTTGAACTCCCCGCGCCCAGTGTGCAAATCCCCGGCGCGGATGCGGACGAAGCCCAGACGGGCTGATCGGTCAGAACGAATATGTTGGGGAGCCCGGCGGGTTGGCGGGCCAGCTTCTAATGGCGCACGGTGAATCGAACTTCGTCGGCGACCAGCTTCGGCTGGCCCGGCTCGTCAACGGCCTCTCGCTGGAGCAGGTCGCCTCGGCGGTGGGAGCCACTCGTCAGTACATCCATCAACTTGAAACGGGTTCCCGCAATCCGACGGGTGAACTTGTTGAAGCGCTGGCCGACGTTCTCGGAGTGCAGGCGGCCTTCCTTCACAGCATCGAGGCGAATGGGGTTCGTCCCGAACAGTGTCATTTCCGCAAGCAGCAGACGACACCGGCCTCAGTGACCAGTCAGGTCCTGGCACGGGGAACCATGCTCGATCGGTTCGCATATGCCTTGGAGCGCGAACTAAGCCTACCGAAGGTCAATTTCCCTGACATTCCGGTCCGCGACTTGGAAGACGCGGAAGTGGCGGCCAATAAAGCGCGGCAACACTGGGGCCTCGGCGCAGACGGCCCGATTACGAGCATGATGCGGGTCGTCGAGAACGCCGGCGCGATCGTGACCTATTTCAACGGCCTATCCGAGCGGGTCGACGCCCTCTCTATGGATCGCCCGAGGCCGATCATCGTCCGCAGTGACGCTAAAGCCAGCCTCTGTCGGCAACGGTTCGATCTGGCTCATGAGTGCGGCCATCTCGTGATGCACCGAGGAGTAGAGACAGGGGACAAAACCACGGAAGATCAAGCTCATCGCTTCGCGAGCGCGTTCCTGCTGCCTCGTGCCGCCTTCATCCGGGAATTTCCGCGCGGCCGATCAATGAATTGGGCCGAACTCTTCAAAATGAAACTTCGCTGGAAAGTGGCGGTCCGCGCGATCATCCGCCGCGCCTTCGACCTCGGCATGATCGACGCCGCTCAGTATCGCACCGCAAACATCCAGCTCGTGAAGACGGGCCAAGCGAAAGCTGAGCGTTACGACGATCAGTTGCCGCTCGAAGACCCTGAACTCCTGGATGCAGCGCTTAGGGCGCTTGACGCCGGCCGCCCTGGTGGGATGCGCAATCTCGCCGACAGTCTGGCGCTCCGAGCTCCCATGTTCGAGCTTATAACTGGTCGGCCTCTTTCACCGCCTCCGCCGCCAATCGGCGACCCCAAGATTGTGCCGCTCAATCGCTCGTAAGAGCGGTCTCCCGCCTGGATCGCCCCTCAAGGCGTCGAAGTGTCCGTGCCGCCAACAACCACCTTGCATGGCTGGGGCCGCTGCAATTTCACGGCGACCTTGGCGCAGTCCTCCAGCGCTGACCGATTCTCTCGCCAGAGCTGCGCGCCCGCGACCACCGTCTTCCATGAGCCTGGATCGGCCGACTGCATCAGGCGCGAGCCGGCCGCCCACCGGTCCAGATGGAGCGTGGCCGCGGCCATCTTCTCCGGGATCTGCCAGCTCTGCGGAAGCAGGCGCGCAAGCGGCCCGGCTAGAACCGCCCAGAGCACCATGCCTGCGATAAGGCCGCCGGCGCCCGCGTACACGACCGCATTGCGCTGGGCCTCGCGGGACCGCAGCTCACCGGCGAACCGCGCGACGTCGCGCGACGCGTGGTCCACCGCCGCCACGGCATGGCGAAGGTCCGGCTCGATCACTCGGCGCAGCGCCTCCGCCGCCTCCTTGGCCTGGCTGTTGAAGCGCTCCGGCGTGAGCTGCATGGCCGGATGGGTGTCGATCTTCCTTAGGCCGCCAATGATCGCGGCGAACGTCTCGCTGTAGTCCGGCGCCTTGCCGCGCATCCGCGTCGGCAGGCGCTCGATCTGGACCCCGAGTTCCGCCACCTCGCGCCGGAGCTGTTCGAAGGCCTCTGCGGCGTCCTGTGGTTCCTGCTGATCCCCCATGGCGGCTCCTACCTGGAAAGGCCTCGCGACCGGTCGATTGCCCGCGCCAGCTCACGGCCGATGTCCTGGCCGCGCGCGACGCCGAGCCCGAGTTGTTGGCGCCGCTCGCCGAGCGCCGCCATCAGCTCGGCATCACGGCCGAGGCCAGTCGCCATTGCCTGCATTCGGCGCTCGACGGCCTGTCGCGCCGGCCGGTTCTCGAAGCCCTCAAGCGCCGCGCGACGGGCGCCGAGCGCCGTCCAGTCGGCCACGAACCGCTCGGCCCGAAGCTGCGGATCGGCGCGGACCTGGGCCTCTCGCGTCATCGCCTTGAACGTCGCCCCCAGCCCGCCCGGCCGATCGATGCCGCTGGCGAGGCTAGGACGGCGCTCGAGCGCGCTCCTGAGGTCCCTCGCGGCCGATCGGCTGGTTCGCTCAAGCGCGTCCGCGGCCTGCTTCAACGCCCGCTCCTGATGGGGAAGGACAGGCAAGTCGCGAGCGCGCATCTGCTGCACGTCTGCGAAGGCGCGCGTATAGCCCTCCACGCCGTCGGCAAGTTCGCGCCGCATGGCCGGGGTTGCCGCCCGGTCATGGCCCTTTTCCGGCTGGCGCTCCGGTCGCGCACGCGGCGTGAAGTCCGCGAACATGCCGCGCCTAGGCTCGCCCTGCGCCTTGAGGATCTCGCGCTGGATCGCGCGCCGCTCCGCGAATACCTCGCCGTAGTCCAGGGTCGTGTCCTTGGCCCGTTCGCGGCCGAGCGTCTGCACGAGTTGCCGGCGATCCGGGAAGTCCTCGGCGGCATAGTGGATCGCGAGCGCGTCGCGGTGGCGGCTCGCGGCCACGTAAGTTGCGTGACGATCCAGGCCGCCGGTGGCCAGCACATGCGCCCGGTCGACGGTGACGCCCTGGCTCTTATGGATGGTGGACGCGTAGCCATGGTCGACGTGGGCGTAGTCCTTCAGGTCAAACGCCACGCGGCGATCCGAGCCGTCCAGGCGTACCGTGAGGCTGGAGCCTTTGATGTCTTCCACGGTCCCTAGGGTCCCGTTCTTCACGCCGAGCGAGCGTTCGTTGCGCAGGAAGAGCAGCCGGTCGCCAGTCGCGAACGCCCGCTCGCCGCGCTCGGTCTGGATGGTCTGGTCGGCACCGAGATCGCCGGCCTCACGCATTCGAACCCGCGCGAGCTGGTTCAGCTCGGCCACGTCCGCCCGCGTGTGCGCGAGCATGATCTGGCTCCGGCCCGGCTGCTCCCGCCGCGCCTCATCCCAGCCGTCCACTAAGGCCGTCTGCGCCTCGGTCCGCGTCGCATGGGCGTGGACCATGCCGGCCGCTTCGTAGCGGTCGAGCGCGGCGCCCGTGCGGCCGGTGGCCAGCTCGCGCGTGGCCTGCCGTTGCCAGTCCTGGAGCTGGCGGCGGATTTCGGTGATCTCGGCCGCGCCATGGCGCTCGGTCAGCGCCCGGAACGCCGCCCCGGCCTCGATCGCCTGGAGCTGCTCGGCGTCGCCCACCAGCACCACCTTGGCTTGGGCGCGCTCGGCCGCCGCCAGCACCCGGTCCATCTGGCGCGAGCCGATCATGCCGGCCTCGTCGATCACCAGGACGTCGCGCCTCGTGAGTTGCTCGCGTCCCTGGCTCCAGGCGTGCTCCAGGCTGGCGATGGTGCGCGAGGCGATGCCGGAGCCGCCCTCCAGGCTCTCCGCCGCAATGCCGGAGAGCGCTGCGCCGCGGACCTGGTAGCCCTCCGCTTCCCACGCCTCGCGTGCGACGCCGAGCATCGCGCTCTTGCCCGACCCCGCGTAGCCCACCACCATCGCCAGGTCCGTACGGCCGGTCACATGGCGAAGGGCCGAGCGCTGCTCCTCGCCCAGCGCGAGGCCTGACTTCGCCGCGCGGTCGATCGCTTGCTCGCGTGCGTCCCGCCCGATGCCGTGGCCGCGCCGCTCGGCGAGCCGGTCGGCCGTGCGCTCCAGCCGCTTCTCGGTTGCGATCATGTCGCGCGTGCTGAACCGTTCCTCGCCGCGGGCGTCGCGCCCGAGCGCGACCAGCTCCGGCGAGGCCCGCATCGCGCTCATCGCGCGGCGGAACTGGTCGGCATCGTCGGTGTGGCGATGGGCGAAGCGCATGAGGTCGCGGTCGGTGAAGGTGCTCTGCTGGCGAGTGATGGCGTCGAGCGCCACGGACGGATGGGCCGTGATCAGCTCGCCGTTCCGCCGGGCGATCTCGTGATGCTCTGCCAAGCGTTCGGCGGTCTCGCCGCGTTCTGATCGGCCTGACGCGGCGGGGCCGATCTTGTCCTGGGGTTCAAGGCCGATGCCCTGGTCCTTGAAGCTGCGGTGATCGACCGTGGCGTCGATGTCGAGTTCGGCAAGGCGTTCGTTGACGTGATCCGCCCAGGCGGCGCGCCAATCGGTCAACAGCTCCGTGCGGTTCCAATCACGGACCTTGGCGCCGAAGCCTTCGGGACCGGCCTCGCGCATCGACAGCATGACGTGGGCGTGGGGCTTGGGTTCGCCGTCCGCGCCCACGTCCCAATGCACGTTGAGGTCGGCGACCATGCCGCGGGCCACGAATTCGCGCTGCACGAAGTCCCGGGCCAGGGCGACGCCCTGCGCCTGATCCAGCTCTCTGGGGATGGCGAATTCCACTTCGCGGGCGAGCTGGGCGTCCTTGCGCTTCTCGACGCCTTCGACCTCGTTCCACAGCGTCTCGCGGTCCTGCCAGCGCTCGGGCGCGCCTTCCGGCGCCATCACTTCGGAGTGGATGACGCCGGCCTTGTTGGTGAAGTCGTGGTCGCGTCCGAGCCGCTGGTCGTGCAGGCGGCTGGCCGCACGATAGGCCGCCGCCGCCACGGCGCTGGAGCCGTTGGCCCGGCTGATGACCTTGGCGCTGAAGTGGTAGATGGCCACGGCGGCCGTCCTTCCCCGACAGGGCCGCACACGTCGCGCAGCGACGTATAAGCGCGCACTCACGACTTTCGTTTCGCTCGTGACGGGTGTTTTGCCGAATTTCGCGCGCAGTTCACAACTTGCGGCTGCTGAAGTATCTTGAAGGTGGGGGCGCAACGCAACGACGGAGCGGCCCCATGCGCAAACCCCGAGACATCGACGCCGAACTGAAGGCCCTCCAGGAGAAGGCCAAGGGCCTGAAGGCGCGCAAGGTCAGCCAGCACGGCGAACTGGTCGCGGCCACCGGCGCCGACCAGCTCGACCCCGACACCCTGGCCGGCGTGCTGCTGGCCGCGGTGGAGACGAAGGACGCGGCGCAGCGGGAGGCCTGGCGCAAGCGCGGGAGCGCCTTCTTTCAAGGCCGGTCGGGAAAGGCTGCTGGAGCATCTGCATCGAACGGCGCGCGGCCTGGAGCGGACGGCGGCGCTCATGCGCCGGGCTGAGGCGGCCCACGCGCGCCAGGACGAACGCGAATGGGCGGTGGAGCGTCGCGCCCGCACGCGGCAGCTCATCGAACTCGGCGGCCTGGTGCAGAAGGCCGGGCTGGTCGACCTGCTGAAGGGTGATCGCGCCGCGCTCTACGGCGGCCTTCTGGAACTGGCCTATCAGCTCCAGGCCGACCAGGACGGACGACTGCCCGACCTCTGGCGCCGGCGCGGGCGGCGCGCCTTCCAGGCGGACGCATCCGATGCGGCTCACGGGCCGCCATGAGATACGTCTCGCTCGCGGTCTACCTCATCGTCGGCTTCCTCATCGGCAACACGATCGCCGACCTCATCGTGGAAATCGCGATCCCGACGTGGCGCAACCACCTGGGTCAGACCCTACTCATCCTCCTCATCGGCGGCGCGGGCGCCTTCGGGGGGTGGACCGCGTGGAGCCGAAAGCGATCATCCGCTCAATCCGACGTGCATGGCTCCGCGCGCTGGGCCACCGATCGGCAGGTCCGCGCGGCGCTCGGCCGTGCGGAAGGACTGATCGTCGGCCGCGAGCCCAAGCGCGGTGGCCAGCTCCTCCGCTATGACGGCCCCGGCCATCTGATGACCATCGCGCCCACGCGCTCAGGCAAGGGCGTCGGCGCCATCATCCCGAATCTCCTCAAGGCAAACCGCTCGATTGTCTGCGTCGATCCCAAGGGCGAGAACGCCCGCGTCGCCGCGCGCGCCCGGGCGCGGTTCGGTCGCGTGCATGTGCTCGATCCTTTCGAGATAACCGGCGAGCTGACCGCCGCCTACAATCCGCTCGATCTGCTGAACGCCAACAGCCCGGACCTCGCCGAGGATGCGGCGCTTCTCGCCGACGCCCTGGTTTACGATCCGCCGGCGCATGTCGGCGAGGCGCACTGGAACGAAGAGGCCAAGGCGCTGATCGCCGGCCTCATCCTGCACGTCGTCTGCAACCGCGATCCCGAGCAGCGCACGCTCGGCGAGGTCCGAAACCTCCTCACCGCGAGCCCGGAAGAGCTGGCGGCGACACTCACCGAGATGCAGGCCAGCCTCGCCGCGGACGGCCTGGTGCGGCGTGCGGCCAACCGGCATCTCGGCAAGAGCGACCGCGAAGCCTCGGGCGTCCTGTCGTCAGCGCAGCGCCACACGCACTTCCTCGACAGCGTCCGGATCACCCGCGGCCTGGCGCGCTCGAACTTCCGGTTCGGCGAGCTGAAGTCCGGCCGGTCCACGGTCTTCCTGGTGTTGCCGCCGGAGCGGCTGGAGACGCATGCGCGCTGGCTCCGCCTGTTGGTCGTCCAGGCGCTCCAGGACATCGCTCGCACGCCGGGAAACGGCGGCGCCCCGGTGCTCTTCCTGCTTGACGAGTTCGCCGCGCTCGGCCGCCTCGAACCCGTCGAACTGGCCTTCGGATACATGGCCGGGTACGGCGTGCAGCTCTGGCCGATCCTCCAGGACATGCATCAGCTCTGGAGCACCTATGGCGAGCGCGCCGGGACCTTCCTCTCTAATGCCGGCATGGTTCAGGTCTTCAACGTCGCCGACATCGAGACGGCGAACTGGGTGTCGCGCTCAATCGGCGCCACGACCGTCGCCTATGAGACCTCCGGCGCGAGCGTCTCGCGAGCGCCGAACCAGTTCTTCAGCACCCACAGCACGTCGACCACCGCGCACCTCGCGCGCCGCGACCTAATCACCCCAGACGAGGTCATGCGGCTGGATCAGTCTCTCGAAATCCTGCTCCAGCCGGGCTTGCCGCCAATGTGGGCGTGGAAGGTGCGGTATTATTCCGACGCGGAGTTCACGGGGCTGGTTGCGCCGACCTCGATTACTTAGCCAGCTCAATGAACTTGGCGACGGCGGGCCTTCGCGCCGCCTCACGCCGGATGTCTTTGCGGGCTCCGACCGAACTCAACTAGGCGGTCAGACTCCAAAGCGTGATCCGCTCGGCCTGCGCCAGGACGGGCAAGCCCTTTTCCGGCTTTCCGAGCCAGTCGTGAAAGCAAGCTGGCGGCGGTGCGGCGGCATCGGCAAAATCAATCAAAGCGAGTTCAACATCGTCCCATAGATCAGCCGGCGCGGTTGGAGTTCCTGGTGGCCAGAAGCCGCGCTGAACCGCCATTTCATGTAACCAGGCGTTCAATTGACCCTGGGCACTGTCGATCCCGGCGTCGGCGAAGTTCGAGTGTGTAAACGCTGTCGCCGTTCGAAGGAGCAGCAGGGCGCGGGCCATCATCTCTAGCGGCATGGCTGGATCGGCCGTGCTGCGAGCCAACCGAAGCAGGTTGGGCTCACCGGCCACGCTGGTGTCTCGTAAGAATTCTAGGCTGGCCAACGATTGGATAGCTGGAGGGAGGTACTCGTAGCGAGTACCGATCGACCCTTCCTCAATGGGCTGAGCTTCATCCTCGACGATGCTCCTAAGCTTGTGGAGCATGCTACGGAGCAAGTGCCGATCAAGCTCGTCGAAGCCCGCGCCGCCATGCGGCTCGAATAGCCTCCAAGCTTCCTCAACGAACTGCACCACGTCGACGGCGGATTGCGCCAGCGGATTAAGCCCTTGGGGGGCGTAGCTGGAGATGTTCCGATAGACGTGCTCGCGCTCGCCCCGCTTGAGATCTAGCCCCCATCCTTCGATGAGAGCGCCAGCTACGGTCGTGGGCGAAAAACTGGGCCAAATCGAATCTAGCGCCTCCCGCAACGTGGTTCCTTTGATGCGCATCAGATCGACGAACGCGACCGCGGTACTCGGATCTCCGGCCCAAGCTTCTAGGGCTTGCCAGACGATTGTGTGGGTGCCGACTCCCTGTTTTCCGGTGTCGAGACGCTTCATCGCCCCGCTGGCATCGATGATGAAGTTGATCTTGTTGAAGATGCCAATTCCCAGTCCGGCGAGAATGCTCAGACCGGCGCGAAGTTGTGCGTAGTAGGCCAAATGGCGGGCGGCGTGGAAATCTCCTGCGAGGATCGCGGAAAGAGCACGCGCCGCATAGCTCCAGCCGTCGATGCAGTGGTTGGGGCCAGCGATCGCGCACACTTCAACAAAGTGCGCATCTACCAGTCCTGCGTCGGCAACCTTTTTCCAGGTTCTGGGTAACTGACCATCGGCGGCCAAATGGCCCGCCGTAAGCCAGTCTGCGGCTGGCTTTCCACCAACCGTGCTGAGCACGTTGAGGATCGGCCCGCGGTCAGCTTGTGCGAGAATTGCGGCGTCGAGCGGCATGCGATTTCAGCTCTGACGGCCGCGGACGGACCGCGCGGCGCTGGCCCCGTAGTTGGTGGGATTGTCATCCTCACCAATGCACTGAAGGACATCGGCCTTTAGGACGGTGTAGCCGCCGCTGCCGCGGTAAGAGCGCTTTTGAAGGGTCAGATTCTCGTCGTCGCGTACTCCGGGACCTTCAAGCGATCGCCAATCGAAAGCGGCGATACCTTGGGCAACCTCGACCATCTGGGGCCGGAAACGCGCCGTCGCGATGGTGGTGAGCGCAGTGGTAACCTCACTCTCGAGCCCGCGGTCGGCTCCCGCATCGGGATCGCGCCAGTCGTTCAGCCGCCACTCCTCCGCCTTCAAATAGAAGATGTCATTGTAGGCGCCGAGCACGGCGCGGACGCCCATGTCCTGGTTCAACAGGGAGGTTTTGGAGGTTAGAGCGCGCTCGGGATCCCCAAAGGCGCGGGTCCAATGGTGACGTTTGGATTGAGCTGCGACGGCGTCCCACACGTCGCGCCACAACTGAATCAGGAAAGCCGCCTGTTGGGGCCGAGTCCATTCCAAAGGTTCCCCGGTTTCAACCAGGTTGGTTTGGAATAGCCCTGGAGCGCCCAGACCACGCCCCGTAGACAGAAAGGTTGCGATGAGGCCGCGGACCCAAGCCACCTGCCGCACCGGCGGGCCATCGGGCTGACCCAGCATGTTGATGCGGTCCTTCCAAGGACTGGCAGGGTGCGTATAGAGGATCTCCGTGAGTTCTTGGGCGCGCGCCTCACGATAGACGTTCAGTTCGCCGGCCGACTCTAGCCAGTCCTGCGTTCGCAGAAGGGGGTAGAGATCAAAGGCGTGGCTCGGGTTGATTTTCTTCGGCGAAACGTTGATCGACCAAAAGAGGTAGGCCTGCCAGGCAACATCGAGGCCGTGATACGCCACGACAGGAAGTTCGAAGTCATCGGGGATGCGATAGCCATCATCGTTGTCATCGAACGCCCACAGCCGATGTTGGCCGTCGATGACCTCCAAAGGGGCCAACGCCCCCCTCGATGGGGTTTCGGCTGGCAGCACGAGCGCCCAATTGCCCTCGGTGCTTCTAACACCAACTAGGTGCGCCGGGTCGACTTGCCGACCCCGCCGCCTGTCGCCCTCGACCAGAATATTGACGACAATCGCCGTCGGCAGCCAGCCAGGCTTGCGAAGCCGTTCTTTGTCGGGCGTCTGCTGCGCGGGCTTAAGGTCGCCATAGGGATAGCCGTAGCGCACGTAGCGGAGAATCTTGCCAGTGCGACTCTCGTCGCGCCGGCGCTGAATGCCTTCAGCGCCGTCGACAGTACGCTCACGGCGATAGACGTCGCACAGGGTTCGCAGCTGAGCGGCGCTCATTGAAAACAAATAGATGTAGGGCTCGGGCTTGCGCCCGTGGGCGCCGCTGTCGAAGTTGTAAGCGTCCCAAATGTCCAGCCATTGTTTAAACCGTAGGACAGGGACGGACTGCGCAGAACCCCCTGGAATACCGTCTGCCATCATCCCCCCATGGCGTTGGACGGGAAGGTGAAGCGGACCTGCAACCGTCGCCGTGAGCATCCGGTGTGGCAGGCAAAAAATCAACGTCCAGCTGCAGTTGGATTCGGCCGCTCGTCGCGGCTAACGTGCGGCGCATGTTCGAAGCTCTACAACAGCGTGGATTCCAGGTGGAATTCCATAGCCACGCCAAGGCGATCCTGGGCGTCGATTTTCCAGACGCCCTAGCGGGGTTGGGCGATGCGCTGTTGGCGATGTCCATTCCGGTCGAAGAGATTGTCGGATCGGGTGGAGGCGAAGCCAAGGGCACGCAGCGGCTGCGGCGGGCGCTTGCCGAGTTGGGCTGGCGAAAGGTCAACTTTACGATCGAGAAGCGCATTAATGGCATCGCGCGCGAGTCGATCTCCCACGAAGTCGATCACGTCCGGGAATTCGAGCGCGGCGTGATCGCGCTGGAAATCGAGTGGAACAACAAGGATCCGTTCTTTGATCGCGATCTTGAGAATTTCAAACGATTGCACGCCGAAGGGGCAATAAGCGTTGGCGTAATCATCACCCGCGGCGAGTCACTCCAAAACGAGCTTGTGTCCTCAGTCCGGCGGTTCGCTGTAGAGCGCAATCTGCTCGCGACCGATGATCTGAGAGCGCTAGGTCTCAATCCGACACCACGTCAGCAGGCTGACGTCGCGCGGCGCATGCGATCCGGCTCCGCCGCGTTTGCCGATGCTTGGTCGCAGAGCTTTGTCCAGGACAAATATGGAGCGGCGACTACCCATTGGCGAAAGCTGGAGGATCGCGTCCACCGGGGTGTCGGCAATCCGTGCCCGTTGCTGCTGATCGGGCTGCCAAGCTCTATCGTGACATTTGGCGAGGCACTGGATGTGCAGGCCATTGCAGAAGGGGACGACGCCGCGGTCGCCTAGCCCCCAGCGGCGACCTTTAGGCGGCTATTGTACGCGTAGGTGTCCCAGGTGGGCTCATAATTGTCGTCGGCTTGATTGCCCCAAACCGTCCAGCCTTTGCGAACACCCCGAGAGAACATCTCCAACCGAGGTCCCGGGCTGCAAGCCTCAATGAGCGGGTATTGTTCGTCGGGCTTACGGCTGTGTTCACGCTTGCGCGTGCCGATGTAATTGACCTGTGTGCGTCCTGGGTCGAGCGTTCGAGCATTCTTGCCGCGCACACCGAAGAGCAAAATCTCTGTGACGTTCCGAAAATAGAACCCGACCCCCCGGC
This sequence comes from Caulobacteraceae bacterium, assembly GCA_035493955.1. Lineage (GTDB taxonomy): Bacteria > Pseudomonadota > Alphaproteobacteria > Caulobacterales > Caulobacteraceae > NCED01. Next base: position 14,235 of record DATJHI010000028.1, on the reverse strand, counting down.
CGTCGGAGCCGCCGTCCTTCCGGAGTTTGTGCCAGACGATGTTCGCTTTGTACTCGAAGCCCCATGCCTTCATGACTTCAAGGCCATCGGGGAGGAGCGCGTTTGGAACCCAAAGGTAAAGGTGGGCGGTCGGCTGTAGGACCTCGGCGACCGGGAGCGCGCAGATTTCCCTGAGCGACATTGTCCCGTAGCGGTTTAGCCGGCGGTGTTCGGGCGCGACCTTTCCGGTCCGATTGATGAACTGCCACGGCGGATCTGCAAGCACCGTAGCGAAACGCTTCGCGCCAATGTCCGAGCGGAATTCGGCAGCCGCATCAGACGCGACCTGGCCCGCTACGGAGTCACCCTTCATCGGAGCGACCGGCGATCGTGCTTTCATATTGGCCCCACACTTCGACGAAAAGCTCATTCGGCTCTAAGCCGCGCAGAGCTGCATGCGCTTTGAAGGCCCGCTTCACCCGGACCGGAATGCGGATCTGCAAAGGCTCTTTCGCGTCAAGGTCCAGCGCAGCGGGCTGAACACGTCGCGTTGCATGCTTGGCGGCAACCATGCCGTCATTGTTTGCATGCAAGCACGATTCGCGTCAACTCAGCATACGTGTCTGGACCCCCAAAGGCACCACGCGCTGCCTCAAGGCGCCGGTGAAGTTCGATCAGATAGGGTGCCGATATTTCGGTCCATGTGATCCTCACGTCCGAGAAGTCCTCAAGGGCGTCCTTGGACACCAAGAACGGGATCTCCCGATGAATAAGCACCTCCATGGCATACATCAGGGAGTCATATTCTTCAGTGATGTCGATCGCGAAGAGCCCCCAGCATTCATTGATGAATGGGTCGATGACTTCATAGATAAAGCGTAGAGCCTCCTCTCCGACGTCTACCGTCGGCGGGACTGTGAAGTGCTGAATTGCGTTTCGGAGCCGCCCAAAGCGGCGATAGCGCTCTACGTCCGGGAGTCGGATGCCTGTTGTGGCCCATAGGCGGTCGGGCAGATCAACGAACTGAAAGGTTCGACCGGCTTCAACCAAATGCGTCAGGCTCAGAGCCTCGGCCGGCGACGCCTTCGGCATTTGATCGAAGATCAAGAGAGGGTGCTCAACGGCAATACGCGCCTTGATAAGGATCTCACCTGCGTGTGCGGCCTGGAGGACCGAGAGTTCGCTCCACCATTGGTTCTCCATGCTCATGGTCGTGGCGTGCCAATTGGCATGCGCCAAGGCGCCCAAGCCCAATCCCTTCATGTGCTCGGCAACGCCTTCCAGGTGTGGGTCCAAGACCGGCTCCGCGGCGGCAGATGTCAGGGCGCAATGATCTGGATATTCGGGAAGTATCCCGTGAAATCCTTGGGATTGGCGGTGACAAGCGGGGCGCCGCTCACCTCAGCAATGGCTCCGATTAAAAAGTCCGGGAGCACATTTGTCTTTTGACCCTTCTGCGCCTTGTATTGCTTAAACGCCGCACCGGCTCGAAACAGCACGGCGTCGTCGCTCGGCATTCGCTCTAAGGCGAACCTCGCTACCGCCGCATCGACGTGGGCTTGGGTCGCCATGCCGACGGAAAATTCGCAATAAACGATGTCGGAGATCAAGGCCGGGCCGTTTAGCTTGCAGGCCTTCAGTTGCTCAACGGACCACACGTGATGCGGCTCGCGATCGTTGAGCAGTGCAATCAGAACATTTGTGTCGAGAAACGTTGTCATCGATCCCTGGTGATCTTCATCAGCTCCTCGGCGGTGAGGGTCGGCTGGACCTGCTGATCTCGAAGTTTCTCAAGGGCCAACTGTGTGTGGCGCCGAATGAAATCCTCAGCGTCGAAACTTTCCAACTCCTCGGCGTCTATGACCTCGAAGCCGGCATAGGTGGCCAGCATCGCGCAAGCACGAGGTATGCTTTTTAGGATGTTGGGATTGGTTGGATGAACAGCGCCTTGGGGACGAGTGTCGTTCGCAATGTACCACTGAAGATCGGGCAGCTTCAGCTCCGTGCGTTCCTTTACGTATTCCTGGGAAAACCGATCGCGCGCCCCGCACTCCCTATAGAGGTGAATGAGATGGCGCGTGGCGAGGTCCTTCTCCAGACTACGACGCCCGGCAATATCCGCGAAGCCTGACTGGGAAAGAAGGCTTGCGAACTGGCCTTCCGATGGCCGTGCGCCCTCCAGACTCCGATCTTCGATGAGGCGATCGAGCGCTAGAAAGAGAGCATCCACCCACCATCGGTCGACTCGGCCACTGGCAAGGTCGCGTAGCCGGCCGATCTCGTAGAGGTAGTTGAGATTGGTGGCAAGCTTACGAGCACCTTGTGCTCGGTAGCGAGGATCTGAACTAACAAACGCCTCGATATCGTCCGCGTTGACTTGGCTGATGTCCCATTTGAATTCTGCCGCCACACGATCTCTGATGTAATGATAGGCCCAAATTGCAGGGCGTCGCTGCTCCTGCCGTGCTCTGGCCCATCGACCCGCGTAGCTGAAATTGAACGCGAACAACGCCAGCTTATCAAAACGGGGCGAATGCTTGGCAGTCAGGGCTTGAAAGACGAGTTCGTCTGCGACCACGTAATCGACGCCGCGGACGGTCTTGTTGAACAGAAAGAAGTTGATCGGGATGTAGTCGGGGCGGCCGCCATCGGCGACACGTTGACGAAAGACATCTCGGCGGACGTCTTCGATTTCGTCGCCGAAGCCCAATCGAAGGGTCTCATGGAGACGAACGAGGCCACCTCGGGGAGGCCCCCAACTGAAGTTCTTTGTAAAGCTTCCGGGCCTCCATTCTGCTTCAGGCATCGTTCAAGCCAATCAAGAACCGACCCGATGCGGCGGCAGCGGCCAGGGGAGGTTGCGACGGTGCGGCACGAATCGTCAACGGACATGTCAGATGGCCGGCGGCATGGCGACCCTGGCGACGTCCATTTGCACCCGCGGCCTGACCAGCCACACTTCGGAGGCATAGATATCTGCAAGTTCGTTTGACGTTTGACGGCCGCGCCCGTGCGGGCGCCAAGCGTGCCATTGGTTCTCGCCGTTCGGCTCGTCGTTTGGTGCGCCGTTCGGCGCGATCTGGCGCCGCCGTTCGGCGTCGCGGGAGTGGTGCGGGCGGAGGGACTCGAACCCCCACGCTTTTGGCGCTTGGACCTAAACCAAGTGCGTCTACCAATTCCGCCACGCCCGCAATGGGCGACGTGTATATCGGCGGCACCGTCGGCAACAAGGTCAGTGGTGCGCCTGCGGCGCGCTTTCCTCCTTGGGCGCGCTTCGCGCGGCTTTCCGCGCCGCCTTCGGCCGCATGACGTTGATGGCCGAGGCGTCGATGCGGTCCTTGATGTGGGCAGCGTAGAACTGCTCGATCATCTGCACGCTGGTGCGGCAGTTGTTGGCGATCTGATGGATGTTCGCGCCCTCCATGAGGCGCATCGAGATGTAGGTGTGGCGAAGGCTGTAGGCCGTTCGGCGCTGGCCATCGCGGTCGAACTTCAGATGCTCCTCTTCAAGGATCGTGTTGAAGAGGTCCCGGTTGTAGTCCGGGAAGACCTTCATGGTCGGCAACACGCGGGCGATCTCCTCGGCCGATTTGCCCTCGTCCTTGAGTTTCTGCTCCCGACGGCCGCGTAGCTGCGTGAACGGGTAGACGGCGTTGGGCATGCTCTTGCAGTAGCCGACGCCGGTCTTGCCGCGCACGTCGATCACCAGGATGGTGTCCCGGGTGCCATAGTCGTCCTCGATCGAGACGTCCCGGAACTCCAGGCCCCATGCCTCATCTGGGCGCAGGCCGGTGTTGGCCATGATCAGCACGAAGTCGTGCAGATCCTCGTACCGGGCCTGCCAGCCGCGCCGCTTACCCTCGGTGATGCGGCGGCGGGTCGCCTTATGGAGACGGTCGTATTCCTCGTGGGAAAACCAGGCGCGCCGGCCGCGCTTGCCCTGGGTCATGTAGGGCGTGGAGAGGTTGGGGACGAAGGGAATCCAGCCCAGGCCCTCGGCATGCTTCAGCACCTGCCGGATGATGACGATTTCCTGGAGCATGGTGCTGCGGGCCGGAGGCGTGCCCTTCGCCGCAGCCTTTTCGCGCTGGCAATCCGCAACGATTCTCGCGCGCTCATCCGGGCTCGGTGGCTTCTTCTTGTCATCCAGGCGCTTGGCTGCTCTCCGATCTGCGGCGGCAAGGGCGTCGGCCAGGGTCCTGGCGACGGTCTCCTCCGCGCGCTGGACGCGGTAGCGCTGCACCAGGCCCTTGTTGATCGTGGAGAGGGGCTTGTCCTTGAAGAACGGCAGGACGTGCGCCTTCATCCGCATCTCCAGGTTCTTGACGTAGCTCGGGCTGCGGACTGACGCGGCGAGGACCCGCACCTCGCGGAGATAGGCCTCCGCGGCCTCGGCGAAAGTCTTCTCCTTCGGCGCCAGCGGCTCAAGCCGGCCGGTGCGCAGCTTGCCGCGAAGGTCGAGATACCACTCCTCGGCCACGTCCTTGGCGCGATCCAGCGCCATTTCGCCGGTCGTCTGGCGGAAGCGCTGGCCGCCGACGCGGGCGGCGGCCTGCCAGGGGCCGTGGTCAGTGCGGCGATAAATCTGCAAGCGGCCGTCGAACAGGGTGTGGGTGGCCATGGCTTTCGCCTTTCGGGCTGCGGCATGTGTCCAACGTGTCCACGGTGTGTCCGATCCTAGGGTGAAGCTTGGTTTTTGTAAGCGGTTGAAGGTGTTAGAGGAATTGGGCGTGGACTGCTGGACCTGCTGGATTTAGGTTCCAGCGCCGCAAGGCGTGGAGGTTCGAGTCCTCTCGCCCGCACCAACCAACCGGCTCCGCCTTCGGGGCGATCCTGGATCGCCCCCAACACGATGACGGCGTTCAACCCGGGGGCGGGGTGAGCCTGTAGACCGCATAGCCCCGCGGAGCGCCAGGCGCCCTCACGAGATCCAGGCGCCAATGGCGCGAGGCCAAGCCCTTACCGATGTCGACCCAGAACTTGTCCTGCAGAATTATCGCGTAGCGCACCCCTGAGCGCCGGGCGATCTGGTCGATCGCATCGGCGCGCCTGGCGCCGATGCTCGGAAGCGTCAGCCTCTGGTGCTCGGCGATCGCGGAGGGGGTCTTCAGGCCCACCAGGTCCACCAGCTTGGCGTCGCTGGCATAGCTGATCACGCCAGCGTCGTGGATGAGGACGGGTTGCCCGGGGGGCACATTCCGGCTTACCCATCCCGCCGCCGCGAAGGCGTCCGCCCGCACAGCCTGCGCCTGGAGGACCTCCGAAGCGCCCTTCACGATGAAAAGCGGGGCAACGAGCACCAGCAGCGCCGCCAGCGGCCGGAACAGGGTCCGGCGGGTTCGCCACAGTTCGGCCAGGGCCCACAAGCCGACGGGCAGGAGCGCGAAGGCGTACCGGTTGCTGTTGTGATAGAGGCCGTCCGGGAAGTTGGCCGCGAACAGGGCGATGAAGCCCAGCGCATAGATCCACATGGCCAGAGCCATGGAGGACAGCCGGACGAACAGCGGCGCGACCACCACGAACCCCAGGCCGAAACACAGCGCCGCCAATACCGAGATCACCTTGACCAGGACAGGCAGGCGGACATCGGCGAAGAACGCGACCTTGGCCCCCGCCGTATTGGGCAGGGGCGAGCCCGTCTGGGCCCACACCCAGACCAGCCATGGAAGCGCCCCGGCGCCCGCCAGGAGCAGGTCGGCCGCGCCTTCGACGAGCGCCTTGTCCCGCCAGCGGACATGGAGCTGGCGTGCAAGCAGGGCCGCGGAAAGAATCCCGAGTTCGGGCCGGACGAACGGAAGCGCGCCGCAGAGCAGAGGCAGCGCCCGCGACGGCGCTCCAAGCGCCAGCACGATGGCCCAGGTCACCGCCGCCAGGGCCAGGGAGGTCTCGAGGCCATTGATCAGCTGGTAGACCGCCGATCCCGATCCGACCGCCGTCAGGACGAGAACCAGCGTAGGGGCGAGCGGCAACTCCAGGCGCTGGGCCAGCCGTTCGACGCCCGCCAGATACAGGGCGGCGCCCAGCAGGGAGACAGCGACCGCCGCGCCCTGCGCGAGGAGCGGATAGAGCAGCGTCACGGCCCACAGGTGCACGGGGCTCGTCGCACCGATCAGAGCGCTGACGCCGTAATTCGGGTCGGCGCCGGTCCACAGCACGCGCGCGTTGTGCAGGGTGATGTAGGCGTCGTCGAGCGGCAGCGAATAGGACCTGATCGCGACGATCAGGCAGAGGTTGAAGCCGGCAAGCGCCGCCAGCACGGTCGCTGCCGGCCATCGGAAGGTCGGAAACGCGCGGGGAAATACGTGCAGCATGCCGCGGATCATGCCCCGCATATCTTTATGGGGCGATAAGGCGCCGGCCCTCCCCCTTCGCGACGACGCCCTCATCAAGTTTGCGGCCGGTTGGGATCGGCGGTCCTATGCTCCGCCCCCGGAACCCGGCGGGACGGCGCGCGCTAGCGGACGATGGCGGACGGTTCGACCATATCGGTGGTGGGAGCCCTGGTCGGCAACCTGGCCGTCGCCGGGATCAAGTTCGTCGCCTATCTGTTGAGCGGCTCCTCGGCCATGCTCACCGAGGCGATCCATTCCCTGGTCGACACCCTGAACCAGGTGCTGCTGCTGTTCGGCCTGCGCCAGAGCCGCAAGCCGCCGGACGACAACCATCCCTTCGGCCACGGCATGGAGCTCTATTTCTGGACCTTCGTGGTGGCGCTGATGATCTTCGCCATCGGCGGGGCGCTGGGCATCTACGAGGGCCTGCACAAGTTCGCCCATCCGGCGCGCGTGACCCACGTCTGGCTCAACCTCGGCGTGATCGCGGTCTCGGCGGTGATCGAGACCCTGTCGCTCTATGTCAGCCTGAAGGCCGCGCGCGACAGCCGGTCGCCGGTGCTCCGCCGCATCGTGCCCTCGCTCAACGTCTGGGACCTGATGCGCCAGTCCAAGGACCCCAGCATCTACGAGACCCTGGCCGAGAACGCCGCGGCGGTGCTGGGCCTGGTGTTCGCCACCCTGGGGGTGATCGGCTCGGCCTGGCTGGGCTGGACCCACGCCGACGCCATCGCCTCCATCGCCATCGGGATGCTGCTGGTGGCCGTGGCCGTGTTCCTGGCCAAGGAGACGCGCAGCCTGCTCACCGGGGAGACGGCGTCGCCGCCGGTGCTGGCCGAGATCCGGCGCGTCTTCGACGGCGACGACCGCATCCAGGCGGTGTGCGAGATCCAGAGCATGCACCTGGGGCCCCAGGACATCCTGGTGGCCGCCACGCTCGACTTCCGCGACGACCTCACCGCGCCCGAACTGGAGAAGGCGGCCGACGAGCTGACCGGCGAGTTGAAGAAGGCCGAGCCGCGCATCACCCGGGTGTTCATCCGCCCGGGCGAGGCCGTCTATTCTACCGCCGACGGGTCTCGTAAAGGGCTCTGAGCACCCGCGGGGCCAGGCCCGGCAGGTCTTCCGAGATCAGGCCGGGGCCGAACGCGGCGGCCGCCTCGGCATGGATCCACACGGCGGCGCAGGCGGCGTCGAAGCTCTCCAGGCCCTGGGCGATCAGCCCGCCGACGAAGCCGGCCAGCACGTCGCCCGAGCCGGCCGTGGCCAGCCACGGCGAGCCGTTGCCGTTGACCACCGCCCGCCCGTCCGGCGCGGCGATGACGGTGTCCGAGCCCTTCAGCAGCACCACGGCGCCGGCCTTGGCCGCCGCCTTGCGGGCGGCGGTGACACGCTCGGGAGACGCGGCCAGGAGGCCCTTGAACACCCGGTCGAACTCGCCGGCGTGCGGGGTCAGGACGTCGTCGCGGTCGAGCACCTGGAACAGCTCGTCGGGATCGTCGCGGAACACGGTCAGGGCGTCGGCGTCGATCACCAGGCCGGCCCCGGTGCGCGCCAGGGCGAACAGGTTGGAGACGGTGGTCTCGTTGACCCCCGCCGCCGGGCCGATCACCGCCGCGTCGACCTGGGCGGCGGCGTCCTCCAGCTCCAGGTCGGTCTCGAACGGCCGCAGCATGACCGCTTCCAGGTGCGCGCCGTTGATCACCACCGCGTCCGGCGGCGTCAGCACCGTGACCAGCCCCGCCCCGATGCGCAGGCCCGCGCGGGCGGCCAGGCGGGCGGCCCCGGTGGAGGCGGCCTCGCCCGACACCACGATCATGCGGCCGCGGCCATGCTTGTGGGTGGCGGCGTTCGGCCAGTTCAGCTTCTCGGCCCACAGCGACGGGTCGTTCTCGTGCAGGGCCGCCTCGCGCGGCGGCGGCAGGCCGATGTCGGCCACCACGATCTCGCCGCACAGGTCGCGGCCCGGGACCAGCACGTGGGCGTGCTTCTTGCGGTGGAAGGTGACCGTCAGGGCCGCCCGGGGGGCGTGGCCCAGCGGCCGCGCCAGGTCGCCGGACAGGCCCGACGGCAGGTCGACCGAGACGATCGGGGCGCCGGCGCGCTCGGCCGCCCGGATCACCGACTGCACCCGCGCCTCCAGCGGCCGGTCCAGGCCCGCGCCGAACAGGGCGTCGATGATCAGCTCCACGCCCTCGAACACCTTGCCGCCGAGGTTCTCCACCGGCCCGGCCCATTGGTCGGCGGCCATGGCCGCGTCGCCTTTCAGCGCCGAGGGCTGCACGAGGCCGGCCACCCGCACCGGCCAGCCGGCGTCCTGCAAGGTCCTGGCCGCCACATAGCCGTCGCCGCCGTTGGCGCCGGGGCCGCACATCACCAGCACGGAGCGCTTGGTCCAGCGCGCGGCGGTCTCCATGGCCACGGCCCGGCCGGCGCGCAGCATCAGCTCGAATCCGGACGTCCCGGCGGCGATGGCGGCCCGGTCGGCGGCGCGCACCTGGTCGACGGTCAAGATTTCCTGGCCCGGCATGGCGGCTCCGCGAACGCGACTGGGGCGGGCATTTGGCTTGGGCGGCGCGCAAGCCGCAAGACGCGATGTCGCACGATTTCGCGGCGCCGCCCGTCCCACCCCGCGACTCGCCGGCCACGGGCCTCGCCGCGGTTTTGCGTGCGGGAGCCGCCCGAGCTGCGTCTCAGCGGCCGATCTGGGCGTCGGAGACCCCGGCAAGACCGGGTCTGCCGGCCAAAATATTGCCGTTTGTGTCGAGCGGAGGCGGTCGATCAGAAATCGGGCGCCGGGCGCCTATGATCTAGGCGCCCGGCCAATCCGGCGCTAAGCAGGCGCGATTGCCCGAAAAAGGCATCTTGTTCCCATCGGCGCGCCGTGCTGACTGCCCGGCGGCCCTGCCGCGCGGGGCTGGCGCCTAAGCAGTTGTGAAAAGACGCGCGAAAAGTTGGTCCATGAAGAAGATTGAAGCCGTCATCAAACCCTTCAAGCTCGACGACGTGAAGGAGGCCCTGCAGGAGCTGGGCGTCCAGGGCATGACCGTCATTGAAGCCAAGGGCTACGGCCGGCAGAAGGGGCACACCGAGCTCTATCGGGGCGCCGAGTACGTCGTGGACTTCCTGCCCAAGATCAAGATCGAGGTCGTGGTCGACGACGCGCAGCTGCAGCCGGCGCTGGACGCCATCCAGGCCGCGGCCCGCACCGGCCGCATCGGCGACGGCAAGATTTTCGTCTCCGAAATCCTCGACGTCATCCGCATTCGCACCGGGGAATCCGGCCACATCGCCGTCTGACCCCGATCAAACCTCCCGAACCCGCATCATCTAAGAGGGGAATCTCATGACCACCGCGAAGGACATCCTGAACCAGATCAAGGAAAAGGAAGTCAAATACGTCGACGTCCGCTTCACCGACATGCGCGGGAAGATGCAGCACGTGACCTTCGACATCGACCTGGTCGACGACGACTTCCTGACCGACGGCACCATGTTCGACGGTTCGTCGATCGCCGGCTGGAAGGCGATCAACGAGTCCGACATGAAGCTGCGGCCGGACCTGAACACCGCGGTGATCGATCCGTTCTACCAGCAGGCCACCCTGACCCTGTTCTGCGACGTGGTGAACCCGGACGACGGCACGCCCTACAACCGCGACCCGCGCTCGATCGCCAAGGCGGCCCTGAACTACGTCAAGTCGACCGGCATCGGCGACACTGTCTACTTCGGCCCCGAGGCCGAGTTCTTCATCTTCGACGACGTGAAGTGGTCGACCGCGCCGCACAACACCGGCTACTCGTACGACTCCACCGAACTGCCGGTGTCGTCGAACAAGGACTATCCGGAAGGCAACATGGGCCACCGCCCGGGCCCGAAGGGCGGCTACTTCCCGGTGAACCCGATCGACAGCGCCCAGGACCTGCGCGGCGAGATGCTGGCGGTGATGGGCGAGCTCGGCATGATGCCGGAAAAGCACCACCACGAGGTGGCGCCGGCCCAGCACGAGCTCGGCCTGAAGTTCGCCGAGCTGATCACCATGGCCGACCGGATGCAGCTCTATAAGTACGTGATCCACAACGTGGCCCACGCCTACGGCAAGACCGCCACCTTCATGGCCAAGCCGATGTTCGGCGACAACGGCTCCGGGATGCACGTGCACCAGTCGATCTGGAAGGGCGGCAAGCCGCTGTTCGCCGGCGACAAGTACGCGGGGCTCTCCGACCTCTGCCTGTGGTACATCGGCGGGGTCATCAAGCACGCCAAGGCGATCAACGCCTTCTCCAACTCGACCACCAACAGCTACAAGCGCCTGGTGCCGGGCTACGAAGCGCCGGTGAAGCTGGCTTACTCCTCGCGCAACCGCTCGGCCTCGATCCGCATCCCGCATGTGGACAGCCCGAAGGCCAAGCGCATCGAGTGCCGTTTCCCCGACCCGATGGGCAACCCCTACCTGACCTTCACCGCCCTGCTGATGGCCGGCATCGACGGCATCATCAACAAGATCGATCCGGGCGCTCCGGCCGACAAGAACCTCTACGACCTGCCTCCCCGCGAGCAGAAGAAGATCCCCGAGGTGTGCGGTTCGCTGCGCGAAGCGCTGGAAAGCCTCGACAAGGATCGCGGCTTCCTGAAGGCCGGCGGCGTGTTCGACGACGACTTCATCGACGCCTACATCGAGCTGAAGATGGAAGAAGTGATGCGGCTGCAGCTGCACCCGCACCCGGTCGAATTCGACATGTACTACAAGTGCTAAGCATAAATTCGTACGCCGCTTAGAGGGGGCGTTGGGAAGGGCCGGGGAGCGATCCCCGGCCCTTTTCTCATGCTCGTCGCGCTACCGCTTCGCTGCGTGAGCGCGAATACGCGTCGCGCTACCGCTTCGCTGCGTGAGCGCGAATACTCGTCGCGCTACCGCTTCGCTGCGTGAGCGCGAGCCGCCCTACGGCCAGCGCAGGCTGTCGAGGAAGGTCTGGATCGACGAGGCTACCTGGGGCGCCAGCAGCCGCGGCTGGTCCGCTGTCGCCTTGCCGCGGGCCTGGGCCTTGATCTTCAGATCGTGGTCGGCCCCCGGCACCATCACCACCCGCACGTTCTTGGGCGAGGCCGACAGGCGGCGCGGGTCGTCGGAGGTCAGCTCGAAATCGCTGGAACCCTGCAGGATCAGCACCGGGGTGTTGGTCTTCAGCGCCTCGACCGGGTTCAGGTTGAGCCAGGACATCAGGTAGGGCTGCACGCTCGGACGGAACAGGGCGTTCAGCTTGGCCGGCGGGCTGGCCACCGGCTTGCCGGCCGCCAGCTGGTCCAGGATCTTGACCGCCTCGTCGTAGTCTTCCTTGGTGAAGCGGTTGGCCTGGAACGCGGTCTTGAGCTGGGCGGCCAGCACCGCGGCGAACGGACGGCTGGATCCCGCCGCCTCGATGATGGCGCAGACCTTGACCTTCCTGGCCGCCAGGGCCGCCACCATGGCGCTCTCGGAGTGGCCATAGACCGCCACGCAGCCCACGTGCGGCTGGGCCTGCAGGAACTTGATCCAGGTCACCGCGTCGTCGACATAGGTCTCGAAGCGCAGGTCCTCCTCGCGGGCGATGGCCTTGGCGCTCTGCCCCACCCCGCGCTTGTCGATGCGAACCGAGGCGATGCCCTTGTCCGCCAGGGCCTGGGCCAGCTCGCGATAGGTGTCGGGCTTGACCTCCTGGTCAGTGGCGTTGCCGTTCCGGTCCGCCCCGGCCTCCGGCAGGATCAGCACCGCCGGGTAGTTGTTCTTGTTGGTGGGCCGCAGGAACGAGCCGTAGAGGAAGGCCTGGTCCTCGTTGCCGGAATCCACCGCCACGGTGGCGTCCTCGGGCGCGCCGCTGGCGGCGGCCGGGGCGGGCGCATCGGCTGCGCGGGCGACGGACGCCAGGACGACGGGGTTCAGGAGAAGGACGGAAAGGGCCGCGCCGGCGGCCAGTCTGCGGATCATCGAAGGCGTCTTTCGCTCACATGCCCCGGCGACGGGGGCTCTCGGCGGCGGGGCGGAAGCTAGCGCCCGGGCGGTCCCGCGTCCATCCGATGCCATGTCGCGGCATTGTGGTTGATCCAAGGCCGTCGCCGCCGCATATCGGCCCAGCCAGAATCGTCATTAGATTTCCCCATGTCTCCAGCCAAACCCCAGCCCTCCCTCGGCGACCTCTTCGACGACGCCCTCGCCCCGGCGCCGGCCGCCCCCCTGCCCGCGGCCCAGGCCCTCGTCGGCCACGCCCCGGTCAAGGCCACCGAGCCCTCGCCCGCCGCCCCGTCCGGCAGCTATTCGGCCAAGGACATCGAGGTGCTCGAGGGCCTGGAGCCGGTGCGCAAGCGGCCGGGCATGTACATCGGCGGCACCGACGAGCGCGCCCTGCACCACCTGTTCGCCGAGGTGCTGGACAACTCCATGGACGAGGCCGTGGCCGGTCACGCCAAACTGATCGAGGTGACGCTGCACGCCGACGGCTCGCTGACCGTGCGCGACGACGGCCGCGGCATCCCGATCGACCCCCACCCGAAGTATCCGGGCAAATCGGCGCTCGAGGTGATCATGACGGTCCTGCACTCGGGCGGTAAGTTCAAGGAAGGCGCCTACCAGACCTCGGGCGGCCTGCACGGGGTCGGCGCCTCGGTGGTCAACGCCCTGTCGGAACGGCTGGATGTGCGTGTCTGGCTGAACGGCTTTGAGTGGAAGCAGAGCTTCTCGCGCGGCAAGCCGACCGGCCCGCTGGAAAAGCTCGGCCCCTCGCGCAAGCGCGGCACGGCCATCACCTTCAAGCCCGACGAGGAAATCTTCGGCGAGGGCTGCGCCTTCAAGCCCGCGCGCCTGCATCGCATGTCGCGGTCCAAGGCCTATCTCTTCCGCGGCGTCGAGATCCGCTGGACCTGCGCCAAGGAGCGCATCCACGACGCCACGCCCGAGCAGGCGGTGTTCCACTTCCCCAACGGCCTCGCCGACTACCTCGCCGAGCGCACCCAGGGGATCGAGACGGTGACGCCCCAGGCCTTCTCCGGGCGCGTCGAACGCAATGGCGACGGGGCGGTGGAATGGGCCGTCACCTGGACCCCCGCCGGCTTCGGCGAGGCCGACGGCTTCATGCAGTCCTACTGCAACACCGTGCCGACCCCGGAGGGCGGCACGCACGAGGCGGGCCTTCGCGCCGCCCTCACCCGGGGCCTCAAGGCCTATGCCGAACTGACCGGCGAGAAGCGCGGCGGCATCATCACCGCCGAGGACGTGGTGGCCCAGTCCGGCAGCCTGATCTCGGTGTTCATCCGCAATCCCGAATTCCAGGGCCAGACCAAGGAGCGGCTGTCGTCGTCGGACGCCCAGCGCCTGGTGGAAAACGCCCTGCGCGACCCCTTCGACCACTGGCTGACCGCGGCGCCCAAGTCGGCTTCCGCCCTGCTGGAGTTCGTGGTCGAGCGGGCCGAGGAGCGGCTGAAGCGGCGCAAGGACAAGGAGGTCGCCCGGGCCTCGGCCACCCGCAAGCTGCGCCTGCCCGGCAAGCTGGCCGACTGCTCGGACTCCTCGTCCGAGGGCGCGGAGCTGTTCATCGTCGAGGGCGATTCGGCCGGCGGCTCGGCCAAGCAGGCGCGCAACCGCGATACCCAGGCGATCCTGCCGCTGCGCGGCAAGATCCTGAACGTCGCCAGTGCCTCACTCGACAAGATGCGCGCCAACCAGGAGATCCAGGACCTGATCCTGGCGCTGGGCGGCGGCAGCGGGCGGGATTTCTCGGCCGACAAGCTGCGCTATGAGCGGGTCATCATCATGACCGACGCCGATGTCGACGGCGCCCATATCGCCTCGCTGCTGATCACCTTCTTCTACCGCACTATGCCCGACCTGATCCGCGCCGGGCGCCTCTATCTAGCGTTGCCGCCCCTCTATCGGCTCAGCCATGGCGGGAAG
>DATJHI010000027.1:0-6631 GCA_035493955.1 Caulobacteraceae bacterium | reverse complement strand
GAGAGGACCGGGATGGACATACCTCTGGTGGACCTGTCGTGGCGCCAGCCGCGCAGCAGGGTAGCTAAGTATGGAATAGATAACCGCTGAAAGCATCTAAGCGGGAAACTAACCTCAAAACAAGGCTTCGCTGAGAGCCGTGGTAGACCACCACGTTGATAGGCCAGGTGTGGAAGCGGGGCGACCCGTGAAGCTTACTGGTACTAATCGCTCGATAGGCTTGATCGTTACCTCAGTTAAGCCCATGCGCGGCGACGAAGTCGCCGCTGAAGTGGCTTCTGATTTGCCAATCCAAGACAATATCTTCTCGTCTATCTTGCCGACCTGGTGGCTTTGCCGGGGGTTCCCCACCCGATCCCATTCCGAACTCGGTCGTTAAGTCCCCCAGGGCCAATGGTACTTCGTCTTAAGGCGCGGGAGAGTAGGTCGCCGCCAGGTCCGCAAGACAGACGAGTTCTCAAGGTCACAACCCTCCATTTCACGTCTCTTTTGCTACAGCTTTGCCGCGGGGTGGAGCAGCCCGGTAGCTCGTCAGGCTCATAACCTGAAGGTCATAGGTTCAAATCCTATCCCCGCACCCAAAGATCAGGGGCCAAACCGCAAGGTTTGGTCTCTTTTTGTTTTGGCGCCAGGCTGGCGAAACGGTCGCCCCCGCGCCAGATAGGTCTTCATGACCACCTCCGGCTTCGCCCTGTTCGATACGGCGCTCGGCGTTTGCGGCCTGGCCTGGAGCGCGGCGGGCCTGACCGGGGTGTTCCTGCCCGAGGCGAGTCCGGCGGCCACCCGCGCCCGCATCCGCCGCCGTCATCCCGACCTGGCCGAGACGCCCCCGCCGCCGCCGATCCGGGCGGCGATCGAGGCCATCGTCGCCCTGCTGGACGGCGAGCCTCGCGACCTTTCCGAGGTGGCGGTGGACTTCTCCGGCGTTCCCGACTTCGAGGCCAAGGTGCACCGGGCCATCCGGGCGATCCCGCCGGGCGCGCTGGTCACCTATGGCGAACTGGCCCGGCGCATCGGCGCGCCGCAGATGGCCCGCGCCGTCGGCGTGGCCCTGGGACGCAACCCGGTCCCCATCGTGGTCCCGTGCCATCGGGTGGTGGGGGCGGGCGGCAAGCTGGTCGGCTTTTCCGCCCCGGGCGGGGTGGCGACCAAGCGCCGGTTGCTGGAGATCGAAGGCGCCCGGCTGGACGACGGCCCCGACCTGTTCGATCGCCTCTGACGGAACCGGTGATTCGACAAATCGTTCTCTATATGTTCTAATGGTGTCGGAGGTTTCCCGATGCAGCTCTCCTTGGCCCTCGACCCAGATCCCCCCGTCCTGGCCGTGCACCAGAAGCTGAAGCTGGCGTTCGGATCGTTCGCGGACGGGCCGCGGCTGGCGCCGGTGGACCAGCTGGTGAAGTCGCTGATCAGCGCCCGGACCTATGACGAGGTTTCCTGGCCGGCCTATCACCGGCTGAAGGCGCGCTACCGCCCATGGGACCGGCTGATCGAGGCGCCGCCGGGCGAGATCCAGGCGGTTATCGCCCCGGTCACCTTTGCCGAGATCAAGGCAGGCTGGTTGCCGGAGGCGCTTTCCAGAATCCTGGAGCGGGGCTCGCTGTCCCTGGAATTCCTGGGCGACGTTCCGGTGGAGCAGGCCATGGCCTGGCTGCGCCGGCTGCCGGGGGTCGGCGACAAGGTGGCCGCCGCGGTGCTCAACTTCTCCACCCTCGGACGTCGGGCCATGGTGGTCGACACCCACGTCTGGCGCGTCGCCCGCCGCATCGGCCTGGCCTCCCGCAACGCCGATCCGGAGGCCGTGCGCCACGGCATCACCGACGCGGTCCCGGCCGACTGGGCCGCCGATGATTTCTTCGACCTGCACTGGCTGTTGAAACGTCTGGGCCAGACGCTGTGCCAAGACCACCGCACCCGGTGCGGCGGCTGTCCGGTGGCGGGCCTGTGCGCCGAGCGCGGGCGGCAGACGGCCCTGTCCAAGGCCAAGGTGGTCCCGGTGAGCTTCGGCGCGCGTGTGAACAAACAATGAACACTCATCGCGCTTTCCTTCTCCCCTTGCGGGAGAAGGTGTCGGCGGAGCCGACGGACGAGGGGTCTTGCGACGTTGGCCGCTGTTCGTTTGAACGGGCTCGGCCGGGTGGAGCGGCGCGACCCTTCATCCGGGTGCTCCGCACCCACCTTCTCCCGCAAGGGGGGAAGGAGACCAGCCTCCTCCGCGCCAAGCTCCAGGATACGCCCCCCCGCGTCGCCGGCTTCGGCCATCGGGCGATCGACGCCGCCTTCGCCGGCGAGGGCCTCTCAGCAGGAACCCATCAGGCGGCGGGGGAGGGGACGGCGGCCCTGGCTTTCGGCCTCGCCCTGGTCGCCCGGACCCTGGCCGAGCGGCCCACAACCCGCGCCCTGCTGATCGAGGCGGCCGAGGCGACGCGGGAAACCGGTCTGGCCTACGCCCCCGGCCTGCAGGCCCTGGGTCTGGACCCGGACCGCCTGGCCATCGTCCGGGCGAGGACCGAGGGCGAGGCGCTGCGGGTGATGGACGAGGCCCTGCGTTCGGGCGCCGTCGCCGCGGTCCTGGCCGATCTTGGACGCGCCCCGCGGCTCGACCTTTCCGTCACCCGCCGCTTCAACCTCTCGGCCCGGCGGGCGGGGACCCTAGGCCTGCTGGTCACCCATGACCTCGACGGGACCAGCGCCGCCCTCAGCCGCTGGCGGGCAGCCCCGCATCTCAGCCGGGGGACCCGCAGGCGCCTGGGGCGTCCGGCCTTTCAGCTTCGTCTTCTGCGCAACCGCCTGGGCCCCACCGGCGAATGGACCCTGGAGTGGGACAGTGATGACCGCGTTTTCCGCCCCCCCGCGCCGCTATCTGCACCTGTGGCTCGACCGCCTGTCGATCGACCGGGTCCGGCGGGCGAACCCGACCCTGGGCTCGCCCCTGGCGCTTACCGTCAGGCAGTCTAACGCGCTTCGGATCCAGGCCCTCGACCGGGCCGCCGAGGCCATGGGCCTGGTTCCAGGCATGACCCTGGCCTCGGCCCGCGCCCAGGTCCCCGAACTTCTGGCCGCCGACGCCGACGCGAACGCCGACCTGGCGACCCTGAAGGGCGTGGCCGAGGCCTGCCGCCGCTATACCCCGTCCCTGGCGGTCGACGCCCCCGACGGGATAGACCTCAACGTCACCGGCGCCGCTCCCCTGTTCGGGGGCGAGGCGACCCTGGCGGACGACCTGGTCTCGCGCCTGGCCGCCCGGGGCTTTTCCGCCCGCTACGGGATCGCCGACACGCCCGGCCTGGCCTGGGCCCTGGCCCGCCATGGGCAGCGCCCCATCGCCGAGCCGGGGGAGCGCGCCGACATCCTGGCGCCCCTGCCGATGGCGGCGCTGAGGCTGGAGGAGGAGACCCTGGCCATGCTGCGGGGCCTGGGCCTGCGCCGGGTCGGCCAGATCGCCCCGGCCCTGGCCCGCCCGGCCTTGGCCCGGCGGCTGGGCGAGGGGGTGCTGCAGCGGCTGGACGAGGCGCTGGGGACCCGCGCCGCGCCCCTGGTGCTGAAACTGGAGATCTCACCCTACTGCACCGAACGCCGCCTGGCCGAGCCGGTGGGGGAGGAGGACCAGGTGCTGCGCCTGGCCGCCGGCCTGGCCGCCGACCTGTGCCGGCGGCTGGAGGCCGAACGCCTGGGCGCGCGCCTGTTCGTGCTGGAGCTGCACCGGGTGGACGGGGCGGTGCGATGGCTGAAGGTGGCGGCCAGCCGGCCCCTGCGCGACCCTGTCCGCATCGCCGCCCTGTTCGCCGAACGGATCGGGGCCTTGAACGAGGGACTGGAGGCCGACTTCGGCTTCGACCTGCTTCGGTTGTGGGCGCGCCGCACCCAGCCCGCGGAGGCCCTGGCCCAGGACCTGCTGCAGGCCGAACCCTCCGCGGCCGGTTTCGCCGCCCTGGTCGACCGTCTCTCGGCCCGGCTGGGGCAGGGGGTGGTGCGCCGGGTCAGTCCCGCGCCCGAGACCCGGACGCCGGAACTGTGCGTCCGCGCCGCGCCGTTCGACCCTTGCGCCCCCGCCGCCTGGACCGGAGAACCGCCGGCCAGGGACGAGGGCGTTCCCTTGCGTCCCCTCACCCTGTTCGCGGCGCCCCAGCCGATCGAGGTGACGGCGGTCGTCCCCGAGGGCGCCCCCGACCGGTTCAAGTGGCGGCGGCTCCAGCGTCTGGTCGTCGCCGCCGAAGGCCCTGAGCGGCTGGAGCCGGAATGGGGCCGCGCCACCGAACTGGCCCGGACGCGCGACTATTACCGGTTGGAGGACGAGACGGGCCGCCGCTACTGGGTGTTCCGCGAAGGCCGCTACGACCGGCCGGGCGAGGCGCCCCGCTGGTTCATCCACGGGCTGTTCGCATGAGACGCCCCCGCATCTGCCTTCTCCCGCAAGGGGAGAAGGGGACATGACGGCTTACGCCGAACTGGCGGTCGCTTCCTGTTTCTCCTTCCTGCGCGGAGCGTCCCGGCCGCAGGAACTGGTGGAGACGGCCAGGGCGCTGGGCCACACCGCCATCGCCGTGACCGACCGCAACACCCTGGCCGGGGTGGTCCGCGCCCACGCCGCGGCCAAGGAGCAGGGCCTGAAACTGGTGGTCGGCGCCCGCATCGCCTTCGCCGACGATACGCCCGATATCCTGGCCTACCCCGAGGATCGCGAGGGCTACGCCCGCCTGACCCGGCTTCTGACCCTGGGCGGCACGCGGACCGGGGGCAAGAAGGGCGACTGCACCCTGTCGCTGGACGACCTGGTCGCGCACGCCGAGGGCCTGTGCCTGGCGCTCGTTCCGCCCGGGCGGCTGGATGCGGCCTTCGCCGAGGCGCTGCAGCGTCTGGTCGCCGCCGCCCCCGACCGGGTCTGGCTGGCCGCGCGGGTCGCCTATGGCCCGGCCGACGCGCGCCGCCTGGACCGTCTGGCCGAATGCGCCGCCGCGGCGGGGGCGAAGCTGCTCGCCACCAACGACGTGCTCTACCACGCTCCCGACCGGCGCCCGCTGCAGGACGTGATGAGCTGCATCCGCGAGCGCACCACCCTGGACGCGGCGGGCCGGCGGCTGGAAGCCAACGGCGAAAGGCATCTGAAAAGCCCCGCGGAAATGGCCCGGCTGTTCCGCGACCATCCGGACGCCATCGCCGAGACCCAGAGACTGGCGGCGCGCTGCCGTTTCGACCTCGGCCAATTACGCTACGAATATCCGGACGAGCCGGTCCCGCCGGGCAAGACCCCGCAACAGCATCTGGAAGACCTGACCTGGGAGGGCGCCCGCTGGCGCTATCCGGACGGGATTCCGGACAAGGTGCGCGGGATGATCGAGACCGAGTTCGCCTTCATCCGCGCCGAGGACTACGCCCCCTATTTCCTCACTGTCCACGACGTCGTCCGCTACGCCCGCAGCCAGAACATCCTGTGCCAGGGGCGCGGCTCGGCCGCCAACAGCGTGGTCTGCTACTGCCTGGGCGTGACCGCGGTCGATCCCATGCAGATCGACCTGCTCTTCGCCCGCTTCGTCTCCAGCGACCGCAAGGAGCCGCCCGACATCGACGTCGACTTCGAGCACGAGCGGCGCGAGGAGGTCATCCAGTACATCTACGACAAGTACGGGCGCGAGCGCGCGGCGCTGGCCGGCACCGTGATCTCCTACCGCTCGCGCAGCGCGATCCGTGACGTCGGCAAGGCGATGGGACTGTCGCTCGATTCGATCAGCGCCATGTCGCGGACGGTGTGGGGATCGAGCGACGACGGCCTCGGCGACCATCACGTCCGTGGCACCGGCCTCGATCCCGAGGACCGGACGCTGGCGACGGCGCTGGCACTCGCCAAGGAGTTGCGCGGCTTCCCGCGCCATCTGTCGCAGCACGTCGGCGGCTTCGTCATCAGCCGCGGGCCTCTCGCCTCGCTGGTGCCGATCGAGAACGCGGCAATGGAGGACCGCACCGTGATCGAGTGGGACAAGGACGACCTCGACACGCTCGGCCTGCTCAAGATCGACGTGCTCGCGCTCGGGATGCTGACCTGCATCCACAAAGCCCTCGATCTCATCGGGAAGCACTGGGGCAAGCGCTACGACCTGGCCTCGGTGCCGCAGGAGGATGCGGCTGTCTACGAGATGCTGTCGCGGGCCGATTCGGTCGGCGTGTTCCAGGTCGAGTCGCGCGCGCAGATGTCGATGCTGCCGCGCCTCAAGCCGAAGACCTTCTACGACCTCGTGGTCGAGGTCGCGATCGTACGCCCGGGGCCGATCCAGGGGGACATGGTGCATCCCTACCTCCGCCGCCGCGACGGGAAGGAACAGGTCACGTATCCGTCGCAGGAGCTGCGCGCCGTTCTCGAGAAGACGCAGGGCGTGCCGCTGTTCCAGGAACAGGCGATGAAGATCGCCATCGTCGCCGCCGGATTCACGCCGGCCCAGGCCGACCAGCTCCGCCGCGCGATGGCGACCTTCCGCCACGTCGGCACCATCAGTACCTTCCAGAGGCAGATGATCGAGGGCATGGTGAAGAACGGCTACAGCCGCGACTTCGCCGAGCGCTGCTTCCAGCAGATCCAGGGATTCGGCGAGTACGGCTTCCCGGAATCCCACGCCGCGAGCTTCGCGCTCCTGGTCTA
>DATJHI010000026.1:0-2921 GCA_035493955.1 Caulobacteraceae bacterium | reverse complement strand
GGGAGACGGGACGCACAGAGCCCCACGCACCATCCGCCTTGGATGGCGTGCGGTCTGGCATCTCGGGACAGGCGAATACGGCAAGGGCCTTCGCGGGCGACCGCGGCGGCGTGCGCCGCTTTCGGCTGCCGGATCGTCCGGCCGCCCAACCGAGTAACGGAGACCGCAATGGACCGCGCTCAAAAAGCGGAGTCGATCGAGACGCTCAAGGGCGTCTTCGCCGATTCCGGCGCTGTCGTCGTGACCCACTACATGGGTCTCACGGTTGCGGAAATGACCGATCTGCGGGGCCGCCTTCGTCAGGAAGGCGCCTCGTTCAAGGTGGTGAAGAACACCCTGGCCCAGAAGGCTCTGGCGGGCGTGGCAGGCGAAGCGGGCGACGCCCTCTTCAAGGGCCCCGTCGGCATCGCCTTCGGCCCGGACCCTGTCTCCGCCGCCAAGGTCGTGACCCAGTACGCCAAGGACAATGACAAGTTCAAAGTCATCGGCGGCCTTCTGGATCAGACCACCGTCCTGGATCAGAAGGCTGTGTCCGCCCTGGCGACGCTGCCGTCCCTGGACCAGATCCGCGCCCAGCTCATCGGCCTCATCCAGGCCCCGGCCACCAAGGTCGCCGGCGTGCTGCAGGCGCCCGCGGCCCAACTCGCGCGCGTGCTCAACGCCTACGCGACCAAGGACGCGGCCTAAAGGTCATCTCCACAATCCGAACCCAACCCATCCAAGGAAAACACCATGTCCAAGCTCGAAAAGCTCGTTGAAGACCTGTCGGCCCTGTCCGTCCTGGAAGCCGCTGAACTGTCCAAGCTCCTCGAAGAGAAGTGGGGCGTCTCGGCCGCCGCTCCGGTCGCCGTGGCCGCCGCCCCGGTCGCCGGCGGCGCCGCCGCTGCTCCGGTCGAAGAGCAGACCGAATTCACCGTCATGCTGATGGCTGGCGGCGACAAGAAGATCAACGTGATCAAGGAAGTCCGCGGCGTCCGTTCGGACCTCGGCCTGAAGGAAGCCAAGGACCTCGTCGAAGGCGCCCCGCAGCCGGTGAAGGAGAACATCTCCAAGCAGGAAGCGGAAGACATCAAGAAGAAGCTGGAAGAAGCCGGCGCCACCGTCCAGATCAAGTAGTCTGGCGGCGTCTGCAGACGCTTTGAATGAGCGGGCCCGGAGAGCGATCTCCGGGCCCGTTTTCTATTCGGCGGGCTGGCGCGCCCTGCGCCCCCTCGCCAGGTACGGCAGCGCGAACATGTAGAGCCCCGTCGCCAGCAGCAGGATCAGCGTGCCGGCGGGGAAGATCCCCAGCCAGGCGGGCGGCTGGCCCCGCGTCATGGCGGCCATGTAGCTGAGGACGGCCGCCACGAAGGCGATGCAGGTCCAGCGGTGGGTCTGGCGGATCCATTGGCTCATGACGATCCCCCCTCAGGCCCGCTCGACGACCTGCTCGAGGCGGCCCAGGAAGTTGTTCCAGCCGTATTCGGCGCCGCGCAGGTTCTGGGTCGCGTCGGCGGGGAAGCCGGACTGCTCCATGCGCAGGCGCGCGCCGGCGGCGGTGGGCGTCACGGTGAAGGTGACCACGCTCTCCAGCCCCATGCTGGCCCAGGTGTAGGACAGCCGCTCGGGCGGCTCGACCGCCAGCACCTGGCAGTCGATGATCCCGTTCCAGCCGCCCACCGGTGTCGTGCTCAGGCGGAACCGGTGGCCGACCTTGGGCGCGAAATCGTTGGCCATCAGCCAGTCCTCGATCAGGGGCTGGGTGGTGAGGGCCCGCCACACCTTCTCGGGCGGGTGGGGCATGTCGCGTTCGATCACGACGGAGCGGGTTTCTGCAGAGCGGGCTTCCGGGGAGCGGGTCTGGGTCATTGGTCCATCCTCCTGAGCAGGTCTTCCATTCGGTCGAGGCGGCCTTCCCAGAAGGCGCCGTAGAGCGTCATCCAGTCGGCCAGGGGCGCCAGCGCCTTGGGCTCGGCGCTGTAGTGGGTCTCGCGGCCCTCGCGGCGGTCGCGCACCAGGCCCGCGGCCTTCAGCACCGCCAGGTGCTTGGACACCGCCGGCTGCGACACCCCCGCGCCGTCCGTGAGGGCGTGGACGGTGTGCTCGCCGCCGCGGGCGAGGCGCTCGTAGAGCGCCCGGCGGGTCGGGTCGCCGAGAGCGCGGAACAGGCTGTCGGCCTGGGTCATCGGGTGGTCCTGCGGCGCAATCCATAACCATCGAGGAATGGATAATTCATATCCACGGGGTTATGGGTTCGTCAAGAGCCGAGCCGCGCCGAATTTTCGCCTTCCGGCTGTGGCTTTTCCCCTTGTCAACCCCCGACTCATCCCCTACATCCCGCCGTTCACGAAGATATTCGGTGGAGCGCGTTTACGCGTGTCCGCACCCCAGCCCCGAGGCGTGGTCAGCCGCCCTCAGACCATCGCGAAGGGGCGACCCTGGCCGTGGTGTTCCACCCCGCCAGGCTTCCGGCGCCCGACGGGACGATCGTCCCGGTCCGAGGGTGGGCGCTAGGACCATGAGACGGGCGGATTCCGCCTGTCCGCCATTTTCTGATCCGCGCCCATGCGCGCGAGGGAGCAACGATGACTCAATCGTTCACCGGCAAGAAGCGTATCCGCAAGTCGTTCGGCCGCATCCCCGAAGCGGTGCAGATGCCGAACCTGATCGAAGTCCAGCGCTCATCCTATGAGCAGTTCCTGCAGCGCGAAGTGCGCGCCGTCGAGCGTAACGACGAGGGCATCGAGGCCGTCTTCAAGTCGGTGTTCCCGATCAAGGACTTCAACGAACGCGCCGTGCTGGAATACGTCTCCTACGAGTTCGAGGAGCCGAAGTACGACGTCGAGGAGTGCATCCAGCGCGACATGACCTTCGCCGCCCCGCTGAAGGTGAAGCTGCGCCTGATCGTGTTCGAGAGCGACGAGGAAACCGGCGCCCGCTCG
>DATJHI010000025.1:0-11330 GCA_035493955.1 Caulobacteraceae bacterium | reverse complement strand
CGACTACGACACCGACAACTGGTTCGCCCGGGCCAAGGGCATGGAGTGGGAGCCGGAGAAGGGCGCCCGCTGCACCATGTGCTTCGACATGCGCTTCGAGCGCACCGCGCTCTACGCCCACGAGCACGGCTTCAAGGTGATGACCTCGTCCCTCGGCATCAGCCGATGGAAGGACATGAACCAGATCAACGCCTCGGGCAAACGCGCCGCGGCGCCCTACGAGGGCCTGACCTACTGGGACTACAACTGGCGCAAGGGCGGCGGCGCCGACCGCATGGTCGAGATCTCCAAGCGCGAGGAGTTCTACCAGCAGGAATACTGCGGCTGCGTCTATTCCTTCCGCGACACCAACCGCCGCCGGCGCAACATGGGCCGCGCCCCGATCGAGATCGGCGTGCTGTACTACGGCAAGGATGAGGGCTAGGGCGCGGCAGGGAGCAGGCGCGACGTCCGGCCGGAAAAGCGCCTCCTTCGCCCTCGGTGGGGGAAGGCCGGGATGGGGGTGGCGGCAGGGCGAGGAAAGGCAATGGAGGCGGCACAGCCTCCCACGCCACATCCGCAAGCCGACTGCCGCCACCCCCACCCCCACCCAGCCCTCCCCCATCGAGGGGGAGGGCGATGGTTATCCTGCACATGGCGGTGTCGTTGCAGGCGTCGAAATCGATCGATCCGACCTAGGCGCTCAGCCACCGCCGCGGCTGCTTGGTCCCGAGCGCGCGCACCTCGCCGGCCTTCAGGCCGCTCCAGTCGAAGGCGTGGGGCGTCAGGGCCTTGATCGCCTCGACCGGCTCGGTCCCGCGCCAGGGCGAGGAGGCGATGTCGCCGATCAGCATGGCGCGGTCGGCGGCGGCCCACTCGGCCTTGGCCCGGTCGGCGACGGCCACGGCCCAGTAGTGGCGCGCGGGATCCTTGTCGCCCGGCGCGCGCACCAGCACCCCGACTAGCCAGCCGGCCAGGGGAGCGGGGTCGGCGGCGGCGAGCTCGCGGAAACGTCTCATGGGGCGCGATATAGGGCGCGGCGCCGGCGCGGGTCCAGCCGGCCACAGGGGGCAAAGCTCAGGAGCTGTCCCGGCCAGGCGCCGCATCGTCAAGCCAGAGCACCCGCATCGGGCCGGCGGGCTCCGGTCCCGCCGGGGCCTCGCCCACAGGGGCGCCGAACGCCGCCTCGGCGGCGAAACAGTCCTCGGCCAGGCGCAGCCAGTCGGGCGAGAGCCCGAGGTCCCGGCAGATGGCGGCCACCGCCTCGGCGAACGGACGCGCCAGGAGGTCGCCGAAGTCTTCCGCCCGCAGGCGCTCGGCGGCCTCGGCCCCGAGCCGTTCGGCGCGCTCCACATCGCCGGCGCAGTCGTCCTCGATCAGCTCGCGCAGGAGGCCGGCGGCGCCCGCCCTGGCCGCCGACCTGCGGCCGGCCTGGCGTAGGTCCTGGTCCTCGCGGGCCTCGATCAGCCTGGCCTGCAGCATGACGGTGTGGCGGACCGCGCGGGCCACGCGGTTGTAGGCCATGGCCACGTCGCCCTGGACGACGGCCTCGCCGCCCCTGGCCTGGGCCTCCAGCGCCAGGGCGATCTCCAGCCCCGCCTCGGCCAGCCGGCCGAGCAGCGCGACCTGGCGCTCGGCGAGCCGTTGCGCGCCGGCCTGATCGATCTCGGAAAGGGTGGCGGCCGGGCTGGACATTTCGGAACAAAGCATGAACGATGGCGAGCGATTTGTCAAGCTCGGGCTGGTGGGTTTCGGCGCCGTCGGAAGGCCGGCGTCGACCCGTGCGAGATGTTCGACGGTCCGCTTCCGGGCGCCAGCCAGATGGGTTCGGGGCCGGCGGATGTGGTAGTCTTCTTCGCCAGCCCAGTGGAGCGCAGAGGACGTCCCCATGACCGCGGATCCCAAAGCCGACACCCCCGACGTCAACGGCCAAGCGCCGACCGGCCAGCCTCTCGGACCGGCCTTCGCGGCCGATGAAGCGCAGCCCAGCTCGGCGATCAGCGAACGCGATGCCCTGTCCGAGCGCGAAGACGGGACCAACCGCGGCGGGCCCGAACCCGTCCGCAAGCCCACCGGCCCGGCTCAAGACGACGCGTTTCCGACGATCGTGCTGACGGCGGATGAGCAGCAGCCGATTTCGGCGCTCGACGAGCACAACGCCCTGTCCGAGCGCGAAGACGGCACCAACCGCGGCTAGCCGTCACCCGGGAGGCCGCACGCCCTCGATCCGGCCCATGGGCTGCTAACCAACCTCTGGCGGCCTTCAACCAACGGCAGAGGCCCGCCATCGGCGGACTCTCGACCGCTTCGGAATCCTGGCATTCGCGGACGCGATTTGGCTGACCGTTTGCGACCCTTGGCGGAGGTTGGGAAGGTCTGCTGACAGGCCTGGTCTACGGCCAGTGTCTTGCCCACTCTGGTGCGACCACGCTTTCAAAATCCAACCCGTTCAAGTCGGCTATCATGCTGGGAGCGGCGCGCCCAGGCTCGCTCCCGATCTCCTGGTTGCGAAGTCGATAGAGGCAACCGTGGGCTGCGTAGAGGACGTCTCCGTTGTGATCGATGTCCGACCAATCGATCCTGCCCAAATCGAGGACTAGGTGGTCCTGGTGATCCAGGATTTGGCTGGTCTCGACATACGGCGATCCATTCGTCTCGCCGGTCCCATGAAGCGCGACCCGAAGTTTAAAACCTCCCGCTCCGATGGCCTTGTCGCGGATCGCCGGCGGGTCGAACCGCGTCTGAAACGGCGATCCCCGCTTCATCCGGATGCGCTTCCCTTCAGTCCTGATGATCCAGCCATCCCGCTCCAAGCGAAGCGAGACAAGGGCTTCCTCATCGACCAGAGGGGTAATCAACGACACCTTCAAGCTCGTTGGACGCTCTTGGTCGGTGGGCGTCAGTGGTTGGCTGAGCGAAAGATAGTTGAGCCGGAGTGTCCTCCAGTCGTCTCCAAAAAGTCCGCCGCCCCACATCCCCTGACCGGGCCAAAGCGCGAGAGCCGTAAGATAGGGCGGGCGAGAGATCGCTACCCAGGAATAGAGGGGCGGGCGGTTGTTAGCGACGTAGCACGCCAGCAGATCGCCGTCCGGTGACAGATCGGAGCGGCGCTCGTAGATGCGCCCCTTCAACCACTGGCCATGGGCGATCCTATCGTCGGCGAGGTTCCAGGCCAGGACGAGCGTTTGCTTAGCGGGGCCGCGTCTAAAGATGACAGCGCGCCGTGATTGGCGCGCTGTCAAAACATATAGACGGGCGGGTGGCGGTGCGGCCGGGGACATGAGCCTGTCCTAGCTGAGCGAGGTGAATGTCCACTTCACGCACAAAGTGAAATGTCCCCTAACCACCCCGAACTGTCGGCACGGAGGTCGGCTTCTGGGAAGCAGGCTTACAGGCGCTGGCGACCCCTGACGGCCGTTGGGAATGTCCGTTCGCGGTTCAGCGACGTGGCTGAACCAACTGGCCGATCTTCATTCCGGGCCGGCAGGCGCCGGTCCAGTTCCAGTCGTGATGGATAGGCGGCATAGGCTTGCCGTCTTGTTCTGACTTGAAGACGCCTTCCCAATGCGTCAGCGCCACCCTCGCCTTCATTTCAGTTCGCAGCTTGTGGCCGAACGAAACACATTCCGCGGTTTGGCTGACGTCACCTCCAGACGCGTCTCGATCGAGGACCTTGCAGGGACCTCCCATGGCGCGATCCCGGCCGAGGAAATCTTCTGGAATGACTATAGAATTGCCAAGGCAAATTTCGGCTTGCTCTACGGTCTTCCCCTCAACGGTCTGAACCGCCCCTCGCCACAACCCGGACTTCAATTGGATTGGGGGTTGCTTCGCCGAAGTTGCCAGCGGGAGTCCAAGCAGTATGAAACAGAGGACCGAACCAGCCTTCGATTGCATCGGACATCCCCTGGCAGCGCGCCAGCCAATCACGGCGGTCATGTTTTACAGCGACCTTACAGGAGGTCGTCAGAACTGTCGTCCGACGTCACGGAGGTCGGCTTTGTGGAGGCAGGCCAACGTCCGCTCGCCACCCTTCCCAGACGCTGACCAGCAGTGCGAAGCTAGCAACATGAGACTAGCGCCTAGCATCGGGGCAGTCGGCGTCCTGCTGGTGGCCGGAGCCGCCGTGGGTCAGCCGATCAGGCCAGAAAATGTCGGTCCTTCGCTGCGCGGAACAGTCGGTGTCTGTATTCGCTGGGTTGGCGATCCACATCACATTGCCGACGCTGTTGTGGTCGCGCCGTCCGGCAATGCTGCTCTGGACCAATCGATCCCAGCCTCGGTGCGTGGCATGGCCTGGGACGAACCCGATGGCGAATATCATGGTGAGTGGGTCGGCATTACGCTCAAGGTGGCTGGAGGAACAGGAGAGATGCCCCTCCCTAAATGCGACGCCGAAAAGCTACCGAAGCTGAAACCCAATACGTGATGCAATGGCGCCGTCTTGCGGGAGGCGAGCCAATGTCCGGTCGCCACCCTATTCGGACTTCGGCAGCGCTTGCTGTTGGCTGGTCTTGGCCGCAGCGGCACCATCAGCCAGCCGCTTTAGGTAAGCCTTGGTGGCGGCGTCGGAGTTGCCTCGAGCGCATTGGGCAAAAGCCATCAGAACGATGAGCATCGCGCTGAAAAATCCAACGCCCATCAGGCCGAGATCAAACGCTTGCGGGTTGTCAGATCGGCGAACGACATGACCGCCAATGCCGATCACTACGCCCAGGAGCCGGAGACCGAAAAGGAAGGCCGCCACCACAACGGCGAAGAATAAAATGGCCAAGTGTGGGTGGGTTTCCGCCAGGATCGCGGGCCTCCAGCTTCCGTCATCCGTCATCCGTCATCCGTCATCCGTCGCATTTTAGCCGAATGACCGAGAAGGGGCAGGGTCAAAGGTCCCCTTCCCACCCATCACGGACGTCGAGGCATAGCCTGACCTCTAGCCTCAGCGGATGTTAGGGGGCCCCCACCCATGTCGGACGCCGGGAGGGGCCCCTGCTCCCGGTAGAACGGCCCCTCAATGAAGGGTCTTGGTCACCCACTCATTGCCCTGAGGCATCGCGAAGACCACGTCCTTGCCGGCCTTGAGCGTGAGCGACGGCTTGTCGTCCGCGGCGAGCGTGACCGAATTGTCGCCCTGCCATTCACGGAACAGCGCGCCTCCGCCGGGCTCGGCGAGCAGGAGAAATTCCTGAGCGTCTTTGGAGTCGAGCGTGAGCAGGGCATTGGCGTAACCGTCCGCGGTGCCGTAGCCGCCCCGCTCGGCGCCGCTGCCATCATAGATCAGCATGCCGGCCATGGCGCGCGGCGGGCCTGGCACGGGCTTGCCTTCGTAGATGAGGTTGGGCAGGCGCCCGCTGATGATCACACGATCGACGCCCTTGTCGTCGGCGATGCGGAGCTCTTTCAGGCGCAGGGACGTGGCCGTCTGCAACGCACGGATCGCCGTTGCCTGATAGCCGGCGAGGCTGGCCAGGGCGACCACCGCGAGGCACAGCGCAATGACGACACGGCGCTGTCGCCGTTCGAGCGTCCCGATCCGATGTTCGATATCCATGGCCCGCCCCTCTGGATTTGCGGGCGAATGTGGTCATCCGTCCCGACTGCCGGTCAATGCCATGGCCAGACCCTCCGCGGCCCCGCGCGACGACTGCCCACGCCATCGACATTTTCCCGCCCCGGGTCGGCGCGCGCGGGCAATGTCCCCGCCCCGCCCCTGCCGGCCATCCGGGGCCGGCATCGCAGCGCCCGGCCATCGCAAGGATGGGGGTTTCGCGGTCTCGGGAATTCCGAACAGAGTCGTGCGTCATCCCCTCCGGCCGCACGGGGCCGGGGCGTAGCACCGTCGAGTATGGAGGCGGGAGGGACGCTCGATGAAAAGTTCGGTCCTGTGGATCGCGGCGCTCGGCCGGCTCGCGGCGTGTGACGCGGCGAGCTCGGGCGCTCACTGGCGCGAGGTGGGGAGCCTGGACGACGGGGCGGTTCCGTTTGTCGAGGTCGAAACGGCCTTCGCCATGGATGGCTCGGTCTATCGCGACGCCGCGAGGCGGCTTTGCACCCGCCGCTGCACCGAAGTGGGCTTCTTCCTGCCCGGGGACACGCGGCCGCCGTCCGGCCCGCGCGAGGCTTTCGACCAGGCCGGCGGCTGGAGCCACTATGCCCCCGCGGCGGTCTACAGCGCCGGCGGCGGCGTCTTCACCAGATGGGATTGCATCAGGGCGGGCGAAGCGGACGCGCCGGTCAGCGCCCTCTGCGGAGAAGGGGCGAAGACGGAGTTCGACTCCGTCCTGCGCATGGCGTTTCGCGACGGCTGGACGACCGGATGCCGACTGCGCGCGACCGACAACCGGGCTCTGCTGAAGCGGTATCTGGCGCCCTTGCCGCAGGCCAAGCGGGAGCAACTGGCAGGGGCTTATGACGACATCGTCAGCTCGAGCCGAACCGGCCCGGACGATCCTGCCGACTGTCGCAAGCTCCGGTCGCGGGTCGTGGATGACAATCGGTCGGCCCGCGCCTTCCTGACCCGGCGCATGGCCAGCCGGGCCAGGACGGGATCGGAGCCGGGGTCGGCGACGCGTCCGCGCGCGGGCTCGTCGGCGACGCGTACGGGAAAGCCCGAGACGGCGGCCACCGCGGCGCCGCCACCGCCCCCGGCGCCGGCCAAGAGCCCCTGCATTCGTGTGTTGACCGACCCGAGCCAGAGCCGCTGCTGACCCAGCGCCCCCTCGTTCGAAATCCTCATCCCGGCCTCGGCGCCCTCAAGCCGCATCCAGATGCAGCGCCAGCCAGACCGTGGGCGTGTCGGTCCAGTCCACCCGGTGGCGGCGATGGGCGGGG
This sequence comes from Caulobacteraceae bacterium, assembly GCA_035493955.1. Taxonomy (GTDB): domain Bacteria; phylum Pseudomonadota; class Alphaproteobacteria; order Caulobacterales; family Caulobacteraceae; genus NCED01. The sequence continues at coordinate 4,523 of DATJHI010000025.1, read as the reverse complement.
ATCAGCAAATGGTCGCCGGGGACGAGGGTGAGCGGCGCCTCGCCCTCCAGCGTCAGGCCGGCGCGGCCGGCGACCAGCAGCACCCATTCGTCGGCGGCCTGGTCCAGCCACGCGCCAAGCGGGGTCGCCTGGCCGGTAGAGACGATGCGCTCGAGCCGCACGCCGGGGCGGACCAGCAGATCCTCGAAGCGTTCGGCGGCTTCGGCGCCCGTCGGCAGGCCCTGCAGCAGGCTGTCCACCGCCGGCGCTCAGTGCATCCGGGGTTTCTTGAGGAAGCTGGCGCGGTCCTTGGACTTGACCTCGACCTGGAACACGTCGCCCTCGCGCGCCAGGGTCAAGGGCACGGTCACGCCCGGCGGGCCGAGCGCCCAGACGGCGTGGTAGAACTCGGCCAGGCTGGTGACCTCCTCGCCGGCCACCGCCAGCACGATGTCGCCCTCGCCGAGGTCGGCGCGGTCGGCCGGGCCGTTCTTGGTGGCGCCGACGATCACCACCCGGCCGCTGATCTCCTCGGACAGCAGGCCGAGCCAGGGCCGCCGCGGCAGGTCGTGGCCGCCCGCCATCAGGGCCGGCAGGATCGGCGGCAGCAGGTCGATCGGCACGCTCATGTTGAGCGGCGCCACCTTGCCGCCGGGCAGCTGCTGCTGCATCTGCAGCGAGCCGATGCCGACCAGCTTGCCGGTGGGTCCGATCACGGGCGCGCCGCTCCACATCGGGTGGGACGGGGCGGTGAACAGGGCCTCGTCCAGCACATATTCCCAGTAGCCGGCGAACTCCTCGCGCCCGACCAGGCGCGCGGCGACCGAGCGGCTGACGCGCCCGCCGCCGCCGACGATCACCTTGTCGCCCACCAGCACCTGACGGGAATCGCCGATCTCCAGGGCGGGGACGTCGAGGGGCCCGAGCGCCTTGACCAGGCCGAAGCCTGTGGCCATGTCGACGCCCAGGGGATGGGCGGCCACCACCTTGCCGGCGCCGGTCTGCAGCCACACCTGCTCGGCCTCGGTGACCAGGTAGCCGATGGTCGCCACCAGGTCCTGGCCGATGACGGCGCCATGGCCGATGCGCAGGGTGCCGAGGATCTGGGCGGTGAACGCGTCGGGCGGGACCAGGGCCCGCAGGGCCACGGTCGACGACAGGGTCCAGTCGAGGTCGAAGGGGAAATCCTCGGCCTTGGGCTGGAGCTGCTGGGCCACGCTCCATTCTTCAAAAGCTTCGGCCATCCGACTCGTCCCTGACTCCAGCTCCTTCATTTGGCGCTTCGGGAGCCGGATGGGAAGGGGGCCTACGCAGCCCCGGCCAACAGCTCTCCGGCCAGGGCCGCCCGGGTCTCCAGGGCCGCGCTCATGGCGGCCAGCAGGGCGGCGGGCTTGATCGGCTTCTCCACCACCGCGTCCATTCCCGCCTGCAGGTACTCGGCCGCGTCCCACGGATCGGCGTTGGCGGTCAGGGCCACGATCGGCGCCGCCGCGGCCGGGCCGCCCAGGGTGCGGATGCGGCGGGTGGCCTCCAGCCCGTCCATGCGCGGCATCTTGATGTCCATGAGGATCAGGTCGAAGGCGCCCGCGCGCATGGCGTCCACCGCCTCGACCCCGTCGGCCACGCTCTGGCTGGTGCAGGCGAACATCGAGCACAGGGTCTCGGCGACCATGCGGTTGGTGGCGTTGTCGTCGGCGATCAGCACGTGCAGGGGCCGCAGCGGCGGGGCGTCGGGTTCGCCGGCGGCGTCCGGCTCGTCGGCCGTGCAGCAGGCCTCGCCGCCGCAGGCGACGTGGAACGAGGTGGTGTCGAACGACACGGTCAGGCCGCCGCCATGGGTGCGCGAGGCGCGAATCTGTCCGTCCATCCGCTCCACCAGCTCGCGGCAGATGGCCAGTCCCAGGCCCGCGCCGCCCTTGGCGCGGCCGGCGTCCTCCTGCACGAACGGGTGGAAGATGTGCGGCAGCCGGTGGTCGTCGACGCCCGGGCCGCTGTCGGCCACCTCGGCGCGCATCCGCACATAGAGGTCGTCGCGCTCGGCCACCAGGCGCACCCGCACCGCGCCGCGGTCGGTGAACTTCAGGGCGTTGCCGATCAGGTTGTTGAACACCTGCTTCACGCGCACCTCGTCGCCGAGGGCCCACAGGTCCGGCGGGCCCTCGTAGGCGACGTCGAACTCCAGCGCCTTCTCGGCCGCCGGCGCGGTCCACAGGCCGGCGACGTCGCCGAGCAGGGCGGAGACGCAGAACGGCTCCTGCTGCAGCTCCAGGTGGCCGGCGTCGGCGCGGGAAAAGTCGAGCGCGTCGGTCAGCAGGCGCAGCAGGGTCTGGCCGGAATCCAGGATGGTCTGGACGTAGGGCTTCAGCTCCGCCTGGGCCAGCCGCCGCCCGAGGATGTCGGCCACCGTCAGCACCCCGTTCAGCGGCGTGCGGATCTCGTGGCTCATCACCGCCAGGAACTTGGACTTGGCGCTGAGCGCCGCCTGGGCCCGGGCCTCGGCCGCCTTCAGCGTCTCGGCCAGCTTGGTCATCTCCAGGGCGTGGTCGCGGTTGGCCCGGCTGGTGGCCTGGAGCAGGGAAAGGGCGCTGCCGATGCCGGCGTAGCGGCCCTCGTCGACCACGATGAAGCCCTGCATCAGCTCGGACGGCCGCTCGGCCAGGACCTCGCGGGTGAACACCATCAGGCCGACGTCGCCCTCCACCACCAGGGGCTCGGCGTTCATCAGCAGCGAGATCGGGCGTTGGGCGTAGAGGGCGCGGCCGTATTCGGCGGCCATGCGCACGAAGAAGGTGTTGCGCTCGACGATGCCCACCGGCCGCCCGGCGGAATCGACCACCGCCAGGGCCAGGACGTCGGGCTCGCGCTCGAAACGCTGGTAGACGGCGGCGCCGGACGTCGTCGCCAGCACCGGCTCGACCGGTTCAGCCAAACTGAGCAGTTGAGACATGCGGCCCCCTCGCCGTGCGGATTTACCGGCGAGGGAATAACTTGAAGTTAAGGGCGCCTATCGGACGATTGTTATACTTTTGTGACGCTTTTATTGCTTAGAAACGCCGCGCGGTCACACGAGTTTTTCTTGTGATGAAGAGCGACGTCTCGGCCTTATGCCTTGACGCCGCGCCCCATGACCTAGCTGTCGGACTGGGTCAGATAGATCTCCGAGCCCTTGTCGCGGAACTTCTGCGACATCTCCGCCATGCCCGCTTCGACGTCCGCGGCGACCTCCACATGGTTCTGCTTGCTGGCCTCCTCGCGGATCTCCTGGCTGATCTTCATCGAGCAGAATTTGGGGCCGCACATGGAGCAGAAGTGCGCGGTCTTGTGCGCCTCCTTGGGCAGGGTCTCGTCGTGGTAGTCGCGCGCCGTCTCCGGGTCGAAGCCGAGGTTGAACTGGTCTTCCCAGCGGAACTCGAAGCGCGCCCGCGACAAGGCGTCGTCCCAGGCCCGGGCGGTGGGATGGCCCTTGGCCAGGTCGGCGGCGTGGGCGGCGATCTTGTAGGCGATGACGCCCTGTTTGACATCCTCCCGATCCGGCAGGCCGAGGTGCTCCTTGGGCGTGACGTAGCAGAGCATGGCCGTGCCGAACCAGCCGATCATGGCCGCGCCGATCGCGCTGGTGATGTGGTCATAGCCCGGCGCCACGTCGGTGGTCAGCGGCCCGAGGGTGTAGAACGGCGCCTCATGGCAGTGCTTCAGCTGCTCGTCCATGTTGGCCTTGATCTTGTGCATCGGCACGTGGCCGGGGCCCTCGATCATCACCTGCACGCCGTGCTTCCAGGCCACCTTGGTCAGTTCGCCCAGGGTGCGCAGCTCCGAGAACTGGGCCTCGTCGTTGGCGTCGGCGATCGAGCCGGGGCGCAGGCCGTCGCCTAAGCTGAACGAGACGTCATAGGCTCGCATGATCTCGCAGATGTCCTCGAAGTGGTCGTAGAGGAAGTTCTCGCGGTGATGGGCCAGGCACCACTTGGCCATGATCGAGCCGCCCCGGCTGACGATGCCGGTCACCCGTTTGGCGGTCAGCGGGATGTAGGGCAGCCGCACCCCGGCATGGATGGTGAAATAGTCCACCCCCTGCTCGGCCTGTTCGATCAGGGTGTCGCGGAAGACTTCCCAGTTGAGGTCCTCGGCGACGCCGCCGACTTTCTCCAGGGCCTGGTAGATCGGCACCGTGCCCAAGGGCGTCGGGCAATTGCGGATGATCCAGTCGCGGATGTTGTGGATGTTCCGGCCCGTGGACAGGTCCATGACCGTGTCCCCGCCCCAGCGGATGGCCCAGACCATCTTGTCGACCTCGTCGGCGACGGTGGACAGCACGGCGGAGTTGCCGATGTTGGCGTTGATCTTGATCAGGAAGTTGCGGCCGATGGCCATCGGCTCCAGTTCGCCGTGATTGATGTTGGCGGGGATAATGGCGCGGCCGCGGGCGACCTCCTGGCGGACGAACTCGGGGGTGACGAAATCGGGGATCGAGGCGCCGAAATCCTCGCCGTCGCGCGTGACGAACAGCTCCTCGCGACCCATGTTCTCGCGAACGGCGACATATT
>DATJHI010000024.1:0-53141 GCA_035493955.1 Caulobacteraceae bacterium | reverse complement strand
GCGGGCGATGGCCCGCAGGCGACGGTCGAGGCTGCGGAACTCCTCGGCCAGAACCTCCCGCGCCTTCAGCAGGGACGCGGCGATCGCCTCCAGAACCTCGTGCCCTTCGACCAGGTCCCGCACGCGCGCGGTGTAGGTCCTGGGCGTAGTGGCGCCCACCTTCAGCCCGAAGCCGCGCAGCACGCCGCGGACGCTCATCTCGACGTCGTGCAGCTTGCCCTGCAGCAGCCTGCGCGCCGTCAGCAGGGCGCGGACCTCCTGCGCCGACGCCGATTTGCAGTGCACCGGCCGGAACCAGCCCAGCCGCATCAGCTGCGCGATCCCGCGCGCGTCCTTCTTGTCGGTCTTCACCGGCATGGTCTTGAAGGCGGTGCGGACGTGACGGGTCTCCAACAGCTCAGCCGCCAGACCGGCTTGGGTCATCGCCGCGTGCAGCCACTGCGACAGGGGGCCGGCCTCGAGGCCGATCCGCTCCAGCGGGAATCCCAACGCTGCGAACCAGGCGATCAGCGCCTCCGGCTCGCTGGCGACCTTGCCCTCGCGGACAATCCGTCCCTCGGCGTCCACCACGCAGACGCTGGAGGCTTCCAGCGATACATCGATCCCGGCATAGTGCTTCATGGTCGTCTCTCGATGATGCTTGGCGCAGGCCCAATCCTGACGCCGTTGCTGATGACACCATCAATCTGAGGGACGACCACCCGGCCTCAAGAGGCCAGGCCAGACCGGCCCGTTACGCCATCTTCCTGGAGCGCTGCCAATGTCTGGTGTTGGCGCCACCCAGCCTCGCAAGCAGGCGTCATCGCCGACGCTGGGCGGCGTTGATACGGCTTGAGGAGTTTGACCAGCTCGGCTGCATAGCGCTCAAGAGCGGCTGTGTCTCGAAGCCGGGAGCCCGGCCGCCCTGCTTCGTTCAGCGCGGTCAGCGCGCCGTCGAGGATCAGGCTCGGCCAATCCGCGAAGTCCCGCTAGTGCGTCGCGGCCGCGTAGGGCCCCACAGGCAGGCCGAGGCCAGGCGTGGCAGCCGCGGCCAAATTGGCCTGGCGTGCCAGAGGCATGTAGTTGGGATGCCCTTTCTCGATGGCTGCGATGATCGCATCGGCGATCAGGGCTGCGATGGGGTTGCCGCTGTTGGCGCCCTGGGGGGTGTATTGCAGCGACTGGGTGTTCTTCCACAGCGTGGCGTTGGTCTTGCAACTGCGCAGTTCGTAACTGAACTCAACCTCGGTCGTGGTGGAAATCAGAACGTACTTGGCATCCCACTTGTTGATCTGGATGAACAGCACGGTATCACAGCCGAACAGGGGCTGCAGGCGGCGCGCGTCGGTCTTGTGCACGAGGCCGGCGTCGGCCAAGCCGTTGTCGTTCAGCAGGCCCCGCACCATATTTGCTGGGAACACATAGTACCCGCGGTTGGCGAACGGCTGGGAGATGGTCGACAAGAACCAGTCCGGCGCGGTGACGTTGGCGGTGTTGTTCAGCGCCGGCACGACGACAATGCTGTGCGGAGCCTCGGCCTTGAAGGCGGAGTAGTCGAAGGGCGTGGGCGCGGTGGCGCAAGCGCCCAGGGCCATGCAGCCGGCGGCCGCCGCTGCGGCGAGAAGGGTCCTGAAAGTCATGGTCAGCCCTGGATTTGAGCGATGATGCGATTCATCAGTGCCGAGGACTCGGGGAACGAGGTCATCTCGGCCTTGAACTGCGCGATAGCCTCGACCTTCTTGCCTTCCCCAAGGTAGCAATAGCCAAGTTCGGCTTGCAGGCCAGGGGCTACGCGGCCCTTGTTGCGGCCGGAGGCGATAGCCGCCTGGAGCGACTTCTCGAACTGCGGCAGCTGTTCCGGGTGCTTTGAATAGGCGTATAGCGCGGCGTCGTAGGTCCCCCACTCGAAGGTTTCTGCCGTCGCGCATGCCGATAGGCCCAGGAGGGCTGCCGTGAGAGCGATCCCCCGCAGAATGAGTGCCGACTTCAATTATTTTCCCCTTTGATTTCGACTGTGGAGCCGGTGCCGATCTCATACTCGCGATGCAGCACGACCCTGCCTGATGAGATTTCCTCGACTAGGTGTCGGCCTGGGCTTACGTCGACGATCAGTGACCGCGTGTCCGCCAACGCACCCCGGTCCTGGCCGTCCACGCGGACGGCGAGGCCTGCCGGCCCGACGAATCGGAGATGCCCCGCTTCCGCCCCCTGACCGATCGATGAGACGGGGTAGGCGCACCCGGCCAGCGACAGGGCGGCGAGAGATATGGCGGCGATCTTCATCGGGACTGGCTCATGACGATCAGGTCGGTTGCGCCGACGTCGACGGCACCATCCACGATGCGTGCTACAGAGCCTTCGGCGTCTCCGGACCCGAAGAAGCCGGTGACCTGCAGGCTGGCCACTGGCTCGGCGGGAAGCTCGATGGGCAAGCCCGTCTGCCCACTGATCATGACTTTGCCCCGGTGGGCCACGGTCAGGCGGTCGCCGATGCGCAGACCCTCGCCCGAGCCGCCGCTGATCATGACCGTTCCGGTCTTGACCGCGAGGATGTCGGTCGACCACGGCCTCTGTTGCAGCTTCTGCATCAGGTTTGTCATCAGGTCGGAGATGGCGGCGGAGATCGCCTTGTCGTTGAGTGTGGAGTCGTAGGCCGCGCGCGAGCCGAACCCGGCCACCTCCGAGACCTCCACGGTCGCCGAACCGCTGCCCACTGTGCTGAAGAAGGCCTGGCCTGTGCGAACGTCCACCAGCCGTATCTCGACGGTGGCCGAAGCCACCTGCCGGGCCTGGGAGTTCAGGAAGCCGGACTTACCTTCCAGCTTGCGGCCGAATTGGGTCACCGAACCGACCAGCAGGGTGTCCGCCCCGATGATGGCGCCAGGGCTCGTGCCGATCAGCGATTGTTCGCTCTTCACCGCATCCATATCGGGGCGTTCCAGAACGATGAACTTTCCGGTGTCGACCAGGCGGGCCGCCAGCATGTCCCCCGCCTGGTCCGCCAGGGGATCCTTTTCGCCCGGCAGCAGGAGCGCACGACCATATTGGGTGGCATTCGAGAAGCGGCCAATCGCGACCCTACGCTTCAGGGTCAAGCCCGAAAGCGTTGCAGCGCCGACGGAGGGCTGGCTCAAGGACGGTTGGGACGATGCGGAGCCCACGGCCCCCAGCGAAGCGGCGACAACAACAAGCGCCGCGCCGAACATGGCGCGCCTATAGAATCCGCGTGTCACTTGGCCCCCGCCGACTTTCCCCACTACTCACGGTAGTGTTGGTCGGCGAAGATGTCCAGCGCAAGCTGAGCCTTAACACCCGTACTGCTCCGCCTTCCCGCTAATCCTGCGGTGCAACGGGCGCGGCCGGGGCCCTCCGCCCGCGATGAGACCCCGGAATTCCCGGTTTTATGACGTCTGGGGATGCGCGGTTACTCTACGTCGCCGTTCTGGACCGGGGCCAACGTCGGCTCCTGGCGCTCTTGGCCCCTGCTGCCGCACCAGATCGCGCGCCGGCCATGATGTTCGCGCCCGCAAACTCGGGCTTAAGCACGACGCGCTAGGTTTGGCCCCGGCGTCATGGCGGCCGGGGTTTGGCGGCCGCCGTCCGGGCTGGGGAGCATTCGATGAAGGTGGGCTTGGCCCTTCTGTTGCTGGCGGGCGGCTGCACGCTGGTCGCTGCTGGCGCTGCGGCGTCCGGCCTTGCCGCGCGCGAAGCCGTGTCGCGAGGCCCTGGCCAGGGAAACGGCCACTCCAAATCCTGCAGCGAGGCCGCTCAGGTTGGCGCCAGGGCGCGGGCGCTCGCCTATGTTGTCAGCGCCCGCGGCCATTCCGCTTCGGGCGAGTACGATCAGGCGATCGCCGACGAAAGCCATGCCATCGAATTGGCGCCGAACTTTCCCGAGGCCTATCACGCGCGGGCCTTTGACCGTGCTTACAGACGTGACTTGAAGGGAGGGCGCGGCGACCTCGCCCATGCAATCGAACTCGCCCCTCAGGTCGCCTGCTTCTATCAAGAGCTCGGGTCGTTCGATAATCTGCTGAAGAACCACGATCAGGCGCTGGCGGATTTCGACCAGGCGATTCGTCTGGCCCCACAGTTCAACGTCGCCATGGACGCGAAGGCCAAGACCCTCTTCAATCTCGGCCGATACGACGAGGCGGCGGCGGAATTCCGGGAGGTCATCCGGCTGACGCCGGGAGACTACTACCCCGTCCTGTGGCTGCACATCGCGCGCATGCGGGCTCACGAAGACGACGCGGAGGAATACAGGGCCGGCAAGGCCTCGCTGGACATGAGCCAGTGGCCGGCGCGGATCTTCGACCTGTTCGAGGGCAAGGTTTCCGCGCCGGCCATGCGCAAAGCCGCCGACGCCCAGAGCGACGAAGGCGAATGCGAGGGGGCGGTCTTCGCCGGGCAATACTATCTCACCAAGGGCGATGTGCAGTCGGCCATGCCGATGGTGCAGGAAGCGGCCTCGGTGTGCGGCTCCTCGGAATTGCGGCGCCTGACCTCGTGGGCGGAGTTGGAACGCCTGGACCCGTCGGCCCACGACGCCGGGGATTGGTGACGTGGCGATGTCACGCCGGCCGTGACGGTCGCCCCAATCCACCATCCTGCGGAAACGTCCGGTTCCTGGAGCGGCGCCAACGTCCGCTCCTGGCGCAGGCCGGCCGGAAAAGCAGACATCGGCAGCCAGCAGACGCACGGGGCCGCTCCTTGCCTTAAGTTCACGGGCCCCTCGCGGCATCCGTAATGACGGCTCGGGTGGGCAGCTTCGCGTTGGGTAGTGTGTTGAAAAGAACGACGGTGATGCGGTCCTCGGCCAGATCGGCGGACAGTTCGCAGGAGAAGCCGTTGACCGAGCCGCTGTTGTCCAAGATCCGATGTTTGGGGGCGCCGGTCATGAAGACGCCGAGCCCGTAAAAGACGGGCGCGGGCTTGCCCTCGGCCCCGCGGCTCATGGGCGTCGAACCGTCCTTCAACACTGCAGGCGTTAGCATTTGGCGCAGCATCTCGGGGCCAAGCACGCGGCCGTGTACGAGGGCATTTTCCCAGACCAGAAGGTCCCTAGCCGTGGAGCGCATGGCGCCGGCGGCGTAGGGTACGGTGAGGCTGAGGGGCGCCGCGTTTTTCCAGCCCCCTGGCGTCCGGTCGTAACCCGAGGCCCTGTGCGGGACGATGTCGCGCTCGTCGTCCAAGGCAGTATCCTTCAGCCCGAGCGGGTCAAACAGGCGCGCCTTCATGAAGGTGCCGAGAGATTGACCGGACACGCGCTCCACGATCAGGCCAAGGATCTCGTAGTTGGAGTTGGAATAGGCCCACCCATCTCCGGGCGGGAAGGTGAATAGGGGCGACTTGTCCAGGACATAGCGGACGACCTCGTCCGGCGTGTGCCGCCACATGCTCTCGCGGTCGAAGAAGCCGGGCCGACCGACGAGATCAGCGAGCCCGGCCGTCTGATTCAAGAGCTGACGCAGCGTGACCTCGCCGAGTTGAGGATGATCAGGCAGGTACTGAACAGCCCGGTCGTCCAGCGAGAGTTTGCCATCTTCGGCCAGCAGCAGGACCGATGCCGCCGTGAATTGCTTGGTCAGGGAGCCGATGCGGAACACGGTGTCCGGCGTTACCGGCGTCCCATCTTCCAGGTTGGCCAGGCCCCAGCCCTTGGCGAGGAGGATTCGGCTATGGTCCATCACCGCCACCGCCCCGCCAGGCGCCGCCTGCTCGCGCATCGCCGTCTGCATGGCCTCGTCGATCGCACTCTTAGCGCGGGGCGCTAAGTCCTCAGCCTGATTGGGCGAACCCTGGAGGCTCAGCGCCGCGGCGAACACAAGGGCCAGGGCCTTCATCGATGTCTCCCTAAAGGAGGACGCACTCGACAGACAAGATTTACGCTTGTCAACTGCACGAGCCTTGCCGTCCCGACAATCCGATCGAAGGCCCAATCGAGCGCCCCAGCTGATCAGGAGCCTCGCGACGACAGGCCTTCCCAACATCTGCGTTCGCTGCGTTCAGCTCACCTGGCGAGCACCCGAATGTCAGCTTCCAGGAGCGAAGCTAGCAGCCGAAGGGGGTCACGTAGCCGGTCACTACGATGCGGATGCTGGCAACGACAATCCGGGGTGGTTATCGGCCATTGGACCCTCGACCGAAAGCGGACCCGGGCCCCTTGGTTTACGCGCCGCTTCCTTCTGCTGGGGACATGAACCTCCAGAAGTGCGCGATTTCCTTGCCGCGCACGAGCGGCTCGACACGGACAAACAGCCGGCGGTTCTGGAAATCGGCCTCGTAGAGGTCCGCGCCTTGCGGGCTCACCCGCAGGAAACGGACGTCCTTCAACGGACCCAGCGTCCTGAAGGTGACCCGCGTCTGCGGCCACTGCTCTTTCGCCGCGCGCGCCAGGGCATGGGCCATCTGGCTGTCGTCGAGCCGGCCGGCGGCGGCCGCCGCCGCCCAGCGGCGGACATAAGCTTCTGTGCCCGGGCTCGGCCGGTTCTCGGCGATGCGACGGCTGAGCCGCGCGCGCAGGTCGGCCGCCGCCGCGGGAGAGAGCCGCCGCATTCTTAGATTGATCCCGCCCTGGTGCTGGACCAGTGCGGTGGTTCGTCCATCAGCCCCGGCCACGAAGGATATCTGGGCGGGAACGGCCTTCATGAAGAACTCCGCACCGCCCTCCGGATAGAGCTCGACGGCGTTCTGGCCTGTCAATTGGGCGAAGAACCGGTCGCCCCGCCGGCTGATGGACTGGATCGCATAGGGCCCCAGTTCGTAGTCCCCGACGTAGGCGTCGAAGCGTGCCGGAGCGAACGGGGCGGGGATCCGCGGCCGCTCCTGCGCGGCTAGGTCATGGGCGACCTGCGCGGGGGTGGGGCCGGAGTCGAACAGCGAAGCCCAGCCCCCGCCCGGCCCGTTCGCCGCCGTCGCGCCCAAGGCGCCAGTCAGCAATGGCGTGGCGATCGCGAGGGCTCCGGCGGCGAGCAGGACCGCCATTTGCGCTGTGGTCGCCCGTCCCGGCGCCGGCGAGGTCATGATCGCTTCGATACGGCCCGCCAGGCCGGCGCCGGACACCCCGGAAACACAGGCCAGCGACGAGCGCAGATAGGTGCGGCAGGAGATCAGGATGGCCCGGGCGTAGACCGCCCGCCGGTGGCCGCACTGGACGACGGCATCGTCGCAGGCCCGCTCGCGGTCGGCGATCAGTCGGCGGCCGATCCACCAGACCATTGGGTGGAACCAGAAGAGTCCCTCCACCAACATGTGGATGGCGGCCCACAGATTGTCTCGCCTTTGGAAGTGAGCGGTTTCGTGCGCCAGGATGGCCTCGATCTCGTCGGACCGCAGCGTCTGAGGCAGGCTCTCGGGCAGCAGCACGACGGACTTGAAGAAGCCGAACAGCCCGGGCTCCAGCACGGACGGAGAGGCCCTGACTGGGAGCGGGCCAGCCGACGGGAGCGGGCGGGATGCGCGCAGGATGGATCGCAGCCTGCGCCATCGAAAGAACCGGACGCCCAAGATCGCGATCGCGCCGGCCGCCCAGACGGCGAGCAGCCAGGGCGCCGGATCGAAGATGGGGGTCATGTCCTTTCCAACGACTGGTCCGCTGTTCAGGAATTCCGGGAAACGATCGGCCGCCTCTCCGATCGTCCGCAGTCCAGGGCCCGGATCGAGGACCGGCGCGAACAGTGCGCCGATCGTGGACAGGAGGGCGAACGGCAGGAGGAACTTGACCGAGGCCGCCAGCCACAACTGGAAACGCAGGCCCGCGCCGCTCTTGCGCAGGATAAGGGCGACAAGCGCCACGGCGCAGCCGAACAGGGTCGATTGCCAGAGGTGGTTGAGCACCGCCGGCATCATCCCCGCCTCTCCTCTTCCTCCAATTGCAGCAGGCGCTTTTCGGCTTCGCGGAGGTCCTCGATGCTCAGCTTCCCGCTGTCGATCAGGTGGGCCATCAAGGGCTGGGCGCGACCGCCGAGCACGGCGAGCAGATCGTCGATCAGGGAGCGCTGGGCCGAGGCCTCGCTGACCACCGCCTCGAATATGTCGGCGTTGCCGACCTTGGCGATGCGCTGCACCGCCTTCTTCCGTTCAAGGCGGTAAACCGTGGTCTGGACGGTCGTGTAGGCCGGCCCTGGCGCGCCCGCGATCTGCTCCTGCACCTCGCGCACTGAGGACGGGCCGCGGGCCCAAAGGACATCCATCACCTTGAGCTCGAGCTTGCCGAGCTTGCTCTCCACCACCACGCCCTCCTACCGCGGTAGTAGACTTACGCCTACCGCGGTAGTAGTAATACGGCGGCGGCTTCACGGCGGCAAACGAATCCGCGGAAAGACGCCGCCCGTCGCCCGGACGTTCGGGCGGCGATTTGGCGGCCGTGAAGGGAGGGTGGTTATGTTAGCGCCGATATTGGCGTGCCTGTTCGCGTGCGGGGCTGCGCCCGTCGCGGTGTCGGTGGAGGCCCACGGCAAGTCGGCGCCGGCGCCGGGCGCCGAGGTGGCGCTGGTCCCGGCTGATCCGCGCATTCCGACGACCGATCCTGTCTACGTCTACCTGACCAAGGTCGTTTCCCGAGCCCTGTCGCAGAAGGGACTGCGGCCGACGACTACGGTCGCGGACGGTGACGCCGTCGTCTCCATCGGTTGGCTGCAGGACGAGCCCAAGGTCATCACCCGGACGCTCTCCACAATGGAGTCCGGCAATTTCGGAGAGGTCCCTCGCAGCCAGTCCGGCGGCGTACGCGGCCTCTCCGGAGAACCGTCTCTGGCGGACCTCAGCACCGGCATAGAACCCCCGGAGCCCAAGGTTCAGAAGATCACCCGCTATCCCTGGACGATCGAACTCAAGGGGCTGGACACGAGGGGATCCACGCCTGTCGTCCTCTGGGTCGTCACCGCCAGCGCCGATAGCGTCAGCAACGACGCGGCCGACATCGCGCCTGAATTGATCGCCGCGAGCGCGCCGTTCATCGGAACCGACAATTCAAGAAAGGACATCAAGATTTCGGCCGGCGACGCGGCGGTGAAGTCGCTCATCGTGGACATGACCAAGGCGGGCCCGACGCAGCCCGCCATCACGAAGCGCTAGGCCATGAGGGCCGCTCACGCCAAGGTTCCGTTCGCCGCCCTGGCGGCCACTCTGGCTGGGCTTGGCGGCGCAGGCGAGAGCCGATCTCAGGCGTCTCTTGAAGGCTTGACGGTTAAGCCGGAGGCGAAGTGCCTTTCGCCCCGACCCAAACCGGACAGATCAATTCCGCCGCCCGTCGTGGAAAGCACTTATCCAACTAACGGCGCCGTGGTGCGGCCGGGTATTCTGATCGTCCGGATCACCTTCAATGTGGCGATGAGCTGCGACGGAATATTTCTGAAGCGCCCGCCAATGGAGAAGCCTTGCGACAATCCTCAAAGGCAGGAGTACATGCTGAGTTATGACCGGAAGACGATCCGGATGAGATGTGAGGTTTCGCCGAACCGGCGATACGGTTTTCGTATGAACAACGATCCTGCCTATGATCAACTTAGGCCCGGTATCATCTCTAACGCAAACTTCATCAGCTTGGCGGGCTCGGCGCTTCAGCCTTTCGAACTGACCTTCACCACGTCTTCCGGGCCGGCGCTGACCGGCGTCGAGGCTGCGGAAGCAGAAGACAAGGACGCGCCGGCTAACGCGCCCGAAATGGCCGTTCGGTCTCGCTAGGGGGCCCTCCCGCAAGCGGACTCTCCCAGCGCTCCAGAAGGGTCGAATTTCCCCACTGGGCCACTGGCGGAAACCGGACGTCCCAGGCGAGCGTGCGGCCGAGGCGATCAGGCATGCTTGCGCGGTCGGCCGCCCTTGGCGCCATTGGCTCGCGAGGCCACAGCCTTGGCCGGCGACGTCGCTTGGCCCGCGCGGCGGGCCAAGTAGGCCTTGGTCCCGAATAGGCCTGCCAGAAGGCCGGGGATCGACAGATCGACGTCCAGCGCCTCCCAATGCAGGCCATATCCCACACCGAGGATCTCGACCTCCTTAAGCTGCTCGTCCGTCGCCGCCTCCAAGCCCTGAGCGAGGCGAGGCGGAAAGGCGAAGGTGCAGCCGTTCGTCAGGTCGACCACGACCCGGCCAAGATTTCGGTCGTAGCGCGCCGAGGCCGCCCGGGGCGCGGTTTCCAGAACAAGCTTTCCGCGCTCGAGGGCGGCATCGATCTGTGCGTCCGAAATGTCAGCCATGAATCTCGCTCCACCGCTTCAGCAGGTGGGCCTGCTGCTCCTTAACAACGCCCATGGCCCGGCGAATGTCTGCGCGGGTCATGCCAATGGCGAAGATCAGTTCAGGCTCGCCCTCGCTGCCGGCGAGATCGATCTTGGCTTCGCCGTCACCGAACACGTGGACGTGGGCGGGCTCATGATCATCGACAAAGATGACGATGCGCAGGCCGTGGGCGCGATGCACGGTGACCATGGCTGCAGATAACCTATCGCGATGGGTTTTTCAAGGTGCAGGCGGGATCCGTCCAATCGTCGCCCTGCTCACCCCAAGGACCCTAGCAAGGTGACGAACGCTCTCGCCCCGCGCCCGCTCTTGCGCGACAAACGCGCGCTGGGTCGCAGATAGCTTGGGCTTGCGTCCGAGCTTGACTCCGCGCGCTCGAGCCCGATCCCTTCCCTCTGTCGTGCGCGAGCGGATCAGCTCGCGCTCAAATTCGGCCAGGCCGCCAAGAACCGTCAGCATGAGACGCCCGTGTGGCGTCGTTGTGTCGGCCCAGGCATCTCGCAGCGAGCGGAACTCTGCGCCCCGCTCGCTGATCGTGGCCAACACGTTCAAGAGGTCGCGAGTCGAGCGGGCCAGACGGTCGAGCCTGGTCACCATCAGAACATCGCCGGCGGCGAGCTGCGAGACTGCCCGGTTGAGCTGCGCCCGGTTCGTCTTGGCGCCCGAGGCGGTCTCCTCGAACACGAGCTCGCAGCCCGCTGCCCGCAGCTCGGCAGCCTGTGCGCGGACACTCTGGCCGTCCGTCGAAACCCGTGCATAGCCGACGATCATTCGCGCCTTTTTTGAGACTATCTTTCGAGACACTCAAGCCTTTGATCCCATTGACGCTGGGCGCCGTCTAGAGCCGCCGTAGAAGCCAAGGGGGTTCAGATGCCGCGCCGAAGCTTGCTCTCCCCATGACGAAAGGAGGCGGCTCTTCGAGCCGCCGGAGACTCCTCACGACGTCGCTAGTCGCTACACCCTCTCTCCAGAGGACCTCGACTGGATTGAGCAGCGTCACCCTGGCCGCCAGGACGGCGGCATCCACCGACAAGGGTGCTCCTATCGTTGAAGCCGTAATGGAGGATCTCCGCGGCCGTCGAATTGTCCTGCCGCCGCCGGACACGCTCGAGCGCATTGGCCTGGCGGGCCGAGCCCACGCCAGACGAGAGGCTGCAGATCAGCTGCTGGTCCAGGTGCAGGGGGAGCAGCTGGAACGCATAGACCTGCTTCTGATCAATGACCCGGCGCTCCGGTCGTCACGGTTGGCCTGGCTGCGGGAGATTCCCGAGACGGCGAACTCGACCGCCATGGCCGAAATCGTCGAACGGCTGACCTATGTCAGGTCCATCGGCATCGACCCGAAGATTTCGCGCCAAATCCACGAGCGGCGCTTTGAGCAATTCGCCCGTGAAGGGGCTGTGGCGCCAGCCTTCCTTCTGAGCGGCTACAGCGTGAGGCGTCGGCGCGCGACCGTGGCGGTGCAGCTCGTCGAGCTGGAGCGCCGATTGAGCGATGCCGCCGTGGACACATTCGACCGACTGGTCGGCTCGCTGTTCGCCAGGGGGCGCCGCGGCCGCGAGCGCGAGTTCCAGGCCAGTAGCCGTGAAGTCAGCCAGATCATGCGTCTGTTCGCCGGCGTCATCGGCGCCGTCGACCAAGCGCTCGAGGACGGCGGCGACGTGATGGAGCACTTGGATGCTCAGGTCGGCTGGTGGAAGGTTCAAGCTGCTCGCCCTCGTGTAGAGGCCCTCGCCGCGCTGGCGGTCGAAGATCCGCTGGTCAGCGCCACCGAGCGCTACGGCGCATTGCGTCGGTTCTTTCCAGTGTTCCTCGAGCACATCCAATTTCGGGCCGGCCCGGGCGGGGCCCCATTGCTGAAGGCGCTCGATCTGCTGCGCGCAGCCAATCGTACAGGTCGCCGGGAGCTGCCCGACGACTCGCCGCTGCCGTTTGCGACCAAGCAGTGGAAGTCGCTCGTCAAGCGAGGCGGGAAAACCAGGAGCATCGGGCCTCCGGTTTGAACCTGGTGATCGCCGCGATCGCGCTTTGGAACACATTATATATGGAACGATCGGTCGAGCACCTGCGCTCTCGCGGCGTGGCCGCGCCGGACCCACTCATAGCTCATCTGTCCCCGATGGGCTGGGCGCATGTCAGCCTCACAGGCGATTACCTCTGGCGGGACACCGCGATGGTCGCCGGCGATCAGCCGCTAAACGATCCGACCGAACGGCTGTACCGCGTCGCGTGAGTGTTCAGCGTCTGTTCTTCCTGGCGTACTTTGGCGAACAAACCTTGAGGTGAGCCCTTGTTTACTCCGGCGGGCTCATCACCCGACCAGCGACGGGAACCGGACCTGTCCAGGTCTGCGGGTGGACGACGTCCGCCATGCGCAAGGCGCAATAGCATCTGCACGCCCGGTCGATCAGCGCTGAGGGCGCGGCCAGGATCAACCGCCCGCGCCCGATCCTGATCAGCCCGTCTGCCTGGAGTCGTCGCAGGGTCGCGTTGACGCTGGTGCGTTGCACGCCGAGCATCTTCGCGAAAATGTCCTGCGTGACGTCGATCTGCTGCCGCTCCAAAACGTCCGTACAGGTCAAGAGCCAGCGGCACAGTCTCTGTTCGACAGAGTGGAGCGCGTTGCAGGCGCCGTTACGGATGATGTAGCGCATCTTCCAGGCGCAGTAGTCGTCAAGGGCGTGATGGACACGCTCGGAGATCTGCGCGGCCTGCTCCAGAGCCCCGGTCTCGATGCACGACGCCCGGGCCTTCAAGAGGCACACGTCGCGGGTGATGGCCGTCTTCAAGCCGATGGCGGAGGTTGCTCCGACCGCTCCGTCGCGGCCGATCAGGGCGCATTCGATCTCCGTCCCGTCGGCGAACACGGTCAGCTTGGAGATCGCGCCTTCGTCCAGGAAAAAGACCGTGGAGACGGTGTCGCCGGGTTCCCACAGCACCTGCCCGGGCAGCAGCACGGTCTCACGCAGATGCGGGCGAATGAGTTCAATGTCTTCGCCCAATGACGCCAGGAACCTGTTGGCCCGCGCCGACATCGTCTGCTGCCTCAGCACGACGATTAACGCGCGGGACGGCTTTGCGACTATGGCTTCGCCGTATTGCTGCGCCTCGAACGCGGGCCCTTAAGGGGGGGACCCAACTGGGCCGTCAAAATCCCCGAACCGGCCCAAGTCTTGGAGCTCCAGTCGCGCCTGGGCGCGAAAGAACTGAGCCTTCTGTAGTAGCAACGTTCTGTCGGAATCGTTCGCGGCTTCAGTGGCCAGACGATCAGCATCCTGCGCCTGCAGAAAAAGATAATCGGCCATCGGCACAGCTAGTCGTAAGGTCACGGACCCGCCTCCTGCACTGAGCGTCTCGTCGAGACTCCCCGACCGAGTACCACATGTTTTCCGCGTCGTAGCAACATGTATTAACAGGAAGCGGATTATCTATGCGGAAAGGCTGTTCAACTGTGTCCAACAAACGACACGCAGTAGTTCTACGAAAGTGTGGCTTGTCCTCGAGGCGCCTATGGACTGATCAAACTCCGTATGTGAGTAGCATGAGGGCGAGCTCAGGAATTCCCTAGGGCTTCTCCGATAAGCCGCCGAAATCGCCGGACCGATCTAGGTCGGGCACTTCCGCCTCATGGGCCAGCCCTCGTAGCGGACGCGGCCTGTGCAGCCGTCGACCAGGCAAGGCGCGGTTCGGTTCCACAGGCTTAACCCTTCGCCATGCAGCCTGATGGCTGCGGCCAGGGGCGTGCGCAGCTTGGTCCCGCAGCAGCCGCACAGACTGCCCACGCGCCATCGGGCGCGGCGCATCCTGTCGACCGTCTCGAACGCCCTTCGCCAATCCGCAGCGTGGATCTTGTCCGGGTCCCTCGTCCCCATCACCGCTTGGTCACGCGGACGAGGCGCGTGAGGAATATCTGGCCGGCCACCTTGTCGTATTCGAACTCGGCTTCCTCCCCTTCGAACTCGGGAACCTGGTCGGGGCTCAGGAAGCGCCCTAACTTGCCGAAGGCGGGGAGTTTGAAGAAGAGGGTA
This sequence comes from Caulobacteraceae bacterium, assembly GCA_035493955.1. Classification (GTDB taxonomy): domain Bacteria; phylum Pseudomonadota; class Alphaproteobacteria; order Caulobacterales; family Caulobacteraceae; genus NCED01. Next base: position 38,895 of record DATJHI010000024.1, on the reverse strand, counting down.
TGCCCGCCGGCGTTCTCCAGCGCCCTCATGCGTTGGACGATTGTCGTGGGCGCCCTGGCGTGCGCGTAATCGTAATAGGACATTGGGCGGGCCTTGGCTGACGTTCGGTTCCTCCGGCCCCGCAAACCGGAACAAATATAGAACACTTAAGCCGCCGAAATGGCGAGCCCCAGCGGGCATCGAACTGTGGATTCCGGGATGCCCGGGGCGGCGGACATCTCCGGCCGGGCCTAGTCACGCCCAGGGCGGCGATCATCGTCCTCGGCCGTTGACGACGGGAAGCGCTGAAGGTCCGACAAATCCACACGTTGCGGGACGTGGACGAACTCGCTGGCGGCGGCCGACTGAAGCCGGTCGATTTCGGCGGCGGCCGCCGCCTGCATGGCGCGAAGGAGGCGAAGGTTGGGGTCCTCCGGCCCGAGCAGGGGATCGATCGGCAACGCGATGGAGCCACGCGGAGCGGGCGCGTCCCCTTCTGCATTTGCACCTGAAGCGACAAGGTGAAGTGACACGACGTCGGCCGAGATTCTCAGATTAACGACCGCCACGTCCAGGACATCATGCAGGACTAATCCGCCCTTTACTGCACTGTTAAGCACGCAAATCACTCCACAGGCCCGTTAACTCATGGGTTAACCAGGACAAAAAATCGCGCCTGAGGGGAATTTATCTGCGCGCTAGTTACCCAAGCGTGTGCAAATACTTCTCAATCGACCCGATCAACAACTTAAGCGCGAAGCGCCACTATGGAGGGCCGATGGCCTCGCACGAGCCCTGTGCGATGGCGACGGAGACGAGCCGTGGGCCCCGCCTCAGAGGCTCGAGGTATTGCTGACCCCGCTCGGGGCGGTGAGGGTGGTCGTGATCTGGCCCTGGGTCTGCGAACTGGCGGCGGCCGCGGCGGCGGACGCCTGCTGGGCGGACGCCTGGGCCACGTCGTAGGCCTGCGACGATGCGATCAGGATGTCCTGAAGCTGCGTGAGCTGTGTCGAGACGGCCGCCAATATCTGATTGGTGGCCTGAGACGCCGCGGTGGAGCCGGCAGCGGCATTGGAAGCGGTCACGGCGTTCTGGATCGCGCCCGTCACCAGGCCCTGCTGCCTGGCGATCTGGTTTTGGATCTCCACAGAGTTCTGCAGGGCCAAAGCGGTGTTCGACTGCCAGGCGCCGAGCGCAGAGGCGAGTTGGCCGCCGTTGAATCCTGCCGTCGTGGCCGTGGATGGGTAAGCGGTGGCGAACGCCTGTCCAGCGCTCAGGGTATTGAAGCCGATGCTGCTGGCTTGCTGGAGGACCCCGGCCAGCTGGCCGTTGACGGCCTGCAGCGCCGTCGACGTGCTGTCCGAGCCCAGGCTCAGGAGCTGTTTCTGGGCGGCGGCCACCTGCCCTTGCAGGCTGGCGATCGCCGAGAGCTGGTTCTGGATCTGCAGCGCCTGCTGGCCGATGGTCAGGGCCTGCTCGCTGCACCAGTTGGGATCATAGGCTGTGCCTGTGGGCGCGGGGGGCAGGATCGGGAAGGTGGCCGACTGGCCGGCGGCGCAGATGGCCGTGGCCGTGCCGTCTGGGTTGGCGGCCTCCGTCGGGCCCGTCGAACCCGAAGGCTCTGGCAGGGGAGGCGGCTCGTTGGTGACATAGACGGTGGCGGGATTGGATGTCCCGCCAGGTCCGGACGCGACGAAGGTGCAGGTGTCGGCGCCGACCGCACCCCAGGCCGGGCTGTAGGTCAGGATGTCGCCGCTGAGCGAGCACGTCCCGTTCGCACCGGGGTCCTTCAAGGTGAGGGTGGAGATGACGCCCGAGGTCGTAAGGGTGACCGAACAGACGGTCTGGTAGGCGCAGGTCAAAGGCGCGCTGTTGACGACCGGAGGGGGCGGCGGGTTCACCGTGACGGTGACCATCCCTGTCGAGTTCCCGCCAGGCCCCGCCGCGGTGAAGGTGAAGCTGTCCGGGCCGATGTAACCTGTGGCCGGCGTATAGGTCGCGGCCCCGCCCGAGAGGGTCACCGTCCCGTGGCTTGGGCGGGCAGCGAGCGCGTAGCCCGTGACGTCGCCGGTGGCTGTCAATCCAACGGAGCCGGCGGTGTTGTAGGCGACCGTCAGCGCGCTGTTCTGGGCGACCGGCGCGGGCGGCAGGCCCACATTGATCGAGACGACGGACCCGTTCGAGGTCCCGCCCGGTCCGCTCGCGTCGAAGACGAAGCTGTCCGGTCCGTAGTACCCGCCGGACGGGGTATAGGTCGCCGTCGAGCCCGAGATGCCGAGCGAGCCGTGGGAAGGCCAGCTCACGACACCATAGCTGCTGACGATGCCCGCGGCTGGCAAGGTGACCGAACCCGGCGTCCCGTAGGGTGTGTCGATCGAGGCGCCCGAGGTGGACGGCGGCGGCGGCCGGGCGACGCTGACCGAGATGGTCGCGACATTGCCGTTCCCGCCCGGGCCATTGGATTGATAGGTGAACGAGTCCGCGCCGTAGAATCCAGGGTTGGGCGTGTAGGTGACCTGCTGGCCCGAGACCGAGGCCTGGCCCCCGCCCGGTCCGGAGACGATCCAGGCGGAGCTGAGGACGCCGGAGATGGGCAGGGTGACGGTCGAAGCCAGGCCATAGCCGGTGTTGATCGAGCCGTCATAGTCGACCGGAGGCGGGGGGTAGACGGCGATCGTGACGTTGATCTGCGAATAGATGCCGCTGCCGCCACCGCAGACATTGTCCCCCGAGCCGCTTGAGGGGTCGTCACACACCGTCCCGATGGCCGAGAGGACGAAGGTCTCGCTACCCCACCAGCCCGCGTAGGGCGCGGTGTAGGCGCAGCCCATCGTGGAGCAGTTGGCCAGGACGCCGCCGGCGCTGCCGTGGAGGATCCCAAGTCCGCCGTCCAAGGTCCCGCTCGCACCGGAGTCATTCCCCGGTATCCACGTGTTGGCCGGAGCGTTTCCATCGCTGGGCAAGGCCCCGCTGAAGTCGATCGCGACTTGCGGGTAAGGGCCCGGCATCGAAATGACGACCTGGTACGCCGCCTGGCTACCGACGTACGACACCTGGCTTGCAGGTGGGTCGGGATATGAGACCTGCTGGGCCAGGACCGGGGTCGCGCCCATCAGGACCGCGGCGACGACCACCAGGCTCAGGATCAGCGCGAACGTGGGCCGCCGCATGAAGAAGAGGCCCTAACCTTCCGGATGGCTTCGGCGCCAGGCGGCGAACCCTTTGTCCGACTCGATGAACGCGGTGAGCATGTGCACCGCCAGGGCGTCCTTGTCGGGCGCTTCGCCATAGGCCTGCTGATACGCGCGTTGGTAGTCGGCGAACGCCGACGCCATGTCGCCCGTGAGCTTGATCTTCAGCTCGACGGGAGCCGCGCTGCCCCCGATCTTGCCGAGCGCGACGACGGGCTTGGCGGCGCGGGGGCCGTTAGGAGGCGTAGGGCTCAAGAACCATATCCTTGCTGACGAGGACGCGCATCTGCGCGCCGGCTCTGATGACGATCGTGGGCTGGCGGTTCATGTCGCGGTCGGCGATCCGCGAGCCGACGTTCTGGGCCTCCGTGGCGACCCCCGTGGCGCCGGCATTGATCACGGCGGCGCCGGACGATCGGGCCTGAGAGTCCTGGGCCGAGGCCGCGCCCATGGACAGGAGCGTGGACAGCACGATCCCCCGGGCAAGTTGACCGAAGTGGTCGTCGACCCGATCGCCGATGCCGGACGCCCCGGTCGGGTCGGTCCCGGTCATGGTCCCGAAGTTGAGGCTGTCGCCGTTCGGAAAGACCACCCGGCGCCACACGACCATCGCCCGGTTCTGGCCATAGGCGACCTGGCTGTCGTAACGGCCGATCAGCCGCGACCCCTGGGGGATGAGCACGTAGCGGCCGGTCACATGGTCGTAGACGGGCTGGGTGACCTGGGCCACCACATCGCCCGGCAGGTCCGAGTTGATGGTCGTCATGAGCGCGGCCGGGATCACGGCGCCGGCCTTCACCTCATAGGGCGAACGCGGCTTCTCCAGCTTGCCCGCGACATAGTCCCGGGAGACCGCCTGCCGGGCGAAGGCCGCCTTCTCGCCCTGGCCGTTCTGGGCCATGACGTCGCCAGGCTCCTTGGCCGGGACCGCGAACGACGGACCGCCAGGGGAACCGGGAAGGGGCGCGGGCGCCTGGGCGGCCACCGGCGCCTGGCCCGCCGGGGTCCTCGAGGCGAGGGCATTGCCGGCGCCCCCAAGGACGCCTCCAAAGAACAGCCCCGAGGTTCTCGCGGCCTCGGCGCTGTTGGCCCCGGGAAGGGTGGGTGCGCCCTGAAGAGGGCTCGCCTGCGCGCCACTCGCCGCCGGGCCCACAGCCGGCGCAGGGGCGGCAGGAGCGGAGACGGCGGCGGCGGCGTTGACGCCGCCGCATCCCGGCATGCCGGGATATTGGCTGCAATCGACCCCGGCGGCAGGCCCTGGGACCTGACCGGCGAGCTCGGCCGGCGGGGTCATCGGGCCATCGGCGCCCCCTGGACCGGCGTAGCTGATGGGCTGGATCGGCGCGATGGGCGTGGGCGAGCCGGTAGGCTGGCTCTTTCCGGCATCCTTCGGGTGCTTGGGGATCAGGCTGGGCACGAAGATCGCCCCGACCACGAAGACGGCCGCGCCGCCCGCCAGAAGGGCCGCGATCCTCCCGTTGAAGCGGGCCGGCCTGGGGCGGGGGGCGCGAAGCGCGCCCTGAGCCGCGCTCAGCTTGGGCTCGAAGCCGCCCGGGTCGCCGTGGAGAGGCGGCAAGCCATCGGCGTTCATCGAGCGCCGCCCTTGTAGACGAGCTGCACGACGGCCTGATCCTTTGAGCCGAGACGCAGCTCCGCCACCTGGAAGAGACGGTCGACGACGTAGTAGCCGTTCTCGAACCGGTAGTTGACGAGCTCCGCCTCCCCCTTGGGCCCGACCACGAACAGGGGCGGGATTTCCATGGTGGCCACGTTGGCGGGGAACTTCACGAAGACCTTGCGCCCGTCATCAAAGACGTGCTCAGGGGCCCAATGGGGCAAATGCCCCTTTGCCTCGACCTTGTAGGCGAAGTTCAACGAGGCCGGAGACAACAGGGCGCCGTCGGCAGCCGAAGCTCTTGCCGCGAGCGACACGACGCCGGGCGGGCCGGGCAGACGGACAGGGGCCGGCGCCCGCCCCGCGCCGCCGGCTGGGGGCGAGATGAGGGGCGAGGCCAGGCCGGCCGAGGCCGCGCCTTGAGCTGCGAGAGTCTGCACGGTCGCGGCGGCCCGGGTGAGGGTCGCCTCGCGCATCTCGTCGGCGGGATAGCGCCAGTCGACCAGGGTGGTGTGATCGTCGCCGTCCACCCCGCTCACCAGGTCGAGCACATAGACCCGCTGGTCCGTGGTCAGGATCATGTTGGTGCGCAGGCCCGCGTCCAGCGGCTTGATCAGGATGACGACCTGGCCCGCCCCCTGGGCGGTCTCGCCGACTTCCCAGCGGACCGTGTCGCCGGCCGCCTTGGAGATGAGGCGTTCACCGGGGCGCAGGACGACCGCGGTCAGGTAAGCCGGCGCCGTGTGGATCGTGTAGAGCTTGCCCGGCTCATAGGCGTAGTGGAGCGTCGCGTTGACCATCGCCGCGGCGCGGGGAACCTCCGTCGCCTTCTCCTCGGCATTGTGGAGCACGGCCTGAACGGCCGTGCGGTGGACCGACGCCTTGCGACGATGGCGCGAGGGCTCCGCCTTGGGGCGAGCCGTCCGGGCGGGCTTGTCCGCGACCTGGGCGGAAGCGGCGGTCGCCGGCGCGGGGACCGGGACCTTTGTCACGGCCGGCGAGCCATAGGAGAGCGCCTGGGGCGGAGCCGTAGCAGGCTGCACGGGGAGCTGGGCCTGCGCCAGGGCGACGCCGGACGCCGCGCCCCAAAGGGTCAGGGCCGACACGGCCGCGAGCGTGGCGGACCGCGTGGCGAAGGGGTACGGGCGGGTCATTGCTGTCCGAGCTCCTGGCTGAGGCGGAAGTCGCTGATGAAGACGCCGAGAGGATTGGCGCGAAGCTGGGCCTCGTCCTTCGGCGGCTGGATCCTGGTGGTGAAAAGGCCGGTCCAGTGGGTGGTCTTGGCCTGGCCGTCCTTGTAGGTCGTCTCGGCCCAATGCACCTCGAACGAGGTCGGCGAGCGCTGCAGCACCGTCTTGACCTCGACCGCGACGGCGGTTCCGGGCTCGGTTTTCATCGCGGTCACGGCCGCCTTGCCGAGCTCGCCCGTCTCCCCAGCGGCGGCGTCGGCCACGAAGTTGTACGCCCGGCGCAGATTGTCGGTGTTCACGACCGGATCGACCGGCGAGCGGGAGCGCGTCCAGCGCACCCAATCGGCCAGGAAATAGCCAGTCTCAGCTGCACTCGGCCGGTAGGTCCCGCCGGCCAGCTGGACGCGGCCAGGCCGCCCGTACTCGTCCACGGGGACGACATAGGTCGCGATGTGGTGGTCGAACGCCTCGAAGATGGCGCCGCCGACCGCCACCAGGGCCACGGCGAAGCTGGCGAACGCCGCGTACCGCCAGCTCGCGGCCTGCACGCGCGCCGAGCCGATCCGCTCATCCCAGACGGCCTCGGCCGCCTGGAACGGCGTTTCTGGAGCGGAGGTCTGGCCAAACGGCGCAGGGACGCGCCTGAAGAGGTTGGAAGCGGTCATGGGACTCTCGCGGGATTAGGACGTCGCGCCGATGGTCGGGGGCGGTGCAGCCGCGCCCTCCGGTTCCTCGGCGGCGGCCTGCAGGGTGGAGGCCGCCTGGCTCAGCACCGCGCGGCGGGCGCTGCTCCGCTTCGGGGCTCTGATGGACTCGGCAAGACCGGCGACAGACGACGCCGCCGCTGCGGGCGCCGACGCGGTCGAGGCGTTGGCCGCCGCGCCGGAAGCCGGAATAGTGGCCGCGAGGTCGGACACGTCCGAGACGACGCCTGCGCCCAAGGATCCACCTGAAGGACTGCCCGGCGAACCGCCAGGAGGCCTTCCGGCGGACGGGCTCGAGCCGCCCTTGGAACCGGCGCCGAGCAGGGCGCTCACGGAACCGGCCGCCTTGGAGGCCCCGCCCGCGACGGCCTGGCCGCCCGCGAAGGCGGCCTTGGCCGTGCCGGCGACGGCCAGGCCGGTCCCCACGGCCAGGCCCGCCGCGCCGAGAAGATTGCCCATCCCGGTCGAGGCGTGACCCGAAACGACGGCCTGAGCGTACTTGGGTGCGCTGATGGCCAGCATGAGGACCACCAGGACGCCAAGGGCCAGGCCCGCCATCTGATCGAGGCCGGGGAGCGACCCCGGCGTGTAGGTCACCTGGTAGTTCGCGAGGAAGGTCTGGCTCAGGCCGATGACGATCCCCAGCGCCATGACCTTGAAGCCGGCGCCGATGACGTAGCTGAGGACCCGTTCGGCGTAGCTGGCCGTGCGCTCGAACACCCCGAACGGCAGGACGCAGAAGCCCATCAGGATGACGATGTGGAACTCGATGGTGGCGACCACGATCTCGAGCGCCAGCCAGAAGTAACCAACGACGATGAGAAGGGCGGCGAAGACTGCCTCCAACGCGAGCACCGCTGAAGCCAAAATGGCTTGGATAGCCGCGCCAACATCGAGGCCCCCCTGCGCGAGCGGAGGCTGGCCCCAGTGTGTGTTTTGATTTCCGAGATAGAACTGGGCCAGATCGAGCAAAACCTGCGCATTGGTGAGACCGAGCTGCACGATTTTGCTGGGGTGGTTCAAGAAGCCAGCAAGCCCGCCAGCGTTGCCGACTTGGGCGCCGAGACTGCCGAAGGCGGTGAACGCCGCGAGCGCCGTCGTCTGCCAGTTGAGGATGAGGTAGGACCACCAGCCCACCACCAACGCCTTACGGATGATCGGGCTGAAGATCGATCCGTTCTCGTCCAAGGCCCAGAAGAGGGCCATCAGCACCACGCTGATAACGATCAACGTGTCGAGCGTGCCTTGCACTGGGCCCTGCAGGACACCGAAGCCGCTGTCGATCTGGGTCCTGAAGGTATTCAGGACGGTATCGAGCACGCCTGCGTTGGGGGTGGTCATGGTGTCCTGTGGATTCAGAGCGAGTTGGTATTCTTCACGCCGCCACCTGCCGCGGCGGCCCGCTTGGCGACTTCTCGCTGGGCATCGTCCTTGGCCATGCAGGCCATGCGAAAGCGGCGTAGCTCTTCCGTCTGGACGCCATGGCGCATGGCATAGAGGTTGGTCACGATCTGGTTGGCGGGGCCGCAAGCAGCGCTCTGGCGCGCGATGGCCGCAGGATCCGCCTCGAACTGCTTGGCCAGTTCCGCCATCTTGGCGTTGTCAGCAACCGCATCTGCCGCCGCGTGCGGATTCGGGGGGGCAACGATCCCGACCTGCGCAGGTTTGACGTCGGTCGGCGCCGCGACAACGAGCCCGTCAGAGGCGGTCGATGCGACGGCCGCCTGCGCGGTGATCGAGGCGGCCCCGTTTGCTTCGGCGGCCGGCGGAGCGCTCGTTTGATCGGAGGGCTTGCCACATGCCGCCAAAGCAAGGGCGGCGAAACCCACGCCGGCGAGGGCTAGCCGCAACGAGACGCGGGATCGAAGCTTAGAAGCGGTCACTAATACTCTCCATTCAAAGGTGCGTGGTGTCCGTCACGCCGGGCGGCGCGGTGATCGCGGTTTGCACCTGCGATTCCATCGTCGTGATGACAGACTGGGCGACAGCGCCGGCTTGCTGCTGCTGACCCTGAAGGACCGCCTGGGCCTGGGACTGCGTGAGCAGTATGGCCTGGAGTTGGGCGAGCTGGGCGGCCACGGCGGCCAGGAGCTGGTTCGTGGCCTGTATCGCCGCCGTCTGGCCGGGCGCAGTATTGGAGGCCGCCACGGCGTTCTGCACGGCGGTGGCCGTCGCCTGCTGGTTGGACGCCACCTGGGCCTGCATCTGCACGGCCGACTGGAGCGCGGCGTTGTTGTTGGTCTGCCAGGCCGTCAGGGCGCTGTTGAGCTGGGTGGCGTTGAAGCCCGCCACGGTCGAGGTGGTGGGGTACTGCGTGGCGAAGGCCTGGCCGGCATTGGCGGAGTTGAAGCCGATGCCTGAGGCCTGCTGAAGGATCTGCTGAGCCTGGGCGCTGACCTGTGAAACCGTGCCGGACGTGGCGTCCTTGCCGAGGCCCTGCAGCATGGATTGAGCCGCCTGAAGCTGGCTCTGAAGCTGCTGCAGCTGCGACACCCCGTTGGCGACCTGCTGCACGGCCTGGCCATAGGTGATGACCTGCTCCTGGTAGGTCCAGGGATCGTAGACCTCGTACTGGGCGTGAGCCGGCGAGGTGGCGACGACCAGGGCGACGGCCGGCGCCGCAGCCAAGAGGAGCCGGACGCGCCTAGCCAAGATGGCCCCCTGAGCTCAACTCGGGCTCGCTGAGCGAGCGAAGGCCGCAGGCCGCGATGATCCAGGCGCCGCCTGACAGCAGCAGCCACAGGTTCTTGTGCGCCGGCAGGGCGACGATCGCCGCGAAGCCAGGCGCGCAAACGGCCAGCAATAGGAACCGTCGCCGGCGCGCGGTCGAGCGCCAGCGCAGGGGGAGGGCGCGGATCAGCCGGGCGGACGCAGGCCCGCAGCGGCGTCGGATTTGGTGGACCAGGGCGTTGCTCATTCGGCCGCCGCCCGATGGAGATGGCCGAGCGCGTCCGCGATCTCGGGGAGACCCTTGGCGCGGAAGAACGCCTCGGTGAACCCGTTCCTCCCGTACGTCTCCAGGAGTTGGGTCATGAGGGTCTGGTCGTTCCTGTTGTTCGACCCCACCACGGCCAGGGCGACCGGGCCGAGGCCAAGGTCGATCAGTCGGTTTCCGTCCGCGCAGGTGAAGTAGTACTCGCGCTTGGGCGTCGCCGAGGCGATGAGCTGAAGCTGCTTCGCGTTCAAGCCGAAGCGCGCGTACTGCGAGCCGGTCTCAGGGTCGAGGGCGCCGGGGTTGGGCAGGTAGATCTTGGTCGGGCAGGACTCGATGAGCGAGGGCGCGATCGAAGAATTGGCCACGTCCGCGAGCGATTGGGTGGCGAACACCACGCCCACGTTCTTGCGGCGCAGGGTCTTGAGCCAATCCTTGATCCTGTCGGCGAACCGTCCCTGGCCCAGGAACAGCCACGCCTCGTCCAGCACCAGGAGGGTCGGCCGGCCGTCGAAAAGGCGGTCGAGGGCGTGGAAGATGTAGGTGAGGGTCGGAAACAGAGCCTTGCTCTGCATGATTTCCGACATCTCGAAGGCCAGCCAGTTCGCGTCGCTGATGGCGTTCAGCTCGCTGTCGAGCAAACGGCCGAACGTCCCCTGCAAGGTGAAGGGTTGCAGCGCGGCCTTCACCTCGATGTTCTGGACGAGGCTCCAGAGCTCGGTCAGGGTCCGCAGGCGCGCAGGAGACCCGGCCAGGGCCTTGAGGCCGCGGAAGATTTCCTCGCGAAGTTCTGGTGTGATCGGGACGTTCTGTCCGGCCACCAGGTCCTCCACCCACGACGCGGCCCATTCCATCTCCGATGCGTCGTCGAGATCGGCGAGCGGCTGGAAGGTGAGATCGGAAGCCTGGGCGCTGGCGCTGAGATTGTAGAAATCTCCGCCCACGAGCAGCGTGGCGGCCCGGGACGAGGCCCCCACGTCGAACAGGATCACGCGGGCCTCGGGATAGCGCAGGTGTTGCAGCGCCAAGGTGTTGAGCAGGACGGATTTGCCCGAGCCCGTCGGCCCCACGATCATGGTGTGAGCCACGTCGCCCTGATGCAGGTTGAGCCGGAAAGGCGTCGCCCCGCTGGTGCGGGCCAACATCAGAGGGGGCTGGACGCCGGCATAGCCGCGGCGGGCGCATTCCTCGGTCAGGTGACGGTTGAGGGTCGGCCCGGGCCACACCGCGCTCATCGGCGCCAGGTCCGCGAGGGAGAGGGTCGAAATCATTGGCCGGCGGACGTCGGGATAGGGGTTGCCGGGCAGGGAGCCCAGCCAGGCCTCGACGGCGTTGGGGCCTTCGGACTTGGCGACAAACCCGGCCGCGTTGATGACCGACTCCACAAGGCGGGCCTTTTCGGCCAGGCGGTCAGGGTCGCGGTCCAAGAGGGTGACGGTCGGGGTGTAGTAGCCGAAGGCCGCGTAGTCGCCCGCGGCGATCCCCATGGCGCTTTCGGCCAAGGCCGCGCGGCGTACGGCGTCGGGGTTCTGGTGGGGGCTTTCGCTTTTGGAGAGCGTCTCGCCGAACACCGCCATGAGGGACTTGCGCCCCTGGTACCAGAGCCGGCGGTACCGGTTGTGCTCCTTCAGCGCATCCTGCTTGTCCAGGGCCAGGAAGCGGGAGGACCAGCGGTAGGCGATGCCGAGCTCGTCGAGCCGGTCAAGGATCCCGGGCTCGGTCATGTCTGGGAACGAGCGGACCGAGACGACGCGGAGGTGGTGGTCCCCCAGCATGGGGTGCAGGCCGGTCGTCAGGTCGTCGTCGGTGAGAAGGCAATCGAGGTAGGCGGGGACTGCTGGTGTCCTCACCAGGTGCGGCTTGGTCGAGACGGTGCTGTGCAGATAGGTCAGCAGCTCGTCCGAGGTCAGCCGGCTCACGAACGGCATGGAGGCTCGGAAGAGGTCGTGGATCGAGTCGACCCTGTTGGTGAAATGGATCAGCGCGGCCTGGTAGATGCCGGCGGCGCCCGTCCCGGTCGGGGCGTGCTCCACCATCATTGAAGCCAGCTTCGAGGTCCGGTCGCCGGCGGGGAGCATGGTGAGGGTGATGAAGTACCGGGACTCGTAGAAACGCCCCTCGCGCGAGAAATCGCGACGGCGCTCCTCGTCGATCAGGCGGGAGATGGGGTCTGGGAACGCGCCTTCATCTGGGTAGTGGGGCGAAGGCCGCCGCTGCGCCTCGACGTGGATGCACCAGCTCGAGCCGAGGCCCTTCAGGGCGTGATTGATCTGGGCGCGCAGCGCCATGAGGATCGCGGGCGTGGCGCTGGCGAGGTCGGGGCCGCGGAACTCCAGCGTCGCCATGTAGGCGCCGTCCTTGTTGAGCAGGACGCCGTCCTCGATGAGGAACCCCCAGGGAAGCCAGTCGCTCAGGCGCGCGGACCGGTGGCTGTACTCACGCAGCGAGAACATGCGTCAGCCTTCCAGATAAGGGGGGTGGTAGATGTGCCGCTTGGAGACCTCGAAGAACTGCGGGTCGTCCTTCGTGATCGCGTAGGCGAGGGCCCAGATCACGGCGCCCATGGGCAAGCCGATGTAGGGCATCTTCAGCGCGAGCGAGACAACCAGGACCACGGTCCCGATCAGGATCGCCCATTGGCGGGGAACGCCCCCGATGGTGATGGGGACGCTGACCTGGGTGTGCAGCTCGACCCGATAGCCTTCGGGCAGCTCGTCAGCGCCCCAGGCCATCAGAAGGTCGCTCCCGTCCCGGCGCCGAAGATGGTCAGCAGACCCGTGGTCGAGCTGAAGGCGATCGCCAGGCCGAACAGGATGGACATGCCCCGCTTCATGGCCGAGCCCTCGTGGCCGAAGGCCATCGAGAGGCCGAAGACGACACAGCACACCACGCCGACCGCCACGGCGACCGGCCCGGTCAGGTCGGCCTGCACCGTCGTCAGGATATTGTCCCACGGCATGACGCCGCCGCCGGTCGCGGCAGCGGCGGGGCTGGCGCTGGCCAGGGCGCCGGCAAGCGCCGCCAGGACCCCGAACGATCGGGCGCCGCCGCGAGGCCGGATCAGGGGATGAGTCAAACGCATAGAGGGCCTCCTTGGGCGGTTGGACGTGAACGTCGAGGGGACGGCTGGACACCGGGAGGGCCGCGCAGCAGCCGCGCCACGTCCAGGGCCGTCCCGAAATCGATCGGGCATGATCCAGGCGGCGACAGCTCCGTTTCGGCTCATTTGACCGCGAACCGCGGCGAGGCGCTCGATAGTGTCCATACCGCGTAACTAGGGAAATGCACCGCTCTCGTCAAACCCAAAAGCGTGAGAATTACCGCTTTTTACCGCGCGATGTCCCGAGCATTAGGTAAAATTTCGGTAAGATTAGCAAGCATCTTCAATAGCCGGATAGGCGTTCAGCGGTTATTAGAGGTGTTTCTCATACCGTCACGGACGGGAGCGGAGCGGCGCTGCGCGGTTGGCGGAGGCCTCGATCCGGCGATACAAAGCGCACTCAGGCGGCCGGCATCGCTCTCGGCCGCGCCGGGTTCGCGCGGCGACAATAAAAGCGGTGAGGAAAGGGGACGAATGCGCGAATATACCGCCTCAGATTCGGCCGGAAGGCGGGCGGCTAGAGCCGGATGATCACGGACGTTCTTGACCGGATAGAGCAGAGGTTGGTGGCCGTCGGCCTCAGCGCCACGGCCGCGTCGAAGCAGGCCGGGCTCAACCCCGACGCCATACGCAACATCAGGCGGGCGGCCGCTTCGGAGAGCGGCGAGCGTTCGGGCCCGCAGCGACGGACCCTGGCGGCCCTGGCGAAAGTCTTGCAGACGTCGCCGGAATGGCTCCTGACCGGCAAGGATGAGCAGGCCGAGCAGGTCGCGGGCGGCGCCGCCGGCGCTCCGTCGCTTCCTTATCTCGAGTGGTACGAGGCGCCGGCGTACCTGGACCCGGACCGGCATCTTGACGCCACGGTCCGGCTCGGTGACCACACTTGGCCGCGTGGATCCTTTGTCACGCGGGCGCCCGATGACTCGATGAACCGTCTTGCTCCGGCTGGCGCCTACATCGTCGTGGACCGGACCGAACGGCTGGTTTCGACGGGGCTGATTTACCTGGGCGTGCTCGACGGCCAGCTGATCTTACGGCGCTGGCTTCCCAACCCCGAACGGGCCGAGCCCTTCTCGACGGACCCCGCGTATCAAACGGAGTTCCTGCGCCCGGGTCGGCGCTGGGAAATCATCGGCCGCGTGCGCAGGATCTTCCTCGACGTGTGAGCCGGCGGGAGCCTGGTCGGGCTCTTGAACCGCTGCCTCGACGGTTCGTCCGCGACACGCCAAGCCATGGATCTGGCCCATCCGGCCGAACCCGGGCGCGATTGACCTCTGAGCCGGTTAGCCGCGATTGGTCCCGTCTTCGCGCTCAGACAGAGCCTTATGCTCGGCGTCCGCCGAGACGGGCTGCTGCTCGTCGGCGGCCAGGACGATCGTGGGATAGGCGTCGGCCTGGCCGGGCCTGCTCGGCGTGGGGTCCGCTTCGCGACCACCCCGGTTCACGCCGTCTTCGCGTTCGGAGAGCGCCTGGTGCTCGGCCACCGCCGAAGCCGGTTGCGTTTCATCGACTGAGAACGTCGGCTTGGGATCGATCTTCGGGTTGTCGCTCATCTGATGTCCTTCGGCTGGGGTCGTCCGCTGAAGCCCACGCGCCCGCGCCCTGGCGGTCGACCATCCACGTGGGCCTGGCCGAAGTCGGCGCCTCAGCTCGCCTTGCGGGCGCGCGGCTTGTGCGTCGGCGCGTCCTTCGGGGTCTTGCCCTTGGCCGTGGCCCTGGGAGGCTCGGATTTGTCGCCCTTACCCTTGGCGCTCAGACTCGCGCGCAGGGCCGACATCAGGTCGACCACGTTGGTGTCTTCCGGTTCGGCCACCTTGGCCGGCTTGTGGCCCTTCTTCTTGTCCTCGATCAGCGCTTTGAGCGCTTCCTCATAGCGATCGACGAACAGGCTGGGGTCGAACGGGCCTTCCTGCTGCTCGATGATCTTCTCGGCGATCGAGATCATCGCCGGGTCGGCGGCCTTGTCGCTGATGGCGTCGAAGATTTCGTCAGGTTTGCGGACCTCCGCGTCGGTGCGGATGGTGTAGGCAAGGATGCCCTTGCCGCGCGGCTCCAGCGCCAGGATGCGCTCGCGGGTGCCGATCACGACACGCCCGAGTGCGATCTGGCCAGACTTTTCCATCGCCGTGCGGATGACTCCGAAAGCCTCCTGGGCCAGCTTGCCGTCGGGGGCGAGGAAGTAGGGATTGTCCCAATAAAGCCGGTCGATCTCGTCGCCGGCGACGAAACGCTCGATCTCGATGGTCTTGGTGCTCTCCAGCTTGACCGAGGCAATCTCGTCATTGGTCAGCAGGATATATTCGCCCTTGGACACCTCATAACCCTTGACCAGATCGGCCCGGTCGATCGGCCCGGTGTCCGGGTCGGTCGTGATCATCTTGATGCGGTTGTTGGTCTTCGGATTGATCAGGTTGAAGTGGACGTCGCCGCCGGAATTGATCGCGGTGTAGAGCGCGACCGGGCAGGTCACGAGCGACAGCTTCAGGTGTCCCTGCCAGGTGGGTCGGTAAGCCATGTCAAATCCTCCGGCGGCGTGGCGCAGGCCGCGGCGACCCGAGTCAACGAACCAGGGCGGGGATTCGTTCGGCTGTGGGCTCGGCGTCGCGCTCGAAGGGGTCACCCGACGCAGCGGCGGTCAAGGCAGGGGCGTTTGCCGGACGCCTCCGCGTCACCGTCGCCCGGATGGGCGTCGGCCACGGCGTCCCCCTGGCCCCCCACGAGCTCGCGACCAATGCCGCCAATCACGGGCGCTTTCGGTCACGTCCGGGATCGCTGGATGTCGCCGGCGCCTGCGAGGGCGAGGACCTGGTGATCACCCACCTGGGCCGAGGAGGACCGCCAGTCCTGGGCAAGCCGGACATGACGGGTTCGGCAGCAGGTTGATCCTGTCCCAACACTTGGTTGGCGGCCCAGCGGCCTTGTCGCCTCGCTGCGGATGCGCCGGGACCGGCTGGCCGCTCAGGCGCAGGGCGCCGCTTCACCGGACTCGAGATCGATGCGGAAACAGTGCTCATGGCCGCTGTCGAGCTCGCGGACGATGACGCTGATCTCGCCCCCGTCGCCCACGTCGTGCAGGTCCTCCACATACGCCACTGCCGCCGCCTCGAACGACCGTTCCGCCAGGGTGCGGGCGTGATGCGCGTCGACGTGGCGAGCATGGACGCTGAACTGGCGGGTCTCGGCGGCTTGGGACATGAGTGGTCTCCTGGTCGCCCAACGGGCGCCGCGCGGAAAGGATTCACCGGCTGCACGGCGGACTTGGATCGTGTCGTCTCAATGTTCGTTGACGATCGTATCCTGAGTCGGAGCAAGCCCGTGGCCGCGACCAAGCTCGCTAAATACCAGGAGATGCGGGACTTCTCGCGAACCGGCGAGCCGTCGGGCAAGGACGCCAAGGTCGTTCCGTCCAAGATGTTGCGCTTCGTGATCCAGAAGCACGCCGCCAGCCACCTGCACTTCGACCTGCGCCTCGAAGATGAGGGGACGTTCCGCTCCTGGGCCGTGCCGAAAGGGCCGTCGCTGGATCCCAAGGACCGCCGTATGGCGATGGAGGTCGAGGACCACCCGCTCGACTACGGCGACTTTGAGGGCACGATCCCGAAAGGCCAGTATGGCGGCGGCACCGTGATGCTGTGGGACCGCGGCTACTGGGCGCCCGAGAAGGGCTTCGAGAAGATCGGCCAGGCCTTGGCCAAAGGCGAGCTGAAGTTCGTCATGGAAGGCCGGCGGATGCACGGCTCCTGGGTCCTGGTGCGGACCAAGCGCGACAGCCGGGGCAGGGCCAGCTGGCTCCTGATCAAACACCGCGACGAAGGCGCGGTGGAGGGCAACGCCACAGGACCGACCGACGACGATCGATCCGTCGCCTCCGGCCGCACCATGACGGAGATCGCCAACGGCAAGGGGAGGGGGGCGACGCCCTTCATGACCGGTCAGGGTGCGGCCGCAGGATCGGTCTGGCAGAGCCATCGCGACGACAGTGCGCCGGCCGGGCTGGTCGCTCCGACCAAAGCGAACACCGCAACCGCCAAGACCAAGACGGTGGCCCATCTGCCGGTCTTCGTCGAACCCCAGCTCACCAGGCTGCTGGACAAGCCGCCGGCTGGTCCGGGCTGGGCCCACGAGATCAAGTTCGACGGCTATCGCATGCAGCTGCGCACGGCCGGCGGGAAGGCGACACTCCTGTCGCGCAAGGGCCTGGACTGGTCCTCTAAGTTTCCGGAGATCGTCGCGGCCGGGGCAAAACTGGGGGACGGGATCATCGACGGCGAGGTCGTCGCGCTGGACCACACCGGCGCCCCGGACTTTTCGGCCCTGCAGGCGGCGATCTCCGACGCCAGGACCCAGGACCTGGTGTTCTTCGTCTTCGATCTGATGTTCGACGGCAAGGAGGACTTGCGCCCCTTGCCGCTGACCGAGCGCAAGGCGCGGCTCGAGATCCACGTGCAGGATGCGCCGGCCATTATTCGCTACGTCGACCATTTCATCACCGCCGGCGACGCTGTGCTGTTGTCGGCCTGCCGTATGGGCTTGGAAGGCATCGTCTCCAAGCGCCTCGACGCGCCCTACCAATCGGGGCGCGGCGAGACCTGGGCCAAGTCCAAGTGCCGCGCCGGCCACGAGGTGGTGATCGGCGGCTGGACGACGACGGGCGACAGCTTCCGCTCGCTGATCGCCGGCGTGAACCGGGACGGCGAGCTGATCCATGTTGGCCGGGTCGGCACCGGTTTCGGGCGCGACGTGGTCAGCCGGCTTCTTCCCAAGCTGAAGGCGCTGGAGACCGACGTCAGCCCCTTCAAGGGCAAGTCCGCGCCGAAGAAGGCTCCAGGCGTGCATTGGGTGAGGCCCGAGCTCGTGGCGGAGATCCAGTACGCCGGCTTCACCGGCGACGGCGTCTTGCGCCAAGCCTCGTTCAAGGGCCTGCGCGAGGACAAGCCAGCCGCGGAAGTCGAGGCGGAGACGGCCGCGCCGGCTCCGACGACCGAGCTGAAGGCGCCGGCGACCACCGTCCGCACGACCAGCGTCATCCCCCGTGGATCGGTCCCGGTCCTCGGCGTCACCATCAGCCACGCGGACAAGCCGCTGTGGCCCGACGCTCACGACGGCAAGCCCGTCACCAAGCTGGAGCTGGCGCAGTATTACGAGGCCGTAGGCGAGTGGATGCTGCCCCATGTGAAGGGCCGGCCCTGTTCGATGATCCGCATGCCCGACGGCATCAACGGCCAACAGAAGTTCTTCCAGCGCCATGCCGCCAAGGGCCAGTCCGCGCTGATCACCGAGGTCGAGGTGTGGGGGGATCGCAAGCCTTACATCCAATTCGACCGGGTGGAGGCCTTGGTGGCCGCCGCGCAGACGGGCGCCCTGGAGCTGCACCCCTGGAATTGCGAGCCGTTCTCGCCGGAGCAGCCCGGCCGGCTGGTGTTCGACCTCGACCCGGCGCCTGACGTCGCCTTCGACCTGGTGATCGAAAGCGCGCGTGAGATCCGCGACCGCCTCGAAGAGCTGGGCCTGGTCAGCTTCTGCAAGACCACGGGCGGCAAGGGCCTGCACGTGGTCACCCCGCTGGACGCCGAAGGCATCGACTGGGCCGTGGCCAAGGCCTTCGCCCGCGACGTGTGCAAGGTCATGGCGGCCGAGGCGCCGGGCCGCTACCTGATCAACATGGCCAAGACGGCGCGCACCGGGCGCATCTTCCTGGACTACCTCCGCAATGACCGCATGGCGACCGCGGTCGCGCCCTTGTCTCCGCGGGGGCGCCCCGGCGCCCCGGTGTCCATGCCGCTGACCTGGGCGCAGGTGAAGACGGGGCTCGATCCCGCCCGCTACACCGTTCGGACCGTGCCGGCCCTCGTGAAAAAGCTGAAGGCCTGGGAGGACTACGGCGACGGCGAGCGGCCCTTGGCCAACGCCATCCAGCGGCTCGGCAAGGTCTAGCGCGGCGGTGCGGATCGCCACCTTCAACATCAACAACGTCAACAAGCGCCTGGCCAACCTTGTGGACTGGCTCTCGGCCGAACGCCCCGACGTGGTCTGCCTGCAGGAGCTGAAGGCCGAGCAGAACGCCTTCCCGCTCACGGCCATCCAGTCGGCGGGCTATGGCGCGGTCTGGCAGGGCCAGCGGGCCTGGAACGGCGTGGCGATCCTGGCGCGCGGGGCGACCCCGGTGCTCACCCGCCGGGCGCTGCCGGGCGATCCCGCCGACGATCAGGCCCGTTACATCGAGGCGGCCGTCAACGGCGTCCTGGTCGCCTCGATCTATCTGCCGAACGGCAATCCCCAGCCCGGACCCAAGTTCGCCTACAAGCTGGCCTGGTTCGAGCGGCTGATCGCCCACGCCGCGACGCTGATGGCGGCGCAGGCGCCGGTCGTGCTCGCCGGCGACTACAACGTCGTGCCGACCGAGGCCGACATCTGGCCAGGCCACCATGAGCAGGCCAACGCCCTTCTGCAGCCGGAAACCCGGGCGGCCTACCGGCGGCTTCTCGACCAGGGCTGGACCGACGCGCTGCGGACGCTGCAGCCCGACGGGCCGCTCTGGACCTTTTGGGGCTACCTGCGCCACCGATGGCCGAACGACAAGGGCATGCGCCTTGACCATCTGCTGCTCAGCCCTGAGCTCGCGCCGCAGCTCACCGCGGCCGGCGTCAGCCGGGCCGTACGCGCAGAGGAGGGGGCCAGCGATCACGCCCCGACCTGGATCGAGGTGGCGCGCCCCCGGGCCCCGCGGAAGCCTTCGCCCGTCGCCAGCGCCCGCCGGCCGGCAGGCCGCGCCGCGCCCCCGCGCGCGCGCCGATGACCACCATCGAAATCGGCGCGCCCAGGCCTTAGGCTGACGTCATGGATATGACTTCACTCCTGATCGATGTTCCCGACGTGGGCGCGGTCTCGGGCCTCTGGCAGGCGCCGCCGAGGCCCAGGGCGGCCTTGGCGCTGGCGCACGGCGCCGGGGCCGGGATGGCCCATCGTTCCATGGTCGCGATCGCCGACGGGCTGGCCGAGCTGGGCGTCGGGACGCTGCGCTACCAGTTCCCCTACATGGAAAAAGGCGGCAAGCGGCCCGACGCCCCCGCCGTGGCGCAGGCCACGGTCCGGGCCGCGGCCGCGGTCGCGCGCGAACGCGCCGCCGGCGCGCCCCTGTTCGCCGGCGGCCGCTCCTTCGGGGGCCGCATGACCTCCCAGGCCCAGGCGGCCGAGCCGCTTGCGGACGTTCGGGGCCTGATCTTCTTCGCCTTTCCCCTGCACCTGGCGGGCAAGCCGGCCGTGACCCGCGCGGAGCATCTGGCCGAGATCAAGATCCCCATGCTGTTCCTGCAGGGCTCGAAGGATGCGCTCGCCGAGCTCGACCTGCTGCAGCAGACCGTGGCGGGGCTTAAGGACCGCGCCACCCTCGAATTGATCCCCGACGCCGACCATGCCTTCCATGTCCCGAAGAAGAGCGGGCGATCGGACGCCGAGGTGTTGGCGGCGGCGCTCGAGGCGGCGGTTCGGTGGATGGGCGCGGCCCCTGGCGCGCCAGCGTCGCACTAGGCGCGGGCGATGGGGCCGACCGACACCGAGATCCTGGCCGCGCGCCGCGAGCTCGCCAAGGGCGATCCGCTGCTGGCGAAGGCCGACGCCCTGGTCCCCCAGACCTCATGGCGTGTCCGCGAAGGCGGGTTCGAGGCCCTGGTGCACCAGATCGTGGCCCAACAGGTGTCGATCGCCTCGGCCGCGGCGATCTGGGCCCGGTTCAAGGCGGGGCTCGGCGGCAAACTGACGCCCGAAGGCGTCCTGGCCGCCGACGACGCCCAGATGCGCGCCTTCGGGCTGTCCCGGCAGAAGATCCGCTATGCGCGGGCCATCGCCGAGGCCGCCCCCCTCTTCGCCGAGCTGCCCGGGTTGCCCGACGACGAAGCGGTGGCGCGGCTGACTGCGATCACCGGCGTGGGCCGGTGGACGGCGGAGACCTACCTGTTGTTCTGCGAGGGGCGCCTCGACTTTTTTCCCGCCGGCGATGTGGCCCTGCAGGAGGGCTATCGCCTGCTCGAAGGATCGGACGCCCGCGCCGGCGAGAAGGCGCTCTACGCCGTGGCCGAGGCCTGGCGGCCGTATCGAGGCGTCGCCGCCCTCCTGCTGTGGGGCTATTACGGCCTGATGCGGAAGCGTACGACCGAGGCGACGGCCGAGGACCAAGTCGAAGTTCGAACCCTTGAGGCGGAGCTTGCGCGGCGCCGTGGGATTTAAAGCAGGGTGAAACGACCAGGCCCAGGCAGTCAGAAGAAGGTCACGGCCGAAAACCTCGCGGGACTCGGCGCCGAGCGGCTTGCGGAAATCCTGGTCAGCGTCGCGGAGACCCGGGTCGACCTGAAGCGGCGCCTGCGCATGGAGCTGGCCGCCCAACAGGGGCCCGGCCCACTGGCCGCCGAGATCGACAAGCGCCTTGGGGCCTTCGAGACCAGCCGCGGCCAGATCACCTGGCGCGCCCGGCCGGCGTTCATCCGGGACCTTGATGCGCTGCGTGACCTGATCATCGCGCGCCTGGCGCCGCTCGACGCCTCGGCGGCGATCGACCGGTTCTGGCGCTTCATGGACGCCGCCGGCCAGTCCACGCGCCGCTACCGCGAGCGGAACGGCGAGCTGGAGGCCGTCTTCGTGCGTGCGGCGGGCGACCTCGGCGGCCTGCTCGCCGCCGCTGCGCCGGGTCCTTCCGCCGCGGCCCTGGTCGACAGCCTGGTCAAGAACCCGTCGGGCTGGAAGGCCTGGCTGCCCGCTCTCCTGACCAACAGCTCCCAGGCGCTGGCGAAGGAGGCGCTGCGCTTCATGAGCGAGCGGCGCGGGGCCGTCCCCGGCTGGATCGCGCTGATCCGGCAGTTGGCCGACGCCGCCCTGGACGTAGACGCCTACAGGGCGACCTACACCGATGAGGCCCTGTCGGCGCCCCACGTCGCCGCGGAGATAGGACGCCGCTACCTGGCGGCGGAGCGGACAGACGAGGCCGGCGAGGTGCTGCGGATCGCGGCGCCAAAGGCGGCGACGAAACGGGGAGGGGCCGCGGAGCCGGACCTGGAATGGGAGACGGTCTGGATCGACTATCTCGACGCCGCCGGCGACGGCGGCGCCGCTCAGGCCGTGCGCTGGGCCTCGTTCGAGCGGACCCTGTCGCCGGATCGCGCGCGGGCCTTCATTGGCCGGCTGGCCGACTTCGACGATGTCGAGGCCGAGGCCCGTGCGTTCGCCATCGCCGCCGCCTACCCGGACTTCGAAAAGGGCCTTCGGTTCCTGATGGCTTGGCCCGCCCTGGCCGACGCCAGCCGCATGATCGAGGCGCGGGCGGACGAAATCCAGGTTGACCCCGAGGCGGCCGAGCTGTGGTCGTCCAAGCTGCGGCGGCGATTTCCGAAGGCCGCGCACCTGTTGTTGCGCAAGGCCGCGGCCGCCGCCTTCAGACGCCGGGACTTCAAGACCTGCGACCGCCTGTCGGCGGAGGCCGAGACCATCGCGGTCTGATGGGCCCCAGCGGCGGCTACAGCATGGCGAGCCGCGTCTTGCGGGTCGGCGGCGCGAACTCCGCGTCGAGGGCCACGAGGTCCTCGCCCGTCAGGACCAGATCTGCCGCGCGCCGGTTCTCCTCGACATGGCGAACCTCGGCCGCCTTGGGGATCGCGATCGTGTTTGGGTCGCGCAGGACCCAGGCCAGGGCGACCTGGTAGGGCGAGACGCCATGGCGCCTTGCGACAGCGGCCAAGGCGCCCGAGGTCGGAAGGTCGCCCTGGCCGACCGGGCTATAGGCCATGGCCGGGATGTGTCGCTGGGCGAGATCGGGCAGCAGGGCGAATTCCGGTCCGCGCTGGGTGACGTTGTAGAGGATCTGGTTGGCGGCGCAGCCTGCGCCGCCGGCCTTCATCAGATCGGCCATGTCGGACTGGTCGAAGTTGCTGACGCCCCAGCGGGCGATCTTTCCGGCGGCGACGAGGGCTTGCATGCCCTCGATGGTCTCGGCCAGCGGCACGGAGCCGCGCCAATGCAACAGGTAGAGGTCCAGGTGGTCCGTCCTCATCCGCCGGAGGCTCGCCTCGCAAGCCTTCTCGATGCGGCCCCGGCCGGCGTTCTGCGGGTAGACCTTGCTGACCAGGAAGACACGGTCACGAAGGCCCTCGAGCGCATGGCCAAGCAAGGTCTCGGTCGCGCCGTCGCCATACATCTCGGCCGTGTCGACCAGGGTCATGCCGAGCTCGACGCCTTTGCGCAGCGCCTCGGTCTCCCGGCTCTTCGCCCGGGGATCCTCGCCCATGCGCCACGTGCCCAGTCCGAGCGCGGGGACGGCCGCGCCGTCAGGGAAACGCACCATATTGATCAAGAGGGCTGCCTCCCGAAGTCCGCACACTGTCGTCAGTCCGACAGGTTCTAGCTGGAAGTCATTTGCGAACAAAACGCGAAACTGAGACCGTGTAAATCCTCGTTTCCTGTGATTCGCACCCGATGGCCGCCGCTTACCTTGACGCCTTGAACCCTGAGCAGCGGCGGGCCGTCGAACATGGCGTGGGCGAGGGGAGCACCGATCCCGCCGCCCCCCTGCTGATCATCGCCGGGGCGGGATCGGGCAAGACCAACACCCTGGCCCATCGCGTTGCGCATCTGATCGTCAATGGCGCCGACCCACGGCGGATCCTGCTGATGACCTTCTCGCGGCGGGCGGCCAGCGAGATGACCAGCCGGGTCGAACGGATCGGCCGGCGCGTGATGGGCGACAAGGCGGCTGTACTTACCGACGCCATGGCCTGGACGGGGACTTTCCACGGGATTGGGGCGCGGCTGCTGCGCGACATCGCCGACCAGATCGGCCTCGATCCCGCCTTCACGATCCACGACCGCGAGGACGCGGCGGACTTGATGAACCTGGTGCGCCACGAGCGCGGCTATTCCAAGCTCGACAGCCGGTTTCCGGCCAAGTCGACCTGCCTGTCGATCTACTCGCGCTGCGTCAACGCCCAGACCACTCTGGAAGAGGTCCTCCGCACCGCCTTCCCATGGTGCGCGGCGTGGGCGGTGGAGTTGCGCACCCTCTTCGCGGGCTACGTCGAGGCCAAGCAGACCCAGAACGTGCTCGATTACGACGACCTGCTGCTCTACTGGGCCCAGGCGGTGAGCGACCCCCACCTGGCCGCCGAGATCGGCGGCCGGTTCGACCACATCCTGGTCGACGAATACCAGGACACCAACAGCCTGCAGGCCGCGATCCTCCTGGCGCTGAAGCCCGACGGCCGAGGCCTGACCGTGGTCGGCGACGACGCCCAGTCGATCTACGCCTTCCGCGCGGCGACGGTGCGCAACATCCTCGACTTTCCCGGCCACTTCTCGCCGGCGGCCACGGTGCTGACGCTGGAGCGGAACTACCGCTCGACCCAGCCGATCCTGAGCGCCGCCAACGCGGTGATCGGCCTGGCGGCCGAGCGGTTCACCAAGAACCTCTGGACCGAGCGACAGGCCGACGGCGCGCCGCGCCTGGTGACCGTGCGCAGCGAAACCGACCAGGCCCGCTACATCGTCGAGCAGGTGCTCGAGCGCCGCGAGGCGGGCACGGCCCTGAAGGAGCAGGCGGTGCTGTTCCGGACGTCCAGCCACAGCGGCGCGCTGGAGGTCGAGCTGACCCGGCGCAACATCCCCTATGTGAAGTTCGGCGGCCTGAAGTTCCTGGACGCCGCCCACGTCAAGGACGTGATGGCGGTCCTGCGTTTCCTGGAGAACCCGCGCGACCGGGTGGTCGGGTTCCGGGTCATGCAGCTGCTGCCGGGCGTCGGGCCGGTGTCGGCCCAGCGGGTGCTGGACCATATCGCGGCGTCCACGCATCCGATCGATGCGCTCCGCTCGGCGCCGGCGCCGGCGCGGGTGGGGCCCGACTGGGCGGGGTTCCTGGAGCTGATAGAGGACCTGGCGAGCCGGGACCTCGGCTGGCCGGCGGAGCTGGAGCGCGCACGCCAGTGGTACGAGCCTCACCTTGATCGCATTCACGAGGACGCCGAGATCCGTGTGGGCGACCTGCTGCAGCTGGAGCAGATCGCGGCGGGCTATCCCTCGCGCGAGCGGTTCTTGACCGAGCTGACGCTGGATCCGCCGGACGCCACCTCCGATCAGTCGGGCGTGCCGCTGCTCGACGAGGACTATCTGATCCTCTCCACCATCCACTCGGCCAAGGGCCAGGAATGGACCTCGGTGTTCGTGCTCAACGCGGTCGACGGCTGCCTGCCGTCCGACCTGGGGACGGGCCAGACGGCGGAGATCGAGGAGGAGCGGCGCCTGCTCTATGTGGCCATGACCCGGGCCAAGGACGACCTGCACATCATGCTGCCGCAGCGGTTCTTCACCCATGGCCAGCCGGCGCTGGGCGACCGCCACGTCTATGCCTCGCGCACGCGGTTCATTCCCAAGGGCCTTCTGGATCTCTTCGAACGGACGTCCTGGCCGCTGGCGGTCCCGTCCGCGCCGTCGCCCGGCCCGGCCCCTCCGCCGCGGGTCGATGTCGCCGAGCGGCTGCGCGGGATGTGGAAGGTAGGGTAGGGGGCTGGCCTCTGGTTCTCGTTCCGTTCAGGGCCTGATAGGGTGAGGGGATGGACGAAGCGGTCCGCAAGATCATCCATGTCGACATGGACGCCTTCTATGCGTCGGTCGAGCAGCGGGACAACCCGGACCTGCGGGGCAAGCCGGTGGCCGTGGGCCACGGCGCGCGCCGCGGGGTGGTGGCGGCGGCCAGCTACGAGGCCCGCAGGTTCGGGGTGCGCTCGGCCCTGCCGTCGGTGACGGCGCTTCGGCAGTGCCCCGATCTGATCTTCGCGCCGCCGCGGTTCGAGGTCTACAGGGCGGTGTCCCAGCAGATCCACGCCATCTTCGCCGAATTCACCGACTTCATCGAGCCGCTGGCCCTGGACGAAGCCTATCTCGACGTCACCGCGAACAAGGCCGGCCTGGAGACCGCCTGGCAGACCGCCAAGGCGATCCGGGTCCGCATCTTGGAAGAGACGGGACTGATGGCGTCAGCCGGGGTCTCCTACAACAAGTTCCTGGCCAAGCTCGCCTCGGGCCGGCGCAAGCCCAACGGGCAGTTCGCGATCCAGCCCCACGAGGGCGAGGCCTTCGTCGAGGCCCTGCCGGTGGCGAAGTTCCACGGGGTCGGACCGGCGACGGCCGCCAGGATGCACGCCCTGGGCATCTTCACCGGCGCCGACCTCAAGGCCTGGTCGCTCGCGGACCTGCAGGCGCGCTTCGGCAAGTCGGGACCCTGGTACTACGCCATCGCCCGCGGGCAGGACGGCCGGCCGGTGAACACCAGCCGGGAGCGCAAATCGTCCGGCTCGGAAACCACGTTCGGCGAGGATTTCACGGACCCCGACCGCATCGAGGCCGGCGTGCTGGAGATGGCTGACGACGTCTGGAACTGGTGCGAAAAGACCGGTCGCCGGGGGCGCACCCTCACGGTGAAGATCAAGTGGGCGGACTTCCAGCAGTCGACCCGAAGCCAGTCCTTCCCCTTGCCCATCGACAGCCGCGAGCGGCTCCACGAGGCCAGCCTTGGCCTGATCCGTTCGGTGTTCCCGCCGCCAAAGGGGGTGCGTCTGGTCGGCGTCACCCTGTCGAACTTCCGACCGGCGGCCGGTCCGCGCGACGGTGAACCCTCGCTGCAGCTGGAGTCGGACGCCGCGTGATCAATGTCGCCATCACCTTGGCGCCCGCCGAGGACTTCGAGGCGGTGTTCGCCACCGACGGATCGACGCCCATGATCGGTTTTCGACCGACTTTGACTCAAAGGCGAACTTCGCAATGTCTGCTGTCGGGCAAGCGCGTATGAGGCGCGAGTGGGATATTCGAAGCGCCACCATCACGCCGACGGTGCGGTTGTTGGCCCGATTGATGAGACCGAGCTTCGCGGTGCCATCCGAAGAACCCTGAAGATCGTCGGCGCCATCGTCTGAATGTGGGAAGGAGGTAGCCGCAGCGACCATGACTCATCCGCCGCTGGAGATCTCCGCACTTCACGAGCTGCCAACAGGCCGGCATCTTGTTCCCTTTTTATTCTCGTGTTATCGCTGGCGCATCAAGCGAAGCCGTAACGGATTAACCGCATGGCACAGAAACCCCGCAAGCCGGCGCCAGCGAAGCTGTCGCGAGCCGGCAAAGACGGTCACAGCTCAAATCCGCGCGTGCGAAAAGAGGCCATGGAGGTCCTGGCCCTTGCTCCGCGAAAGGCGAAGAAGCCCAAAAAATAATGCGGCGTCCGCGGTGCGCAGCGCCGCCCGCCGATGCGGCAGTTCAAGGCGTCAACGATCGGATTGAAAGCGAGCGCAGGGCAAAGGACATGATGGCTTCGGGAAACAAGATTCAGAGCCTCTCGAGCGCTCTCCTGCTTCTGGACGGGCAGGACGCCGGGGAACGTCACGGCGCTGGCGGCGCGGTGCAAAATGCGCTGACAGGCAACGATCTCCTGGCCTTTACCGTCGCGGATGCGGTCCACGATCCCCTGACCGCCGCGCGGCCGTCGCACGGCTCCCACCATTCGCACGCGTCGCACACGTCGCATCATTCGCACGTCACGCCCGGGCACACGTCGCACGCGTCTCACGCGTCGCACCTGTCAAGCCGATAGCCCGGTTCGGCGAACGCCGGACTCTTTCCTAGACTCTGGGTTGTATTTGCCCTCTACTGCGGGCGCGCCTGGGGAGGCAAACATGCCATCGACGACGGATAGCAAGATCATGGGCCTGTCAGCGGCCCTTACCGCACTGGTTGTGCCTGCGGCGTTGCCGGCCACGGCCGGCGCCACCATCCCGCAGACCCAGCCGGCGCCCAGTTCGCTCGCAGCGGCCCGCATGATCAAACTGGCGGTAGGCGAAGAGCTGATGGCGTTCACCGTCGGTGAAAACGCGCAGGGCATCGTCGTTGCCGACCATTCTTCCCACGCCTCGCATTCGTCGCACGCTTCGCACAGCTCCCATCACTCCAGCCGATAGGCTGGACGGTGCAGGAAATCGTGGTGGAGTTTGCGGCGGCCAGCCAGAGCCTTGGGGCTCTGCGCGAGGCGGCCTATCGGCTTATCGGTCAGGCCACCTGCCAGATTGACAGCGTCGATGGCGTTCACCGCTGCCGTTTGCAGGCGGCGCGATCTGGAGACGCGGACCTACGCGCGCGATTTCTTGATCTCGTTACCGACGAGAACTTGCGCGAGAAGCTCGCGGCGGAAACGGGGCCGACGCGCAATCTCATCCTGGCGCTCGCCTTCGGCGCGCTCGCGACGGCGGCGGACGCGTCGGCCGGCTAGCGCATGTCGCACTTCCAGCCGAGCACGGCCTTCGAGGCTTCGGACGGCGAGCTCGAGTTGCTGCCGTTCAGGTTTGAACGGCTCGACGGCGACCAATACCTCGTGTCGAACCTCGTCGGCGACATGACGTTCCTGAGCGGGCCCGACCTCCGGCGGCTGGCCGCGCTTGATTTGGCCCCCGACGACGCTCTCTACGCCCTGGCCTTCGAGAAGCTCCTGCTCCGCCGCAAGGGCCAGCGCGCGCCGTTGCAGCTGCTCGCCATGCGCCAGCGCAGCCGTTCGAGCTTCCTGCGCACGCCCACGCAGCTGCACATCCTGGTCGTCACCCTCCGGTGCGAGCACTCCTGCCCCTACTGCCAGGTGTCGCGGCGCAGCACCGACCGCGATCGCTACGACATGTCGTTCGAGACCGCCGCGCGTGCCGTCGAGGTCGCGCTCTCCTCGCCGTCGCCGCACATCAAATTGGAATTCCAAGGCGGCGAGCCGCTGCTGAACTTTGACCTCATCCGCGCCGTCGTGCCCTTCGCCAGGGAGAAGGCGGAGGCCGCCGGAAAGACTCTGGATTTCGTCATCACGAGCAACCTCGCGCTGCTGAACGACGACGTCCTCGCCTTCTGCAAGACGCACGACATCGTGCTGTCCACGTCGCTGGACGGCCCCGAGGATCTCCACAATCGCAACCGGCCCCGTCCGGGTGGCGACAGCCACCAGCTTGCGGTCGAGGGCATCCGGCGGGCGCAGGCCACGCTCGGCAAGGAGCGGGTCGGGGCCTTGATGACGACCACGGAGGCGAGCCTCGGCCGGGTCGAGGAGATCGTCGACGAATACGTCCGGCTCGGGCTGGACGGGATCTTCCTGCGCCCGCTGTCGCCCTATGGCTTCGCGGTGAAGACCAAGCAGTATGCCAAGTACGACAGCCGCCTCTGGCTCGAATTTTACGAGCGCGGCCTGCGCTACATTTTGCGGCTCAACCGGGAGGGAACCTACTTCCCGGAATTTTACGCGACGCTCCTCGCGCGCCGCATGCTGAGCGACATCCCGACAGGCTATGTCGATCTGCGCAGCCCCGCCGGAATCGGTCTCGGGGCGCTCGTCTACAACTACGACGGCAAGGTGTTCGCCTCCGACGAGGGACGGATGCTTGCCGAGATGGGGGATCGCACCTTCGAGCTAGGCGATCTGGCGACGGACGACTACGCCTCGATCATCCTGTCCGACAAGCTCATCGACCTTGTCGGGCGGTCGCTTACACAGTGCGCGCCCCAGTGCTCCAGTTGCGCCTTCGAGCCGCACTGCGGCGCCGATCCGGTCTATCACCACGCCACGCAGACAGACCCGGTGGGCATCAAGCCGCTGTCGGGGTTCTGCGCGCGCCAGAAGGGCATCATGACCTTGCTGGTCGACTTGCTTGAAAACTCGCCCGAGGACGCGGCGGTTCTCCGCCGGTGGGCCGCATGAAGCCCCTCGCCCTCAGCGGACGGGCGATAGCCGTGAACGCCAGAGAGGGCGCGCCCAACCACCAGGTGCTTCGCCTCGTGACGCCTGCCGATCCGCGCGTGCGCGGCCCGCAAGACGCCGTGCTGGTGAAGGGCGGCGGGTCGGTCCCTACAGGCCCACCGTCAGGGCTCGTCGTGCAGGTCGGAGGAGAGGCCACCTTGGCGGAGCCGGGGACAATCTGCCTCGGCGATGAGTTCGACTATCTGGCGGCCGGCGACGTGATCGCCGTCCACGCCGACTCCAGGCGCGTCCGCACGCTGTACCGCCGCGCGTCGCGTCACAACTCGTTCCTGACTACCGAGCGCTGCAACCACTATTGCCTGATGTGCTCGCAGCCTCCGAAGAACATCGATGACCGCTGGCTGCTGGACGAGATCGCGGCAGCTCTCCCTCTGGTCGATCCGGCGACCCGGTCATTTGGCCTGACCGGCGGCGAACCCCTGCTGCAGTGGGAGCGCCTCGTCGCCCTGCTGGCGCAGGCGCGCGACGTGCTGCCGAATACGGCGGTGCACGTGCTCACGAACGGCCGCGCCTTTGCGTCGCCCGAAATCGCCGACGCGTGGGCCGCCATCGCTCATCCCGACCTCAGCGCCGGCATCCCGATCTATGCCGCCGTCGACAGCATCCACGACTACGTCGTCCAGGCTGAAGGGGCGTTCGACGAAACCGTGCTGGGGGTTCTGCGTCTCAAGGAGCGGCGTCAGCGCGTCGAAATCCGCGTGGTGCTCCACAGCATCACGGCGCCGCGGATCGTGGAGACCGCGACCTGGCTCGCCCGCAACCTGCCGTTCGTCGATCACGTGGCGCTCATGGGTCTTGAGAACACCGGCTTCGCTATCGCCAATGACGCGCTGCTGTGGATCGACCCCATCGAGTATCGGGCCAGCCTGGCGCGCGCGGTCGATATTCTCGACGCCGCCCGCGTGCCGACCTCCATCTACAACTTGCCCTATTGCGTCCTCGAACGCCCCGTCTGGCCGTTCGCGGCGCAATCGATATCGGACTGGAAGAACGCCTACCTGCCCCAGTGCGACCAGTGCGCCGCGAAGCGGTCTTGCGCCGGCTTCTTCTCGACTGGACGCCCGAAGCAGAGCCGCGCGATCGAGCCGCTCAGGACGTTCGATCTCACGCAGGCATAGAGACACGCCGCGCCAGAAAACGTACCGACGCGGCCTCCCGTTTGGTCGGCCCCACCGGCGTCTCCCGATAGTCAAGCACGTCGAAGCCATCTTCCAGCTCGCGCCGAAACTGGCCAGGTTCAGGCAACGCCAGCCAGTTCTGGCCGTGGCCGCCGAACGTCTGCATCACGAGGCAGCCGCCATGGCGCAGCACGCGCGCGAACTCAGTGATGAAACCTGGCGCCACGAAATCCACGGCGAGCGCGAGGTCAAAAGCAGCATCCCGAAACGGGAGCGGGCGGCTGCCATCTGCAAGGATACGGGCAACAGATCCACCCCCCGAAAACGACGCTGCAGCCTGACCGAGTTCGCGCAACCGCCAGATATTGTTATCGACGGCGGACACGATGTGCCCAGCTCGGGCAAGCAGCAGCGCATGTCGCCCGGGCCCGCAGCCAAGATCAAGCACGGCCGATCCCGGTGTGAGGGAGGCCTTGGCAAGACAGGCCTCAACGAACCGCGAGGGCTCCGCACCTAACAGGACGGGCTTTCTCGAACAGCTTATGGCTTCCCCCAGCGGCACGCGATCTGGATTGCGGGTCTCCAATGTGGTTACGCCAAGGTCTTCGGAAGCTTGTAGTCGCCGAACCCTTTCAGCGCGCGCTGAGCCCGTCGTAGCGGATCGTCGAACTGGTCCGTCTTCACCGGCTGATCCTTGCGCACATGGCTTGCGGCCCAGCCGAGCCGCCGACAACCTGTCCGTGCGGCCTCCTGAAGTTCAGCGATGTGGCTGATCAGAGCCGAGTCCTTAATGGACATTAGATCGATCCCCCCAACAGTGGCCTGCAAGGCTTCACACTCACTCTCCAGCCAGCCCAGCTCCTCCTTTTTGAAGCTCGCAGATGCGGCCCGCTTGTCGAGCCGGACGAGGACGGCTTCCGCGCGCCCCGCAATCGCGATCAGGGCGGCAACTTGCACCTTCAATTCGCTTCGGCTTTGCCGCTCAAACGCTCGGTTTTGGAGCCAGTAGGCCGTGCCGATCGAGGCGGCGATCGTCAGAACCGAGACGCCGATCTGCACCCATGGTGCATAGTTGAAGGGCTGGTTCACCAGCTCTACCGGAAATCCCCCCATGCGATCACGCCTCCCTGGCCGAGCTTAGCGCCAATCTTGGCGTGAGGCGAAGGCGCTCGGAGCCCGCAAAGAGGTCACCGGACCAGCCAGCTCCTCCAGACGAGGCGGAGAGCGACGACGCCCGGAATCTGGACGAGTTCCAAGTCCCGCTTCTGGCGCTCTTCGGCCGCGCAACGTCTATGCGGACCTATTGATCGCCTGAACCAGCCGCTCGCATGTGCGGTCGAGTTCCTTGGTCGGCGCCGTTGCGACTCCGAGCAGGAGCGCAGACTCGGCCCGCGCAGACGACGCATACCAGGGCGAGAGCGGCGTGGGGGATATCCCGAACACGGAGAGCTCCCGCGCCACCCTTAGATCGCACGCCCCGGCGGGCAGCTTCAGGAGCACGGCCAATGCCGGCGCTGCGAGCTGGTCCGGCGGGACGAGCGCCCGAAGCCGCTCCAGCACCGCCTGCCGCTTGGCCGCGTAGGCGCGCTTGGTGCGCCGAAGATGGCGCATGTAGTGCCCCTCGCGCATAAATTCAGCGATGGCGTTCTGGATCGATGGGCCCGGCGGCGGCCCCAAGCAGGCGGCCGCCTCGGCGAACCTGGGGACGAGCTCGACCGGCGCGACAAGGAAACCGAGCCTCAGGCTGGGGCTGATCGTCTTGCTGAATGAGCCGATGTGGATGACGCGGCCCGCGCGATCGAGAGAGGCTAGGGCTGGTGCTGCGCGGCCTGACAGCTGCAGCTCGCTGAGATAGTCGTCCTCCACGATCCAGGAATTTTCAGCCGCGGCCCACTCAAGCAGCCGCAGCCGTCTGTCGAGCGACAGGGCCCCACCCAACGGCGCCTGCTGACCCGGCGTCACCAGGACGAGCTTGGCGTCGGCATGGAGACGCAGCCCCCCGTCGACGTCGATCCCGTCGCCGTCGACCGGGATGTGCGCCAGCGAGAGCCCGCCGAGCTCGAGAGCCTTCCGCGACCAGGGGAACCCAGGGTCTTCCATCCATGCCTTGCATCCGGCCAGCCCCAGGACGTGGAGCGTCAGTCCCAGCCCTGCCCCGAACCCCCCTGTGATGATCACCTGGGAAGGGGAGCACGCGAGCCCTCGCGCGACAGCGAGATAGCCTGCGATCTCCCGCCGAAGCTCGAGTTCGCCCCTTGGATCTGGATAGAGCGGCGGGGCGGCGGCCTCCGCTCGCACCGCTCGCGCCCGCAGGCGCGACAGAAGAGTCGCAGGGTAGGTTTCGATGGCCGGCACGCCCATTTGGAAGTGAGCCGGGCCCCGGATCATCTCCTCGTACGTGGCGATGAAGGGGCCCGCGTCGACCGCCTCGCCCAAGCCCGCCTGAACTCTGGGCCTTCGCGCGACCCGGGTGCCGGCGGCGCGGGAGGCTTCGATCAGTTGGGCGGCGGTCAGCTTCTCGTAAGCGGTTCGCACCGTCCCGCGGGCTACGCCGAGCTGGGTGGCGAGATCTTGCCAGGAGGGTAGGCGCGCGCCTGGGCTCAACACCCCGTCGTTGATGGCGTTCGAGACGCCGAGGTAGATCTGCTCGGCCAGCGAACGCTTGACCGATCGGTCGAGCTTCAGATTCAGCGCCATGGTCATGGCGCATAGTACAGTGTTTTTGCGCGTTCTTGGTGCTTCTCGCTGACCCAGGCGAGGACGATCTTCAGGCTGTCAGAAGGGACAAGCGCATGAAGATCCAAACTACCATCGCCGCCTGCCTTGCTTTGATGCTCGCCGCCCCCGCTGCGGCTCACGAGCAACACGAGACGGTCACGCCGAAGTTCAACCAGGCGATCCCCAACATCCCCGGCAAGTCGCTCGTCGTGGTGGAAGTCGATTACCCGCCAGGCGCGGCGTCGCCGCCGCACACCCACGCCGACTCGGCCTTCATCTACGCCTACGTGCTCGCCGGCGAGGTCGAGTCGAAGGTCGATGACGGACCGGCGCGCGTCTACCGGCCCGGTGAAGGCTGGTTCGAGGCTCCGAAGGCGCACCACCAGGTCAGCCGCAACGCGAGCAAGACCGAGCCCGCGAAGCTGCTCGCCGTCTTCGTCGTCGACAGTGGCGACACCAAGCTGACCACACCCGAACACTAGAGGAGTTCATCCATGTCCAAGAGGCTCGACTACGTTCAGGTCGCCCCAAATGGCGCCAAGGCGCTCGGCGGCGTCTACGGATACGTGATGCAAAGCGGGCTGCCAGGGGATCTGGTCGACTTGGTCTACCTGCGCGTGTCTCAGATCAACAACTGCGCCTACTGCCTCGATATGCATACCCGCGAACTGCTGAAGCGGGGCGTGAAGGTGGAGAAGATCGCCCTCGTCCAGGCTTGGAGGGAGGGCGGCGCGCTCTTCAGCCGTGAGGAACGCGCGGCGCTCGCCTGGGCCGAAACCGTCACGCTCGTGGCCCAGACTGGCGTGCCCGACAACGCCTATGAAGCCGCCCGTGAGGTCTTCGACGAGAAGCAACTCGTCGACCTCACCTTCGCGATTGGCCTGATGAACAGCTACAATCGCATGGCCATCAGCTTCCGCAACACACCGCAGGCGGTGGCGGACTTGGGCGGAGCTTGACGATGAAGCTTCGCATGGCGCTCGTTTCCGCCGCCGCTCTCGTGATCGCGGGATCGGCGGCGGCGTTCCCCACCGACGCCAAGACGGTCGCGTCACACGGCGCTGCTGTCGACGTCGCTGGCGTCGTCATTCCGACCGGCGCGTTGCCGGCCGCCGCAGCCCAAGCGGTTCGCACCGCTGAAGGGGAGTTGGTCTATCAGCACTCGCTGCGGGTCTACCATTGGGCCGCCTTGGCGGCGAAGCGCAAGGGGCTCCCAGTCGACCTGCAGCTGCTCTACGTGGCGGCGCTGTTTCACGACTATGGGCTGACCGACCGGTACCGGAACAGCCACCTCAGATACGAGCTGGACGGCGCCAACGCCGCTCGCGATTTCCTGCTGCGCCACAAGGTCTCGGAACAGGACGCGCATAGGGTCTGGCTGGCCATCGCCTTACACACCACCAACGGCGTGTCGGCGCAGCTCGAACCCTTGGCGGCGCTGTTGGCTGAAGCGGCTAACATGGACCTGGTGGCGGCAGGCTACGACGACTTTGCGCCGGCCGAACGGAACGCCGTCGAGGCGGCCTTCCCGCGCGAGCCCGGGTTCGCGGAAGGCTTCCTGCAAGCGCTCTACGATGGGCTGAAGCACCGGCCGGAGACCACCCAGGGGACCGGCCTGGCCGACGTTCTGGCCTACAAAGATCCCAGCTTCCGTCGGCGCGACTTCAGCGCCCTGATGCGGACCTCGCGCTGGACCGCGGAGCGGTGATGAGCGTGCCCGCAAGCAAACAGGAGGGTCGCGATGACCGAGGAGGTCTTCGGGGTCAGGATTCCCGACAGCGAGATCGCCCGAAAAGTGACTGAGTACGTGCGCGACACGGAGGGTGACCTGCTCTTCCACCATTCCGTCCGAGTCTATTTCTGGGGGGCTCTGGAGGGTCGGCGGAGGGGCATGAGCTTCGATGCCGAGCTTCTCTATGCGGCCGCTATGTTCCACGACATCGGCCTCACGGCCGGGTTCCACCACAGCCAGCTTCGGTTCGAAGTCGACGGGGCGAACGCCGCCCGTGACTTCCTGCGCAGCCATGACTTGCCGGAATCCGATCTTGAAACGGTGTGGACCGCGGTCGCTCTGCATACCACACCGGGAATTCCGGAGTTCATGGGGTCAGAGATCGCCTTGGTGCAGGCGGGCGCAGGCATGGATGTTGCCGGGCGCGGATTTGATGGCTTCACCGATGCGGAGCGTGAGGCGGTCGTCGCAGCCGCTCCCCGAGAACCGCATTTCCAGCACGGGATCATCGACGCCTTCTACGAAGGCATGAGGCGCCGACCGGACAGCACCTTTGGCACCTTCAACGACGACGTGCTGGCCTACAAGGACCCGCAGTTCCGCAGGGTCGATATGTGCAGCGTCATCCTATCCTCCCAATGGGCGGCCAGGGCGCGCTGATCCACTCGTCCCATCGAGCCGCCCGCCAGTCGCGCCGTGTGCGCCGGAGCCGATCCGATCGGCGCTCCGCCGCGGCCGCCTGCCTCGCGGGCGCGACTGACCGGGGCCACTTCCCTCGGCGAGGCTCGACCCACGCCACCTCTATCGGGAGCAAGAACTCGAAATGACTGAACGCATCTTCCTCGTGACGGGGGCCACCAAGGGCATAGGCCGGGCGCTTTCGGACCGTTTGGCCAGAAGCGGGCAGCGCGTGGTCGGGATCGCCCGCGGCGCGGATCCGACGTTTCCCGGAACGCTCGCGCCGATCGACCTGAGCGACACGCAGCGCGCCCAAGCCGGCCTCGCCGAGCTCGCTGAAAGGTATGCCTTCGATGGCGTCGTCAACAACGTCGGCCAGGTGCGACTGGCGCCGCTCGGGCAGATCGATGTGGCCGATGCGGACGATCTCTTCCGGATCAACGTGCATCCGGCAATCATGGCGACACAGGCGATCCTCCCACCCTCCGGGAAAAGGGGTGGGGACGGGTGGTCAACGTGACCAGCATGGTGGTGACCGGCACTCCACTGCGCAGCGCCTATGCCGCTGCAAAGGCTGCGCTGAACAGCCTCACGCGGACTTGGGCCATGTAGTTGGCCGCCACAGGCGTCACCGTGAACTCCGTCGCGCCAGGTCCCGTCGAGACGGAACTATTCCGCCGCAACACTCCGACGGGAAGCGAAGGTGAAGAGCGCCTCCCGGGGATGATCCCCATGCGCCGGCTTGGCAGGCCCGAGGAGATCGCCGCCGCGATCGATTTCCTGCTCTCGGAGGACGCCAGCTTCATCACCGGGCAGACCATCTTCGTGGATGGCGGCGGTTCGATCGGGAGGGCGGCCGCATGACATTAAAAGCCCACCGACGCCCATGGCGAGACGGACTTTCTTGACGCAACCGGGATCCAGCGTTTGCCAAATGCTGTCCCGACCAACTCGCTAATGGTGATCTTCTTCCCGGAAGTCGGACTGGATAAGGCCATGGACAATCGTCAAAAGCTCATCGAGACGAGTATCCCCTTCCTCGCGGAGGTGAAGGACATGACCCCCGGCAAGTCGATGGAGCAGTGGCTCAACACCACCTACTCCAGCGAGAGCGACCTGCATCGCGAATTGTCGAGGCTGATCAAGTTGGGGGTGGAAGAAGGCTGGGCCGCCAACGAAGAGGTGGGAGGTGCGAACTACCGTCGCAGCCGTATACTTCCGCCGACCGAAGAGACCAACTGGTTCAGCATCACCGCTGTGTACATGAACAGCGCAGATGCCAAAGCAATCGATCATCCCGAAGGGGGCCGCGCCCTGCGCGGCCAATTTCACGCCCATCCCTACGGCGAGATCAACCTAGTCGCGCCGATCGATGCCGGGGCGGAGTTGCGGGGGCTGAACGGGTGGCAAGGGGCCGGATGGACTGCCCCGGACCCGGGCAGCCGTCATTACCCGGAGGCTCGAGGAGGAGCCCTGATCGCGCTCTTTTACCTCCCAGCGGGCCGCATCGCCTACGCCTAACAGTGACGGACGCCGCGCTCTCGCGCGCCGCGAGCCTCCGCTAGAGGTCGAATGCCATTGAGGCGCTCTCCCGGCGTGTCCGGTTTCTGGAGCGGTCCCGATGTCCGCTTCTCTAATCGGGCATCGGGGTCAAGCTCGGGGGTGATCGTGGTCGGCCTGGTCGTTCACGCGGGTCACGCTTCTCTTGGCCGTCTGATGGCCCGTTGCGAGCGGCGCCGCTGCACGCTTGCATCGGATCAGTGTCCGGAGAGCCTCGCTTTTGGACGCGCTTGAAGGCGCAGCAGACATCTTCGGCTTCATCCATCCCGTCGTCCGCGTGGGACGATCCGGCCGAGGCCGGTTCGGTAGCTGCAGGTCAGCTCATGCTGCAGCCTCCGATCCTAGCCGGAAGTCGGAGCCGTCGACCCACATGCGGTGGAGCACGACGGCGATCTTGCGGGCGAGGGCGACGATGGCGCGCCGACGGCCCTTGGTCTTCATCAGCCGTACGCCCCAGGCCTTCAGGCTCGACCAGGTGATCGAGCGCATCAGCATGGCGTTGGCGGCCGCATAGAGGGTGGCGCGGACGTCGGCGTCGCCGGCGTGGGAGATCCGCCCCGGGTTATCCTTTTCGCCGGACTGGAAGCGCCTGGGCGTCAGGCCGAAGTGGGCGCCGACGGTGCGCGAGCTCTTGAAGCGGGCCGGATCGTCGACCGCCGCCTTGAAGCTGAGCGCGGTGATCTCGCCGACGCCGGGCACGCCCATGAAGCGGCGGCAGACGGCGTCCTCCTTCGCGGCCTTGCGCACGCGCCGATCCAGTTCGAGGAAGGTGTCGAAGAGCATCTGCCGGGCCTGCAGCATCGGCAACAGGGCATGGCTCAGCGCCGGGTCCGCCTCGATCGTGTCGCGCACCGCGAGGTCGAAGGCGCCGCGCGACAGCCGCAGCGGCAGCTTCACGCCGAAGACCTTCAGCAGGCCGCGGATCTCGTTCTCCAGGTCGATGCACTTGCGCTGCATGACCTTGCGGCAGGTGAGCAGGGCCCTGGTGTGATGGCTCTGGATGCTCTTCACGTGCACGCGGCTGTACCAGCCGGACCGGAGAATCTGGGCGATGCCGCGGGCGTCGTGCTTGTCGGTCTTGTTGCGCATGGCGCGACAGCGCTGCGTTGACCTGGCGCGCCTCCATGCAGACCACGTCATAGCCGGCCTCGGTGAGGCCGTAGGTCAGATGCTGGGTCAGCGTGCCGGCCTCCAGCCCCACCTGGCAGATCGGCTGACCGAACTCGCCAAGGCAGCGGATCAGGTCAGGGACCTCGGACGGCACGGATCGCTCCAGCCTGACCTTGCCCTCCTGATCGATGATGCAGACCGCCACTGAGCGCAGCGACACATCCAACGCAGCGTAGAACATCGTCGTCTCCCTTCGTCTCGGCTGAAACCGAGACCTTAGTGGGAGCTTGGCCCTGGCAGGACCGCCCGATTACGCATGCTTTTGGCGCTTGGCCGCACCCAAATCGGCGCCTATCGATCCCATGCGTCTGCCATAACGCCAATCGCTATCGCGCGCGAACCAACCTGATCGAGCTCACACCAACCGAGCTCAAGGGCGTGTTCCGTTCCGCCCCGAGCCCACT
>DATJHI010000023.1:0-247437 GCA_035493955.1 Caulobacteraceae bacterium | reverse complement strand
GGCGGACCGTGTAGGTCGCGACCAGCTTCTTGTAGTCGTCCGAGGCGATGACCGGGATTCCGGCCGCCTCGAACTGGGGCGTGTTGCCCGAGTGGTCGTTGTGCACGTGGGTGACGAACACGTACTTGATCGGCTTGTCGCCGACGCTTTTCACCTTCTGCAGCAACTCCTGGTAGATCGCGTCGCCGGTCAGCTGGGTGTCGACCAGGATCGCCCCGTCGTCGGCCACGCGGACGACGGCGTTGCCGCCATTGCCGACCAGCATGTAGAGGCCCGGCTTGACCTGGTGGACGACGAGAGGCGCGAAGGGGCGTCCGACGGGACGGGCGGCCGGATCCGACAGCGGCGCCGGCGTGGCGCCCTGGGCCAGGACCATGGTTCCCGCGGCGCTGACGCCGGCGAGCGCAACCGCTCCGAGCACGAATTTGAACATGATGATGTCCCCCCACGCCGCCCGGTTCGTTTCCCGTGCTTGGCTATTGGCAAGCCTATTAAGCGGGGGTTGGAGAATGTCCACCCCTGAATGACCGGCCGTCCCCGCCCCTCCTGCCGCGGAGGGGCCTGGGGTGAAAAGCCGGCGTCAGCGGACGTAAACGCGGTGGCCGGCGCTGTTGTAGTAATAGGCCTGGTGCTGGCGCGTGTAGTGAAGCTTCCGGGCCGGCGCCCGATAGGCGGTGGTGGCGCGGGCGCAATCGCCGCCGCCCTTGCCGATCTCATGGCCCACCACCGCTCCGCCCAGGCCGCCGACCACGGCCCCGCCGCCGCCGTGGGATATCGAATTGCCCAAAAGGGCGCCGCCGACGCCGCCCAGGATGGTTCCTGTGGTCTTGCGACCGCTGCAGGAGGCGTCCGCCGCGGTCGGCATGGCCAGCATCGGCACGGCGAGCGCGGTCATCAGGCTGCCGAGGAGAATGAGATTGCGCATGTGATTCCCAGTGAGCCTTGTTCGAGCGTTCCCGACCTCGGGACGCCCTTAAACGCATGAAACGGCGTTTGGGATGCGCGTCGCCGTCGATCCGGCTCCAGAACACGATCGCGCCAGGACGGACGTCGGCTATTGGCAGGCCGGGTTTTCGCCGCCACGATCCGGCCGGGCCTGCCCGAGAGGCCAGTTTTGAGCGTGAGCGTACATGTCGCGTAAAACCACCGGCGCAAGTTGGCGCCTTCAGGCGGTCACCCACGATGGGGCCGCCGAGCTGCCGGAACCCTCCCAGCGAGGATTCCACGACGCCGGCGAACTACTCCAGCAGCCTGGGGCCTTCGACACCTCGGCCATAGTGGTGGACGCCCAGGGTTTCTCCGATCTGACCGGTTTCCATCCCCAGGCGGGCGAGCTGATCACCGTCACCGCCGTCCGCCGCGCCGCCGAAGCGGCTACCGCGGGACGGGCCAAGGCCCTGGCCAACTGTCGCGGCGGGACCGGGGCCGACTACGCTTCCCTCGGCGTGTTCCTTCGCGTCTGCGCGGCCCATGGCCTGGCCTTGCGGGCGGAGGCGCATCTGGGGCGTCGATCGCGCTAGCCCATAAATTGATTTATTCCAGGTGGTTAGGGCGGGATGTGGATTCCGCTCTGGCTCCTACCAGGTGACGATCAGCGCGCCCCAGGCGGCCAGGGCCATCAACAACAGCACCCAAATGGCGAAACGCGCCTTGGTCCAGGGGACAGGCGGGGCCTTGCGTTCGGCGAAGCGCAATCCAGCGTTGGTCATGCTGGCCTCCCGTCGACGTGGGGAAACCGTGCCAGCATCAGGTCAATGAAATCCTAAGGGCCGGAAAGGCCATTCACCTTGTCGGCGACTTGAAGTGCGCGCCCCGCTGGGCGCCTGCGCTCACCGGCGTCCGTCAGCGGAACGACCTTGGCTCCTTGGGGGTTCTCCAGCATCCGCTTCGCAACGGAAAGGAGATCCGACAATGACCATCCTCAAGACCACTATGATCGGCGCCGCCTTCGCGACCGTCGTGGCTGCCGGCACGCTGGCGGTCAGCACTCCGGCCTCCGCCGACGTCGCCTGCAACCGCTGGGGCGACTGCTGGCATGTGACCACCCACTACAAGAACTACCCGCGGGCCGCCGGGGTCGTATTCCACAATGACGCCTGGCGCCGGGCGCACGAGAAGGTCGCCCGCTATCAATGGCGCGAAGACCACGCCGGGCGGGGCTACTGGCGCAACGGCGTCTGGATCACGTTCTAGATTCGGGCGGCGTGGAAGCTGCGTCCGATCGGGCGCGGCTTCCCGCCACCGGCGACGGAAAACCCGCCGATCCCCGTTAGTGACTTAGGCTCGACGCCGCCCGTTGGAGGGTAAAAGTTCGGGCGGGAGTCGAGGGGAGTCGGTCATTTTCCAGCCTATCGCGTTTGCGCCGCGCCGCGCCGGCGGCGCCCTGTCCAAGTCCCTGCTTTGCAGCATCGGCTTCGCCGCCTTCATCGGTCTCGGTGCAACGTCCGCCGCCCTGGCGGCCCCGGCTGCGGCGCCCGCCCAGGGCCACGACACCCAGGTGTCCGAGGTGGTGGTGTCGGCCGCGCGCGCCGAGGTCGGAGCCGTCATCAGCGACATCGCCCCGGAATTGCAGCTCAGCCCTGAAGACGTCGAGGCTTACGGCGTCTCGACTGTATCCCAGCTGCTCAACGAGCTGGCCCCCCAGACCCAGAGCGATCGGGGTCGTGGCGGCGAGGCCCCGGTGGTTCTCCTGAACGGCAAGCCGATTTCGGGGATGAACGAAGTCCGCGACATTCCCACCGAGGCGATCCTGCGCGTCGACGTCCTGCCCGAGGAGGTGTCGCTCAAATACGGCTATTCGGCCAACCAGCGGGTGGTGAACATCGTCCTGCGTCCGGCCTTCCGCGCAGTCACCGCCGAGTTGGAGGCGAGCGCGCCGTCCGAAGGCGGGCAGGCGACGGGCAACCTGGAGGCGAACCAGTTCAAGGTGCTGGGCGACAATCGCCTGAACCTGAACCTCAAGTACGAGGCGAACTCGGCCCTGACCGAGAACGAGCGCGACCTGACGCCGCTGACCGCCGGCCAGCCCTTCGACCTAGCCGGCAACGTCACCGCACCGGGAGGCGGAACGATTCCGGCGCTCAGCACCCTGGTCGGCCGGCCGGTGACCATCGCAGGCGTGCCCGGCGTAGCCTCGGCCCGGGCCCCGAACCTGGCCGATTTCGCCCCCACGGCGGGGGTGCAGAACCCAGGAGACAGCGGACGCTATCGCACCTTGGCGCCCGCGACCCAGTCGGTCTCCGCCAACGGGGTGCTGAGCCGGGTGATCCTCGGCGGCGTCTCCGCCACGGTGAACGCCACCTTGAGCGCCAACACCAGCGAAAGCCTGCAGGGCCTGCCGGGGGTGAGCCTGCTGGTCCCCGCCGCCGACCCGTTCTCGCCCTTCGGCTCGAGCGTGCTGGTCGACCGTTCGCTCGACGCCTACGGGCCCCTGCGGCAGCGAACCGACGGCTGGACCGGCCACCTGGGCGTGGGCTTCAACCGGACCTTCGGCCTGTGGCGGGTGAACCTGACCGGCAACTACGACCACGTCGAATCCAGGGTCTCCAGCGACACGGGACTCGATGTGACCGGGGTCCAGGCCCTGCTCGACGCCGGCTCCCCCAGCCTCAACCCGTTCGGTCCCCTCCCCGGCGCCCTGATCACGCCCCAGGCGCCCAACAAGACGCGGTCCAAGCAGGACACCGCCAACTTCCGTCTCCTGGTCAACGGGTCGCTGTTCAGGCTGCCCGCCGGCCAAGTGACCACCAGCTTCCGCGGCAGCGGCTCCCTCGGCGCCTTCGACACGCGCTCGCAGCGGTTCGGCGCGATCCAGGACATCGCCCTGACGCGCGACACCCTGAACGGCCAGGTCAGCATCGACGCGCCCATCGCCAGCCGCCGCAACAAGGTGCTGCCGTTCCTGGGCGAACTGTCGGCCAATGCCAACGCCGCCCTCGACCATGTGTCGGGGTTCGGCACGCTCCAGGCCTTGGGCTACGGCCTGAACTGGAGCCCGATGACCGGCGTCAGCCTGATCTTCTCCCACACCCGCGACCAGACCGCCCCGACGGTCCAGCAACTGGGCAATCCGGTGCTGATCACGCCCGGGGTGCGTCTGTTCGACTACGTCACCGGCCAAACGGTCGAGGTCGACAAGATCACCGGGGGGGCCGCGGGCCTGCGGGCGGACCATCGCGATGTCCTCAAGCTCGGCCTGACGCTCAAGCCGTTCCCGGCCAAGGACCTGACCTTCACCGCCAACTATATCTCGTCCCGGATCGAGAACCCGATCGCCACCTTCCCGGCGGCGACCGCCGACATC
Source organism: Caulobacteraceae bacterium (assembly GCA_035493955.1). Taxonomy (GTDB): domain Bacteria; phylum Pseudomonadota; class Alphaproteobacteria; order Caulobacterales; family Caulobacteraceae; genus NCED01. Next base: position 243,134 of record DATJHI010000023.1, on the reverse strand, counting down.
GAGGCGGCCTTCCCCGACCGGTTCCTTCGCGACGCCGCCGGCGACCTGATCCAGGTGGACTACCGGCCGGTCAATTTCGCCCGCCAGGACCACAAGGAACTGCGCTGGGGGGTCAACTTCATCCACCGGCTCGGCCCTGCGCCCCCGCCCGCCCCGCCACAGGCGAACCGGCGCGCCTTGCTGGCCGGCAACGCGCCCAGGCCCGGCCAGGGCCCTCCGGGCCCGCAAGGCGCCCCGGGCCAACCTCCTCCGCCCGGCCCGGACGGGGTGCAGGCGGCGCCTGCCGACGCCGGCCCCAATGGCCGTGGCGGGCCGGGCGGCGGCGGACCGCCCGGCGGCCAGCGAGCCTTCGGCGGCGGCGGCGGCGGCGGTGGAGGCGGTGGACGCGGAGGCGGCGGCGGTCGCGGCGGCGGTCAGGGCGACGCCCAGGCGGCCCAGATCCAGCTCGCCTTCTACCATACCGTGGTCTTCGAGGACCGGATCCTGGTTCGGCCAGGCGGGCCGCTGCTTGATCTCCTGAACGGCGCGGCCGCGGGCGGCGGCGGGGGCACGCCCCATCACCAGCTCCAGGCTCAGGCCGGCCTGACCCTGAAAGGCTTCGGCGCCAGGCTCACGGGCACCTGGCAGGCCGGCACCACGGTGAACGGCGGCGCGGCGCCCACGACAGGCCCCCTCGCCTTCTCTAGCCTGGCCGTGGTCAATTTCCGCCTGTTCGCCAACCTGGGGACCATGCCCTCGGTGGTCGCGGGCCGGCCCTGGCTGCGCGGTTCGCGGCTGACCCTGACCTTCAACAACCTGTTCAACACCCGCCAGCAGGTCCGCGACGCCACCGGCGCCACCCCGCTCAGCTATCAGCCCGCCTACCTCGACCCGGAGGGGCGCACCGTCCACCTGGAGTTCCGCAAGCTGTTCTCCTGAGAACGGGGGACATGGCGACGGCCAGGTCCGCCCGCGCCCTCGTCACCGCCGCTGCGGGGTAGGCCTCGCCGCGGCGGGCCGGGCGGTCGGAGCGGGCCGGAACCAGGTAGGCGAGGCCGGCGGCGCGCAGTTCATCTTCATGGCCATACCCTTGAGGAAGCCGCGCCGCGCGAAGCCGAACTGCACCGCCGTCGCCACGGTCTTCTCATAGGCCTGGGCGCCGGTGACCCGGCGGACCAGGCCCCGGTACGGCGTCACCGCCTCCACCCCCACGCGCAGGACGCTGGAAGCGGTGTTGCCGCGCTTTTCGTTGAGGGTGCGGGTGTCGACCAGGGGCGGCTCGTCCTTGTCCGGCCCGAGGGCGGCGTCCAGGCGCAGGACCTCGGCGGCGATGTTCGGGCACCGGTCCATGGTCCTGAGGTCGTAGGGATTGGCCACCGCCCGGTTGAGCACCTCAGGGATGGGGATCTTCTTCAGGTTCAGGTCTTCGATCGGAGTGCTGACCGCCGATTCGAGATTGTCCCGCCGCTCGGTGACCGGGACGTTGGAAGCCGCCAAGGCCGCAGTCGAAACGGTCAGCGTCAGGACCAGCGACCCCGCCGCCCGAATGCCCGCCGCAGACCTCATCTGGAATCTCCCTCGCCTTGCACGCTCATACTGCACCTCGGACGGCGCAGGAAGAAAGGCCGGGCATTCCGCTTGGTCCCAAAAGCAGCAGCGACACCTCCAGTCGAGACGAAGATTATTAAGGCATTCTTTATAGTCATAAACACTTAACCACGCCCATTCAGTCCGTTTTTATTGATTTGATCGAATATGTTTTTCGAGAAGTCGGAAATCGGCGGCTCAAGCACCATAGAAAACCCTACCAAAACGGCGGGGTCTCCCTAAGAAAAGGGCCTTGAACCATGGCGACAAACAGCATCAACACCAATGTCGGGGCGATGGTCGCCCTGCAGAACCTCAACGCCACCAACACCGACCTGACCACCACCCAGAACCGCATCTCCACCGGCCTGAAGGTGAGCAGCGCCAAGGACAACGGCGCCATCTGGGCGATCGCCCAGAACACCCGCGCCGACGTCAGCGCCCTGGATTCGGTGAAGGATTCGATCCAGCGCGGCCAGTCCACCGTCGACGTGGCCATGGCCGCCGGTCAGACCATCTCCGACCTTCTGAACCAGATGAAGACCAAGGCGCTGGCCGCCGCGGACACCTCGCTGGACACCAACAGCCGCACGGCCATGAACAACGACTTCGTGGCCCTGCGCAACCAGATCTCCAAGACCATCAGCAACGCCTCCTTCAACGGCACCAACATGTTGAAGACCGGCGCGACCAGCCTCTATTCGCTGGCCGACGCCACCGGCACCCAGAAGCTGACGGTCCAGGCCAAAGTCATGGGCCTGACCTCCGGCGCCGTCGGCGGCATCATCGTCTTCACCGTCGGCGCCAGTTTCGCCTCGTCGGGCGCGGCGTCGGCCCTGGCCCTTCAGATCAGCAGCTCGATCACCAACGTCAACGCCGCCGTGGCCCAGCTCGGCACCGGCTCCCAGGCGTTGCAGACCCACCTCGACTTCCTCGGCAAGCTGCAGGACACCATGACCGCCGGCGTCGGCAACCTGGTCGACGCGGACCTCGCCAAGGAAAGCGCCAACCTGCAGGCCCTGCAAAGCAAGCAGCAGCTCGGCATCCAGGCGCTGTCGATCGCCAACTCCTCGAAGAGCTCGCTGCTCGCGCTGTTCCGCTAACCCCGGACCACGCCCAAGCTTTGAGCGCGGGGCAGGACGCCAGTCGTCCTGCCCCTTTTTCATGACCGCCGGCCCGGGAACACCGCTAAAAGCCAGACGTTTGGCGCGCGGGACCACGGGCGATCATGACCGAGCAAGACGCACGGGCGCAGGCGCCCCTGAAGGACCGGCTGGCCGCCGATCTCGCCGCCCGCAGGGCGGCGGCCGCCGCCGACCCCTTCGCCAATCCGATCCTCGCTTTCGCCCGCGACCTGGCCGGACGGCTGAACCGCGGCGAGCTCGCCCTGCCTGACCTCGCCGGGGCGGTCCAGGCGCTGACCGTGGAGGGGTTCTCCGACCGGGCCGAACGGCTCGGCGCCTATCTGGGCGCGGGCGATCCGGACAGCGACCGCGCCGCCCTCGAGGTGCTGTTCGAGGGCCTGGCCGAGGGCGGTTTCGAGGCCTATCGCACCACCCTGGCCCGCCCCGCCTTCGGCGTGGTCTTCACCGGCCACCCCACCTTCTCCCTCACTCACGACCTGTCCCTGGCCCTGGTCGAACTGGGGCTGGCGCGCGACCTTGGCGGCCGTCCGCTGGACGAAGCCGGCCGGGCCGCCCGCCTGGACCTGGCCCGCCGGTCGCGGCATCGGCCGCCCGAGCCCCTGACCATCGATCTCGAGCACGCCTGGTCGGTGCAGGCGCTGGAGAACGCCGCCGACGCCCTGGACGTGGCCCGCCGGGCGGCGCTCACGGTCGGTCGGCGGCGCTGGCCCGATCGTTGGCGCGAATTGGTCCCGAAGCTGGCGACCCTGGCGACCTGGGTCGGCTTCGACACCGACGGGCGCACCGACGTCACCTGGCTGATCAGCCTGGAAAAGCGCCTCGACCTGAAGCGACGGGCCTTGCAGCGCTGCCGCCGGGCCCTGGCGGGGCTGGGCGGGGTCGGCGAGGCGACCGCCCTGCTCGACAACGCGTCAGGGGCGGTGGCCGACCAGCTCGCCCTGGCCGGAGCGGCCAAGGACGATCCGCGGGAGATTCCTCACCTGGCCCGCGTCCTGGTCGCCGGGAGCCGCGACGCCCTGGTCGATCCCGCCCCCCTGCTCGACCTGCTCCAGCGCGCCGCCGCCAAGGCCGACGACGAGACCTGCGAACGGCTGATGATCGCCCATGCGGCGGTGGCGACCCAGGGCCTCAGCCTCGCCCAGGTGCACGTGCGGCTGAACGCCGGCCAGCTGCACAGCGCCATCCGCGGCCAGATCGACCTGCCGACGGAGCCCGGCGACCCGGCCAACCGGCGCGCCTATTTCGCCGCCGCCGAAAAACTTCTGCGGGACGTGAAGCCACAGACCATCAATTTCGGAAGCCTCGTCGACGAGCCGGCTCCGGCCAAGCGGCTGATGATGACCATCGCCCAGACCGCCAAGCATGTGGACGCGACGAACCCGACCCGGTTCCTGATCGCCGAATGCGAATCCGGCTTCACCCTGCTGGCGGCGCTCTATTACGCCCGGCTGTTCGGGGTGGAGGACAAGGTCGAGATCTCCCCCCTGTTCGAGACCGAGGAGGGGTTCGAGCGCGGCGAACGGGTGTTCGAGGAGGCGATGAAGAGCCGCCACTACTGCGCCCACCTGAAGCGCCAGGGGCGCCTGGCGGTCGAGTTCGGCTTTTCCGATTCCGGGCGGTTCATCGGCCAGATGGCGGCCACCTTCCAGATCGAGCGGCTGCAGTTGCGCATCGCCGAGCTGGTCAAGCGCGAAGGCCTTGCCGAGCTCGAAGTCGTGCTTTTCGACACCCACGGGGAGTCGATCGGCCGCGGCGGCCACCCGGCCAGCCTGGGCGACCGGCTGCGCTATGTCGCCCCGCCCCGCGCCCGGGCCGAGTTCGCCGAGCGGGGAATCGCCCTGCGCGAGGAGACCAGTTTCCAGGGCGGCGAGGGTTATCTGCTCTTCTTCACCCCGTCCGCGGCCCTGGCGACCGTGCGCGGCGTGCTCGCCTTCGCCTATGGGCCCGAGCCGGAGGCGGTCGAAGGCGCCGACCCGATCTATGCCGCCCCGGAATTCGCTTCGGATTTCTTCGCGGCGATCGAGCAGGCCTTCACCGCCCTGGTCGACGACCGGGACTATGTCGCCCTGCTCGGCCTCTTCGGCACCCGGATGCTCCAGAGGACCGGTTCGCGGCCTGAGCAGCGCCAGAACGAGGGTCAGACCGGACCGCACGTCCTGCGCCACGTCGGCGAGTTGCGCGCCATCCCCAACAACGGAGTGCTGCATCAGCTCGGCTGGCTGGCCAATACCCTGGAGGGCGTGGGTCTGGCCGCCGCTCGCGACACCAAGGCCTACGCCGCCCTGTTCGCGGCCTCGCCGCGCTTCCGGCGGGCCCTGCAGATGGCTGAGGCGGCCTTCCACCTGTCGAGCCTCAACGCCCTCTTCGCCTATGCCGAGATCATGGACCCAGCCCTGTGGCTGGCCAGCGAAGCCGGGGCGCAGGAGGCCGATCGGCGCGCCTTCGAAAGCCTGGCCGCGGTCGCCGACAAAGCCGGGCTGCATGAGCCGCTGGAGCGGGTGCTGCGCCGCCTGCAGGGCGAACGCCTGCGGCTGACCACGGTGATGGGACCTTCCGCGAGCGCCCGCCGGGACCGGCTCCTGTTGCTGCACGCCATCCGCGCCGGCGTCCTCCAGCGCATCGCCCGGCTGGCGGCGGAAATTCCCGCCTTCAACCCCCAGCACGGCCTCGACCGGGCGGCGGTGCAGGAACGGCTGATGCGCCTCGACATCCCGGGCGCCGTCGCCACCCTATCGGAGCTGTTCCCCCTGACCGAGTCGGCGCCCCTGCGCGGCGCCGACTGGGGAGAACCGGCCAGCTATCGCGCAGACGTGGCCCACGGCCATGCGCGGGAGCACGAAACCTTGTTCCAGCCGCTGTTGCGACTGCATGAGCTGGCGCTGGACATCACCTCGGCCGTAAACCACGAGGTCGGCGCCTGCGGCTAGGCCCAGGTCGCTAGGACCAACGCTCCTTCCAGCCCTCGTGGGTCCTTAAAAGGGAGTGAATGTCGGGAACCCGACCAAGCCTCACCTGTTCATCCCCAGTTGTGGGGGAGCGTGCGTGAACCAGGAGCATTCGGGCCGGGTGAACGGCCGAATCCTCGTCGTCGACGACGACAAGGATGTATGCGGAGTGATCTGCGACCTTCTGGATGAGAGCGGGTTCGCGGTGGTCCGCGCCTACGACGACCGCACGGCCTATGAAACCCTCAAGGCCCAGGCGCGCACCTTCTCCGCCCTCGTCATCGACATAGACCTTGGCCGCGGGACCACCGGATTCGACGTCGCCCGGTACGCCCGCACCCTGGTGCGCGACCTTCCGGTGATCTTCCTCTCCGGCGACGACGACGGGGCGTCGGTGGAGAAGTTCGGCGTCTCGGCTTCCGGCTTCATCCGCAAGCCGTTCGAGCCCTCCGAACTGTTGGCATTGCTGCGGACGAAATTGGCCGCCGCCGATCAGCGTCCGCGGCGAGGCGGGCCGTAGCCCCCGCCCCCCGGCGTCTCGACCACGAAGGCGTCCCCCGCCGCCATCTCCACCACGGCGGTCGAGCCAAGCTCCTCCACCGACCCGTCCGCCCGCTCGACCGCGTTGCGACCGCCAAGGCCGGGGCTGCCCCCCGCCAGGCCGAAGGGCGCGACCCGCCGCCGGCTGGAGAGAATCGCCGCGGTCATCGGCTCGCGGAAGCTGATCCGGCGCACCGTCCCGTCGCCGCCCCGCCACTCGCCCTCGCCGCCTGAACCGCGGCGGATGGCGAATCGGTCGACCAGGATCGGGAAGCGCGCCTCCAGCACCTCCGGGTCGGTCAGGCGGCTGTTGGTCATGTGGGTCTGGACCGCGTCGGCGCCGTCGAAGCCGGGCCCCGCCCCCGCCCCGCCGGCTATGGTCTCGTAATACTGCCGGTCGCGGTCGCCGAAGGTCAGGTTGTTCATCGAGCCCTGGGACGCCGCCAGCACCCCCAGGGCGCCGTACAGCGCATCGACCACGGCCTGGCTGGTCTCGACATTGCCGGCGACCACGGCGGCCGGATAGAGCGGGTTCAGCATCGACCCCTCGGGCACGATCAGCCGCACGGGGCGCAGGCAACCGTCGTTCAGGGGGATCTCGTCCTCGACCAGGGTCCGCAGCACGTAAAGCAGCGCCGCCCGGGTGACCGACAGGGGTGCGTTGAAATTGTCCGCCTGCTGGGCGCTGGTCCCGGTGAAGTCCACCACGGCGGAACGGGCCGCCCGGTCCACCTCGATCCGCACGCGGATCATGGCGCCGGTATCGGTTTCGACGGTGAAGGCGCCGCCCTTGAGGCTGGACAGCACCCGGCGGACCGCCTCCTCCGCATTGTCCTGGACGTGGCCCATGTAGGCCTCGACCGCGGCGCGGCCATAGGCGTCGACCAGGGCGCGCAGGCCCGCCGCCCCTTTGGCGCAGGCGGCGACCTGGGCCTTCAGGTCGCCCAGGTTCTGGTCGGGATTGCGCGCGGGCCAGCGTCCCGAGGCCAGGAGCGCCCTCACCTCGGCTTCGCGCAGGCGGCCCGCCTCGACCAGCAGCACGTCGTCGATCAGGATCCCCTCCTCGGCCAGGCTGCGGCTCCGTGGCGGCATGGAGCCGGGGGTGACGCCGCCGATGTCGGCCTGGTGGCCGCGGGCGGCGACCCAGAACAGCGGGCCGCCCTCGTCCCCGGCGCCGCCGAACACCGGCGCGATCACGGTGACGTCGGGCAGGTGGGTGCCCCCGTTGTAGGGGTCGTTGAGCATGTAGACGTCGCCGGGCCGCACGCCGCGGCCGTCCTTGGCCCGGCCCCGCATCACCGCCTGGACGCTGGCGCCCATGGAGCCGAGGTGGACCGGGATGTGCGGGGCGTTGGCGACCAGGGCGCCGGCCCGGTCGAACAGGGCGCAGGAGAAGTCGAGCCGCTCCTTGATGTTGACCGAATAGGCCGTGCTCTGCAGAGCCGCGCCCATCTCTTCGGCCACGGCCATGAACAGGCTGTTGAACAGCTCGAGCCGGATCGGGTCGACCGCCGTCCCGGCCGCGGCCAGGCGTCGGCGGGGAACGACGCGGGCCAGGATCAGATTGCCGCGTCCGTCGATCCGCCCCCGCCATCCGGGCTCGACCGCCGTGGTCGCCGTGGCCTCGACCACGATGGCCGGGCCGTCGATCTCGGCGCCCGGGGCCAGGGTCGTCCGGTCGAACACCGGCGCGTCGAGGTCGGCGCCGTCCATCCGCACCCTGGCCCGGCCCAGCGGAACCGCCGGGCCCCTGCCGCCGGCCGGCGGGAGGGCGGCGTGGGCGCCGGCCTCGCCGACCGCCTCCACCGACAGGGCCTCGACCACGAGGGCCCGGCCCGGGGCGGTAAAGCCGAAGCGGCGCAGATGCAGCGCCTCGAAGGCCGCGCCCATGGCGGCGGGGTCGCCGAACGGGACCTGCAGGGCGGTGTCGGTCCCCTCGTACTTCAGCCGGGCGCGCCGATGGACCGTGCGGGCGCCGAAGGTCAAGGCCTGGGCGTCCAGGGCCGCGACCGCCGACGCCTGCAGCTCATCCATGGCGACATCCAAGGCTCGGCCATCCAGCCAGGCCTCCACGGTGACCTCGCGCACCACCCCGACGTCGGCGCAGCCCATGCCGTAGGCCGACAGCACCCCCGCCAGGGGGTGGATCATCACCGTGTCGATCCCCAGGGCGTCGGCGACCAGGCAGGCGTGCTGGCCGCCAGCGCCGCCGAACGAGGCCAGGGCGTAGCGGTCGAGATCATAGCCGCGCTCCACCGAGATCTGCTTGACCGCCTTGGCCATGGCTTCGACGGCGATGCGGACGAAGCCCTCCGCCAGGTCCGCCGGCGCCATGGGTCGTCCGGTGGCGGCGGCGACCGCCTCGGCCACGGCCTGCAGCCGCGCATGCGCCGCCCCCCGGTCCAGGAGCAGGTCGCCCTCGGGGCCGAAAACCGCGGGGAAGTGTTCGGGCAGGATCTTGCCCAGGACCAGGTTGCAGTCGGTCACGGTCAGGGGGCCGCCGTTGCGGTACGAGGCCGGGCCGGGCCTGGCCCCCGCCGAGGCGGGTCCGACACGCAGGCGGGCGCCGTCGAACCGGCAGATCGACCCCCCGCCGGCGGCGACGGTGTGGATCGCCAACATCGGCGCCCGAAGCCGCACCCCGGCCACCACCGAGTCCGTGGTCCGCTCGTATTCCCCGGCGAAGTGGGAGACGTCGGTGGAGGTTCCGCCCATGTCGAAGCCGACCACCTGGCCGAAGCCGGCCTCCATCGCCGTGCGGGCCATGCCGACGATGCCCCCGGCCGGCCCCGACAGCACCGCGTCTGCGCCGCGGAACCGGTGGGCGTCGGTCAACCCGCCGCTCGACTGCATGAACAACAGCCGCGCGCCGGGCGGCAGGGCGGCGGCGGCCCGGTCGACATAGCGGCGCAGGATGGGTGAGAGATAGGCGTCGGCCACGGTGGTGTCGCCGCGCCCGACCAGCTTGATCAGGCTGGACACCTCGTGGCTGACCGAGACCTGGCTGAAACCGATCTCGCGGGCCAGGACCGCGATCCTCCGCTCGTGTTCGGGATGGCGGTAGCCGTGCATCAGCACCACGGCGACGGCCCTGAGCCCCCGGTCATAGGCCGCCTGCAGCGCCCCCCGTGCGGCCGGCAGGTCCAGGGGGCGTAGCACCTCTCCGTCGGCGCTCATTCGTTCGTCGATCTCCACCACCGCGGCGTGCAGCGGCTGGGGCTTGACGATCCGGCGGTCGAACAGCCGCGGCCGGTTCTGATAGCCGATGGCCAGGGCGTCGCCGAATCCCCTGGTGATGGCCAAGACGGTCGCCTCGCCCTGGCGTTCGAGCAGGGCGTTGGTGGCCACCGTGGTGCCCATCTTCACCGCCTCGATCCGCGCCGAGGCCAGCGACTGCCCCGCCTCGTCCAAGACGGCGCGGATCGCGGCCACGGCGGCGTCGGCGTAGCGGCCGGGGTCCTCCGACAGCAGCTTGCGCACCACCATCCGCCCATCGGGGGCGCGGGCGACGACATCGGTGAAGGTGCCGCCCCGGTCGATCCAGAACGACCAGCCTTGGGTTTGGGCTGAGGCTTCCTTGGGCGGCATGATGATCGTATCAGGGCTCCATCTGGCCCTCCTAAAGGGTGTCGAAGCGAGCGTCGAGGCAAGCATGAACGGAGCGCGGATCACCAACCGGACCCAGGCGGCGACCCGGCTTCCGACCGTCCTCATCCTCATCGTCGCGGCCGCCGCGGCCGTGACCGCGGCCTGTGGCCCCTCGGGGGGCGGCGCGCCGGTGAAGACCGCCGCCCAACTGACGGCCGAGCTGCCCGCGCCCTACAACGGCGGCGACGTCGCGGCGGGCAAGCTGGTGTTCCTGCAATGCGCGGCCTGCCACACCGCCACGAAGGACGGGGCCAATATGGTCGGCCCCAACCTCTACGGCCTGTTCGGGAGCAAGGCGGGGACCCGCCGGGCCGATTTCGCCTACACCGACGAGTTGAAGGCCACGGGCTGGACGTGGGATGCGGCGACCCTGGATCGCTGGATAGAGGACCCCCGAGCCGTCCTGCCCAAGACCAAGATGGTGTTCGTCGGCCTGAAGAATCCCAAGGACCGGGTCAACCTGATCGCCTACCTGAAGGTCGCCGCCAGCGGCGGCCCGAGCTGAGCTAGCCGATCTTCAGCTCGGCCATTTCGCCCCAGGGGGTCTGCACCAGCACCTCGGGCTCCCCTCCGTCGGCCGCCGCCCGGGTGGACAGGCGGATCGCGGTCTCTTCCGCGTCGACCTTGTAGGCGAACCGGCCCCAACGCTTGCCGTCGGCGACAACCGTCCAGGCGTCGCCCTGTCTCACTACACTGAAGGTGGTCATCGCCGGCTCCGGTAAAGGGCCGGCTTCTTAGCAGCTCTGGACGCCGATCCGCGCTCACATTCGATAGGATCTGATCACAGAATCTCTATCGCCGGATCATGCCGCGGCCGAAGAAAGGGCGGCTTTCTGGGCCGCCCCGCCTTCGTCGAACACGCCTATTCGGCGGCCTCGGGGATTCCGTCCGGCGCGTGCGACGCCGGTTCGGCCTGCTTCTCCTGTTTTTCCCAGCTTTCGATCTGGCGGGCGTTGAACTCCGGCGACTCGGTGAAGCGGGCCAGCACCTCGTACATGACCGGAACCACGAACAGTGTGAGCAGCGTCGAGAACAGCGCCCCGGCGATGATCACCACCCCGATGGTGTAGCGGCTGTTCGACCCGGGTCCGTGCGCCAACACCAGCGGCAGGGAGCCCGCCGCCGCCGCAATGGAGGTCATCACGATCGGCCGCAGGCGCAGCTGGGCCGATTCGATCACCGCCTCGCGCACGGACAGCCCTTCGTCGCGTAGCTGGTTGGCGAACTCGACGATCAGGATGCCGTTCTTGGCCGCGATCCCAACCAGGATGATCAGGCCGATCTCGCTGTAGAGGTTGATCGTGGTGCCGCCCATCAGGATCCCGAACAGTCCTCCGGCGGCGGCCAGGGGCACGGTCAGCATGATGATCGCGGGGTGGACGAAGCTCTCGAACTGGGCGGCGAGCACCAGGAACACCACCACCAGGGCGAAGCCGAAGGCGTAGACCACCCCGTTGCCGGAATCCTTCAGGTCCTTGGCCGCGGCGCCCCACAGCACCGTGGCGCCGGTCGGCTGCTTGGCGACGACGTCCTCAAAGAATTTGACCGCGTCCACCACCGTATAGCCGGGGTTGAGGTTGGCGGTGATGGTGATGGCGCGTTGCTGGTCGACCCGCTGCCGGTTGGCCAGGTCGCCCTGCAGGCGGGTCTTCACCACCTGGGACAGGGGAACCAGCGCCCCGGACGCCGCCCGCACATAGACCTGGGCCAGGTCGTCCACCGCGCGGCGGTTGTCCCGGTTGGTCTGCAGCAGGACGTCGTATTCCTGGCCCTCGCGCACATAGGTGCCGAGTTTGCGCGGGCCGTACATGGCGTTGAGCGCCACACCCACCTGCTGGCTGGTCACGCCGAGCGCGCCGGCGCGGTCGCGGTCGAGGTCGATGTGCAGATAGGGCGTCACCGGCTCGTAATTGCTCTGGATGCGGGCGAGGCCGGGATTGTCCCGCGCCGCCGCCATGACCGGTTCGGTCCATTTGGCCAGGGGCCCGTATTCCGGGCCGACGGCGATGAGCTGGACGGCGCTGGCGTTGTTGCCGCCGCGGGTGAACGGGCCGCGCACGCTGGCCACGATCCGCACCCCGGTGATGCGGCCGGTCAGGCGGTTGATCTCGGCGGCGACATCCTGCGAGGTCCGCTTGCGGTGGTCGGCCTCGACCAGCTTCAGATTGGCGTTGCCGGCGTTGAAGTTGGTTCCGCCGAAGCCGGGCGCGAAGATCTGCCAGCGGTCGCCCTCGCCGCTTTTCAGATAGGTGTTGAACACCTGTTCCAGCTGCGTGAAGCGTGCGGTCATGTAGTCCCAGCCCGCGCCCTGCGGCCCGTTGATCTGCAGGTCGACGCGCCCCCGATCCTCGTCGGGCACCAATTCCTGCGGCAGGGTGGCGAACAGGGCGACCGCGGACGCGCCGACGATCACGATGGCGGCGATGGCGCCGAAGATGGCGGCGCGGCGACCGAGCAGCGATTCCAGTGAATGTTGGTAGGAGCGTCTCACCACGCCCACGGCGTGCTCCACCTGGCGCTCTAGCCATCCGTGGTTGGCGCGCTTGAGCAGCTTGGAGCACAGCACCGGAGACAGGCTGAGGGCGAAGAAGGCCGAGAAGGCCACCGCCCCGGCGATGGCCACGGCCAGTTCGATGAACAGGCGGCCGGTATAGCCGGGCAGGAACATCAACGGGGCGAACACCGAGATCAGCACGGCGGTCGTGGCCAGCACGGCGAAGAACACCTGCCGCGCTCCGCGTTCGGCCGCCACCAGCGGCGGCTCGCCCTCGTCGATCCGTCTTTGGATGTTCTCGGTCACGACGATGGCGTCGTCGACCACCAGGCCGACGGCGAGCACCAGCGCCAGCAGGGTCAGCAGGTTCAGCGAAAAGCCGAGCGGCGCCAGGATGCTGAAGGTCGACAGAATGCAGATCGGGGCGACGACGGTGGGGATCAGCGCCGCCTGCCAGCTGCCCAGGAACAGGAAATTGACCAGGGCGACCATGACGATGGAGATGGCCATGGTCATCCACACCTCCTTCACCGCGTCACGGGTGAAGTTGGAGTTGTCGTACCCCATCAGGATTTCGCTGCCCTTGGGCAGCTCCTTGTTGATCTGCGCGACCATCTTGGTGACGTTCTCGGAGATCTTCAGGTCGTTGGCGTCCGATTGGCGCAGGATGCCCATGCCGACCATGTCCTGGCCGTTCGAGCGGAACAGGCGCCGCCGGTCGTCGGGACCCTCCTCGATCTTGGCCACGTCCCCGAGCCGGACCACATAGCCGTTCTTGCCCGCGGTGATGGGCATGGCCGCGAAGTCCTTCGGCGTGGCGTAGGAACGCTCGACGGTGATGCTGTAGTCGGTTTGCGCCGATTCAAGGCTGCCGGCCGGGAGCTGGACGTTGTTGCGCTGCAGGGCCGTGGCGATGTCGTCCACCGCCAGGCTGTGCGCCGCCAGCGCCTCTGGATCGAGCCAGATCCGCATCGAATAGGCCTGCTGGCCGAAGACCTGCACCTGGGCCACGCCGTCGACGGTGGCCAGGCGCGGCTGCAGATAGCGGACGATGTAGTCGGTCGCCTGCAGCCGGTTCATGGTGCTCGAGTGAAGCATCAGGACCATCATGGCGTCGCCGTCGGCATTCGCCTTGGACACGGTCGGCTGTGTGGTCAGGTCGGTGGGCAGTTGGGAGATGGAGCGCGCGACCGCATCGCGGACGTCGTTGGCGGCGGCTTCCAGATCACGGGACAAGGTGAAGGTGATGTTGATGTTCGAGCGGCCGTCACGGCTGTTCGACTGCACCCGGTCGATGCCGGAAATGCCGGACACCTGGCGCTCGATCGGTTGGGTGATGCGCGTCTCGACCACGTCGGCGGAAGCGCCCAGATAGGTGGTGTTGACCGACACCTGCGGCGGGTCGACGTTGGGCAGCTCGCGCAAGGGCAGCCGCGTGTAGGACACCAGCCCGATGATGCAGAAGATCATCGCAGCGACCAGAGCGAACACCGGTCTCCGTACGGCAATGTCAGACAGTGTCATGTCGTCCGCCTTTAATAGCTTTCGCCCGCGTCCCTAGCCGTTCGGGCCGCCCTGCCGTCCCTGGTCGCCGCCCCCTGCCGCCCGCGACGCTGTGAAGGTCTGGACCTCTGCGCGGGTGATCCTGCCGTCGCCGTTGGCGTCCATGCGCCCGAAGAAGGCCTCCTGCCGCCCGGCCGCGGTCCATTCAGCCAGGGTCACGGCCCCGTCCTTGTTGGCGTCCGCCGCCGTGAAGGTCGCCATCAGGTCGCCGCCGCCCCGTGCGCCCGCGCCGGCCACGGCGCCCGGTTGCGTCTGGACCGCACGGCCGCCGGTCGCCGCCGGAGCGCCTTGCGCTGCGCCGCCGGCCCCGCGCTGTCCGCCTTGGCCGCCGCCTCCGACGATCTGCACCGGATCGTTGGGGCGCACGCGATTGCTGCCGTCGGCGACGATCTGCTGGCCCGGATTGAGCCCCGACGTCACCTCCACCCAGCCGTCCTTGCGCAGGCCGGTGCCGATCACGTGACGCACGGCGATCATGTTTCCGCCGCGTCCGCCTTGGCCGCCGCCCTGGGCGCCTCCGGCAGGCCGGGCCTGCCCCGCCTGAGCGCCGCCCGCGGGCCGGGCCGGGCCGCCGCCCTGTCCCCCCTCAGGGCGCTGGATCAGCAGCACATAGGCCTCGCCGTTCTCGAACACGACCGATTCCTCGGGAATCGCCGGGCTCTGGCGCACGGCCTGGTCGATGGTCACGTGCAGAAGCATGCCGGGCTTGAGCCGGCCGTCGGGATTGGGGAACACCGCCCGCGCGATGACCGCCCGCGTGGCCGGATCCAGACGCGTGTCGACCTTGGCGATGCGGCCGTGGAAGGTGGTCGCCGGATAGGCGTCGGCGGTGGCGTCGATCACCAGCCCGTCCTTCAGCACGGGGATGAAGCGCTCGGCCACCGGGAAGTCGACGTTCATCGCCGTCATGTCGTCGAGGGTGACGATGGCGCCGCCCGGGTTGACCAGCATGCCGGGCGCCGCGTCGGTCAGGCCGACCGTCCCCGAGAAGGGGGCCCGGATCACCCGGTCGCCGAGACGGGCCCGGTTGGCGCCCAGGGTGGCCACGGCCTGATCGTACTGGGCCTTGTATTGTTCGGCGGTGGCGGCCGGGGCGATGCCGCGGTCGGCGAGTTTCTGCCACCGGTCCCAGTTGCTCTTGGCCAGGTTGACCGCCGACTGGGCCTGGACCACGCCGGCGTCCTGTTCGGTCGCCACCAGCTCGACCAGCACCTGGCCCTGGCGGACGTGGTCGCCGCTCTTGAAATGGACCTTGGAGATCAACTGCTGCGCCGCCGCGGTGACGGTGATCGACTGGCGCGCCTTGGCCGCGCCCAGGACCTCGATCCTGTCGGTGAAGGTGCGGACCTGGGCGGCGGTGGCGGTGACCTGAGTGCCCCGTCGGGCGCCCTGCCCGCCCTGGCCCCCTTGCCCGGCCGCTCCGGCTCCCTGGCGCGGGGCGGCGGCGGGCGCCGCCGGCGCGCCTGCGCCGCCGGCCCCCTTGGAGCCGCCGAAGGCGAGCTTGAGCCCGCCGGCGACCACCATCAGGCCGACCACACACAAGGCCACGACCAGGAAAAGGTTCTTCTTCAACAAGATCGAATTGCTCCCAGTCGAATTACGGCGAGATCGGGTCCGCGGGCCGCATAGGTCGGTGTGATGCGCTCTGTCTAGTTCAGAAAAATGTCAAAGTTGAAACGTCTAGGCCGCAGTTTGAAATGCCTGCCCAGATTGAAATCGTCTCTGTTCAAGCCTGCCGCTTAAACGCCCGGATTGCTTTACCACGCAAGCGCGAAACGCCGCCCGACCGATCCTGACGGCCGAAGATGCGGCGCGGGTCTCAGCTTCGGGTGCGGCGGACGGCGGCGCGCCAGCGCCGGTAGCGCGCCTGCCGGTCCTGGCGGGTCCAGGCGGGGACCAGGACCTGGCCGGAGGCCGCCACGGCGGCGGCGGCCTCGGCTCCGTCGTAGAGGCCTGCCCCCAGCCCCGCGAACAGGGCCGCGCCCAGGGCCGTGGTCTCCGCATAGGCGGCGGGCGCCGCCGGCAGGCCGGTGAGATCGGCCAGCCTCTGGCCGAACCAGGCGCTGCGGGCCATGCCCCCGTCCACCCGCAGCCGGCCGCCGTCGGCGAAGGCGCGGGGCGCGTCCTTGAGCATGGCCTCGATCAGGTCGCGAGCCTGGAAGGCGCAGGCGTCGAACATGGCCTCGGCGATCTCGGGAAGGCCGGCGTCGCGGGTCAGGCCGAAGATCGCGCCGCGGGCGTCGGCGTCCCAATAGGGCGCGCCGAGGCCGGTGAAGGCCGGCACCGCGATCACCCCATGTCCGGGCCGGGCCGCCCGAGCCAGGGCCTCGGCCGCGGTTGGGCCGCCCGCGATCCCCAGCCCCTGATTCAGCCACTGGATCGCCGCGCCGGCCATGAAGATCGACCCCTCCAGCGCATAGGTCGCCCGGCCGCCCAGCCGCGCCGCGACCGTGGTCAGCAATCGGGCGCTGGAGCGGGGTGCGACCTCGCCCGTGTGCAGGAGCATGAAGCAACCGGTGCCGAAGGTGGCCTTGACCTCCCCGGCGCGGATGCATCCCTGGCCCATCAGCGCCGCCTGCTGGTCCCCCGCCACCCCGCGGATCGGCGCCGCCGCGCCGAGCAGGGAGGGGTCGGTCCGGCCGAAATCGCCGGCGCAGTCGCGGATGTCGGGCAACAGGCCGATCGGGACCCCGAACAGGGCGCAGAGGTCCTCCGACCAGGTCTGGCGCTCCAGGTCCATCAACAGGGTGCGCGAGGCGTTGGTGGCGTCGGTGGCGTGGACGGCCCCGCCGGTCAGCTTCCAGATCAGCCAGGTGTCGATGGTTCCCGCCAGCAGTTCGCCGCGGGCGGCGCGGGCGCGGGCGCCCTCCACCGCATCGAGGATCCAGGCGATCTTGGTGGCCGAGAAATAGGGGTCCAGCAGCAGGCCGGTCTCCTGCACGATCCGCGGCTCGAGCCCCTGCCCCCGCAACCGCTCGCAGGCCGCGGCGGTGCGGCGGTCCTGCCAGACGATGGCCGGATGGATCGGCCGGCCGGTGGCGCGGTCCCAGACCACGACGGTCTCCCGCTGGTTGGCGAGGCCTATGGCCGACACCTCGGCGATGGTCCGCCCGGCCTTGTCCACGGCCTCGCGCAGGACCGCCGCCGAATCGGCGAAGATCGCCTCGGGATCGTGCTCGACCCAGCCGTCGGCCGGATAGGCCTGGGCCAGAGTACGGCTGGCCTCCGCCAGCGCCCGTCCGCCTGGGTCGAACAGGATGGCGCGGGTGCTGGTCGTCCCCTGGTCGAGGGCCAGGATCAGCGGTTCGCCCATGCGCCCTCCGGGGGATTTAGGTTACTGTCGATCTTAAACATGTTTTCACGGGGCGCGGATCAGCATGCGCCCACTGAAATTCAAGGTTGGCTGTGGAACAACTCGCGGTGCGGACGGACGACATGGTGGCCCTGGCGCATTCGCGCGCGCCGGCCGACCGCGAACGGCTGCTGATGGGGATGGCCGATCTGTGCGCCGGTCCCGAGCCCCTGACCGGCGACATCAAGGGGCTGCTCCAGGACATCTTCATGGGCCTGGTGGTCCAGGCCGAGCGCGACATCCGCCAGCGGTTGGCGGAAAAGCTGGCGGGCGCCGCGTGGGCGCCGCCGGCCCTGATCAACATCCTGGCGCTGGACGACATCGAGATTGCCCGGCCGCTGATCGCCAAGAGTCCCATGCTCCAGGACGCCGACCTGATCCGGCTCCTGGTCGAGGCCACCCTGGAGCACCAGATGGAGGTGGCCCGCCGCCCGAACATCGGCGTCTCCGTGGTCAGCGCCATTCTCGACCAGAGCCAACCGGCGGTGCTGACCGCGTTGGCCGACAACGTCACCGCCCAGGCGAGTCCGATGCAGATGCAGCGGATGGTGATCGCCTCGCGCCGGGTCGCCGGCATGCGCGGCCCCCTGGCCCGCCACCCTCGCCTCGACGACAACCTGGCCCACGTCCTCTACGGCTGGGTCGGCGAGGCCCTGCGCGCCAACATCGCCGAGCGTTTCACCATCGATCCGGCCAGGCTGGGCGAGAGCCTGTCGGAGGCGGTTTCCGAGGCCATCGCCGGGTCGACCGAGGATTTGAGGCCCCATTCGACGGCCGACGAAGAACGGGAACAGGCGGAGATGGAGCGGCGGCTGGTCGCCAAGCTCGAGGCGGCCGGCCAGCTCCGCCCCGGTTATCTGCTGCGCGCCCTGCGCGAGGGCCGCCGGACCCTGTTCGAACAGGCTTTGGCCAAGCTCGGGGAATTCGAGCCGGATCAGATCGCCAGGAGCATCGCCGCCGATCGCCCGGACCTGCTGGCCCTCGCCTGCGCCGCGGTCGGGATCGACCGGAGCGTCTTTCCGACCGTCCTGACCCTGACCCAGTCGCTCAACCAGGGACGGCCGTCCACAGAGGCCGTGGGGGATGTGCGCATCGCCGTCGCCTTCACCCTTCCGCCCGAGGACGCGGTCGCGGCCTTCCGCGCCGAGGCCGCGGCCATTTGACAACCCAGGCCCTGGCTGCGCCTTGTCGATCGGGCTTTTGTCGAACAACGGACCTGGTCCCTTGACTGCTGAGTTCCTGGTGAACCGGCTCGCCTTCGTGGCGAGCGAGCGGCCCGAGGCGCAGAGCGCCCGCGAAGCCCTGGCCCGACGCTATGGCGACCATAGCCCGCAGGACGCCCAGGTGATCGTCGCCCTCGGCGGCGACGGCTTCATGCTCGAGACCCTGCACGACTCCCTGCATTGTTCGAAACCGATCTACGGGATGAACCGCGGCTCCCTGGGGTTCCTGCTCAACGACTACGCCGAAGACAACCTGCTGGAGCGGATCAATTCGGCCGAGCGGGCGGTCATCCACCCCTTGGCGATGACCGCCACCGACCAAAAGGGCGAGGTCTACGAGGGCCTGGCCATCAACGAAGTCTCGATGCTGCGCGAGACCCACCAGACCGCCAAGCTGAAGCTCTGCATCGACGGCAAGGTGCGGATGCCGGAGCTGGTCTGCGACGGGGTCCTGGTCGCCACGCCGGCGGGCTCTACGGCCTACAACCTCTCGGCCCACGGTCCCATCGTGCCCCTGGGCGGACGGGTGCTGGCCCTCACCCCCATCAGCGCCTTCCGCCCCCGCCGCTGGCGCGGCGCCCTGGTCCCGCACACCTGCGAGGTGGTGATCGAGGTGCTGGAGCCGGAAAAGCGTCCCGTCGCCGCGGTGGCCGACAGCTACGAAGTGCGCCATGTGACCAGGGTGCGCATCGTCGAGAACCGGGACATCAGCCTGGTCATGCTGTTCGACGCCGGTCGCAGCCTGGAGGAACGGGTGCTGACCGAACAGTTCTCGGTCTGATCCGGCCTGCACCACTTGTTAAGCGGAGTGGTCCATTCTCCAGGAAGGACCCGAAGCGCAGCTTGAGCGTCGAGTGGGCCCGCAGACGAGGGACAGAGCGTTGACCAACGATCCCAACCGCGCCGCTTCCGCGACTGACGCCGAGTCCGCCGTGGAGATGATCCAGGTTCCGAACACTCTGATGCGCAAGGTCGGGCCCCGTTTCGGGGGCATCGACCCTGGCGCGGTGGCGCGGGCCGAGGCGGCGCTGAAGAACCTGTCGGGCCAGTTCTCCCAGTGGCTCAACGACGAGGTCACCAAGCTTGAGGCCGCCCGGGCGGCGATCAAGACCGAGGGCATGAGCGCGGCCGCGGCCGACCGGCTCTATGTGCATTCGCACGACCTCAAGGGCCTCGGCACCACCTACGAATTTCCGTTGATCACCCGCCTGGCCGGCTCGCTGTGCAAGCTGATGGACGAGCCGGGCTCGCGCACCAGCGCGCCGATGTTCCTGATCGACGGCCACGTCGACACCATCCGGGCGGCGGTCCGCGACAACATCCGCGACACCGACCACCCGGTGGGCAAGATGCTGGCCGAAGAACTCGAAGGCCGGGTGAAGGCTTACCTGGCCGAACGCGCGGCGGCGTAAGGCCGCCCTTCGCCTCCGGATTTCCCCACCAGGGGAAAATCGCAAAACCCCTAAAGCTAAGCGGCGCCCCGAATCGGTTCGCGCCGGGCCGCCGCCCGGACCTTGCGGCCGAGCAGGTCCATGCGCTCGATCAGATAGTCGACGTCCTCGCGAGCGGCGGCGTTGGGCTGGGTCAGGAAGCGCTGGAGCATCCGCTCCTGGAAGCTGTGGGCGTCGCTGGAATCCCCCTCCATCTGGAGGGCGTGATAGGTGTCCACCGCGGCGCGGAAGGCCGACAGCAGCCGCGGCGGCAGCTGAGCCCGCTCGTAAATGGCCCGCAGGCCCAGGGCGCCCGCGTCGTGGACCATCAGCCAGGTGCGGTGATGGGGCACCCCGGCCAGCTCGGCCAGGGACCATTCGAAGAATCCCATGTGCCCATGCGCCACCGCCCGCAACAGCAGCGACGGGGTCAGCCGCTCCTGCCGGTGCAGGTGGGCGACGAAGGCGCGAAGGTCCGTGGCCCGGCCGGCCTGATCGACCAGATCCACCGTCGCCCGCTCGCGGGTTCCCAGCGCGATCTCCAGCGCCGTCTCGGCCGAAAGGGCGTGGCGGTCGACCAGATGCTGGCGGACCTGTTCGGACACCAGATGCACCAGCCGCTCGCCGATCGAGATCGGCAGCACCTTGCGGAAGGCGATGGCGGCGGTCACGCCCTCGGACGTGGCGAAGCGTTCGCAGGCGGAGCGCAGGGCGGCTTCGGAAAAGAGCGCGTTGTCGTTGGCGCAGGCAGCCTTCACCGCCTCCTCCGACCCGTGGGTCACCAAGGCCTCGGTCACCTGTTCGCTCAGGGCGGCCCTGCGGGCCACCGCCAGCTGCTTCACCGCCGGCGCGGCGCGCACGATCTCGGCCAGGTCCTCGTCGGTGAACACCGGCGAGTGGTGCAGCATGGGCAGGGACACGCTCTCCACGTCGTTGGCGAGGCGCAGGGCCACGTCGCGGGGCAGGACGGTGGAGTTCTTCAGGGTGACGGCCAGGGCCCGGCGGACCAGTTCGGCGGCGTCGGCGGCCATCAGCCGCAACACCTCGTAGGCGGCCTCGCGCTCCGCCTCGTCGATGCCCACCTCCATGCGCCGGCACAGCTTGTGCGCCGCGGCCGCGCGTTCGTCGTCGGTCGCTCCCCGGACCAGGGTCCGGATGTCGGCGCCGGTCAGCGCCGAACGGGTGATGGTCATGGCCGCCCCCAAGGCTTGGGCCCATGTTCGTGAGCCTCGGGGGATCATTGGCGAGTCGTGCTTAACGGAGCTTTACCTTAAGGCTCAGTAGAACCCCTTTGGCGTGCTGGGGTCGCTGTTCTCGGACAAGAGGCTCAGAAGGTCGGCGGAATACATCGCTCCGAACGGTCCAGCGGCCGAGGCTCCGTCTCCGCTGAGCAGCAGTCCGACCAGCATGGCCTCCTGCCGGTGCTTCTCGTCCTGGCGGGCCCCGGCATAGGCGGCGAAGGCCGCCTCGCCCAGGTCCGGCTGGGGAACCCCCGTGGCCGCCTCGCCCCCTCCGCCCGTGGCGTTGAGGTTGTTGTAGAGCTCGGCGCAGGTCACCGGCCGCCCGGCGCGATAGAACACGCCGCGGTTCGAGGCCGCCGCTTCGGGGAAATAGGAGGCGGCGGGCGCGTTGGGGCTGTATTGGGCCGCTTCGATCAGCCTGGCCGACCCTTGCGGCCCCAGGAAATGGGCGGCGTAGAGCTCGCCCCCCGTCGGCTCGCGCCCTGTCCGGCCGCGCAGATAGGCGGCGTGGTCGCTGGCCAGTTCGGCCGCCATCACCGAAGCGGCGTGGGGGTCGTAGCGCAGGTCCATCACCGCCTGTTTCGCCTCGGCCCCTTCCACGTGCAGACGGCCGTCGGACCCCGGCTGGATCAGTTCGGCGTAGCGGGCGTAGCCGTGGGCCGGCCCGTGGGTCTTCAGGACGGACAGCCAGGTCTGCTCCACGAACTGGAACAGTCCCGCCGCCGAGGAGGTCGACGCCTGGGCCCCCGCGTTCAGGCCGCTTTCGCGTTTGGCCGTGCGCAGCAGGAAGTTGAAGTCGACGCCGGTGGCCGAGGCCGCGCGACGGAGCGCGGTCTCCACCTGCCCGCCCAGACCCTTGACCGCATCGGTAGCCATGGCCGGACCCTCGCCTAGCATGGTTAACGCCGCGTTTACGAATGGCGCCACTGGCGGGCGGGCCCCTTGGCGTCTAGAAGGCCGGGACATTGACAAGAGAGGCGCCGCCATGGCTGACGAGACCCTGATCCTGACCCTGGACACCGGCCCGGTGACCATCAAGCTGCGCCCGGACCTGGCGCCAGGCCACGTCGCCCGCATCCAGGAGCTGGTGCGCGAAGGCTTCTACGACGGCGTGGTGTTCCACCGGGTGATTCCCGGCTTCATGGCCCAGGGCGGCGACCCCACCGGGACCGGCAGCGGCGGCTCCAGCAAGCCGAACCTGAAGGCCGAATTCTCCAAGCAGCCCCACGTGCGCGGCGCCTGCTCCATGGCCCGGACCAACGACCCCAATTCGGCCAACAGCCAGTTCTTCATCGTCTTCGACGATGCCCGCTTCCTCGACGGCCAGTACACGGTCTGGGGCGAGGTGACCGAGGGCATGGAGAACGTCGACGCCCTGCCCAAGGGCGAGCCCCCGCGCGCGCCCGGCAAGATCGTCAAGGCGGAACTGGCCTAGAGCCTTCGGACACGAAGCGACGGAGGGGACGGGGCCGCCCCCTCCTTAGGCTTTAGCCCTTCAGCGACCGGTAGATCAGCCGCTCGAAGTTGGCGCTGGCCATGTCGTTGGCCCCGGCCTTGGCCTGGAGGTCGGTGATGGGCTTTGCCGTCACCACCTCGTCTTCGGTCTTGCCTTCCTTGATCAGCTTGGCCACCCGGTCGCGGGCGTCGGCGAGCAGGGCCCGGTATTCCTTCAAACCGGCCCGATCCATCATCGCGCCGTGGCCGGGGACGATCTTGGTCTTGTCGTTGCTGCGTTTGATGTAGGCGTCGACGGCGGCGATGATGCCGTTGATGTTGCCGCCGGCGGCCACGTCGATGTTGGGATAGCGGGCGCCGGTGGAGACGATGTCTCCCGCCGCCAGCACATTGGCGTCGGGGAAATAGATCGCCGTGTCGCCATCGGTGTGGGCCTTGGGCATGTGGGTCAGCCGGGCCGTGCGGCCCTTCACGGCGACAGTCAAGGTCTCGGCGTAGGTCTTGTCCGCCTGGCCGCCCCGGCCGACCACCGGGGTCTTCACCCCGGTCAGGGCGTTGGTCACGCCTTCCGACAGCCGCTTGTTGACGTTCTGCTGGGCCACGATCGTGGCGCCTTCGCGCCAGAAGGGCAGGATCCCGCCGGTGTGGTCGCCGTGATAGTGGGTGATGACCACATACCGGACCGGCTGGTCGGTGACGCCCTTGATCGCGGCCTCGATCTTGTCGTGCAGGGGTGCGAACTCGGTGTCGACCAGGATCGCCCCGTCCTTGCCGGCCGCGACCACCATGTTGCCGCCCTGGCCTTCCAGCATCCAGGTGTTGTGGCCAAGGTCCGTGGTCTTGATCTGGACGGCGGCGAAGTTGGGCGCCTGTTGGGCCAGCGCTGCGCCCGCCACGATCACGCCGACGCCGGCCAGCGCCGCCAAAGCGATACGGTTCATCCTGAGCCTCCCTGAAATGTTGGGAGGATCATGCGCCAAAGCTTGGCGGCAGCCAACGGGAGGCTGCGCCGGCGGTCACATCACTTCGGGCGTGTCGATCCCAAGCAGGTCAAGAGCCTGCTCCATCTGCTTCAGCGTGGCCGCGGCCAGCCCGAGCCGCGAGGCGCGCAGGGCGGCGGTCTCGGCGGCCAGCACCGGACAGGCGGCGTAGAACTTGGAGAAGGTCTGGGCCAGGCGATAGGCGTGCTCGGCCAGGGCGTGGGGCGCGCGCTTTTCGTAGGCCTCCTCCACCGCCTGGGCGAAGGCGTCCAAAACCAGGGCCAGTTCGCGTTCGGCCGGGGCCTCGACCAGGATGGAGCCGGCCTTAGCCTGCGTCTCCAAGGCTTTGCGCAACAACGACTTTATCCGAACTGCTTGATATAAAAGATAGGGTCCGGTGCGGCCCTCGAAACTGGTGAAGCGGTCCAGGTCGAAGACGTAGGAGGTGCCACGGAAGTTGGACAGGTCGGCGAACTTCAGCGCCGCCACCGCCACCTTGTGCGCCGTCGCCTCGAAGGCCTCCGGCGACAGCTCGGTCCCCAGACCCGCCTCGTGCAGCCGCTCGCGGGCCTTGGCGCGGGTCATCTCGATCAGGTCGTGCAGCTTCAGCACCCCGCCCTCGCGGGTCTTGAAAGGCTTGCCGTCGGCCCCGTTCATGGTGCCGAAGCCGATATGCTCGAGACTGCCTTCAGGGGCGTAGCCGGCGATGGTCGCGGCGCGGAACACCTGCTCGAAATGGTCGGCCTGACGCTGGTCGACCACATAGAGCATCAGCTCCGGATCGAACCGGGTCCTGCGATCGAGCACGGTGGCCAGGTCGGTGGCGCCGTACATGGCCGACCCTTCCGAGCTGACCACGATCAGCGGCGGCAGCTCGCGCTTGTCGCCCTCGCGGGCCACCCGCACGATCAGCGCCCCCTGGTCCGGGACCGCCAGGCCGCGCGCGGTCAGGTCCTCGACCATGCCGGCCATCAAGGGATCGGCGTCGCTCTCGCCGTTCCACAGGTCGAAGTCGACGCCCAGGGCGTGGAACTCGCGCTCCAGGGCGGTGCGGCTGACGGTCACGAAATGCCGCCACAGGGCCCGGTAGCCGGGCCGCCCCGCCTGCAGTTCGGCGGTGGCGCGGCGGGCGCGCTCGCGGTAGGCGATGTCGGTCTTGGCCAGGCCGGCCGCCAGGGGATAGAGGCGTTCGAGGTCCTCCAGGGTCACCGGGCTGACGTCCGGGAACGGGCCGTCGCCCTCCGCGAGGAAGGGAAGATCCGGCTGCTCGTCGCCGACCGCGACGATCAGCAGGCCCATCTGGAAGCCCCAGTCGCCGAAGTGGGCGTCGCCCCACACCGTGTCGCCGCGGAAGCGGAACAGCCGCTTCAGCGCCTCGCCGATGATCGAGGAGCGCAGGTGGCCCACGTGCATCGGCTTGGCCACGTTCGGCCCCGCATAGTCGATCACCACCCGGCGCGGCGCCGGGACGGGGGCGGCGCCGCTGCGGCCGTCGCCGGCGATCCCGTTGGCCCGCTCGGCCAGGAAGGCGTCCGCGACCTTCAGGTTGACGAATCCGGGTCCCGCCACCTCGACCGCGGCCAGCCGGGGATCGCCATCGAGGCGCGCGGCGATGCGGCCCGCGATCTCCCGCGGGTTGGCGCGCGCGGCCTTGGCGGCGGCCAGGGCCCCGTTGCATTGGAAGTCGGCGAGGTCGGGCCGGTCGGACGCGGTGACGCGGCCGTACTCGGGCGCGAGGCCCTCGGCGGCGAAGGCAGAGGCGAGCGCCTGCGCCAACGCCCCTTTCAGGTCGCTCATCGGGCGGCGGGCGCTCCCGTCGTGGTCGACGCCACGGCGGTGGGCACGGCGTTGGCGCGGAAGCGCTTTCCGTCACGGTTGAAGTCGGCCATCTCCGGTGTCACGTCGAAGCCGACCAGGACCTCGAAATTGCTGCCGCTGGTGCCGGGGGTGGCGCGGGGGATGACGATGCCGTCGAGCTTGTCCTCGACCTGGACACGGTCCTGGCCGGGCTTGAACTCGCCGCGGACCACGAAGTCCTGCTTGGCGATGACCATGGCGTTCCGCTGGGTCACGGCCACCCAGTAGTGGTAGTCCTTGGACGAGGCGCCCGCCATCGGACCGCGGCCCAGGGCGAAGCCCACGGCCAGCCGCATGACGATCGGATCGCCGCCCTTATATTCGCAATTGGCGGCCAGGCCGGTGATCTCGCCGGTGAAGCCGACGGTGGACGGGGTGGGCGTCGCGGCCTTGAATTCCTCGTAGCGGGCCGCGTCGTAGAGCACCTTCACATAGGGGCAGGGCCCGACGTTCTTGACCACGGGCAGGTCCGCCTGGGGCGTGGACCACTGCTTTTCCTTCTCGGCCTTCTTCTTCTCGGCGTCGGCCTGGGCCCGGCGGCGGGCGTCGTCGTCCTTTTGGGCGTAGGCGTGGAACGCCGGCGCCGAGGCGGCCAGGGCGAGGCACGAGAGCAGGATGAGGTTGCGACGCATGGGAATAGGTCCGGCCCGAGGAAATCGGTTAGGGCGGATATCTCACGCACCGGATTCGGGCGCAAGCGAGGCCAGTTCCGGGGAGGCGTCCCGGCGGGACGAGGTCGAGGGCGCTGGCGTCTTGCCGTCCCGGCCCCTAAGTTCCCCTCATGAACGCGCCCGCGCCCATCCGTCGTGCCCTGACCGTGCGCCTGGCCAGCCCGCGCGGCTTCTGCGCCGGGGTGGACCGGGCGATCCAGATCGTCGAGCGGGCGCTGGAGCGCTACGGGGCGCCGGTCTACGTCCGCCACGAGATCGTCCACAACCGCCACGTGGTCGACCGCTTGCGCGACCTGGGCGCGGTGTTCGTCTCCTCCCTCGACCAGTGCCCGGGCGACCGCCCAGTGATCTTCTCGGCCCATGGGGTGCCCAAGTCGGCGCCGGCCGAGGCCGACCGGCGGGGGCTGTTCTACCTCGACGCCACCTGTCCCCTGGTCTCCAAGGTGCACCTCGACGCCGAGCGCCACCACGCCGCGGGGCGTGAGATCGTGCTGATCGGCCATGCCGGCCATCCGGAGGTCGAGGGGACCCTGGGCCAGCTTCCCGCCGGGGTCATAACCCTGATCGAGACGGTGGCGGACGCGCGGGTCTTCGTCCCCCGCGATCCCGGCAACCTCGCCTTCGTCACCCAGACCACCCTGTCGGTGGACGACACCGCCGAGATCGTCGGGGTGCTGAAGCAACGTTTCCCGGCCATGGCCGGGCCGCATCGCGAGGACATCTGCTACGCCACCACCAACCGCCAGGAAGCGGTCAAGGCCATGGCGGCGGGCTGCGACCTCATTCTGGTGGTCGGGTCGAAGAAGTCGTCCAACTCCCAGCGGCTGGTCGAGGTGGCGCTCAGGGCCGGCGCCCGCGACGCAAGGCTGGTGGACGACGCCGAGGCGATCGACCCCCTCTGGCTGGACGGGGCCAAGGTCCTTGGCCTCACCGCCGGCGCCTCGGCCCCGGAGGTGCTGGTGGACGGGGTGCTCGAGGCCCTGCGCCAGCGCTTCGACCTGACCGTCGAGGAGACCGGGGGCCCTCGCGAGACCATCACCTTCAAGCTGCCGCGGGTGCTGGAAGCCTCATAACCCCGCCCGCTCTTGACCGCGCCGCCAACGCAGTCGATCAACCGGCCGTGGCCGTCTACACCGACATCACCGACGCGGAGCTGGAGGCGCTTCTGGCCGAGTTCGACCTCGGTGCGGCGCTAGCGTTCAAGGGCATCGCCGAAGGGGTGTCCAACTCCAACTTCATGCTGGAGACCGAGGGCGGCCGGTTCATCCTCACCATCTACGAAGCCCGCGCCAAGGCCGAGGACCTGCCCTTCT
Source organism: Caulobacteraceae bacterium (assembly GCA_035493955.1). GTDB lineage: Bacteria > Pseudomonadota > Alphaproteobacteria > Caulobacterales > Caulobacteraceae > NCED01. The sequence continues at coordinate 215,711 of DATJHI010000023.1, read as the reverse complement.
TCCTCGACCTGATGCATTGGCTGGGGGACCACGGCTACCCCTCCCCCTCCCCCAAGGCCGACCGCCACGGCCGGGTCCTGCAGACCCTGCGCGGCAAGCCCGCCGCCCTGGTCAGCTTCCTGCCCGGCGTCTCGGTCCGCCGCCCCAGAGCCCAGCACTGCCGCGAGGCCGGCGCTGGCCTGGCCCGGCTGCATCGGGCGGCGGAAGGGTTTGGGGGCCGCCGGGTCAACGACCTGGGCCAATCGGCCTGGGCCCCGATGTTCGGCGGCCGGGAGGCCGCCGCCGAGGCCCTGCGCCCCGGCCTGGCCGCGGCGATCGAGGGCGACCTCGCCTTCCTGGCTGAAGCCTGGCCCAAGGGCCTGCCCGAGGGGGTGATCCACGCGGACTTCTTCCCCGACAACGTCTTCTTCCTGGGGGACCGCTTCGCCGCGGCCATCGACTTCTATTTCGCCGCCAACGACGCCCTGGCCTACGACGTCGCCGTGGCCCTGAACGCCTGGTGCTTCGAGCCGGACGGGGCCTTTAACTTCACCAACGCCAAGGCCTTGGTGGCGGGCTATGAGAGCGTGCGGGCCCTGTCCGCCGACGAGCGCGCGGCCCTGGGCGTGCTGGCCCACGGGGCGGCGATGCGGTTCTTCCTGACCCGGCTGATCGACTGGAACGCCGCGCCCTCCGGCGCCCTGGTCAAGCCGCACAACCCGCTGGACTACGAGGCGCGCCTGGCCTTCCACCGCGCCGCCGGGGGCAGGCTCGACCTGTTCGCGGACTGACCCCATGACCCCGACGGTGACGATCTATACGGACGGCGCCTGCAGCGGCAATCCGGGCCCCGGCGGCTGGGGCGCGGTGCTGATCATGGGCCCGCACGAGCGCGACCTGTGCGGCGGCGAGCCCGCGACCACCAACAACCGGATGGAGCTGATGGGGGCGATCCAGGCGCTGGAGACCCTGAAGCGCCCCTGCACGGTGGAGCTGCATACCGACAGCCAGTACGTCCGGCAGGGCATCACCCAGTGGATCAACAACTGGCGCGTCCACGGCTGGAAGACCGCCGACCGCAAACCGGTGAAGAATGAGGACCTGTGGCGCCGGCTCGACGCCGCCCGGGGTCGTCACGACGTCCACTGGCACTGGGTCAAGGGCCACAACGGCCACCCCCTGAACGAACGCGCCGACGCCCTGGCCCGGAAGGGTCTGGAGGAATCGCGCGCAGAACGAGTGACGGCGCGGCCAGGCTTGGACTAGGTTGTCCGCCTCATGGCCGTCCTCGACTGGATCAGCCCGGAAAGCGCGTTCGCCGTCGATGGCGAGGAGGTGCGGCTGCGCCCGCCGCGCAGCAGCGACTACGCCGACTGGGTCGAGCTTCGCCGGGTCAGCCAAGCCTTCCTTCAGCCGTGGGAGCCGACCTGGCCGGCCGACGACCTGACCCGCGCCTCCTACCGGCGGCGACTGTCGATCTACACCCGCGACCTCGACCTCGGGCAGGGCTACGCCTTCTTCGTGTTCCGCAAGCGCGACAACCGGTTGGTCGGGGGGATCAACCTGCGCGACGTGCGTCGGGGCGTCGCCCAGAACGGCGCCCTCGGCTATTGGATCGGCGCCCCCTACGCCCGGCGCGGCCACACCCTGGACGCGGTGAAGTCCGTCGCCGGCTTCGCCTTCGACCGGCTGGGGCTGCACCGGCTGGAGGCGGCCTGCCTGCCGGAGAACGAGGCCTCCCACCGCCTGCTGCTCAAGGCGGGGTTCGAAGCGGAAGGCCGGGCGCGGGCCTATCTGAAGATCAACGGCCGCTGGTGCGACCACCTGCTGTTCGGCCTCGTCAACGAGGGCTAGCCGACCTCTGCGCCTAGCCCCGCACCTTGATCCCCAGGTCGTTGATCTTCTTGCGCAGGGTGTTGCGGTTCAGGCCCAGGATCTCGGCGGCGCGGACCTGGTTCCCGCGGGTGGCGGCCAGGGTCATGTTGATCAGCGGACGCTCCACCTGTTCCAGCACCCGGTCGTACAGGCCGGCGCGCGGCAGGCCGTCGGGACCGCCGATGAACTCCCCCGACAGGCCGCGTTCGACCAGCATCTCGAAGGTCGGCGCCCCTTCGGAGGGGTTGGGGGCGGCGGCGTGTTCCTGGATCTCGCGGTCGACGATGCGGGCGGTGATCGGGTCCTCGGCGTAGAGGGCCGCGACCCGTCGCATCAGGTTCTCCAGCTCGCGCACATTGCCGGGCCAGCTATGCCGCTTCAGCCGCTCGATGGCTTGGCCGTCGATGGTCTTGGCCGGAAGGCCCTCGCGGTGGGCGCGCAGCAGGAAGGCGCGGGCCAGGTCGGGGATGTCGTCCAGGCGCTCGCGCAGGGGCGGCAGGCGCAGGGGCGCGACGTTGAGGCGGAAGAACAGGTCCTCGCGGAACAGCCCCTGGCGGATCAGGGCGCCGAGGTCCCGGTTGGTGGCGGCGATCAGCCGGGCGTCGGCCCGGCGACCGGTGCGCGGATTGGTGGCCCGCTCCGACCCGTCGATCACCCTCAGCAACCGGGTCTGGGCGTCCAGCGGCAGGTCGCCGATCTCGTCCAGGAACAGGGTGCCGCCGTCGGCCTCGACCAGTTTGCCGGTGGTGTCGGGGCCGGCGCCGAACAGCTCGGATTCGACCCGCTCCCGTGGGGTGGCGGCCAGGTGCACGACGACGAACTTGCCGTCGCGGCGGCGTCCGAGGTCGTGCAGGGCGCGGGCCGCCAGCTCCTTGCCGGTGCCGGATTCGCCGAGGATCAGCACCGTCAGCTCCGCCCCGACCAGGCGCGCCAGGGTGCGATAGACCTCCTGCATCGGGGCGGAGCGGCCGATCAGCGGCAGGCGCTCGTCCCGGGCGGCCAGGGCTTGGGCCTTGGCGGGTTCGGGCTGGGACGGCTTGGCCAGGGCCCGGCGGGCGGCGGCGACCATGTCGTCCAGGTCGAACGGCTTGGGCATGTACTCGAAGGCGCCGGTCTCGGCCGCATTGACCGCGGTCAGAAGCGTGTTCTGGGCGCTCATGACGATGATCGGCAGCTTGGGACGTAGCTTCCGCATCCGCGGCAGCACGTCGAACACGTTCTCGTCGGCCATGATGACGTCGGTGACCACCAGGTCGCCTTCGCCTTCGGACACCCATTTCAGCAGGGTGGCCGCCGCCCCCGTCGCCCGGACCTGGAACCCCGCCCGCGTGAAGGCCTGGCTGAGCACCAGCCGGATGGAGGCGTCGTCGTCGGCGATCAGCACCTTGTGGGGAGTGTTCATGGCGGAGCCTCAGGTCGTCGGGGTTCGGGAGGGTTCGACAGGCAGACGGACGCGGAACACGGTGCGGCCGGGCTCGGACTCGAAATCGATCATGCCGCCGTGGTCGGCCACCAGTTTGGCGACCAGGGTGAGGCCGAGGCCCGAGCCTTGCGGCTTGGTGGTGACGAAGGGGTCGAACAGATGGTCGCGCAGGTCGGCGGGCACCCCGGGGCCGTTGTCCTGGATCTTGACCTCCAGCGGCGCGCCGCGGGGGTCCTTGCCGGCGGGCGTGCGCATGCGGGCCCCGTGGCGATAGGCGGTGGAGATCGACACCTCGCCCCGGTCGTCCCCGCGGGAATGGGCGGCCTCGGCGGCGTTCTTGGCCAGGTTGAGGAAAATCTGGATCAGCTGGTCCTCGTCGCCCCACACCGGGGGCAGCGACGGGTCGAAGGCTTCGCGCAGGATCAGCCCCTCGCCCACGCCGCTGGCGATCAGGGCGCGCACCCGGTCCAGCACCACGTGGATATTGACCGCCTGGGGCAGGATCGGCCGCTCCTCCGAGAAGGCCTCCACCCGGTCGACCAGGCGCTTGATCCGGTCGGTCTCGTCGACGATCAGCTGGGCCAGGGCCATGTCGTCGGGGGTGGCGCCGGACTTGAGCAGCTGGGCCGCGCCACGGATGCCGGCGAGGGGGTTCTTGATCTCGTGGGCCAAGGTCCGGCCCATGCCGGCCACGGAGCGCAGGTCGGTGGTGCGGTCCAGGGCCCCGCCCTGGCTCTTGGCGATCAGGGACAACAGCACCGCGCCGTTCGGGAGCGGGGTGGCCGCGGCCTCGACCTCTATGATCGGATGGCCGGGCAAGGCGATCTCCAGCCGCCGTTCGCGCACCGCGACCTCGGCGTCCCGAGCCCGGGCGATCAGGGCGGCCAGGGGCGTGTCGGGGGTCCCCTGCACCAGCCGGCGCCGGGCCAGCAGCGACAGACCGTGGCCGAACAGGGCCTCGGCCGCCTCGTTGGCGGCGATCAGGTCGCCCATGGCCGAAAACATCATGGCCGGAGCCGGGCTCTGTTCGAACGCGGCAGCCCGGAGCGCCTGGACTTCGGTCTCGGACAAGCTGGTGGGCTCGAATGGCAAGCGGACATCCCCGAGGCGTCGCCTGGGCGCTGAAGGAACGCCCAAATAATAAGCAACGCCACCGCCACCTTTTTAGGCACAGCTTCGGCCCTTGTCTATGGACAAACGGCCGGGCGCATGCGGAAAAGACCCCGACCATGAAGTTCGCAGCCGTCATCGTCGCCGCCGGCTCCGGCGCGCGAGCCGGGGCCGAGGCCCCCAAACAGTGGCGCAGCCTGGCCGGCCGCGCCGTGGCGCGGTGGTCGCTGGAGGCCCTGCTGGCGGCGGGGGCGCAAACGGTGGTGGTGGTGATCCGTCCCGGCGACCAAGCCCTGGCGGAGAAAGCCTTTTCAGGTCTTTCGGGCTGGACCGCGGTCGCCGGCGGGGCTGAGCGGATTGAGTCGGTCCGGGCCGGGCTGGCGAGGCTCGGCGGCGATTTCGACGCGGTGCTGATCCACGACGCGGCCCGGCCGTTCGTGACCGCGGCCCATGTCGGGGCCCTGCTGGCCGCCCTGGAGGCGGCTGACGGCGCCGTGCCGGCCATTGCCGTCGCCGACACCCTGAAACGCAATGGCAATGATGGGGCCATCACCGCGCCACGCGACGGGTTGTTCGGGGCCCAGACGCCGCAGGCCTTCCGCCGCGCCGCGCTCACAGCCGCCTACGCCGCCTGGCCCAAGGGCGAGGTCCCCACCGACGACGCCGCCGTGGTGGAACGCGCCGGCGGCAGGGTCGTGCTTACCGCCGGCGATCCGATGCTGATGAAGCTGACCTATCCGGAGGATTTCGTGATGGCCGAGCGTTTGGCGGGTGCGGCGCGGATCACCCGCACCGGCTTCGGCTACGACGCCCACCGGTTCGGGCCGGGAGCGGCGGTGTGGCTGTGCGGGGTGGAGATCCCCCACGACAAGGCCCTGGTGGGCCATTCCGACGCCGACGCCGGCCTGCACGCCCTGACCGACGCCATCCTCGGGGCCATCGGCGAAGGCGACATCGGCGACCACTTCCCGCCGAGCGACCCGCAATGGCGCGGCGTCTCCTCCGACCGCTTCCTGCGCCATGCGGCGGGCCTGGCGGCGGCGCGGGGCGGACGGTTGGTCAATGTCGACGTGACCCTGGTGTGCGAGCGCCCCAAGATCAAACCCCACCGCGAGGCCATGCGGGCGCGGCTGGCCGAGATCCTGGACCTGCCCTTGGACCGGGTCAGCGTGAAGGCCACCACCACGGAAGGCATGGGCTTCGCCGGCCGCGAGGAGGGCCTGGCGGCGCAGGCGGTGGCGACGGTGGAGATGCCGGGCTGAGGGGCCTACCCCTCGCCCCTGAACCGCGCGATCATCGCTCCCCAGACGTTGGTGTAGTCGTCGGTCCAGGGCCGGGCGAGGCGGACATGCTCGGTCCATTGATGGTCGGCGCGATAGCGGTCGAGGCTGTGCGGGTCGGGGGCGACCAGCAGCACGATGCCGGAGGATTCCACGTAAGGCGAGGTCCCCTCCTCCACCCAGTGGACGCCTTTCAGGAACGACGCCCCCGCCGCCTTGGCCGCCGCCGCCGCAGGACCGACCAGCTCCAGGTTGCGGTTGGACAGGTGCAGCAGCAGCACGCCGTGCGGCCTCAAAAGGCGCAGATAGCCGTGCAGCGCCTCGACCGTCAGCAGATGGGTCGGCACGCTGTCGGAGGAGAAGGCGTCGATCAGCAGCAGGTCGTAGGAGGCCGCCGGCTCGCGGGCGAGGGACAGGCGCGCGTCCCCCAGCACCACGTCCACCGGGCCCCTGGCGCAGCCGTGGACGAAGGAGAAGTGCTTCGGGTCCAGGGTCAGGCGCTCGACCAAGGGATCGATCTCGAAGAAGCGCATGGAATCGCCCGGCCGCACGAAGGTCGCCACCGTGCCGGCGCCCAGGCCGACCACCCCCATCCGCAAGGGACCCCTGGCCCGCTCGCGGGCGAACACGCTGCCGATCACCGTGGGCGAGGCGTAGTAGGCGGTGGGCAGGCAGGCCTGGCCCCGGCCCTGCGCCTGGACCCCGTGCAGGGTGGTGCCGTGGACCATGATCCGGGCGGTCCCCAGGCCCTTGGGGTGGACCTCGGCGATGTGGATGACGCCGAAGAAGCTGCGGTGATGCTCGCGATAGCGCCCGATCCCCTGCACCTCGCCGGCCAGGGCCAGGGCGGCGAACAGGGCGACGACGGCGACGGTCCGGTCGCGCAGCATCACCGCGATCACCACGGGCGCCAGCATCAGGGCCTGACGAAGGATGTCGGGCAGGGCCAGGGCGGGAATGCAGAGCGGCGCGACCCAGACCAGGCCCGCCGCCAGCCAACCCAGGCCGCGCCGGTCGGGCTTGGCCGGAGCGGAGGGACGGGCCAGACAGGCCAGCACCAGCACCGCCGGATATTCCCAGACGTCGGGGAACAGCAGGGGCGCCAGGAAGGCGTTGAAGCCGCCGCCGATCACCCCGCCGACGGACAGGCACAGGTAGAACTCGGTCAGGCGTCCCGGCTCGGGGCGGCGGGCGGCCAGTCCCTGGTGGCAGACCAGGGCGGTGACGAAGAAGGCGGTCAGGTGGACGGCCAGCTGCTGCGGCCAGGGCGTGGTGGGTTCGAACAGCAGCGACAGGGAGGTCGGAACGGCCAGCACCTGGACCATCAGCAGGCCCGGCGACGGCCCCTTGGCCCTGCCGGCGAAGGCGATCACGAAGGTGGCCAGATAGAGTTCGAGCGGGACCACCCACAGGAAGGGCGCGGAGGCGACGTCGGCGGCGAGGTGGGCGGTGACCCCGGCGAGCAGGCTGGACGGGGCGGCGGCCAGGGCGATCCACACCGTGCGCTCCCGCCAGCCGGTGGCGGCGACCCGAGCCAGGACCGGGGCGGCCACGGCCGGGAGGCGCCAGGCCATCGTCGTCATCCCGGCCAGCAGCAGGGCGAATCCGGCGTAGGCGAAGCTCCACAGCCGGGCCTGGGCGGACAGGCCGACCAGCGGCTCGACCAGCATGGGATAGGCGGCCAGCGCCAGCAGGCTGCCGAGGTTGGAGGCGGCATAGAGGCTGTAGGGATTGGCCGCCTCGTTCCCGTTCCCGTTCAGCCGGGCGTACCAGGTCTGCAGCAGGGGCGCGGTGGCCGACAGCACCGCGAAGGGCGGCCCCAGGGAGACGGCCAGGGTCGCGGCCAGCCACAGGGCCGGCGCCTGGACCCACGGGGGGCCCATCAGCCCGGACATCCTCAGCGGCAGCACCATCGCCGCCAGGGTCAGCATCGCCAGGTGAACCGCCATCTGGCGGCGCAGCGAGCCCAGCCGTTGCAGAGCGTGGGCGTAGCCGTAGCCGGCCAAGAGGGCGAGTTGGAAGAAGGCTAGGCTGGTGTTCCAGACCGCCGGCGACCCGCCCAGCAGCGGCAACAGCAGCTTGCCGACCAGGGGTTCGACCAGGAACACCAGGGCGGCGCTGGCGAAAACGACGGCGACGAACAGCCACGGCGCCAAGGCCGGGCGCGCTTTGGCCGGATGTTCTAAGTAGGCGACGGAGGTCATCCTGTCGCGCGTCCTCCCCAGGAACTGATTCGAGTGTGGGGCCGCACGGGCGGGTTTGACAATCGGGCATGATCGAAGCCGGAGGACGAGGGATGTTCCCCACCGAAACCCAGCGCCTGGCCGAAGCCATCCTCCACCGGGCGCGGGGCAAGCATCTGACCCTCGCCACGGCCGAAAGCTGCACCGGGGGCCTCGCGGCGGCCGCGCTCACCGGCATCGCCGGGTCGTCGGACGTGGTCGACCGCGGCTTCGTCACCTATTCCAACGCCGCCAAGACCGAGCTTTTAGGGGTTCCGGGCGAGCTCATCGAGCGGGAGGGCGCGGTGTCGGAGGCCGTCGTCCGGGCCATGGCCGAGGGGGCGCTGAAGGCGTCGGCCGCCGGGCTGGCCGTGGCGATCACCGGCATCGCCGGTCCCGGCGGCGGTTCGGACGACAAGCCGGTCGGCCTGGTCTGGCTGGCGACGGCGCTGCGCGACAGCCCGACCACGGTCCGGCAGATGCGCTACGGCGACCTTGGCCGGGAGGGCGTGCGCATGGCCGCGGTGTTCACGGCCCTGGAGATGATGTTCGAGCGGTTGGAATGACGGCGGACGCCCCCTCCGTCTCGCCCCATATCCGCGTCGATCCACCTCCCCGCAGCGCGGGGGAGCTGGCAGGGCGTCAGCCCTGACTGAGGGGGTCCTGCGCGGCCGTCGCCTCCGCAGACGGGGAGACGGAGAGTTTGGGATACAGGCTTTCCGCCCGGGCTTCGAAACAGGCCATCAGCTTGTCCACGGCCCGGTCGAAATTGGCGGCGAGCAGCATCTCCAGGACCCGCGACTTGAACGCGAAGTCGATCTCGAAAACCACTTTGCAGCCAACCGGATCGGGCTCGAACCTCCAGTGATTTAACAGCCGCTTGAACGGCCCCCACAGCAGGGTCACGATGATGTCGCGCTGATCTGCGTCGCGCCGGACCCGGGTGGCGAAACGCTCGTTCAGGAAGGAAAAGCCGACCGCCGCCTCGGCGTCGACCAGCGTGACCCCCTCCCCCTCGCTGCGCAGGTTGCGCAGGCGCATGGCGGTGATCCAGGGCACGAACTCCGGATAGCGCTCCACATCGCCCACCAGGTCGAACAGCTGCTCCGGCCTGAACGGCAGGACCCGGACGACGCGATGGCGGTGCACGGGCCTTACGCCGCCGCGCGGGCCGCCTTCAGCCGGGCGAAGTCCTCGCCGGCGTGGTGCGACGAGCGGGTGAAGGGGCTGGCCGACACCATCAGGAACCCCTTGGCCCAGGCGATGCTTTCCAGCGCCTTGAACTCGTCCGGCTCCCAGTAGCGGTCGATGGGGGCGTGCTTGCGCGTCGGCTGCAGGTACTGGCCGATGGTGATGAAGTCGACGCCGGCGGAGCGCATGTCGTCCATCACCTGCATGACCTCCTCCTTGGTCTCGCCCAGCCCGACCATCAGGCCGGACTTGGTGAACTGCAGCGGGTCGCGCTCCTTGACCCGCTCGAGCAGTCGCAGCGAGTGGTAGTAGCGCGCGCCCGGGCGGATCTTCAGGTACAGGCGCGGCACGGTTTCCAGGTTGTGGTTGAACACGTCGGGGCGCGCGTCGATGATCGCTTCGGCGGCGGCGACGGGCTTCCTCAGGAAGTCGGGGGTCAGGATCTCGATGGTGGCGGACGGCGCGTCGCGGCGGATCGCCCGCACCACGGCGGCGAAGTGGGCCGCGCCTCCGTCGGCCAGGTCGTCGCGGTCGACCGAGGTGATGACCACGTGAGCCAGGCCCATCTGGGCCACCGCGTCGCCGACGCGGTCAGGCTCGGAGGGATCGAGCGGCTCGGGCATCCCGGTGCGCACGTTGCAAAAGGCGCAGGCCCTGGTGCAGGTGTCGCCCATGATCATCATGGTGGCGTGCTTCTGGGACCAGCATTCGCCGATATTGGGGCAGGCCGCTTCCTCGCAGACCGTGGTCAGGCCGTGAGACTTCACGATCGCGCGGGTCTCGAGGTAGCCGGGCGAACCCGGCGCACGCACGCGCAGCCACGCCGGCTTGGCCATGGCGGGCGAATCGGGGCGGGCCTGTTTCTCCGGATGCCGGGGAGACAGCTTCAGCGCCGTGGTGTCGATGACCGTGACCATATGGACTGCCTAGCTCCGCCCTTGCCCCTAGATCGGGCCAAAGGGCGCTTCGATCAAGCCGCGCGGGCCGTGAGCGCCGCCGCGGGGGCGCTTCTGCTGCTTTGCGGCTGCGAAGGCAAGCCGTTCCAGCCGGGAGAGATACGCATCCCGCCTTCCCTGGCCGAGCGCTTCTATCCGCCGCAGGGCTGGGCCTGGGGCCGGTTGACGGTCGAAGGCGCCCCGCCCCTGCGCTACGGGGTGGCGGCGCCGGGCCGCGCCGTCAGGGCCGAGGTGCTGATCCTGCCCGGCGCCGGCGAGCCGGTGGAAGCCTGGTTCGAGACCGCCGACGCCCTGGTCGCCCGCGGCTATGGGGTTTGGGCGCTGGACTGGGCGGGACAGGGCGGATCGGCGCGCTGGTGGGGCGCGGGCGACCGGCTGTACGCCCTCAGTCTCGACCCCGACGTGGCGGCGCTGAGACAGATGATCGCCCGGGTGGTGCGCCCGGGATCGCGGGCGCCGCTGATCCTGGTCGGCGACGGCCTGGGCGCGCAGTTGGCCTTGAGAGCCTTGGCGGGCGGTTTGCCCGACGTGGAGGGGGCGGTGCTGGGGGCCCCGGCCCTGTCCGCCCGATCCACGCGGCTGGTGCAGCCCTTCGGCGACTGGGGCGCCGACATCGCCGGCCGGGTCGGCTTCGGCCGCCCCTTCGTGGCGGGGGAGCACAGTTGGCGCCCACCCGAACACCGGGCCCCAGGAGAGCGCGCCGACGGGCGCGGCGGGGTGGCCGACAGCTGGATGCAGACCAATCCGGACCTGAGGAGCGGCGGCGCCAGCCTGGCCTGGACCGCAGCCTACAACCGTTCGGCCGCGGCGGCGCGGGACCCGGCGGCGCTCGGGCGGACCAAGGCCCCGGTGCTGATGCTGTCCGAGACCCGCGACGGCGCGGCCCGGAACGCCTGCTACGCCCTGAAGAGCTGCCGCTTCGTCGCCCTGGGCGACGGGGGGCCGCCCCACCTCGCCGCCGACCCGGTGCGCGGCCGGTGGCTCTCCGAAACGGCCCGCTTCATCGAGGTGCGCGCCCGCGGCCACGTGGTGGCGGCGGCGCCCTTGAGAGCGCCCTGAGCCCCTCAGAACGGCCAGAGCGCCTTCAGGATGTGGGTGCGCTTGTGACGCTTGTCCTTGCGGGCGGCGGCGGCCTCGTCGACCAACCAGAACAACTGCACCACCCGGCGCTCCCCGGCGAACGGCTTGTGGCCGTGCCACGAGGTGTCGGAGCGGGCGAAGGCGGTGAAGGCGCCGTAGCGGGCCGGGATCGGGGCGCTGCCCGGCCCGTCCAAGTCCTGGGTTTCGAGATAGCGGAGCGCCCCGCCCTCCTCCGGTTTCCAGTCGTCGTTGAGGTAGACGAGGGCGGTGGCGACCTTGTCCAGGCCGTCGGTATGGGGACGGCCGTCCTTCAGAGCCGACCACTTGCGGACCACGATCATCTGCGGCCGCGACACCAGGTCCTTGCCCAGTTTCTCGCCGACGATGCGGGAGAACTCCGGGGCGCGCAGGTCCTCCAGCAGGGCCGCGAAGCTGGGTCCGTAAGCCAGCTCCTCGACAGGGAAAAACCCGGTCTTCTTCGGGTCCGGAAAATCCCGCGCCAGGGCGTCGCGATCGCTCTGGGCCAGCAGGCCCTCCACCTCGATATGGATGAAGGGCGCCGGCGTCGGAGGCGTGGCGGCAAGGGTGGCGAGATTCAGCATGGGGCAAGTCTACAGGCGCCGCCGCCTGCGGGGGAAGCGCCCAGGATCACATGTGGATCGCTTGCCCATAGGCGGCCAGGGTGGCCTCGTGCATGGCCTCGGACATGGTCGGGTGCGGGAACACCGTCTGCATCAGCTCGGCCTCGGTGGCCTCCAGGGTCATGGCGATGACGAAGCCCTGGATCATCTCGGTGACCTCGGCCCCGATCATGTGCGCGCCCAGAAGCTGGCCGGTCTTGGCGTCGAACACGGTCTTGACGAAGCCCTCGGTGTCGCCCGAGGCGATGGCCTTGCCGTGGTTCTTGAACGGATAGCGGCCGACCTTGACGTCCAGCTTCTTGTCCTTGGCCTGGGCTTCGGTCAGGCCGACCGAGGCGATCTGGGGCTCCGAATAGGTGCAGCCCGGGATCGGCGAGTGGACCACGGGCCCCGCCCTGCCGGCGATGTGTTCGACGCAGTGGATGCCCTCGTGGCTGGCCTTGTGGGCGAGCCAGGGCGGGCCGGCGACGTCGCCGATGGCGTAGAGGCCGGGGACGTTGGTGCCGCCGTGGTCGTCGGTGACCACGTGGCCGCGGTCGATCTTCAGCCCCAGGGCTTCCAGCCCCATGTTCTCGACATTGCCCTCGATGCCGACCGCGACGATGGCGACCTCGGCCTTGAGGGTTTCGGCCTTGCCGCCGGCTTCGAGGTCGATGGAGACGCCGGCCTTGTCCTTGACGAGCTTGGTCACCTTGGCGGCGACGCGGAATTTCAGGCCGCGCTTCTCGAAGGCCTTCTGGGCGGCGGCGGAGACGTCGGCGTCCTCCACCGGCAGGATCCGGTCCAGGGCCTCGATCACCGTGACCTCGGCGCCAAGGGCCTGGTAGAAGCTGGCGAATTCGATGCCGATGGCGCCCGATCCGACCACGATCAGCGACTTGGGCGCGGCCTTGGGGACCATGGCCTCGCGATAGGTCCACACCTTTTCGCCGTCGGGAACCAGGCCCACGGCCGGAATCACCCGGGCGCGGGCGCCGGTGGCCAGGACCACGGCCTTGGCGGTGAGGCTGCGCGAGCCGCCGGCCTTGAGCGCGACCATGACCTTGGGCGCGGGAGTCGCCTTCTCGAGCGAAGCCGTGCCCTCGATGACCTCGATCTTGTTCTTCTTCATCAGGAAGGCGATGCCGCCGGACAGGGTCTTGGCCACCCCGCGCGAGCGCTGCACCACCTTGTCGAAATCGAAGCTCGCCCCGGTGGCCGACAGGCCGTAGTCGCCCAGGTGCGAGAGTTTTTCGAACACCTCGCCGGTCTTCAGCAGCGCCTTGGTGGGAATACAGCCCCAGTTGAGGCAGATGCCGCCCAGGTTCTCCCGCTCGACGATGGCGGTCTTCATGCCGAGTTGGGCGGCGCGGATGGCGGCCACGTAACCGCCGGGGCCGGAGCCGATGACGATCAGGTCGAAGGTGTCAGCCATGTTTTCTCGCAAGGGCTAGATCTGGTGACGCCCGGTCCTTCGCCAAGCTCAGGATCAGGACGGATAGGAGGCCGGCAGACCTCACGCCAACATGGTGATCGGGTCTTCGACATAGGTCTTGAACGCCTGGATCCACTTGGCGCCGGTGGCCCCGTCGACCACCCGGTGGTCGCAGGTGAGCGTCACGCTCATCACCGTGGCCACGGCCAGCTGGCCCTTACGGACCACAGGCCGTTCTTCGCCGGCTCCCACCGAGAGGATCATCCCCTGCGGCTCGTTGATGATCGAGGCGAAGTTCTTGATCCCGAACATGCCGAGGTTGGACAGGGAGAAGGTGCCGCCCTGGAACTCCTCGGGCTTCAGCTTGCGGTCGCGGGCCCGCGCCGCCAGGTCCTTCATCGCCTTGGAGATGTCGGCCAGCGAGCGGTTCTCGGCCTCGCGGATGATCGGGGTGATCAGGCCGCCGTCGATGGCCACCGCCACCGCCACGTCCGCGTGGTGGTGCTTGGCGATGCCTTCGGCGGTGAAGGAGGCGTTGGCGTCCGGGACCGCCTTCAGGGCCATGGCCGAGGCCTTGATCAGGAGGTCGTTGACCGAGACCTTGACCCCGGACTTCTCCAGCGCCGCGTTGATCTTGCCGCGGGCCTCCAGCAGCCGGTCGATCTCGAGGTCGATGCTCAGAGGGAAGTGTGGGATGTCGCGGAAGCTCTCGGTCAGGCGCCGCGCGATGGTTTTGCGCATGCCGTCGAGGGGGACGAGATCGTAGCTGCCGGGCGGAATCCCGAGCTGCTCCAGCGACTTGACCTGGGAAACTGCGGCGGGACCGGCAGCCGTCGCCGCGGCCGGACGGGGCGCGCCGGGCTTGGCGCCCTCGACGTCGGCCTTGACGATGCGGCCGTGCGGGCCAGAGCCCTTCACCGCCGAAAGGTCCACGCCCTTCTGGGCGGCGATGCGCCGGGCCAGGGGCGAGGCGAAGACGCGGGCCGAGCCGTTGGTTTTCGGGGGCGCTGGCGCAGAAGAAGCGGGCGGAGCTGCGGGCTTCTGCTCCACGGCCTGCGGGGGGGGAGCCGTCGGCGTAGTCGACTGAAGGGGCGCCGGCGCTGAGCTTGCCGCTTCTCCCTCGCCCTTGAGCCGGGCGATGGGGGTGTTGACCTTCACCCCGTCCGTCCCCTCGGGCACCAAGATGGCGTCGACCACGCCTTCATCGACGGCCTCGACCTCCATGGTCGCCTTGTCGGTCTCGATCTCGGCGATCACCTGGCCGGCCTCGACGGTGTCGCCGGGCTTGATGTTCCACTTGGAGAGCTTGCCCTCCTCCATGGTCGGGGAGAGGGCGGGCATCAGGATGTCGGTCATCGCGGGCCTCGCCCTCAAGCGCGGTAAGTGACGGCCTTGGCCGCCTTGATGATCTTTTCCACCGACGGCACCGTCAGGGCTTCGAGGTTGGCCGCATAAGGCATGGGCACATCCTCCTGGCAGACCCGCAGCGGCGGGGCGTCGAGGTAGTCGAAGGCGTGCTCCACCACCCGTGCCGCGACCTCGGCGCCGACGCCCATCGGGCCCCAGCCTTCCTCGACCGTGACCAGGCGGCTGGTCTTCTTGACGCTCTCGACGATGGTCTCGTGGTCCAGGGGACGCAGGGTGCGCAGGTCGATCACCTCCGCGTCGATCCCCTCCTCCGCCAGTTTCTCGGCCGCGGCCAGGGCCAGGCCGACCATGCGGGAGTGGGCGGTGATGGTCAGGTCCTTGCCCGGACGGCGGATCTTGCACTTGCCGATCGGCAGGACCCAGTCCTCCACGTCAGGCACGTCGAATTCCTGGCCGTAGACCATCTCGTGCTCGAGGAAAATGACCGGGTTCGGGTCGCGGATGGCGGCCTTGAGCAGCCCCTTGGCGTCGGCGGCGTCATAGGGCGCCACCACCTTCAGGCCGGGGACGTTGGCGTACCAGGCCGAATAGTCCTGGCTGTGCTGGGCGCCGACGCGGGAGGCCGCGCCGTTGGGTCCGCGGAACACGATCGAGCAGCGGATCTGCCCCCCCGACATGTACAGGGTCTTGGCCGCCGAATTGATCAGCTGGTCCATCGCCTGCATGGCGAAGTTGAAGGTCATGAACTCGATGATGGGCTTCAGGCCCGCCATGGCCGCGCCGACGCCGATGCCGGCGAAGCCGTGCTCGGTGATCGGGCTGTCGACCACCCGGTTGTCGCCGAACTCCTGCAGCAGGTCGCGGGAGACCTTGTAGGCGCCCTGGTACTGGGCGACTTCCTCGCCGAGCAGGAACACCTTGTCGTCCCGGCGCATCTCCTCGGCCATGGCGTCGCGCAGGGCGTCGCGCACGGTCAGCCGGATCATCTTGGTTCCGGCCGGGACCTCCGGGTCGGCGAGCTCGACGGCGGGCCGCACCGCGGCGGCGCCTTCGCCCTCGGGCCGCGGCTTGGCGTCGGCTTCCGGCGGCTTCTTCTCAGGATCGCCCGAGGCGCTGGGCGGGGCGGCGGCAGGCGCGGGGGCCGGCGCAGCTCCGTCGCCTTCGCCTTTGAGCCGGGCGATCGGGGTGTTGACCTTGACGCCTTCGGAGCCGGCCGGGACCAGGATGGACTCGACCACCCCTTCGTCCACCGCCTCGACCTCCATGGTCGCCTTGTCGGTCTCGATTTCGGCGATCACCTGGCCGGCCGAGACCTGGTCGCCTTCCTTGATGTTCCACTTGGCCAGCGTCCCCTCCTCCATGGTCGGAGACAGGGCGGGCATCAGCACGTCGATGCTCATAAGGGATCAGGCCTCGAGATAAACGTCGGTGTAGAGTTCGCGCGGATCGGGTTCCGGCGAGGTGCGGGCGAATTCGGCGGCGTCGGCGACGATCTTCTTCACCTCGGCGTCGATCGCTTTGAGAGCGGCCTCGTCGGCATAGCCCATGGCCTCGAGCTTCTCGCGCAGGTGATCGATCGGGTCGCGGGTCTTCTTGACCTCGTCGACCTCTTCCCGGGTCCTGTACTTGGCCGGATCGGACATGGAGTGGCCGCGGTAGCGGTAGGTCTTCATCTCCAGGATGAAGGGCCCCTTGCCGGAGCGGGCGTGTTCGGCGGCGCGGGCGCCGGCCTCGCGCACGGCCAGGACGTCCATGCCGTCCACGGCCTCGCCGGGGATGTCGAAGGACAGGCCGCGCTTATAGAGGTGCACCTCCGCCGAGGAGCGCTCCACCGAAGTGCCCATGGCGTACTGGTTGTTCTCGATGACGTAGACCACGGGCAGCTTCCACAGCGAGGCCATGTTGAAGCTTTCGTAGACCTGGCCCTGGTTGGAGGCGCCGTCGCCGAAATAGGTGAAGCTGACCAGGCCGTTCTTGCGGTACCGGTCGGCGAAGGCCAGGCCCGTGCCCAGGCTGACCTGGGCGCCGACGATGCCGTGGCCGCCGTAGAATCCGGCGGCGGTGGAGAACATGTGCATCGACCCGCCCTTGCCGTGGGACGAGCCGGAGGCGCGCCCGGTCAGCTCGGCCATGACCTCCTTGGGGTCCATGCCGCAGGCCAGCATGTGGCCATGGTCGCGGTAGCCGGTGATCACTTGGTCGCCCTGGACCTGGATCGACTGCATGCCGACGGCGATGGCTTCCTGGCCGATGTAGAGGTGGCAGAAGCCGCCGATCAGCCCCATCCCGTAAAGCTGGCCCGCGCGCTCCTCGAACCGACGGATCAGGAGCATGCTGCGGTAGTAGGTCAGCAATTCGTCCTTGCCGGGACCGGCGCCCTTGGCCGGGCTCTTTCCCGTCTTCTCCGCCGTCTTTCGCGCCGCCGCCATGCAAAGCCTCCCTTTACGGGACCGCTTCTAGAGCCCCCGCTTCGCCAACGGAAGAGGAAGATGTTTCTAAACCTGAGCCGAATGGTGAAGCGGTCAGGAGGCGGGCGGCGCGTCCAGACGGATAACATAGTCACGAGGGTCGGCGAAACCGAGCAGGATCCGCGCCCGTTCCTCCAGGAGATCGCGCGACAGGCTGCGGTCGCTCAGCAGCCGCACCCGGGCCTCCAGGTCCGCCCGTTCGGCGGTCAGCCGTTTCAATTCCTCGGCCCTGGCGGTCAGGGTCTCCTCGCGGCGCTCCCCGGTCAGCAGTCCGCGGTCGCCGGTGAGGGCGTGGACGCCGAAATAGAAGATGAAGGCCGCGAACAGGGCCGTCGGCACATAGGGACGAAAGCCCGCCAGGGATGGAAGCTGGGGCCGAAAGGCCGTGATCACGTTCACGCTCCACGCGGACTCAAAAGGGAAATTCGACCCCAATGTGATCCATCGTGCTTAACGGGGCGTTGCCGGCGTCCTGCCCTTTTGTCGCCGGTTCAACGGCTGCGTCGGCTCGCCGCGTCGTAGGGCGTCCCGTCCCGGTGGGTGTAGACGGCGGCGCCGGGAGCGATCTCCAGGTCGATGTCGGGATAGCTCGCCCCGTCCACCCCAGGACGCCGTGACCCCACTTCCAGCACCACGGCCTCGGCGTCGGACCGGTTCTGCAGGTGGTGGCCGTTCGGGACCCCGGCGGGAAATCCGGCGCAGTCGCCGGCGCGAAGCATCTGCTCGCCCTCGTCGGTGACCAGCACCACCTCCCCGGCGACGACAAAGACGAACTCGTCCTCGGCGGTATGCCAGTGGCGCTGGCTGCTCCACTGGCCGGGCGGCAGGCGCAGGAGGTTGGCCCCGAACTGGGTCAGGCCGGCCGCGTCGCCCAGCTTCCACCGCCGCCGGCCCTGGCACGGCCCGTCATAGGGCGGCGGATAGCCGGTCCCGAATCGGGTGGGGGCGGCGTCGATGTCGATCTTGGGCATGGGGCGCTCTCCCGTCGGGCGCCGCTCACATCTGGGCGTGCAGCCTGACCCCGACCACGGACACCGGTCCGCGATCACGATTGTAGGCCGGATGCTCGACGAACTGGTAGTCGAGGCTGACGTGGGCCTGTTTGACGGCGGCGAGGTCGTAATAGGCTTCGAGGATCTGCTCCGTCCCGGGGTTCGGCAACTTGCCGTCCCCGACCAGTATGCCCAGGCCCCCGGCCGCCAGATAGCGCTGGTGGGCGGCCGATATGCCGTTGAACACGGCGGCTAGGCCTAGGGTGTCGCCGTCCCGGCCCCATCCCTCGCCCTTCAGCGACAGGCCGGCGGCCAGGGTGCGGTCGATGTCGGCGAACTCATAGGGCTCGACCGCCCCGTCCGCCGCCCCGGCGCGGACGAAACCGCCGAGCGCCGGCGAGAATTGCTGTTGGATATCAAGGCTGAGCCCGGTTCGGCTGCGATAGCGGCGGACGAGAGCCGCGTCGGCGGGCCGGCCCGTCCGCTGCGCCAGGGCGACCGCGTCGTCGAAGGCGCCCATCCGGCCGCGGGTGAGGAAGCCGGTCAGCTTGATCGCGCCGGGTCGGCCTCCGATCCGGTAGCGGCGCTCCACCTCCAGGTCGGTCTGGAACTGGCGGGCGTGAGGATCGAGCCGGGTGCTGTTGGGCACGTCCGACAGGTCGAACAGGCCGGCGCGCCAGGTCCAGTCGCCGGCGTACCACTCGGCCGCCGCCCCGACCGTATAGCCCCAGGCGTCGGCGGCGTAGTCGAAGGTCCCGGTGTCGAGCAGGGCCCAGTTGAGGAAATCGCGGCGTGGGTCGTGGGCGTAGTCGTTGGTGTCGAAGACGTCGGGGACCCCCATCTTGCCGACGGTGAGCACCAGCCGGTCGGCGGCGCGCGTACCGCCGAACTGGTTGGCGTCCGGCTCGACCGCCTCGGACTCTCCGCCCAAGTCCATGGTCTGACGGAAGAAAAGCCGTTGCAGCCGGAAGTATGGGCTGGCCTTGCCGACCTTGTAGGCCTCGCCGCTGGGGTAGCCGGCCACGCCCAGGGTGTTGGACAGGCCGAACCCCTGATCGATCTCGGGATTGATCCAGAGCTCGCCGCCGCGCCAGGGCGATACGCCGGCGTAGGCGGTGGCGTCCCAAGTCTCGCGGCCCTGGCTGACGCCCTTGAGGCTATTGGCGCCGCCGTAGGGCGAACGGAAACCGCCGTCGGCCAGGCCGACCACGGTGGTCTGGGCGTGGAGGGCGAAGAGCCGGTCGGCTTCTTCGGCGCGGGCCATGAGGGGCGCGGCGGCGAGCAAGGCGGCCGCCAGAGCCACGGAATTGAGTGCTCGCCCGGTCATGTCGCCCCCCGTCCTCGCCCAGGCCTAAACCGCCGGACGGCGAACCGGTTGCTCAGCTACGTCGCTCCCGTGACGCAGGCGTTGCGGTTCGCTTCGCCCCTGAGGAAAAGGGTCTAGGCGCGCAACACGGCCTTGCCGGCGTAGATCGCCTGGTCGCCCAGTTCCTCCTCGATGCGCAGGAGCTGGTTGTATTTGGCCAGCCGGTCGGAGCGGGCGAGGCTGCCGGTCTTGATCTGACCGCAGTTGGCGGCCACCGCCAGGTCGGCGATGGTGGCGTCTTCGGTCTCGCCCGAACGATGGCTCATCACCGCGGTGTAGGCGGCGCGATGGGCCATATCGACCGCGTCCAGGGTCTCGGACAGGGTGCCGATCTGGTTGACCTTGACCAGGATGGAGTTGGCCAGGCCGCGCTTGATCCCGTCCTTCAGCCGCGCCGGGTTGGTGACGAAGAGATCGTCGCCGACCAACTGCACCCGGTCGCCCAGGCGTTCGGTGACCAGCTTCCAGCCGTCGAAGTCGTCCTCGGCGAAGCCATCCTCGATCGAGACGATGGGGAAGCGCACCGTCAGATTGGCGAGGTAGTCGGTCATGCCGCCGGCGTCGAGGACCTTGCCCTCGCCCTCCAGGTGGTAGCGACCGTCCTTGAAGAACTCGGTGGCGGCGGCGTCGAGGGCCAGCCAGAAGTCCTCGCCGGCGCGGTAGCCCGCCGCCTCGCCAGCCTTGACGATGAAGGAAAGCGCCTCCTCGGCCGAGGCCAGATTGGGGGCGAAGCCGCCCTCGTCGCCGACGTTGGTGTTGTGGCCGGCGTCCTTCAGGGCCTTCTTGAGGCTGTGGAAGATCTCCGCGCCCATGCGCAGGGCGTCCGAGAAGGTGTCGGCGCCCGCCGGCACAATCATGAATTCCTGGATGTCGATCGGATTGTCGGCGTGGGCGCCGCCGTTGATGATGTTCATCAGCGGGACCGGCAGGGTGCGGGCCCCCACGCCGCCGACGTACTTGTAGAGCGGCAGGCCGGCCGACTGGGCGGCGGCCTTGGCCGCGGCCAGGCTGACCCCGAGGATGGCGTTGGCGCCCAGGCGGCTCTTGTTGGGCGTGCCGTCGAGGTCGATCATCACCCGGTCGAGACGGCGCTGGTCCTCGGCGTCGAAGCCGGACAGGGCGTCGTAGATCTCGCCGTTGACCGCGGCCACGGCCTTGAGCACGCCCTTGCCGCCGTAGCGTTTCTTGTCGCCGTCGCGCAGCTCGACCGCCTCGTGGGCGCCGGTGGAGGCGCCCGAGGGCACCCCCGCCCGGCCCATGGCCCCGTCTTCGAGGGTGACGTCGACCTCGACCGTCGGATTGCCGCGGCTGTCCAGGATTTCGCGGGCGACGATGTCGACGATCTCGGTCATGGGATTTTCGTCCAGATGTGAAAACGGCGCGGGAGCCTTAGCCCACGCGCCGCCGTGTTCGCAATCTTGAGGTGGAGGAATACTTGCCCCTCCCCTGCCCCTTCGGGACCGTCCCCTCCGCTCGAAAGGAAGGGCGCCCGCGGCGGCCGGGTGGGGAATTACTCGCCCTTGGGCTCGATGACCTGGCGGCCCTTGTACATGCCGGTCTTCAGGTCGACGTGGTGGGGACGGCGCAGTTCGCCGGTCTCCTTGTCTTCGATGAAGCTGTTGGCGCCCAACGCATGGTGCGAACGGCGCATGTTCCGCCGCGAGGGCGATACTTTCCGCTTAGGAACGGCCATGGAAAACTCTCTTCAGTCCGGGCGTGGAAATGGAAGCGGCGGCCGCACGGCCGCCGACTGAGCGGGGGTGTATGCCGCAAGCCGGGCTCTCGATCAAGCGCGGCGATGGGTGTAGACTTTTTCATGTCGCGTTCAACAGTCCCAAACACAGGGGATAAGCGTCATGTCCAGACTCGCCGGCCTGATAACCCTTCCCGTCCTGGCCCTGGGCCTCATGGCGGCGTCGCCGCCGACGTTCGCGCAAAGGGGCATGGCGTCGGTCTGGGGCAACGCCCAGGCCAAGGCCTGCGCTGAACACGCGACCCTGGTGTCTGACGGCAAGATGTCCCCCGCCTTCGCCGTCGAGACCTGCACCGAGGCGCTGAACGTCGAGAACCTCAACAACCACGACCTCGCCGCCACCCGCAACAATCGCGGCGTGCTCTATTTGACCATGGCCGATGACGCGGAAGCCCGCGACGACTTCACGGCCGCCGCCAAGATCGAGCCCCGGCTGGGCGAGGTCTGGCTGAACCAGGGCGTGGCCGACATCCACATGGGACAAAACACTGAGGCGGTGGCCGCCATCGAGCAAGGCCTGACCCTGGGCCTGGACGAGCCCTGGAAAGCCTATCTGAACCGGGGGATCGCGCGCGAGAACCTTGGCGACGTCAAGGGCGCCTACGCCGACTACAAGAAGGCCCAGGAGCTCAAGCCGGACTGGGAGCCGCCGAAGGCCGAACTCGCCCGCTTCACGGTCAAGAAGTAGCTGCCCGGACCGAAGGCTCGGTCTAGACCAGCCGGCTCTGCTCCACCGCCGCGGCGATGAAGCTGGCGAACAGGGGATGGGGGGCGAACGGGCGGCTCTTCAGTTCGGGGTGGAACTGGACGCCGACGAACCACGGATGGTCCTCGCGCTCGACGATCTCGGGCAGCACCCCGTCCGGGGACAGGCCGGAGAACTTCAGCCCCGCCTGCTCGATCGCCTCGCGATAGCCGATGTTGACTTCATAACGGTGGCGGTGGCGCTCGGAGATGGACGCGGCGCCATAGATGTCGGCGACCTTGGACCCTGGAACCAGGACGGCCTCATAGGCGCCCAGGCGCATGGAGCCGCCGAGGTCGTCGTTGGCCCCGCGGGTTTCCAGCCGGTTGCCCCTGATCCATTCGGTCATCAGCCCGACCACGGGCTCGGCCGTCGGCCCGAACTCGCTGGAGGACGCGGCCCGGATGCCGGCCACGTTCCTCGCCGCTTCGATCACCGCCATCTGCATGCCGAAGCAGATGCCGAAATAGGGGACGTTGCGCTCCCGGGCGAACTGCACAGCGCGGATCTTGCCCTCCGCCCCGCGCTCGCCGAAGCCGCCGGGGACCAGGATGCCGTGCACCCCTTCCAGCCGCGCGGCGGCCGCGCCGTTGTCCCCCTCGAACAGCTCCGATTCCACCCAGTCGATGGCGACCCGGACGTTGTTGGCCACGCCCCCGTGGATCAGGGCCTCGATCAGGGATTTGTAGGCGTCCTTCAGCACCGTGTACTTGCCGACCACGGCGATGCACACGTCCCCGTCCGGATTGGTCAGGCGTTCGGCGATGCCGTGCCAGCGGGAGAGGTCGGGCTCGGGGGCGTCGTCGATGCCGAAACAGGCCAGCACCTCGGCGTCCAGGCCCTCGCGGTGGTAGTCCAGCGGCACCCCGTAGATCGAGCTGGAATCCATCGCCTGGATCACCCCGCTGGGGCGCACGTTGCAGAACAGGGCGATCTTGCGCTTCTCGTCGGGCGGGATGGGGAATTCGCAGCGGCACAGCAGGATGTCCGGCTGGATGCCGATGGAGCGCAGCTCCTTGACCGAGTGCTGGGTCGGCTTGGTCTTCATCTCCCCGGCCGTCTTGATGAACGGCAGGAGGGTCAGGTGCATGAACACGGCGTGGCCGCGGGGCAGCTCCTGGCCGAGCTGGCGGATGGCCTCGAAGAAGGGCAGGCCCTCGATGTCGCCGACGGTGCCGCCGATCTCCACGAGCACGAAGTCGGCGTCGAAGCCGTCCTCGTCCTTGGCTTCGGACAGGACGAACTGTTTGATCTGGTCGGTGACGTGGGGGATCACCTGGACGGTGGCGCCGAGGTAGTCCCCTCGCCGCTCCTTCTCCAGGATGGTCTGGTAGATCCGCCCGGTGGTGATGTTGTCGCCCTGGGTGGCCGAGACCCCGGTGAAACGCTCGTAGTGGCCGAGGTCGAGGTCGGTCTCCGCCCCGTCGTCGGTCACGAACACTTCCCCGTGCTGGTACGGGCTCATCGTACCGGGGTCGACGTTCAGATAGGGGTCGAGTTTCCTCAGGCGCACGCGGTAGCCGCGGGCTTGCAACAGCGCGCCGAGCGCCGCGGAGGCCAGGCCTTTTCCGAGTGAGGAGACCACGCCCCCGGTGATGAAGATGTACCGGGCCATGGGGGTTCAGCTTAGCCCTGATTCGCGCCGCCGGGGCGGCCGAATCACTTGGCCGGCGCCGGCTTGGACGGAGCGGACGCGGCCGGGGCGGCCGGGGCGGAGAACACCGACCCGGACGCGGGCGCCGCCGGCGCCGTGTTGACCTGGGGCGCGGGCGCCTGGAACACGCTGGGCGCGGCCGGGCCGCCGTCCGCGGGGGGCGCGGGCTGGGCCGGAACGGGCGCGGGCTGGGGCCTGGTCAGGGCGTCGGGATTCAGCGCGTCCACTTTCAGCCGGTCGACCACCGATCCGCCGCCCTTCTGGTGGCCGGCGACGATGGTCAGGGTGATCGACAGGACGAAGAAGATCGTCGCCAGGATGGCCGTGGTCCGCGTCAACAGGTCGCCGGCGCCGCGGGCGGTCATGAAGCCGGTGGGCCCGCCGCCCATGCCCAGCGCGCCCCCTTCGGAGCGCTGCAGCAGGATCACGCCGACGAGAGCGACGCAGACCACGATCTGGAAGACGAGCAGGATGGCGAGAAGCATGGGCCGCCGTGGCTTTTGGTTGGAACGTCGTTGATGTGGGCGCGGGACGCGCTCCGGGCAAGCGCGCCCTCTAACACCATCGCGGGGCGGAAGTCGATGGGCGAAGCTCTCCCCCACTCCGAAGGCGGATGGTGGGAAGGCTCGCCGCCGCCGCCGCCTTACGCCCCTTCGATGATGGCCAGGAAGTCCTTGGCCAGCAGGGACGCGCCTCCGACCAGGGCCCCGCCGACCTCGGCCGCGTGCAGGATCTCCCGCGCATTGGCCGGCTTGACCGAGCCGCCATAGAGGATGGGCGAGGCGCCGCTGTGGGCGAAGCGGTGCGACAGCACGCCCCGGATCTCGGTGTGGATCGCCTCGATCTCGGGGATCGAGGGCGTCAGCCCGGTGCCGATGGCCCAGATCGGCTCATAGGCCACCGCGAAGGGCCGACCTTCCAGCTCCGGGGGGAGCGAAGCCTCCACCTGGGCGCGGACGATGGTGGCGGCCAGTCCGGACTGGCGCTGCTCCAGGCTTTCGCCGACGCAGATGATCGGCTCCAGGCCCGCGGCCAGGGCCGCGAGCGCCTTGGCGGCGACCTGGGCGTCGGTCTCGCCGTGCCCGGCGCGCCGCTCGGAATGACCGAGGATGACCAGCCGCGCCCCGGCGTCGTGCAGCATGGCGGCGCAGACGTCCCCGGTGAAGGCCCCGCCCGCCTCGGGGCGGCAGTCCTGCGCCCCCACCTCCACCGCCGTCCCGGCCACGCGCCGGGTCAGGCGCTCGATCAGGGTGGCCGGCGGACAGATGGCGACGCGGGGATGGGCCGGCCGTGACGCGAGCGCCTTCGCCACCTCGGCGGCCTCGTCCAGCCCGGCGGTCAGGCCGTTCATCTTCCAGTTGCCGACGATGAACTTGCGGGTGGTCATGGCGCGGTCTGGTCCCCAATCACGAAAGATGGCCGTCGTTAGGACAGGCGGAGGCCCCTGTCACGCCTTGCTCCCGCCTCGCCCGCTCCACTATACCGGCCCAGCCTGTGCGTCCCCCGCATACGCCAACCAAAAGGATTCGCCGCCGCGATGCTCGCCCAGATCCGCTCTTTCGCGAAATCGCCCGTCGCCACCATCCTGCTCGGACTGCTGGTGGTCAGCTTCGCGGTCTTCGGCATCGCCGACGTCTTCCGCAACCATTCGGTCAAGGACGCCGTGGTCGAGGCCGGGGCCCGCACCATCGGCTCGGCCCAGTACAAGCAGATGTTCGACCGCTACAAAAAGGACGTCGAACAGCAGAACGGCGGCCAGCCGGTCAGCACCGAACAGGCGGTGGCCGCCGGAGCGGACCGCGGCCTGGCCGACAGCCTAGCCCAGTCCGAGGCCTTCGCCGCCCTGGTGACCAAGCTCGGGGTCAATCCGTCGGACAAGCTGGTGGTCGGCGAACTGCGCAAGCAGTCGGCCTTCTTCGACCCGGTTTCCGGCAAGTTCGACAAACAGACCTATGAGACCCGGCTGCAGGAAAACGGCCTGACCGGAGCGGCCTACGAACAGCTGTTGCGCGACCAGATCGCCCAGGGCCAGCTCCTGAGCGGCCTCGCCGCCGGGCTGACCACGCCGCGCACCTATATGGCGGCGATCGCCGCCTATAATCGCGAAGGCCGCGACGTCACCTGGTTCGCCCTGGCGCCAAGCCTGGCCGGCCCCCTGGCCAAGCCCACAGACGCCGACCTCGCCGCCTACATCAAGAAGAACGCGCCGCGCTTCACCAAGCCCGAGCTGCGCCAGCTGAGCTTCGTCCGCTTCAGCCCGGCCGAGTTCGCCCAGGCCGTGCCGGTCCCTGAGGCCGAGGTGCTGAAGCGGTTCAACTTCGAGAAGGACGCCCTGTCCATCCCGGAGACCCGCTCCTTCGTGCAGGTGCCGGTCAAGACGGCCGCCGCCGGGGCCAACGCCGCCGATCTGCTGCGCAAGGGCGCCGATCCCGAACAGGTGGCCAAGTCGCTGGGCGTGAACACCGTCTCCTATGCCGACGCCCCCAAGACCGCCGTTTCCGACCGCAAGATCGCCGACACGGTGTTCGGCCCGGTCAAGGCCGGCGACGTGATCGGCCCCACCCAGGGCGCCCTCGGCCTTGCGGTCGTCAAGGTGACCAAGGTCGGCGCCGGCCACCAGGCCACCCTGGACGAGGCCCGGGCCAAGATCACCGGCGAGATCCAGAAGGAAGGGGCGACCGAAAAGGTCTACCAGATCGTCCAGAAGTACGAGGACGCCCGTTCCGGCGGCGCCAACATGGCCGAGGCCGCCCAGAAGTCCGGCGCCAAGGTCATGCCCTATCCCGTGCCGCTCACCGCCCAGGGGACGAACCTGCAGGGTCAGCCGATGCCCATCCCGCCCAAGCTCGTGCAGGCCGCCTTCGCCCTGCCCCAGAGCGGGGATTCCGAGGTCATCGACCTCGGCCAGGGGGAATACGCCGCGGTGCGCGTGGACAAGGTCATGAAGTCCGCCCTGGCCGGCGTCGACGAGGTCCGCCCCGCCGCGAGCCAGATGCTGATGTTCGAGACCCAGCAGAAGGCGCTCGCCGCCAAGGCCGACGCCCTGACTGCGGCGATCAAGAAAGGCCAGACCATGGCCCAGGCCGCCGCCTCGGTCGGGGCCACGGTGCAGACCGCCGCCGACGTCCAGCGCAGCGCCGCGGGCAAGACCTTCTCCAACGACTTCATGCAGAAGCTGTTCGGGGCCAAGCCCGGCGAGGTCTTCGTCGGCCAGGACCAGAAGCTCGGCCTGGTCCTCGGGCGGCTGGACAAGATCGCGACCGGCCCGCCGGCCGAACTCGCCGCCCAGGTCGAGGTCCAGCGTGACGATTTCCGCAACGTGCTGTTCAACGACTTCACCGCCGCCGCCAGGATCGCCGCCCGCCAGGAGATCAAGCCGACGGTGGACTACGCCAAGGCCCGCACCGCCCTCGGCCTGGAAGCCCTGCCGGCGGGGCCGGCTGGGGCGAAGAAGTGATCCCCAGTCCCGATTTCGACGCCTTTTCGGCGCTGTACCGGGCAGGCCGGGCCCAGGTCGTCTGGACCCGTCTGGTCGACGACATCGAGACGCCGGTCTCGGCCTATCTGAAGATCGGCCAGGGACGGCCCTTCGCCTTTCTGTACGAGTCGGTCGAGGGCGGGACCTGGCGCGGGCGCTATTCCATCGTCGCCCTCAAGCCCGACCTGGTGTGGCGCTGTTTCGGCGCGTCCGCCGAAGTGGCGCGGGGGCCCGAGGCGATCGCCGCCGGCCGCTATGCGCCCGAGCCGCTGCCGGCCCTCGACTCTCTGAGGGCCTTGGTGGCCGACACCCGCTTCGACCTGCCGCCGGAGCTACCGCCCATGGCGGCGGGCCTGTTCGGGGTGCTGGGCTACGACATGATCCGGCAGTTCGAGCCGGTGGGCCCGGCCAAGCCGGACGTCCTCGGCCTGCCCGACGCGGTGATGACGCGGCCGTCGGTGGTGGCGGTGTTCGATTCCATCGGCCAGGAGATCGTGCTCTGCACCACGGCCCGCCCTGAGGCCGGGATTTCCGACTGTCAGGCCTACGAGGCCGCGATGGCGCGGCTGGTCGAGACCGAGGCCGACCTCGCCAAGCCTCTGGGGGCGCGCGTCGGCGGCGCCCCGCACGTGCAGGAACCGCCGGACTCGCCGGTCAGCCGGGCCGACTACCATCGCATCGTGGCCAAGGCGAAGGACTACATCGCCGCCGGCGACATCTTCCAGGTGGTGCCGAGCCACCGCTTCCGCGCCCGCTTCGACCTCGACCCGTTCGCCTTCTACCGGTCCCTGCGACGGCTCAACCCGTCGCCGTTCCTGTTCTATCTGAACTTCGGCGACTTCCAGCTGGCGGGGTCCAGCCCGGAGATCCTGGTGCGCCTGCGCGACGGCAAGGTGACCATCCGCCCCATCGCCGGCACCCGTCCCCGCGGGGCAACCCCGGAAGAGGACGCCCAGAACGAACGCGACCTCCTGGACGACCCCAAGGAACGGGCCGAGCACCTGATGCTGCTCGACCTCGGCCGCAACGACGTCGGCCGGGCGGTGATGCTGAACGACGCCGGGCGCAACGACGTCGGGACCGCGCCGCGGGTGACGGTCACCGAAAGCTTCAAGATCGAGCGCTATTCGACGGTCATGCACATCGTCTCCAACGTGGAGGGCGCGGCTCCGGAAGGGCTGGATCCGGTCGACGTGATCCTGACCGCCCTTCCCGCCGGCACCCTGTCGGGGGCGCCCAAGGTGCGGGCCATGCAGATCATCGACGAGCTGGAGAGCGAAAAGCGCGGCCTCGCCTATGCGGGGGCGGCCGGCTACATCTCGGCCAACGGCTCGGTCGACACCTGCATCGTCCTGCGCACGGCCCTGCTCAAGGACGGGATGATGTACGTCCAGGGCGGCGGCGGGGTGGTGGCCGACAGCGACCCCGACGCGGAATACGAGGAGACGCGCCACAAGACCCGCTCCCTGCGCCGGGCGGCGGAAGAGGCGTGGCGGTTCAAGTAGGTTCAGGAACCGAACATCCGGCTGCCCGTTTCGGCTAGATGAACGCTGGACAACGACAGGCGCGGCCTGCGTTCAGCCCCTCTCCTTATTGTTGGCCGTGGTGTTTCGTCGCCCCGCACCGGGGCCGATTTCTCCGATGAACCTGTGCTCACCTGAGACGGGAAACCGAAAGATAATTCAATGCGTACATTCATCCTGATCGGCGCCCTGATCGGCGCTTCCACCGTTCCCGCCTTGGCCTCGGCCCAGACCCCGCCGCCCGGCTGCGTCCGCCAGGACAACCGCGCCGCGGGCACGGTGCTCGGCGCCGTGGGCGGGGCCGTCCTCGGCAGCGCGATCGCCGGCCGCGGCGACAAGACCACGGGCGCCGTGATCGGCGGGGTGGGCGGCGCTATCGTCGGCAACCAGATCGCGGGCTCTTCGGTCCGTTGCCCCGAAGGCTACTATCGTCAGGACCAGGTCCAGCAACCGGTTCAGAACTATGACCGCCGGGATGACCGGGGTGATCGGTACGACCGGGGCGGCTATGGCTACGGCGCTGGCCCCGACGGCTTCTGGCGCGGCGCGCCCCAGGGCATCCGCGAGCGGGAGGACTGGCTGGAGCAGCGCATTCAGCGCGGCGTCGAGCAAGGCACGCTGGACCGCAGAGAGGCGCGGCGCGCCACCGACATGCTTCGCGACCTTCGCAATACCGAGCAGCGGCTGCGTCGCCGCGACGGCGGGCGTTTGAGCCGCCAAGACGCCGACTACATGCAGGTGCGCCTGGACAACCTCGGCCAGCAAATCACCTGGCTGAAGCAGACCGGTCCGCGCCGCTACTGATCAGAACCGGCGTGGGTGTTCGGGCCGCCTGCATCAGGCGGCCCGACGCTTGCGGCGCTCCCGTGGATATCCTCCCTGTTGGGAGGTCCATCCGCGGCCGAGCCCGGAACGTTAGAACTTCGGCAGGCCGATGATCACCGCGGTCGCCAACAACAAGGCGGTGAAGGCGGCGAAAGCCGCGGCGGCCAGGAGCGGCCACAGCGGCGCGATCCGGGGCGGGGCGTTGAGCTTGGCGCGGGCGGCGCGGATGGCCACGGCGGCGCGGGGCGCGGCGACGGCGGGCGGGTCGTCGAGCAGGTGGTCGATCGGCATGGCGAGAGTCTAAGCCCGAGTCGGCCCGGATCGCGTCACCCTTGGCGCGGCGTCGGTCTCGGCCTAAACAGCGCCGATGATCCTGGTGGTCGATAACTACGACAGCTTCACCTACAACCTCGTCCACTACCTGGCCGAGCTTGGGGCGGCCACGCGCGTGGTCCGGAACGACGCGCTCAGCGTCGAGGAGGCCCTGGCCCTGAAGCCCGAGGCGGTGCTGTTGTCCCCGGGGCCCTGCACCCCCAACGAAGCCGGCATCTGCCTCGATCTGTTGGCGGCCGCGCCGCAGGACCTGCCCATCTTCGGCGTCTGCCTGGGCCACCAGGCTATCGGCCAGGCTTTCGGCGGCCAGGTGATCCGGGCCAAGACCCTGATGCATGGCAAGACCAGTCCGATCCACCATCGCGGCGAGGGCGTGTTCGCGGGCCTGCGCGACGGCTTCACCGCGGCGCGCTACCACAGCCTGGCCGTCCTGGCCGACCCCCTGCCGGAAGTTCTGGAGGTCGCCGCCTGGACCGACGACGGCGAGATCATGGGGCTGAAGCACAAGACCCGTCCGATCTACGGCGTGCAGTTCCACCCCGAATCCATCGCCACCGAGGGCGGCCACCAGCTTTTGGGCAATTTCCTCGACCTGGCGGGCGTCAAGCGCACGGCCCAGGTCTAGTCCGCGCCATGTCCGACGCCTTCAAGCCGCTGCTGGCCCGGCTCGCGGACGGAGCCACCCTGACGGAAGGCGACGCCGAAGCCTTCTTCACCGCCTGCCTGAAGGGCGAGCCGACCCCGGCGCAGGTGGCCGCGGCGCTGACCGCCATGCGCCTGCGCGGGGAGACCACCGGCGAGCTGGCGGCCGGAGCCCGGGCCATGCGCCGGGCCGCGACCCCCTTGCGCTACGATCATCCGACCATCGACGTCTGCGGCACCGGCGGGGACGGGTTGCACACGCTCAACATCTCGACGGCGGTGGGGTTCGTGGCCGCGGGGGGCGGGTTGAAGGTGGCCAAGCACGGCAACCGGGCCCTGTCGTCCAAGTCCGGCGCCGCCGACGTGCTGAAGGCCCTGGGCGTCAATCTCGACGCCACGGCGGACCAGCAGCGGCGGGCCCTCGACGACGCCGGCATCGCCTTCCTGTTCGCGCCGGCCCACCATGGCGCGATGCGCCACGTGGCCGCGGTCAGGGCGGAGTTGGGGTTCAGGACCATCTTCAACCTCCTGGGACCCATCACCAACCCGGCCGGGGCGCAGCGCCAGGTGCTGGGCGTCTACTCCAGCCGCTGGATCGAGCCCCTGGCGCGGGTGCTGGGCGCCCTGGGCTCGGAGCGGGCCTGGGTCGTGCACGGCCAGGGGATGGACGAGATGACCACCACGGGCGAGACCGAGATCGCGGAGTGGAAAGACGGTGCGGTGCGCCTGTTCACCGTGACCCCCGAGGCGGTAGGCCTGCCCCGCGCCAGGATCGACGATCTCAGGGGCGGCGATCCGGCGCACAACGCGGCGGCGCTGAATCGCCTGCTGGCCGGCGAGCGCGGGGCCTATCGCGACATGGTGTTGCTGAACGCCGCCGCCGCCTTCCTGGTCGGCGAGACGGTGGAGACCCTCAGCGAGGGAATCGTCCTCGCGGGCCAGGTGATCGACGACGGCCGCGCCGCGGCGGCGCTGGACGGTCTTGTCGCCGCGACCAACGGATAGGCCATGACCGACATCCTCAGCCGCATCGCCGACTACAAGCGGGCCGAAGTCGCCGAACGGCGGGCCAAGCTCCCCCGGGAGCGGCTGGAGGCCGCCGCCGCGGCCGCCTCGCCCCCCCGCGGGTTCGCCGCGGCCCTGGCCCGCGCCGTCCCCGGCCGGCTGGCCCTGATCGCCGAGATCAAGAAGGCCAGCCCGTCCAAGGGCCTGATCCGCGCCGACTTCGACCCTCCCGCCCTCGCGCTGGCCTATCAGGCCGGCGGGGCGTCCTGCCTGTCGGTGCTGACCGACGGGCCGAGCTTCCAGGGGGACGACGCCTATCTGACCGCCGCGCGGGACGCGGCCGCCCTGCCCTGCCTGCGCAAGGAATTCCTGGTCGATCCCTGGCAGGTGGCCGAATCGCGGGCCCTCGGCGCCGACGCGATCCTGGTGATCATGGCCATGGTCGACGACAAGGTGGCGGAGGCGCTGATGCAAGAGGCGCAGCGCCTCGGCATGGACGCCCTGGTCGAGGTCCACGACGCGGCCGAACTGGCCCGCGCGGCGGCCCTGGGCGCCCGGCTGATCGGGGTCAACAACCGCGACCTGCGCAGCTTCGTCACCGACCTAGCGGTGACCGAGCGTCTGGCCCCCCTGGTTCCGGCGGGCGCCTTGCTAGTGACCGAAAGCGGCGTCGCCACCGCCGAGGACGCGGCCCGCATGGTCCGCGCCGGCGCCCGGGCCATGCTGGTTGGCGAAAGCCTCATGCGCCATGCCGACGTGACCGCGGCGACGCGGGCGCTGCTGGGATAGCGGACACCCGCGGGGTCCCTTTTTTCCGGTAACTTGACATTAACTAGGAACACTTACAGAACATCCTGTGTGTTAGCGGTTTGTTCCGCCAACGGATTCGATCTGGAAGGGCGCCACCCATGCTCACGCGCAAGCAGCACGAGCTCTTGATGTTCATCCACGAGCGGATCAAGGAGAGCGGGGTCTCCCCCTCCTTCGACGAGATGAAGGACGCCCTGGATCTCGCCTCCAAGTCGGGCATCCACCGGCTGATCACGGCGCTGGAGGAACGCGGCTTCCTGCGCCGCCTGGCCCACCGGGCCCGCGCGCTGGAGGTGGTCAAGCTGCCGGAGCAGGCCACCCCGGGCGGATCGCGGGGAAGCGCGCCGTTCCGGCCCCAGGTGGTTGCGGGCGGGGGCCGCAAGTCCCGGCCGGAGGTCGCCAACGACGTGCGCGAACTGCCGCTCCTGGGCAAGATCGCCGCCGGCACGCCGATCGAGGCCATCCAGCACGAACGCGACCGCATCAGCGTGCCCGAAAGCATGCTTGGCCAGGGCGAGCATTTCATCCTGGAGGTCCAGGGCGATTCGATGATCGAGGCGGGCATCCTCGACGGCGACCTGGTGGTGATCCGCAAGGGCGACACCGCCAACAACGGCGAGATCGTCGTCGCCCTGGTCATGGGCGAGGAGGCCACCTTGAAGCGCCTGCGCAAGCGCGGCGCCTCGATCGCCCTCGAACCCGCCAACCGCAATTACGAGACCCGCATCCTCGGCCCCGACCAGGTGCAGGTGCAGGGCAAGCTGGTCGGCCTGATCCGCCGTTATCACTAGGCGTCGAGCGCGCGAATTATTCTGCGACCGTCCACGGAACGATATGGCCCGCTTGTCGTTAACGGCGTGCAGGCGCATTAGGATCTGAGCGCGCGTGCGGCCGGACTTGGCCTGTGTGCTCGAGTCGTGAAGTGAGGGGCGCCTGTGTCGGTCGAACGCGTGTCGTCGAAAGACGTGGGCAGGCCCGAAGCACGGGTCACCGTGCTGAAGCGCGCCCTGGCCGATTTCCAGGCGCGCGAACTGCGGTATCGCGAGCTGCTCGACGCCCTTCCGGCGGCGATCTACACGACCGACGCCGCCGGCCGCATCACCTTCTACAACGAGGCCTGTGTCGAGTTCTCGGGCCGCCGCCCGACGCTCGGCGTCGACGCCTGGTGCGTCAGCTGGAAGCTGCTGCGCGCCGACGGCACGCCGCTCCCGCACGACGAATGCCCAATGGCGGTGACGCTGAGGGAAAACCGGGCGGTGCGGGGCGAGGAGGCGATCGCCGAACGCCCCGACGGCACGCGCATCCCCTTCATCCCCTATCCCACCCCCCTGCAGGATGAGACCGGGGCCCTGATCGGCGCGGTCAATATGCTGGTCGACATCTCCCACCGCAAAGAGGCGGAGGAGCGGCTCAAGCTGCTCAGCCACGAGGTCAACCATAGGGCCAACAACCTGCTGGCGGTGGTGCAGGCGACCGTGCGCCTGACCCGGGCCGAGACCGTCGCCGAGTTCAAGACGATCCTGGAGGGCCGACTTCACGCCATCGGCCGCGCGCACAACCTGATCGCCCAGTCCCGATGGGAAGGCGCCGATCTGCATCGGCTGGTGACCGAGGAGCTGGCCCCCTATGTCGGCGCCCGGACTCCCCGGGCCTGGGTGAGCGGCCCCAACGTGCCCCTCAACCCCGACTGCGCCCAGTCGATGGCCCTGGCCATCCACGAACTGGCCACCAACGCCGCCAAGCACGGCGCCCTGTCGATCCCCGAGGGGCTGGTCCACGTCCACTGGCGGCGGGATGCGGACGGCGGCCTGCATTTCCGCTGGACGGAGAGCGGCGGCCCGCCGACAGCCCCGCCGACCCGCCGCGGCGTCGGCGCCCTGGTGATCGAGCGTGCGGTCCGGCAACTGGGCGGCGAGGTCACCCTCGACTGGCGGCCCGAAGGTCTGGTCTGCGACATCTCCAAGGCCTAGAGGGGTCAGCCAGGGGTGAAGCAACGTTGCTCCGCGTGGCGATCTAGAAGTCCGCCGTTGTAGACAAAGCCCTCGGCGCTACAGTTGTCCGCACGGAAAGACCAATCGCCGGCGCAAGGACACGGCGGCGGCGGACCCCCCTCGCGCTGAAATGTCCTGCCGAATTGCTTGAATCGACTGTCGAGGTCGGCAAGAACTGACGGATAGGGCTCGTCGGGAGGATTCCCATGTCTGCGCAAAGTCGTCCGATGAGGGCCGTGGGGACCTCTTCGGCCACCATTTTGCTTTGCTGTGTCGTGGCGATCTTCGAGGGTTTCGACCTGCAGTCGGCCGGGGTGGCGGCGCCGCGGCTGGGGCCTCTCTTCCACATGACTCCCGGCCAGCTGGCCTGGTTCTTCAGCGCCTCGACCTTCGGCCTGATGGTCGGCGCCGCCTTCGGCGGCCGGCTGTCGGACCGGTTCGGCCGCAAGAAGGTGTTGATCGGCTCCATCGCCGCCTTCGGACTGATGTCCGTGGCCAACGGTCTGGCCCCCAATGTCGAGATGCTGCTGCTCGCCCGGTTCATGACCGGCGCCGGGCTCGGCGGCGCCCTGCCCAACCTCCTGGCCCTGGTGGCCGAAAACACCGCCCCGGGTCGGCGCAGCACCGCCCTGGCCGCGCTCTATGGGGCGATGCCGTTCGGCGGCGCCGTCGCCAGCCTGGTCAGCCTGATGGGCGGGGCGGCGGATTGGCGCATCGTCTTCCTGGCCGGCGGGGTCGGGCCGCTGGTGATGGCTCCCATCCTGATCTTCGCCCTGCCCGAATCGCGCGAGCTGCAACAGGTGCAGGCCGAGGCGAGCGACGGCGCCCTGCACCCGAAAAGCATCCGGCACGCCCTGATGGGAGACGGGCGGGGATTTCGCACCCTGCTCCTGTGCGCGGGCTTTTTCCTCGGGCTGATGATCCTCTACGTGCTGCTGAACTGGCTGCCGACCCTGCTGGTGGGCCGGGGCCTCAGCCGGCCCGACGCGTCCTGGGTGCAAGTGTCGTTCAACCTGTGCGGGGCCCTGGCTAGCGTCCTGACCGGCATGGCCATGGACCGGCGTCCCCTGTCCCACGTGGTGGTGGGCTGCTTCGCCCTCGCCGCGGCGGCGCTCGTGCTCCTGTGGCTGGCGCCGGTGTCCCTCGCCGTCTCCTTCATGGTCGGCGGCCTGGTCGGCATGGCCATCCTCTCGACCCAGACCGTGCTCTACGCCACGGCCCCTTCGGTCTATCCCACCGAGGTGCGCGGAACCGGCGTCGGCGCGGCGGTGGTGTTCGGCCGGTTGGGCTCGGCCGTGGGCCCGCTGGTGGCCGGGAGCCTGCTGACATCCGGGGTGCCGCCGCAACAGGTGCTGATGGTGTTGATCCCCATCGTGGTGGCGGCGGGCGTGGCCACCTTCGTGCTGGCCTTGCTGATCGGCGCCCAGGCCCGCTTCGTCCTGGCCGGGGCGACGGTTCACTGAAAAACCGGGACCGTCCCCTCGCCCTCGACGCAGCGCGGCTCTAAAGAGGGCGCTTGGACGGGGAGTGTCCCCGCGATTGCAGACGAAAGATTCGGCCATGGACGGCGGCGACAGCCTTCCCTTCGAATACCGCCCCCACGCCGCGCCGGTCGCGGCCGACGCCCGGGCGGCGCTCCTGACCAGTCCGGGCTTCGGCCGGGTGTTCACCGATCACATGGTGGTCGTCCAGTACGCCGAGGGCCGCGGCTGGCATGACGCGAGGGTGGAGGCGCGCGCGCCCCTGCGGATGGACCCCTCCGCGGCGGTGCTGCACTACGCCCAGGAGATTTTTGAGGGCCTTAAGGCCTATCCCACCGACGGCGGCGGGGCGACCCTGTTCCGCCCCGACGCCAACGCCCGGCGCTTCCGCCGCTCGGCCGAGCGGCTGGCCATGGCGCAACTGCCCGAGACCATGTTCCTGGAGGCGGTCAAGCAACTGGTCCGCATCGACCGGGAGTGGATTCCCACCGTTCCCGGCGGCAGCCTCTATCTGCGGCCGTTCATGATCGCCAGCGAGGTGTACCTCGGGGTCAAGCCGGCGTCGGAATATCTGTTCATGGTCATCGCCTCCTCGGTCGAGGCCTATTTCAAGGGCGCGCGCGAGGCGGTCTCGGTCTGGGTTTCCCAGGAATACACCCGCGCCGCCCCCGGCGGGACCGGCGAGGCCAAGTGCGGCGGCAACTACGCCGCCAGCCTTTTGGCCCAGTCGGAGGCGATCCGGCACGGCTGCCAGCAGGTGGTGTTCCTCGACGCGGCGGAGCGCCGCTGGATCGAGGAGCTGGGCGGCATGAACATCTTCTTCGTGTTCGACGACGGCTCGATGAGCACCCCGCCCTTGGGCGGCACCATCCTGGCCGGCGTCACCCGCGATTCGCTGATCACCCTGGGCCGGGATCGCGGCATGGTCGTGCGCGAGGAGCCCTATTCGCTGGACCAGTGGCGCGCTGACGTCGCCTCCGGGCGGCTGACGGAGGCTTTCGCCTGCGGCACCGCGGCGGTGATCACCCCCATCGGCCAAGTGCGCACGCCGCAAGGCGACTTCACCATCGGCGACGGCGAGAGCGCCGGCCCCGTGACCGCCAAGATGCGCGCCGCCCTGGTCGACATCCAGCGCGGCGCGGCGCCCGATCCGTACGGGTGGGTGCACAAGGTCTTCTGAGGTTCAGAGCGGGATGCGAAAAAGCGGGGACGGGCTTTTCGCTTAAATCCCGCTCTAAACGCTTAGAATCGATCACGTTTTATGGTTTCGGATTGATTCAATCCGAAACCATCGTGATCTAGGCGAACCGCGCCAAGTCCTCCGTCCCCGCTTGGACCGCCGCCGTCAGGGCGGGCGCGCCGGCCAGGACATGTTCGCCGTAGAGCCGCGCCAGGCCTGCGCGATCGGGATCGGCCAGGGCGCCCTTGGCCAGCATCCAGCCCCCCGTGACGTCGCCGAACAGCTTGAGGAACGGGCTGGCGCCGGCCAGACCGTCGGGCGAGCCCTTGCCCGCCAGCATCCAGGCGGTCGCCGCCTCCACGGCGTCCGCGCCGGCGCCGAGCCGGGCGCCGAATCCGGCCAGGCTCCCGTCCAGCCGCGGCAGGTCCGCGCGGATGTCGGCCAGCAGCTCCCGCACCGAGGCGCCTCCGTCCGCGGCCAGCTTGCGTCCGGCCAGGTCCAGGGCCTGGATGGCGTTGGTGCCCTCGTAGATCGGGGCGATGCGGGCGTCGCGGTAGTGCTGGGCCGCCCCGGTCTCCTCGATGAAGCCCATGCCGCCGTGGACCTGCACCCCTTCGGAGGCCGCATCGACGCCGAGGTCGGTCGCCCAGGCCTTGGCCACCGGGGTCAGGAGCTCCTCCCGCCGCCGGGCGGCGTCCCGCGCCGCCGGGTCCTTGGCCACGACGGCGAGGTCGGCGCAGAGCCCGGCGGTCAGGCAGATTCCCCGCGCCGCCTCGATCCGGGCGCGGGTCAGCATCAGGCGGCGGCGGATGTCCGGGTGGTCGAAGATGGGGGCCGGCGCCTCCGTCGACCAAGGCGAGCGGCCCTGCCGGCGTTCGCGGGCGTAGGCCTGGGCCTGCTGCAGCGCCCGCTCGGCGATGCCGACCCCCTGGGCGCCGACGTTCAGCCGGGCGGCGTTCATCATGGTGAACATGTGGGCCAGGCCCTGGTTGGGCTCGCCCACCAGTTCGGCCGAGGCCCCCTCGAACAGCATGGTGCAGGTGGGCGAGCCGTGGATGCCGAGCTTGTGCTCGATGCCGCCGACCTTCAGGGCGTTGGCCTCCAGCAGGTTCCCCTGGCCGTCGATCCGCCGCTTGCAGGCCAGGAACAACGAGATGCCCTTCACCCCGGCTGGGGCGTCCGGCAGGCGGGCGAGCACCAGATGGGCGATGTTGTCGGCGCAGTCATGGTCGCCCCAGGTGATGAAGATCTTCTCGCCGTAGAGCTTCCAACCGCCCTGGCCGTCCGGCTCGGCCCGGGTGCGCACCAGGCCGAGGTCGGAGCCCGCCTGCGGTTCGGTCAGATTCATGGTCCCCGACCATTCGCCGGAGATCAGCCTGGGCAGCACCACGGTCTTCTGCGCCGCCGTTCCGTGGGCGCTCAGGGCCTCGATGGCGCCGGCGGTCAGGGTGGGGGCGAGGGCCAGGGCCATGTTGGCGGCGTGGACCATCTCGAACACCGCCAGGTGCAGGGCCCGCGGCAGGCCCTGGCCGCCGTATTCGGGGTCGGCGGCGAGGCCGTTCCACCCTCCCTCGGCGAAGGCCTTGAAGGCGTCGCGGAAGCCCGGCGGGGCGATCACCTGGCCGTTCTCCAGCCGCGCCCCGACCGTGTCCCCCACCCGGTTCAGCGGGGCCAGCACGTCTTCGGAAAGCTGCCCCGCGGCCTCCAGCACCGCCTGCGTCAGCTCGGCGTCCAGGTCGGGGAAACCGCCCTCCCCCGTCAGGCGGCCCAGGCCCGCGACTTGGACCAGGGAAAAGGCGATGTCGCTCACGGGGGCGCGGAAGGTCATGACGGCTCCTGTTCGGCGGCGGATTGGGCTAACACCAACCTATGCCGAGGGGACCCACTCCATCCCAAGCCGCCGCCGCGCTCAAGGCCGGGTCGCTGGTGATTTTGCCGACCGAGACCGTCTATGGCCTCGGCGCGGACGCCGGCGACGCGTCCGCGGTGGCCAGACTGTTCGAGGCCAAGGGCCGGCCGCGGTTCAATCCCCTGATCGCCCACGTCGCCGACGCCGCCGCGGCGACGCGGATCGGCGCCTTCGACGACCGCGCCCAGGCGCTGGCGGCGGCGTTCTGGCCGGGGCCCCTGACCCTGGTGCTCCCCTATCGCGACGGCGGCGGGGTGTGCGACCTGGCCCGGGCCGGCCTGGAGACGGTGGCGCTGCGGGTCCCGGCCCACGCGACCGCGCAGGCGGTCCTGCGCGCCTTCGGCGGCCCCGTGGTCGCCCCGTCCGCCAACCGGTCCGGCCGGCCCAGCCCCACCACCTTCCACGACGCCGTGGAGGAGACCGGTTTCGCCGCCGCCGCCGCCGTCGACGGGGGGGCCTGCACGGTCGGGCTGGAATCCACCGTGGTCGCCTGCATCGGCCCGGACCTGCAGCTGCTGCGGCCGGGCGGCCTGGACCGGGCCGCCATCGAGGCCGTGGTCGGGCCGCTGGCCGAGGCCGCCGCCGACGCGAAACGCTCCCCCGGACGCCTGGCGCGCCATTACGCCCCGTCCGCGCCCCTGCGGCTGGAGGCGGTCGAACCGCGGGCGGGCGAGGCCTATCTGGGCTTCGGGCCCGGAACGGCGCGCTGGAACCTCAGCCCCGCCGGGGACCTGCGCGAGGCGGCGGCCAATCTGTTCGCCTTCCTGCGCGCCGCCGACCGGACCCGGCCGGCCGGCATCGCCGTCGCCCCGATCCCGCGCGAGGGCCTGGGCGAAGCGATCAACGACCGGCTGAAGCGGGCGGCCGGATTCGTGGGGTGACTATCCCCTGCCCCCGGCCGCGCCGGGCGCTTCCTCGGCGACGTGGTCCGCCTCCGCGAACAGCCGCTCGTAGAGCATCCTCAGCATCCCCGCCGTCGCGCCCCAGATCTCCCGATCCCCATGGGGAATGGCGAAGAACTTGCGGACGTGGCCGTCGCCGAACTCACGGGTCCTGTGCTCGTAGTTGGCGGGGTCCATCAGGAAGGCGAAGGGCACCTCGAACACCTCGGCCACCTCGACCGCCTGCAGGGTCAGGGTGAAGCCGGGCCTGACCAGTCCCACCACGGGGGTGATCGCATAGCCGGTGACGGTGTCGAAGGGATCGCCCAGGCCCATCACCCGGACGAAGCTGCGGTCGAGCCCGACTTCCTCCTCCGCCTCGCGCAGGGCGGTGTCCCAGGGCGTTTCCCCCGGATCGGCGCGGCCGCCGGGGAAGGCGATCTGGCCGGAATGGCGACGCAGGCCGTCGGCGCGGCGGGTCAGAAGCACGGTAAGACCCTCCTCCCGCTCCACCAGGGGCGCCAGCACCGCGGCCGGATGCAGGGGCCCGGACGGCGTCAGCCAGTCGGAATAGGTCCGGTCGGAATGGACCCGCCGCTCCACCGGGTCATAGGCCGAGAGCGGCAGCAGCCGCCGGCGCAGCAGGCCTTCGAGCTCGTCCGTGGAGGAAAATGGCGTCGCCGTGTCGCTCACGCGCCGACCTCCGTCGAACCGAGGTCGAACCAGGCGCCGTTGGAGGCGACGCCCAGGTGCTCCCCGTCCGGTCCCGCGCGAGGCTGCGCCAGCTCGACCAGGGCGTAGAAGACCGGGCGCGACAACCGCGCCTCCAGCCCCCGGCGGACGTGGACGTAGGGTGTCGGCCCCCCGGTGGCGGCGTCGGTCTCGATCCGCAGCGGATTGTCCGGCCCGGCCTCGGCGATGTCGCCGACGTTGGTGACGAAGGACAGGGCCTCGCCCACGCGGTCCACGCTGACGGCGACGAAGGGAACGTCCTCCACCACGATCTTCAGCTTCTCCACCGGGGTGACCAGGTAATAGCCGTCCGGATCCCGGCGCAGGACGGTGGAGAACAACCGCACCAGGGCCGGCCGGCCGATGGGCG
Source organism: Caulobacteraceae bacterium (assembly GCA_035493955.1). Lineage (GTDB taxonomy): Bacteria > Pseudomonadota > Alphaproteobacteria > Caulobacterales > Caulobacteraceae > NCED01. Next base: position 175,034 of record DATJHI010000023.1, on the reverse strand, counting down.
AGCCTTCATGCCACCAACTGCCGTCCCGGCGGATGCGGATATCGATCTCGCCGCAATGGGGCGGGTTCCACAGGTGCACCGGCGGCAGGGCGCGGCCGGCGCCTTCGCTCCCGCTGCGGGCGGCCGAGGCCAGGCTGATCAAGGGATCGCCGGCGACCGCCATCGGCTCAGCCTCCCCTGGGGATGCGGACGGGCCCCGAAACGTCGCCGAAGGCCTCCGCCCCCGTCGCCCGCCACAGCAGGCGGTGCGGATCGACGGGGCCGGGCAGGACGATCCGGCCCGCCGGGACCTTCTCGAACCCGAAGGGGGCGAAATAGGACGCCGGCCCGACAAGGACGGTGAGCCGCTCGCCCGCCGCATCGCTGAGGGCCAGGGTCCGTCCGATCAGGGCCGCGCCCAAGCGCCGATGACGCCAGGCCGAATCCACCGCGAAGGGGCCCAGGAACATCGCCCGGGTCTGGCCGATCAGCACTGGCCACTGGCGCACCGCCCCGACCATCCGCGCCCCATCCCAGGCGCAGACGGAGAGGTCGGAGCGCAGGCGGTTGCCCTCGCGCAGCCGCTCGGCGGTCTTGGCGAAGCGGCCGGGGCCGAAGGCGTGGTCGATCAGGGAGTCGGCCGCCGCCCGGTCCCGCGGCCGCTCGAGGGCGAAGGTCAGCCCCCCGTGAGCAGGCAGGGCGGCGAGGGGTTGGTCGGAAGCTAGCAGGAGGTCGGTCATCAGCGCGTCGGGCCTCGCCGGTCCGGGCCGGGAGCGCGCGCATAATCCCCTCGTGACCACGACGTCAAGGCAATCGGCAATTGCATAGGTCTCCCGCGATGGCCAAGCTGACGTCGATCATGAGTCTCGCTCCCGCCCTGCCATCGACCAACGTCCTCCGTCATCGTGACTTTTCCCTGTTCTGGGTTTGCCGATTCCTGATGAATCTCGGCGTCCAGGTGGAGAGTGTGGCGATCGGGTGGCAGGTCTATGAGGTGGCGCGCCGGACCCGCGGGGTCGACCAGAGCGCCTTCCTGGTCGGCATGGTGGGCCTGGCCCAGTTCGTGCCCCTCTTCGTCCTGACCCTGGTGGCCGGGGCCATGGCCGACCGGCTGGACCGGGGCCGCCTGGTGATGGCCAGCCTTGCGGTCGAACTGGTCTGCGTGGTCGCCCTGGCGATGCTGGCCCTGCATCCCCAGCCCTCGTTCACGCCCATCTTCGTCATCGCCGCCACCTTCGGCGCCGCCCGGGCCTTCATGAACCCGGCCGCCGGCGCCATGGCCCCGATGCTGGTCCCCAGGGACGAGCTGCCTCGCGCCATCGCCTGGAGCTCCATGGCCTGGCAGAGCGCCTCGATCATGGGGCCGTTCATCGGCGGGGTGCTGGTCGCCCTGGCCACCCCGGCCGCCTATGCGGGGGCCGGGGCGATGTACGCCGGGGCTATCCTCTGTCTGGTGCTGATGCGCACGAACACCCGGCCGACCAGCACGCCCCAGTCCCGGATCGCGGCGATCCGCGAGGGCATAGCTTACGTCTGGCGCACCAAGGAGATCCTGGGCGCGGTCTCGCTGGACCTGTTCGCGGTGCTGCTGGGCGGGGCGACGGCGCTGTTGCCGGTCTTCGCCAAGGACGTGCTGCACGTGGGCGCCAGCGGCTTCGGCCTTTTGAGGGCCGCGCCGGCGATCGGGGCGGTGATGATCGGGTTCGGCCTCAGCCGCTGGCCCCTGCGCCGCCGGGCGGGCCTGTGGATGTTCGGCGGCGTGGCGGTGTTCGGGATCGGCACCCTCATCTTCGCCCTGTCGCGGGACGTGTGGCTGTCGGTCTTCGGCCTGGTGGTCCTGGGGGCCGGAGACATGCTGTCGGTCAACGTCCGCCTGACCCTGGTTCAGATCGTCACCCCGGACCACATGCGCGGCCGGGTCTCGGCCGTCTCGACCCTGTTCGTGGGCGCCTCCAACGAGCTGGGGGAATTCGAGAGCGGGGTGGCGGCGCGGCTCCTGGGCCCCATCGGCGCGGCCCTGTTCGGAGGGATCGGCGCCCTGGCCGTCACCCTGATGTGGGCGGGGATGTTCCCGTCCCTGCGCAAGGCGGACAAGCTGCTGGAGATGTAAGGTCCCTTCCCCGACCGTTCAGGCCGGGGAGGACTTCAGGCCCGTCCTATGGCCAGGAACCGTTCCTCGCGCTGGCGGCGGAGCTGCTCGGCGGACATGTTCTCCATCCCCTTCAGCTCGGCCTCCACCGCGTCGCCGACCGCCTGGATCGTGGCGGCGGGGTCGGCGTGGGCGCCGCCGGGGGGCTCAGGGACGATGCGGTCGACGATCTTCAGCCCGATCAGGTCCTGGGCGGTGATCTTCATCGCCGCGCCGGCGTCCCGGGCCCGGGCGCCGTCGCGCCACAGGATGGAAGCTGCGCCTTCCGGCGAGATCACCGAATAGATCGAGTGCTCCAGGATCAGCACCTTGTTGGCGGCCGCCAGGGCGATGGCCCCGCCGGACCCGCCCTCGCCGGTGATGGTCGTCACCATGGGCGAACCCAGGGTCAGGCAGCGTTCGGTGGAGCGGGCGATGGCTTCGGCCTGGCCGCGCTGCTCGGCATCGACGCCCGGATAGGCGCCGGCGGTGTCGACGAAGGTGATGACCGGCAGGCCGAATTGCTCGGCCATGTCCATCAGCCGGACGGCCTTGCGGTAACCCTCGGGCCGGGCCGAGCCGAAGTTGTGCTTCACCCGGGTCGGGGTGTCGTGGCCCTTCTCATGGCCCAGCACCATCACCGCCATGCCGCGGAAACGGCCGGGGCCGCCGACGATGGCCTGGTCGTCGGCGAACTTGCGGTCGCCGCGCAGCTCGACGAAGTCGTCGATCAGGCCGGCGATGTAGTCGCTGAGGTGCGGCCGCTGCGGGTGGCGCGCGACCAGGGTCTTCTGCCACGGGTCGAGCCGGGCGTAGGCCTCCCGCTTCAGGTCCGCGATCCGGGCCCGCAGGGCCGCGACCTCCGCGTCAATGGCGCCGGCGCCCGCGGTTTCGGAAACGCTGGAGAGTTCCTCCAGCTTGGCCTCGAGTTCGGCGATCGGGCGTTCGAAGTCGAGATAGTGGCGCAATGGGGCGGCCATGAGCGGGTACGACGGGGCTCCCTGCGGAAAGGGGGCGGAAGGTAGGCGGGAAGCGCAGCCCCGACAAGCGGGCGGTTCACGCGACGTTGCCAGCCCCGCCGAACTCGGGCTTTTTGCCACCGATCAGATGGACGCGCGACAGCCCCGCCTTTCGCCGACGGAGACGACTCGATGAAGGATTTCGCCGACCCCGGCGCCCGCTCGGTCCTGATGGAGGGCATGGTGGTCGCCGCCCTCGAGGCGGGGGCGGCGATCTGGAAGATCTTCCAGGAAGACTTCGAGGTGCTGCAGAAATCCGACACCTCGCCGGTCACCGCCGCAGACACCGCCGCCGAGGCGATCATCCTGCGGGCCCTGGCCCATCTGGCCCCTTCCACCCCGGTGGTGGCCGAGGAGGAATTCGCCGCCGGCCGCATTCCGGACGTGGACCATCGCTTCTTCCTGGTCGATCCGCTCGACGGCACCAAGGAGTTCGTCAGGCGCGGGACCGACTTCACCGTCAACATCGCCCTGGTCGAGGCGCGCAGCCCGACGATGGGGGTGGTCTACGCCCCCGCCCGAGCGCGCCTGTACGCGGGCGACGCGGCCCTTGGGTCGGCCTGGACCGCCGACGCCGAGCCCGGAGCCCGCCCGCCGGTCTCGCGCCGTCCGCTGGCCGTGCGTCCCCTGGGCAAGGTGCTGACGGCGGTGGCCTCCAAGTCCCACGACACTCCCGAGACCGAGGCCTATCTGAAGGCCTGCAAGGTGGCCGAGCGGGTGTCGATCGGCTCGTCGCTGAAGTTCTGCCTGCTCGCCGACGGCGAGGCCGACCTCTATCCCCGCCCCGCGCCCACCTGCGAATGGGACACCGCCGCCGGCCACGCGGTGCTGGCGGCGGCCGGCGGGCGGGTGTTCGGTCCCGACGGCCTGCCCCTGGCCTATGGCAAGCCGCGCTTCTTCAATCCCGGTTTCGTCGCCACCGCCGTCTTCGACCCGCCGCCGCTGGCCCCCTTCATGCCGGCGGGGGCGAGGTGAGTTTTCCTGATGCCGTCTGCAGAGGAACTGGCGTGAAATCCGCCGCGCCACGGCGCACAAGGGCGTCGTCCAAGCCCCCCGTGCGCCAGCGCGGCGGGCTGCTTTGCGTCAGGAGTCGCGTGTCATGTGGGATGCAGGGGGCCTGCCGGTGAGCGCGCCGACGCTGACGCACCTTCAGCGGCTGGAGGCCGAGAGCATCCACATCATGCGCGAGGTGGTCGCCGAGTGCGAACGCCCGGTGATGCTCTACTCGGTCGGCAAGGATTCGGCGGTGATGCTGCATCTGGCCGCCAAGGCCTTCTATCCGTCCAAGCCGCCCTTCCCCCTGCTCCACGTCGACACGACCTGGAAGTTCCGGGCCATGTACGAGATGCGCGAGCGGATGGCGCGGGAGCTCGGCTTCGAGCTTCTGGTCTATCGAAACCCCGAGGCCCTGGCCAAAGGCATCAACCCGTTCGACCACGGCTCGGCCCTGCACACCGACATGTGGAAGACCGAGGGCCTCAAGCAGGCGCTGGACAAGTACGGCTTCGACGCGGCCTTCGGCGGCGCCCGCCGCGACGAGGAGAAGAGCCGGGCCAAGGAGCGGATCTTCTCGTTCCGCTCGGCCCAGCACCGCTGGGACCCGAAGAACCAGCGTCCCGAACTCTGGCGGCTCTACAACACCAGGAAGAAGCCGGGGGAATCCATCCGGGTGTTCCCGATCTCCAACTGGACCGAGCTGGACATCTGGCAATACATCCACTTGGAGAACATCCCGATCGTGCCGCTCTACTTCTCGGCCCCGCGGCCGGTGGTGGAGCGCGACGGGGCGCTGATCATGGTCGACGACGAGCGCATGCCGCTGCGTCCCGGCGAGACCCCGCAGATCAAGAACGTCCGCTTCCGGACCCTGGGCTGCTATCCCCTGACCGGGGCGGTGGAGAGCGACGCCGCCACCTTGCCGCAGATCATCCAGGAGATGCTGCTGACCACCTCCTCCGAGCGCCAGGGCCGCATGATCGACCACGACCAGGCCGCCTCGATGGAGAAGAAGAAGCAGGAGGGGTACTTCTGATGGCCCACGTCTCCGACCTCATCGCCGAGGACATCGACGCCTACCTCACCCAGCACCAGCACAAGAGCCTGCTGCGCTTCATCACCTGCGGTTCGGTGGACGACGGCAAGTCGACCCTGATCGGGCGGCTGCTCTACGATTCGAAGATGATCTTCGAGGACCAGCTGGCGGCGCTGGAAAGCGACTCCAAGAAGGTGGGCACGCAAGGGGGGGAGATCGACTTCGCCCTGCTGGTCGACGGCCTCGCGGCCGAGCGGGAACAGGGCATCACCATCGACGTGGCCGACCGGTACTTCTCCACCGACCGGCGCAAGTTCATCGTCGCCGACACCCCGGGACACGAACAGTACACCCGCAACATGGTCACCGGCGCCTCGACCGCCGACCTGGCCATCATCCTGATCGACGCCCGCAAGGGGGTGCTGACCCAGACCCGCCGCCACAGCTACCTGGTCTCCCTGCTGGGCATCAAGCGCGTGGTCCTGGCCATCAACAAGATGGACCTCGTCGGCTTCGACCAGGCCCGCTACGACGAGATCCTGGCCGAGTACCGGGATTTTGCGGACAGGATCGGCATCACCGAGTTCCTGGCCATCCCGATCTCGGGACTGAAGGGCGACAACATCACCGCCAAGACCGCGGCGACCCCCTGGTACAAGGGCCCGTCGCTGATGGAGCACCTGGAGACCGTCCAGGTGGACGACGCCCTGGCCGCGGGACCGCTGCGCATGCCGGTGCAGTGGGTGAACCGGCCCAACCTGGACTTCCGCGGCTTCTCCGGCCTGATCGCCTCGGGCCAGGTCCGCCCCGGCGACACGGTCAGGGTGCTGCCCTCGGGCCAGACCTCCAAGGTCGAGCGGATCGTCACCAAGGACGGGGACCTGGACCTGGCCGTCGCCGGCCAGTCGATCACCCTGACCCTGGCCGACGAGATCGACTGTTCCCGCGGCGACGTGCTGGCCGCGGCCGACTCTCCCCCGGAAGTGGCCGACCAGTTCGAGGCCACCCTGATCTGGATGGGCGAGGAGCCCATGCTGCCGGGACGCCAGTACTGGCTGAAGATCGGGACCAAGCTGGTTTCGGCCCAGGCGGCCGAGCCCAAGTACAAGGTCAACGTCAACACCCTTGAGCACCTGGCCGCCAAGCAGCTGGAGCTGAACGAGATCGGGGTGATCAACCTCAGCCTCGACCGGCCGATCGCCTTCGACGCCTACGACCAGAACCGCGACATGGGCGGCTTCATCCTCATCGACCGGCTGACCAACGCCACCGTCGGGGCCGGGCTGATCCACTTCGCCCTGCGCCGCAGCCACAACATCCATTGGCAGGCGCTGGACGTCGGCAAGGCCTCCAGGGCCGCCGCCAAGGGCCAGAAGCCGGCGGTGCTGTGGTTCACCGGCCTGTCGGGCGCCGGCAAGTCGACCATCGCCAACCTGGTGGAGAAGCAGCTCGCCGCCCGCAACCGTCACACCTATCTGCTGGACGGCGACAACGTCCGCCACGGCCTGAACCGCGACCTCGGCTTCACCGACGCCGACCGGGTGGAGAACATCCGCCGGGTGGCGGAAGTGTCCAGGCTGATGGCCGACGCCGGCCTGATCGTGCTGGTCTCGTTCATCTCGCCCTTCCGGGCCGAACGCCGCATGGCCCGCGACCTGATGCCCAAAGGCGAGTTCCTGGAGGTGTTCGTGGACACGCCCCTGGCCGAGGCCGAGCGTCGCGACGTCAAGGGCCTCTACAGGAAGGCCCGGGCGGGCGAGCTGAAGAACTTCACCGGCATCGACAGCCCCTACGAACCGCCGGAGCACGCCGAAATCCACATCGACACCACCGCCCTCACGCCGGAGGCGGCGGCCGGACTTGTCGTGGCCGAGCTGGAGGCGCGCGGCCTGCTGACCGGGGCCGACCTGCAGGGGGGGCTGGGGGTCTAGGGTTCGTCGACGACCCTATGGCCAAGGCGGTCGCATGGCCGCACAATCGGCCCATGTCTCCGACGACCCACATCGCCCTCAACCTCGCCGCCGCCTGGCTGGCGGGAAGCCTGGTCGGGCTGGAGCGAAGCTACAACGGCCGGGTGGCGGGCTTCCGCACCCACGGCCTGGTGGCGCTGGCCTCCGCCGTGATCATGTCGATCGCCTTCGCCCCCCGATTGATGCCCGGCGCCTGGCCGGCCGGACAGGACTGGCTGGAGCCCACGCGCCTGGCCCAGGGGGTCATGGCCGGCGTCGGTTTCCTGGGCGCGGGTGTGATCTTCAAGGAAGGGGTCAATGTCCAGGGCCTGACCACGGCCGCTTCGATCTGGGCCACCGCCGCCATCGGCCTCGCCCTGGGGCTGGGCCTGTTCTGGCCGGGCGCCCTGGCGACCGGCGCGGTGCTGTTCGGCCTGACCCTGCTCCGCATGATCGAGGCCATGCTGCCGTCCCGGATCTACGCCCTGGCCACCTTCCGTTTCCTGATCGAGGCGGCGCCCAGCGAATCCGGTCTGCACCAGATCCTGGGCGGCCATGACGTCACGCTCCAGGAGATCAGTTTTCGACGCACCCGGGACGGCCGGGTGTTCGAATTCGAGGGCGCCCTGGCCACCAACCGGAAGACCGGTTTCGCCTCCCTGGCCGAGCGGTTGAAGACCACGCCGGGATTGGTGGAATTCAACATAGAGCGGATCAGCAAATAGCCTCCGCCGTCAGCCGAACACCACGTAATCGGGGCTGAAGGTCCCCACCCCAACCAGGCCGATGGTGCTGCCGCCGCCCAGATCCAGGATCACCTGGCCCTGGAAGGTGAGCACCGTATAGGCCGTGCCCGGCGCCAGCATGATCCGGTCGCCTTCGGCGGTGTTGAAATCGGCGACCCAATCCTGGCCGCCGCCCTGCTTGAAGGCGAACTTGTCCGCCCCTGCGCCGCCGAACAGGATGTCGGCGCCGAGGTCGCCCGAGAGCCGGTCGTCGCCGGCGTCGCCGTAGACGCTGTCGTCGCCCTGGCCGCCGTAGACGGTGTCGTCCCCGTCGCCGCCGTGAACCGTGTCGGAACCGAGGTTGCCGTTGACGTGGCCGTCGTCGCCCGCCCCGCCGTCGACACTGTCGTCGCCTTGGCCGCCGTAGACCGTGTCGTTCCCGTCGCCGCCGTCGACGGTGTCGGCTCCCACGTTGCCGTTGACGGTGTCGGAGCCTGCCCCGCCGTTGATGCTGTCGTTGTCGGCCAGGCCGCGCAGGAAGTCCCCGCCCTCGCCGCCGGCGACGGTGTCGGCGCCGGTGTCGCCGTCCAGGCTGTCGGAGCCGGCGCCCCCGGCCATGCTGTCATTGCCTCCCCCGCCGGCGAGGCTGTCGTCGCCAGAACCGCCGCCCAGGCTGTCGGCCCCGCCGGTGGGCGTGCCGCCGAGGGGTGGATCGACCGGCGTCGGTCCGGGCGGCGCGTCGGGCGCCACGATCTGCACGGACAAGCCGGTCGAGGTCGTCAAGTTGCCCGCCGTATCCAGGGCTCCCACCGTCAAGGTGTGGGTCCCGAGCGTCAGGGCCGAGCTGGTGATGCTCCAGGTCCCGCCGGTGGCCGTGGCCGACCCGAGGACGGTGGTCCCGTCGGTGTCGTGGAGGGTGATCGTGGCCCCCGCCTCGGCCGTGCCGGTGAAGGTCGGCGTGGTGGCGCTGGTGATGTTGTCGGCGCCGGATGCGCCGTCGTCGGACGCCGTGGCCAGGTCTGGCGCGGAGACGGCCGGCGCCGTGGTGTCGATGGTGACGGAGAGGCCGCTGGAGGCGCCGCCGACGTTGCCGGCGACGTCGGCGGCCTTGACGCTGAGGGTGTGGCTCCCTGCGCTGAGGGTGGCGCTGACGATGCTCCAATTTCCGCCGGTCGCCGTGGCCGTGCCGAGCACGGTGGTCCCGTCGGTATCGTAGAGGCTGACCGTGGCCCCCGCCTCGGCCGTGCCGGTGAAGGTGGGCGTGGTCGCGTGGGTGATGTTGTCGGTGCTCGACGTCCCGCTGTCCGAACCGGCGGCCATGTCCGGCGTGGACGGCGCCGAAGGCGCCGTGGTGTCGATGGTGACGGAGAGGCCGCTGGAGGCCCCGCCGACGTTGCCGGCGGTGTCGAGGGCCTTGGCGGTGAGCGTATGGCTCCCCGCGCTCAGGGTGGAGCTGGTGATGCTCCAGGTCCCGCCGGTCGCCGTGGCCGTCCCGAGCACGGTCGTGCCGTCGGTGTCGTAGAGGGTGACCGTGGCCCCCGCCTCGGCCGTGCCGGTGAAGGTCGGCGCGATCGTCCGGGTGATGTTGTCGGTGCTTGAGGATCCGGTGTCCGAGCCGGCGGCCATGTCCGGAGCGGACGGGGCCGAGGGCGCAGCGGTGTCGATGGTCACCGACAGGGTGTTGCTCGAGTAGCCGTAGTCCGAGTCGAAGGCGCTGAAGGTGTGGGATCCGTCCGATAGGGCGGTGGTGGTTAGGGTGGCGATCCCGGCGCCGTTTGAGAAGGCGTTGCCCAGCCAGACGCCGCCCGTGTCGTAGAAGTTGACGTTGCCGAAGGGGTCCGACTGGCTGGTGAAGGTGATCGTGTTGTCGCTGGTGATGCCGTCGGAGTTCGACGAACCGGTGTCGGTGGCGAATGTCAAAATCACGGAAGAGGGCATGCTCGATCCTGTTCGTCGGCGCGGGAGCGTTTCGCCCTGTGCGTTTGCAGCGCCAGTCCGACGACCTCAGGTTGAGTCTTCAAACCATAATATTGGGATAAAGGACGATTGGGCCCCGGCCCGCTTCCCCCTGCGTCCCCATCTCGCACCTGCGAATGGCTGGCGCGGAGGCTTCATGTCGCGTACAAGCCCGCCGACCCTCCCGTTCGCCGACGCCGTCTTCTTCGGACGCCCTCGCCCGAGACCCTGATCCTATGTCGCTGTCGCTTCGAAATATCGCCATCATCGCCCACGTCGACCACGGCAAGACCACCCTGGTGGACCAGTTACTGGCCCAGTCCGGCTCCTTCCGCGCCAACGAGGCCCACGCCGAGCGCGCCATGGACTCCAACGACCAGGAGCGCGAGCGCGGCATCACCATCCTGGCCAAATGCACCTCGGTGCTGTGGCACGGCGAGGCGGGCGACACCCGGATCAACATCATCGACACCCCCGGCCACGCCGACTTCGGCGGCGAGGTGGAGCGGATCCTCGGCATGGTCGACGGCTGCCTGCTGCTGGTAGACGCCGAAGAGGGCGTCATGCCCCAGACCAAGTTCGTGCTCGGCAAGGCGCTGAAGCTGGGCCTCAAGCCGATCCTGGTGCTCAACAAGGTCGACCGCACCCACGCCGACCCGGACCGGGTGCTGAACGACGCCTTCGACCTGTTCGCCGCCATCGGCGCCACCGACGAGCAGCTCGACTTCCCGCACATCTACGCGTCCGGCAAGAACGGCTGGGCCTCCATGACCCTGGATGGCCCGCGCGACAGCCTGGCCCCGCTCTACGAGCTGATCGTGCGGCACGTGCCCGAGCCCAAGGCAGTCGTGCGCGCCGAGGAGCCGGCCCAGATCCTCGCCGTGCTGATCGAAAGCGATCCCTTCCTGGGCCGCCTGCTCACCGGGCGGGTCGAGGCCGGCCGCTTCACCCCCGGCCAGGCGATCCACGCCCTCAACCGCGAAGGCGTCGAGATCGAGCGCGGCCGTGTCACCAAGATCCTCGCCTTCCGCGGCCTGAAGCGCCAGCCGATCGAGATGGCCGAGGCGGGCGACATCGTCGCCATCGCCGGCCTGTCCAAGGCCACCGTGGCCGACACCCTGTGCGCCCTGGACGTCACCGAGGCCCTGCCCGCCCAGCCGATCGACCCGCCGACCCTGTCGATGCTGGTGTCCGTCAATGACAGCCCGCTGGCCGGGCGCGAGGGCGACAAGGTGCAGAGCCGGGTCATCCGCGAGCGCCTGCTGCGCGAGGCCGAATCCAACGTGGCCATCCGCATCACCGAGAGCGCCGAAAAGGACGCCTTCGACGTCGCCGGGCGCGGCGAACTGCAGCTCGGCGTGCTGATCGAGAACATGCGCCGCGAAGGCTTCGAGGTCTCGATCTCGCGGCCGCGGGTGCTGTACCGAACCGACGAGGAGACCGGCAAGCGGCTGGAGCCGATCGAGGAAGTGGTCATCGACGTCGACGACGAATACTCCGGGGTGGTCATCGAGAAGCTGTCGGCCCGCAAGGCCGAGCTGAAGGACATGCGCCCCTCCGGCGCGGGCAAGACCCGCATCACCCTGGAGGCGCCTTCGCGCTCCCTGATCGGCTACCAGGGCGAGTTCCTGACCGACACCCGCGGTTCGGGCGTCATGAACCGGGTCTATTCCCATTACGAGCCCTACAAGGGCGCGATCCAGGGCCGCCGCAACGGGGTGCTGGTCTCCAACTCCGAGGGCGAGACCGCGGCCTACGCCCTGTGGAACCTGGAGGACCGGGGCGTCATGTTCGTCGGCGCCAACGAGAAGATCTACGAAGGCATGATCATCGGCGAGAACGCCAAGTCGGACGACCTCGACGTCAATCCGATGAAGGCCAAGCAGCTCACCAACGTCCGCGCCTCCGGCAAGGACGAGGCGATCCGCCTGACCCCGCCGCGCCGTCCCACCCTGGAACAGGCCATCGCCTACATCGAGGACGACGAGCTGGTCGAGGTGACCCCCAAGTCGATCCGCCTGCGCAAGCAGGTTCTGAACCCTTCCTTCCGCAAGAAGCGGGTCAAGGAAGACTAGGCCAAAGGCCCTTCTCCCCTTGTGTTAGAAGGGAGCCCAACAGCCATTCGCCTGGATCGCGAACTCGGCACGGCCTTTGCCCGCGTCAGGTGCAGTCGTCCCGTGATGGGACGCCCTCACCAGATGGGAAGGACGCCGCCATGGCGAACGACATCGACCTTCATCTCGGCAGGCGGCTTCGCCGCCGCCGCCGCCTGCTCGGCCTGACCCAGCAGCAACTCGCGACCGCCGTGGGGATCCGCTTCCAGCAGATCCAGAAATACGAGTGCGGCGCCAACCGCATCTCCGCCGCCAGGTTGTGGCAACTGGCCGAGGCCCTGGAGGTCGCGGTGGCCTATTTCTATGACGGCGTGGCCGAGTCCCATGGCCGGGGGGAATCCGCCGCCGCCGCCGAGGCCCGCACCGGTGACGGCATGCTGGCCCGCAAGGAGACCATGGACCTGATCAAGGCCTATTATCAGCTCGAGGAACGCCCCCGCCGGCGCCTGCTCGACCTGGCCAAGTCCCTGCACAACGACGCCACGCTCTGATCCGCCTCATCCTCGGGCGTCCGCCCCAAGGATGACGCAGGAAGTGGGTTCGGCTAATGCTCGGGCCATGACGTCCGACCTGTCCGCCTCTCGCCTCGGCGACCTGGAAGCCTTCGCCTACGACCTGGCCCGGGCGGCCGGGGCGGCGATCCTGCCCCTGTTCCGGGCGGATCACGAGCTGGAGGACAAGGGCGGCCCCGGGGCGTTCGATCCGGTCACCGCCGCCGACAAGGGGGCCGAGGCGGCCATCCGCGACGCCATCGCCGCCCGCTTCCCCGACCACGGGGTGCTGGGCGAGGAATATGGCGCGGACCGCGCCGACGCCGAGTTCGTCTGGGTGCTCGACCCCATCGACGGCACCCGCGCCTTCGTCGCCGGCCTGCCGGTCTGGACCACCCTGATCGGGCTGCGCCACCAGGGCCGGGCCGTGGTCGGCGTCATCGCCCAGCCCTATCTCGACGAGGTCTATATCGGCACCGCCCTCGGCTCGCGGCTGATCCGTTCGGGCGAGGTCCGGACGCTGGCGGTGCGCCCCTGCCCCCGCCTGACCGAGGCGGTCATCGCCACCACCGACCCGGCCCTGTTCTCCGGCGCCGAACTGGGCGCCTGGACCCAGGTGCGCGCCGCCGCCCGGCTGGCCCGGCTGGGCTGCGACGCCTACGCCTACGCCATGGTCGCCGCCGGAACCATGGATCTGGTCCTGGAGGCCGGGCTGAAGCCCTGGGACATCGAGGCCGCCATCCCGCTGATCGAGGGCGCGGGCGGCCTGGTCACCGACTGGCGCGGGGAGCCGGTGGGCCGTGACGGCGGCCAGGTCGCCATCGCCGGCGACCGGGCCTGCCTCGACCACGCCCTGGTGTCGCTGAGGCGGGCGGCGGCCTAGGTCTTCGAGCCCTTCGAAACCACCCGTCCGGCCAACCCGTCGAACGCGGCCCAGAACAGGTCGCGGCGGCCGTCGGTCTCCATCAGGATCTCGTGGAACGAGCCGGCGATCTCCAGCCGTTCCGAACCCTCCACCTTGGCGGCGAAGGCGCGGGCGGCGGCGTTGTCTACCAGCCGCTCCTCCTCCGCCAGGGCGACCAGCAGGGGCAGGCTGAGGGCGCCGGCAGCCATCGCCGCCATCCGTTCCGAGGCGCTGATGGCGAAGTCGAGCCATCCCCAGGTGACGTGGCCGAGCTGCAGCTCCGGATGGGCGACCAGCAGGGCGTGGGTGCGCTCCCACCGGGCGCGGTCGTGGGTCAGCTGGTTCTGTTCGAACCGGCCGCCGAGGGGGTCGCCCGGTCCCGCGGCGTAGTCCGCCGCCCGACCGAGCCGCAGCATCCACCAGGTGACGATCCGGGCCAGCCACACCCGCCCGATCTGGACGCCGAGCATGGGCGAGGTCAGGGCGGCGGCGGCGAAGCGAGCCTCCCCTTCCGCCAGGGCCAGGGCGGTGAGGCCGCCCCCCATCGAATGGCCGAGGGCGATCCAGGGGCGCGGCAGGCGGGTCTCGAAGGCGTCGAGCAGGCGCCGGAAGTCGGCCAGATAGGCGCGCCAGGAGCCGCCGTGGCCGCGCAGCGGGTCCGAAACCAGGCGTTGCGACAGGCCCTGGCCGCGCCAGTCGTGGACCAGGACGGTGAAGCCGCGGACCCGAAGGTCCTCGACAACCTCATAGTATTTCTCGATCGCCTCGGTCCGGCCCGGGCTCAACACCACCGACCCGCGAGGGCGGTCGGCCGCGAACAAGGCGGCGCGAAGGCGCACGCCGTCCTCGCCCAGCACCCATTCGGCCGCGCCGCCGGCCGGAGGGGCGGCGCCCGGAACGGCCAGCAGCCGGGGCGGGCTGTTCAGCGCGATTGGGAGAACAGCGCCTGCAGCTTGGGCTGAAGCTGCATCGCCACCCCCATGTCGGACAGCTTCAGCCGTCCGCTCATCACCGCGCTCATCGGATCGAGGCGCCCCGCGCCCAGTTCCTCCAGGTCCGCCTTGGACAGGGTCATGACCAGGTCGGCCGGCTTGTCCTCGTTGGAGACATCGCCGCCGTCGATATGGATGAAACCTTCCCCCTTGAGGTCGAACTTCAACGAGCGGCCCAGTCCGGAATCGGCGCCGACGGCGCTTTTGAACCGCTGGGTGATCTCTTCCAAGGTGGCCATCTAGACGACTCCTCGCCCGCGGCTGCGCGAGCCTGACTTGGGATAACGCCGAGGCCGCACCGGCTCAACCCGGCTTTACGAAGCGCAGGGTCATGCGGTCGGATTCCCCGATCGCGTCATAGCGCCGGTGGTCGAACTTCGGGTCGGGCGCGGCGCCCGCCGGGGCCGAGCGGCGGTCCGGCGGCAGGGTCTCCACCCCGAACGGATAGTCCTTGGTGTCGGCCGGATTGGCGTTGATCTCGCTCTTCTTGTCGAAGCGGAACCCGGCCTCCTCGGCCATCTTGCGGACGTAGGCCTCCTGGACATAACCGCTGACCGCCAGCGGGTCCTGCGGCCTGCCCGGTTCGGCCCGGTGGGCCTCGACCCCCAGGACGCCGCCGGGCTTGAGCGCGGCGAAGGCGTCGCGGAAGGCCTTCTCGGCCAAGCCCGCGGCCATCCAGCTGTGCAGGGTCAGCATGAACAGCACCAGGTCCGCGGACCCCGCCGGGGCCAAGGGACCGCTCTTGGGCCCGAAGGCGGTGTAGGCGATCTGGCCATAGAGGTCGGGCTTGGCCGAGAACATCTTCTTGTAGGTGTCGACGATCTGGGCCGAGGCGGTGTCGCCCGGCGCCGTTTCGAAGGTCGCCGCGTACAGCTTGCCGCCGTTGGCCTTCTGATAGGGGGCGAGGATCTCGGTGTACCAGCCGACGCCGGGCCACATCTCCACCACGGTCTGCCCAGGCCTGAGGCCGAAGAACTCGAGGGTCTGAACCGGATGGCGCCAACGGTCGCGGCGGGCGTCGCCCTGGCGCCAGTCGCCGGCCACGGCCCAGGCCAGCGACCCGACGGGAGGCGCGGCGTTCGCCGGGGGCGCAGCGGCCGGAGCGGCGGCGGTCGGCGGCGCCTTGTCGCGCCGACCGCATCCGGCCAGGGCCAGGGCCGCGGCTGAGCCTGCGATCAGGTGGCGGCGGGACCAGGCGACATTCACATCCATACCGAAACCAGCACCCGATTCTGTCCCCGCCCACCGATGTCGAGGCCGCTGGTCTAGCCTGGGGGACGAGTGGGGTCAAAGAACGGCGGGCGGCTCCTTTCGGACAGACCTCCCAGGCCGGGTGACGATATCGAACGATTTCAACGGGCGCCGACGCCTTGATCCCGGCGCCGGGCTCCCCACATCCCCTGACGAGGCGCTGGATGTCCGGGCCTCCCGGTCCGTCGGGTCTCCTCAGGCTCGTCCGGCCGGTTCGGCCGTTCCCCGACGCAGAGGAGCGGACCTGCAACCTTGCTTAATTGGAGGATGCCTCATGCGTACCTATGATTTCGCCCCCCTCTACCGGTCCGTCGTCGGCTTCGACCGGCTGGCCAAGCTGCTCGAGACCGCGGCCAGCGCCGAAGGCGCCGGCGGCTATCCGCCGTACAACATCGAGACCGTGGGCGAGAACGCCTATCGGATCGAGCTGGCGGTGGCCGGGTTCAAGCCCGACGAACTGTCGGTCGACGTGAAGGAGAACGTGCTCACCGTCGCCGGTCGCAAGACCGCCAACGACGAGGCCAAGCGCTACCTCCATCACGGCCTTGCCGCGCGCGACTTCGAGCGCCGGTTCCAGCTCGCCGACTATGTGGTGGTGACCGAGGCCAATCTCGCCGACGGCCTGCTCTCGATCGCGCTTCGCCGCGAACTGCCCGAGAGCCTGAAGCCGCGCCGGGTGGAGATCAACACCGCGGCGCCGGCCCAGCCGGCCATTGAAGGCCAGGCGGCCTAAGCTCTCCGCCGGAGGGTGTTCAGGACGAGGGGCGGCGCTTCACGGCGTCGCCCTTTTTCATGCCGCCTGGGTGAAATCCAGGCCGTGGGCCGAGGCCATCTTGGCGCCGCGCCAGCTGGCGTGCTCGATCTTGGCGCCGGTGAAGTCGGCGCCGCGCAGGTCGGCGTCGTCGAACACCGCCGAGGTCAAGTCGCCCATCTGGGCGGCCAGATAACGCAACCGGGCCCCGCTCATGCTCACCGGGGCCACGCGCCCGCCGCCCAGGGGCAGAGGACTCATGACCGCCTTGCGCAGGTCGACCTTGGTCAGATTGGCGCCGACGAAGCGGGCGCCGCGCAGGTCGGCGCCGATCAGGCACGCCCCGCGCAGGTCCGCGCCCTCGAAATTGGCCCCCTGCAGCGCCGCCCCGGAGAGGTCCAACCCCACCAGGCAGGCGTTCTTGAACGAGGCGGCGGTGAGCTTGCCGCCCTTCAACAGGGTGCGGATCGGACGCAGGTCCAGGTTGTCGAAATTGGCCGGGGAGCCCGACCTGGCCCCGCTCTCGCACCATGCCTGGTTGGCCTTGGCCCGCTCCAGCAGGTCGGCGGCCAGGGCGACGGCCGCCGAGTCCGGATCGCCCAGCACGCCGGAAAGGTTGGCGCGGCTCATCTTGGCGCTGGAGGTGTCGACGCCGGTCATGACCGCGCCGCCCAGATTGGCGCCCTCGAGGTTGGTGCCCGCGATCTCTGCCCCGTCCATGATGGCGCCCGACAGGTTGGCGTCCTTCAGGTTGGCCCCGGACAGCTTGGTCCCGCGCATGGAGCAGTCGCTGAAATCGACGGCGCAGGCTGAGGAGCCGTTGAAATGCGATCCGTCGAGGGTCGCCCCCGAGAAGTCGGCGTTGTCGAGGTCGCCGGTGCGTGTCTCGTGCTTGAGCAGGTCGAGCCCCTTGCGGGGGTGGGGTATGGCGATCTGGCCCTCGCGGAAATCGGCCTGGGTCAGGTCGGCCAGGGACAGGTTCGCGCCGCGCAGGCAGACGCCGCGCAGGTCGGCGCGGCGAAGGTTGGCATAGCGCAGGTCGGCGCCGCGCAGGTCGCAGCCGAACAGGGCCGCCCGCTCCGCCTGCACCTTCATCAGCCGGGCGCCGGCGAGCACCGAGCCGGACAGGTCCACGTCGGTCAGGTTGCGGCCAACCAGGTCGAGGCCGGTCAGGTCGACGAATCGGAGCGACAGGCGCTTGCCCCCCGGCTTGCCGGTGACGAACCGCTCGTGGGCCGACAGCACGACATCGAGCTCGCCCTGGGACAGGCGGCGTTGACTGGACGCGGCTGCAGCGCTGGTGGACACGAACACCCCCTCTGTTGGCCTGGCGACTTTAGCCCGGCCTTATGGCCGAGCCCTTAACGACCGGAAAGTTTGTCGGTTAATGATCGGGAGGCGGAGCGTCGGTCTCCGGGTCGGGCAGGCCCTTCGCCCCCGCGAGGCATGCGCCGGTGAGGTCGATCTGGCGCAGGGCGGCCCCGACGAAGCTCACCCGCTCCAGATCGGCCCCCACGAACACGGCCCGCCTCAGGTCGGCGCGGGAAAGGTCCGCCCCTTTCAGCACCGCCCCGGACAGGTCGGCCGGCAACAGCCGGTCCCCCGCCATCAGCAGCGGGCCGAGGTGGGCCTGGCGCAGGTCCGCGCCCGACAGCTTGGCGTTGACCAGCCGCGCCCCCCGCAGGTCGGCCCCGCGCAGATTGCAGGCGCGCAGGTCCGCCCCCTCCAGATGCGCGCCTTGCAACTGCACACCTTCCATGTCGAGGCCGTAGAACACTGCGCTCCGGGCCGAAAGCGCCGTCAGATTCAGGCCGCGGATCGATTTCAGGACCCTGAGGTCGGCCTCGTCGAAAGCCGACGGCGCGCCCTCGGCGCCGCCGGTTTCGCACCACAGGGCATGGGCGTCGAGCATCTCGCCGTAGGGAAGCTCGGCGACGTCGCGGCCGTGGGGCTTGTCGGTGAGCGCGCCCTCCAGATCGGCTCCGCTGACGTTCCAGGCGATGGTCTTGGTCCCCACCAGCACCGCGTCGCGCAGGTCCGCCCCGGCCAGATCGGCGCCCGAGAGGTCCGCGCCGGCCAAATCCGCCCCGTGCAGCGAGCAATGCTTCAGATTGGCCCGGACCAGCTTGGCCTCCCGCATCACCGCGTCGGTGAAGTCGGCGCAGACGGCCATGACCCCCGACAGCTTCGAGCGCTGCAGATTGGCTCCGCGAAGGCTGGCGCCGGAAAATTCGCCGGGACGGCGAGGATGCTCGTATGGGCGCAAGCCCAGCTTGGCGTCGGCGGTGGCGATGGAGCCCTCGCGCAGATCCGCCTCGAACAGGTCGGCCCCGGCCAGATTGGCCCCGCGCAAGCTGGCGCCCCGCAGATCGACCCGGCGCATGGACGCCTCGATGAAGGTCGCACTCTGCAGGTCGGCGCAGAACATGTTGGCGTTGTCGAGTCGGGCGCCGGTGAAGTCGCAGTCGGCGGCGACCGCCCCCGTGAAATCGGCGTCGCAAAGGTTGCGGCCGCGCAAGGACAGACCGGACAGGTCGGCGAAGGAAAACACCGCCCGCGCCCCGCCGGGCTTGGCGTGCCACAGCCGGTCGTGCCGCGCGCAGATGGCGTCGACCTCCAATTGGGT
The DNA here is from genome assembly GCA_035493955.1 of Caulobacteraceae bacterium. Taxonomy (GTDB): domain Bacteria; phylum Pseudomonadota; class Alphaproteobacteria; order Caulobacterales; family Caulobacteraceae; genus NCED01. The sequence goes on along the minus strand of DATJHI010000023.1, from coordinate 156,117 downwards.
CAGCCGCCGAAAATTGACTGCGGTTTGCTGGGCTCGCATGGCCGCAAGCTTAAGGCCGCGTGGATTAAGGAAGCTCTGACAAAAGGTTAACCACGTTCCCTCTCACTTGCCGGGAAAATGGCGGCTTCAGAGCGGCAATGGCTGCGCCCGCGATTCGTCCAGGTAACGCGCGCTGAGCGGGCGCAGGTTGGCGTCCAGCTCGATCACCAACGGGTTGCCCGTGGGAATCTCGACCCCGACGATCTCGTTCTCGCCGACCTCGAACAGGTGCTTGACGATCGCCCGCAGCGAATTGCCGTGGGCGGCGATCAGCACGGTCTCGCCGCGGCGCAGGTTGGGGGCGATCGCCTCCTCCCAATAGGGCAATACCCGCGTCAGGGTGGTCTTGAGGCTTTCGGTATCGGGGATGCCGGCGCCGGCGTAGCGGCGGTCGCGGGTGAAATCATAGGGGCCGCCGGGAGCAAGCGGCGGCGGCGGGACGTCGTAGGAACGGCGCCAGATCTTGACCTGCTCTTCTCCGTGGAGGGCGGCGGTCTCGGCCTTGTCGAGCCCGGTCAGAGCCCCGTAGTGGCGCTCGTTCAGGCGCCAGTCCTTGGTCATCGGGATCCACAGCTGGCCGGCCGCCTGCAGGGCGAGGTCCGCGGTGCGGATGGCGCGGGTCAGCACCGAGGCGTAGGCGCGGTCGAAAGCCAGGCCCGCGCCGGCGACCAGCTCGCCCCCGCGGCGCGCTTCGGCCTCGCCCTGGGCGGTCAGATCGACGTCCACCCAACCGGTGAAGCGATTCTCCAGGTTCCACTGGCTCTGGCCGTGGCGTAGGAGGGCGAGGACGGGCATCGGCGGTGGTTCCCTTTCAAGGACTGTGGGCTCGGCTAGAGCGCGAGGAGCGCGACGTCAAGCGGGCGCCGATTTCGCCGCACCTCATCCCAAGGGTTTGTCCTGCAAGGCTTTGCGCTGCTATGGGAGGCAGGATGTCCGACGCCGTCTTCTTCGTCATGGCCGGCCTGCTCGCCGCGGGAGCGATCGCGTTGGCCCTGGTCTGGCCCCAGGGCCTGGGGACCCCCTCCCCGGCACCCTTCGGCCATCCGCTTGCGGTGGAGGCGGCCGCCCCGCCCGTCCCGGCGCCCGCCGCGGTTCCGCCCTCCTCGCCGCCGACGGCCGCCGCCGTCCAGCTGAAAGGCGCCTTGTGAGCCAGCCGTTCGACGCCATCGCCGTGGGACGCCGGGTGCTGCGCGCCGAGGCCGAGGCGCTCGGCCGTATGGCCCTCGAGCTCGACGGCGGGTTCAGCCGGGCCATGGACTGCATCGCCGCCCTGAAGGGCCGGGTGGTGTGCACCGGGGTCGGCAAGTCCGGGCATGTGGCGCGCAAGATCGCGGCGACGCTCGCCTCCACCGGGACGCCGGCCCTGTTCGTCCACGCCGGCGAGGCCAGCCACGGCGATCTGGGCATGATCACCGGGGAGGACGCGGTCCTGGCTTTGTCGAAATCCGGCGGCGCCAGCGAACTGGACGAGATCGCCGCCTACGCCAAGCGCTTCGGCATCCCGCTGATCGCCATCACCGCGGTCTGCGACAGCCCGCTGGGCCGGGCCGCCGACATCGTGCTCCCCATCCCCTCGGCGCCCGAGGCGGCCGAGGCGCTGGACGCGCCGACCACATCGACCACCCTGCAGATCGCCCTCGGCGACGCCCTGGCGGTGGCCCTCCTGGAGCGGCGGGGATTCACCGCCGCCGACTTCCGCACCCTGCATCCCGGCGGCAAGCTGGGCGCGGCGCTCAGGGCGGTGAAGGACCTGATGCACGTCGGCGAGGAGCTGCCGCTGATCGCCCGCCATGCGCCGATGCACGAGGCCCTGCTGGTGATGACCGAACGCCGGTTCGGCTGCGTCGGCGTCGTCGGACCGGACGGGCGGCTGGAGGGGATCGTCACCGACGGCGACCTGCGCCGCCACATGACCGGCCTTCTGGATCACACCGCCGGCGAGGTGATGACGCCCGCGCCCAAGACGGTGACCCCCGAGACCCTGGCCGCCGAGGCGTTGAAGCTGATGAACGAGCCGCCGCCCCTGGTGACGGTGCTGTTCGTGGTCAAGGACGCCCGGCCGGTGGGCATATTGCACATCCACGATTTGTTACGCGCCGGAGTCATATGATCAGGACCCGGGCGCGTTGCCCGGCCTGACGACCCCGTCTAAACCTCTCATGTCCTCAATCCGGAGCCGTTCATGCCGCTGATCCCGCGTGCCGACCTCGTCGCCAACACCCTGGCCTACGAGACCACCGCCCTGGTCAAGGCCACGGGGTTCCGCGAGTACGACGCCCGCTGGATCTTGGGCAAGGAGATCAACCTTCTGGGCGTGCAGGCCCTGGGGCTGGGCCTTGGGACCTATATCCATGAGATCGGGGTCGCGCCGAGGGTGGTGGTCGGCCACGACTACCGCTCCTATTCGGCTTCGGTGAAACAGGCCCTCACCCTGGGCCTGATCGCCGCCGGCTGCGAGGTGGTCGACATCGGCCTGGCCCTGTCGCCCACCGCCTATTTCGCCCAGTTCGAACTGGACGTCGCCTGCGTGGCCATGGTCACCGCCAGCCACAACGAGAACGGCTGGACGGGGGTGAAGATGGGCGCCGCGAGGCCCCTGACCTTCGGCCCGGACGAGATCGGCCGCCTGAAGGAGATCGTGCTTTCCGGAACGGGCGTGGAGCGTTCCGGCGGAAAACTCACCCGCATCGACGGCTTCATGGAGCGCTATATCGCCGACGTCTCGTCGCGGGTGAAGCTGAAGCGCAAGCTGCGCGTGGTGGCGGCCTGCGGCAACGGCACCGCCGGCGCCTTTGCGCCTGAGGCCCTGACTCGGATGGGGGCCGAGGTGATCCCCATGGACATCGGGCTCGACTACACCTTCCCCAAATACAACCCGAACCCCGAAGACCACGAGATGCTGCACGCCATGGCGCAGGTGGTGAAGGCCGAAGGGGCGGACCTGGCGCTCGGCTTCGACGGCGACGGCGACCGGTGCGGAGTGGTGGACGACGAGGGCGAGGAGATCTTCGCCGACAAGATCGGCCTGATGCTGGCCCGCGACCTGTCGGCCATACATCCCAATGCGACCTTCATCGCCGACGTGAAGTCGACCGGCCTCTACGCCACCGACCCGATCCTGAAGGCCAACGGGGCCACGACCGTCTACTGGAAGACCGGCCACAGCTACATCAAGCGCAAGACCGCCGAACTGGGCGCCCTGGCCGGGTTCGAGAAGTCCGGCCACTTCTTCTTCAACGCCCCCTTCGGCCGTGGCTACGACGACGGCATCGTGGCGGCCTCGGCCGTGCTGGCGATGATGGACCGCAATCCGGGCAAGAAACTATCCGACCTGAAAAAGGCCCTGCCGCTGGCCTACACCTCGCTGACCATGTCGCCACACTGCGCCGACGAGACCAAATACGGGGTGGTCGAGGACGTGGTGCGCGACTACCAGGCCCTGGCGAACGGCGGCGGCGCGATCCTGGGCCGGAAGATCCGCGACGTCATCACCGTCAACGGCGTGCGCGTCACCCTGGAGGACGGGTCCTGGGTGCTGGTGCGCGCGTCCTCGAACAAGCCCGAACTGGTGGTGGTGGTCGAGAGCATGGACTCGGCCGACGACATGCGGGCCCTGTTCCACCAGGAGGTGAAGCCCCGCCTGGCCAAGCGGTCCGAGGTCGGGGCCTACAACCAGGAGATCTGAGCCTTCTCCCGCAAGGGGAGAAGGAAGCCGGAGCGTCCAGTCTTCTGCGGTCTCAAGCCGCGGCTTCGCGCACCTTGCCGGCGATGTCCTTGACCAGTTGGGCGATCAGCTTCTCGTCGTCGCCCTCGGCCATGATCCGGATCAGGGGTTCGGTGCCCGAGGCGCGGACCAGCACCCGGCCCGAACCGTTCAGCCGCGCCTCGGCCTCGGCGATGGCGGCCTTGACCCCGGCGTTGGCCAGGGGCTGGCCGCCCTTGAAGCGGACGTTCTCCATCTTCTGGGGCGCGGGCTCGAATTGGCGGGCCAGGGCGCTCATCGGCTTGCCCGACTGCACCATCACCGCCAGCACCTGCAGGGCCGCGATCAGGCCGTCGCCGGTGGTGGAGACGTCCGACAGGATGACATGGCCGCTCGGCTCGCCGCCGAGGTTGAAGCCGCCGGAGCGCATGCGCTCCATCACATAGCGGTCGCCGACCTGGGTGCGCTCCAGCTTCAGGCCCTTCTCGCCGAGGAAGCGCTCGAAGCCGAGGTTCGACATTACCGTGGCGACGACCCCGCCGCCCCTCAGCTGGCCGTTGGCGGCCCAATGGCCGGCGATGATGGCCATGATCTGGTCGCCGTCGACGATCTGGCCGTGCTCGTCGCAGATCACCAGCCGGTCCGCGTCGCCGTCCAGGGCGATGCCGATGTCGGCTCGGTATTCCTTCACCGCCGCGGCCATGGCCTTGGGGTGGGTCGAGCCGCATTCGCTGTTGATGTTGACCCCGTCAGGGGCGACGCCGATCGCCTTGACCTCGGCCCCCAGTTCGTAGAGCGCCGTGGGGGCGACCTTGTAGGCGGCGCCGTTGGCGCAATCGATGACCACCCGCAGGCCGCCCAGGGTCAGGTTGCGCGGGAAGGTCGCCTTGGCGATCTCGATGTAGCGGGCCTGGGCCTCGTCCATCCGCTGCACCCGGCCCAACTCGCGCGGCTCGGCCAGGCTCTCCTGCAGGCCCTCGTCCATCAGGGCCTCGATTTCGGATTCGCGGGCGTCGGACAGCTTGTAGCCGTCGGGGCCGAACAGCTTGATGCCGTTGTCGGCGAAGTCGTTGTGGGACGCCGAGATCATCACCCCGAGGTCGGCGCGCATCGAGCGGGTCATCATCGCCACCGCCGGGGTCGGCAGCGGCCCGAACAGGCGCACGTCCATGCCGACGGAGGCGAAGCCGGCGACCAGGGCCGGCTCGATCATATAGCCTGACAGGCGGGTGTCCTTGCCGATCACCACCAGGTGGCGCCGGTCGGGATCGCGGCGGAACAGCTTTCCGGCGGCCAGGCCGACGCGCAGGGCGACCTCGGCGTTCATCGGCGGGGTGTTGGCGCGGCCGCGGATGCCGTCGGTGCCGAAATAGCTGCGCCTCGCCGGCTCGATCTTGCCCATGGTGTCCTCGCCGCCGTCCCTGGCCATCTCTACGCTCACTCCAACCCAGCAGGAAACGAATCGAAACCATCATTTACGATGCGGATCGTTCGAGAATGCTAAAGCCAGCCTCAATTCCGTGTCGGGGGAAAGACCAATAGCATGTGCGGCATCATCGGCATCGTGGGCGTGCAGCCCGTCGCCGGGCGACTGGTGGAGAGCCTCCGGCGACTGGAGTATCGCGGCTACGATTCGGCCGGGGTGGCGACGTTCGAGAACGGTCGGCTGGACCGCCGCCGGGCCGCGGGCAAGTTGCGCAACCTTGAGGACCTTTTGGTGCGCGATCCGATCGGCGGCGAGGTCGGCATCGGGCACACCCGGTGGGCCACCCACGGCCGTCCGACCGAGCGCAACGCCCATCCTCACATCGCCGGTCGGGTGGCGGTCGTGCACAATGGCATCATCGAGAACTTCGCCGAACTGAAGGCCGAGCTGCAAGCCAAGGGGCGCGAGTTCCAGAGCGACACGGACACCGAGGTGATCGCGCAGTTGATTGACCAGACCCTGATCGAGGGCTTCGACCCGCTGGACGCCTTCAAGACCAGCCTTGGCCGCTTGGTGGGGGCTTATGCCCTGGCGGTGATGATCAAGGGCGAGGACGCCCTGATTTTCGGCGCACGCCGGGGACCGCCGCTGGTCGTGGGCTATGGCGACGGCGAGATGTATATCGGCTCGGATCCCCTCGCCGTGGGGCCGTTCACCAACCGTATCGCCTTTCTGGAGGACGACGACTTCGTGGTCGTCGGCCACGCCTCTGCGCGGATTTTCGACGCGTCGGGCGCTCCCGTAGACCGGCCGGTGAAAGTGGTCACGGCCTCGGCGGCGATGATGGAGAAGGGCAACTACCGCCACTTCATGGAGAAGGAGATCCACGAACAGCCCGACGCGGTGCAGCACACCCTGTCGGCCTATCTGGACCCGGTGGCGGGACGGGCGAGCACCCCGGACGGCTTCGACTTTGCGTCGATTCCCCGCCTGCAGATCGTCGCCTGCGGCACGGCGTATCTCTCAGGTTTCGTCGCCAAGTACCTGTTCGAAAAGCTCGCCGGCCTTCCGGTCGACGTGGAGATCGCCTCCGAGTTCCGCTATCGCGACCCGGCCATGACCCCGGGGACCCTGGCCCTGGCCATCTCCCAGTCGGGGGAGACCGCCGACACCCTGGCGGCGCTCCGCTGGTGCAAGGGGCAAGGCTTTCCCACCGCCTGTCTGGTCAACGCCCATCAGTCGTCCATGGCCCGCGAGGCCGACCGGATGTGGCCCACCCACGCGGGTCCCGAAATCGGGGTGGCCTCGACCAAGGCCTTCACCGCCCAGATCGCCGCCCTGACCGCGCTGGCCATCGCCGCCGCCTCGGCCCGCGGCCGGATCGACGCGGCGGAAGAGGCGCGATTGGTGCATGTGCTGCTGGAGGCGCCGCGCCTGATCGCCGCCGCCCTGCAGCTCGAGGAGGCGGTCGCCGCCCTCGCCGGCGACCTCAGCCGCCATCGCGACGTGCTCTACCTGGGCCGCGGGCCCTTCTATCCCATCGCCCTGGAAGGAGCGCTGAAGCTCAAGGAACTCAGCTACATCCACGCAGAAGGTTATGCGGCGGGAGAGCTGAAGCACGGGCCCATCGCCCTGGTGGACGAGAACATGCCGGTGGTGGTCGCCGCGCCCTCTGGGGAGCTTTTGGAAAAGACCCTGTCCAACCTGCAGGAGGTGGCCGCCCGCGGCGGCTCGCCGATCATCCTGATCACCGACGACGCCGGCGCGTCCCACGGCCATGCGGCGACCAAGCTGGTGCTGGCGCCCAAATGCGACCCCCTGATCGCGCCGATGATCTACGCTATTCCGATACAGTTGCTCGCCTATCATACGGCGGTGCAAAAAGGGACGGACGTGGACCAGCCGCGCAACTTGGCCAAGTCCGTCACTGTCGAATGATCTGGCCGTCCAACCAAGCCTCCGGAGTTCCATGAAGCGCGTCCGCAAAGCTGTCCTGCCCGTCGCCGGCTTGGGCACCCGCATGCTTCCCGCCGCCAAGACCGTGGCCAAGGAGATGCTCACCGTGGTCGACCGGCCGCTGATCCATTGGGTCCTGGCCGAGGCCCGGGCCGCGGGGATCGAGCACTTCGTCCTGGTCACCGGCCGCGGCAAGAGCGCCATGGAGGATTATTTCGACCACCATGTGGAGCTGGAGGCCACCCTGCGGGCCAAGGGCAAGACCGAGCTGCTCGATCAGCTCCTGGCCGACCTGCCCAAGGAGGGCGAGATCTCCTACGTGCGCCAGATGAACCCCCACGGCCTGGGGCACGCGGTCTGGTGCGCCCGCGACATCATCGGCGACGAGCCCTTCGCGGTGCTGCTGCCCGACATGATCATGGACGCCGAGCCGGGGGCCACCGCCCAGGCCTTGACCGCCTACGAGAAGACCGGCGGCGACAACATCGTGGTGGTGGAGCCCTGCCCCCCCGGCACGGCCCACCAGTACGGCATCGTGGCGATGGAGGGCCCGGAGGGCCGCCTGCGCCGGATGACCGGCATGGTCGAGAAGCCCGCCCCCGGGACCGAACCCTCGAACCTGTTCATCTCCGGCCGCTACGTGCTCAACCCGGAGATCTTCGAGGCCCTGGCGGCCAAGGAACGCGGCGCCGGCGGCGAGATCCAGCTCACCGACGCCATGGCCCGGCTGATGAAGACCCAGGGGTTCCAGGCCCTCGAATACGAGGGGACCACCTACGACTGCGGCGACAAGATCGGCTGGCTGCGGGCCAATGTGGCCCTGGCGCTGAAGCGGCCCGACCTGGCCGCGGCGGCGCGGGCGGCGTTGGAGCCGCTGCTGCGCTAGAGCTCGACGTCCTGGAAATGGCGGCTGAGGTTTGAGCGACAACCGGCTGTTCATATTCGGTTTTGGCTTCTCCGGCTCAGTCCTGGCGAGGCGGTCGATGGTGCGCGGCTGGACCGTCGCCGGAACCGGCCGCTCCCCCGAAGCGCGGGCGGCCATGGCCGCCCTTGGGGTGGAGCCGGTGGACCCGGCCGAGGCGGACCCCGTGGCCCAGGCCGCGGCGCGGGCCGACGCCATCCTGATCGCCGCGCCCCCGTCCTCCGAGGGGTGTCCGGGCCTGGCCGCCCTGGCCCCGACCCTGGCGCGCCGGCGCCCCGCCTGGCTGGGCTATCTGTCGACGACCGGCGTCTACGGCGACCGGGGCGGCGGCTGGGTGTTCGAGGACAGTCCCCTGCACGCCCGCTCCCTGGAGGGCGCGCGGCGGGCGCGGGCGGAGGCCGACTGGCTGGACCATGGCGCGACCCTGTTCCGCCTGCCGGGCATCTATGGGCCGGGGCGGTCCGCCTTCGACCGGCTGAGGGCCGGGACCGCCAAGCGCCTGGTCAAGCCCGGCCAGGTGTTCTCGCGCATCCATGTGGACGACCTGGCCGGCGGGCTGGAAGCGTCCATGGCCCGGCCCCGGGCGGGGGGGGTCTACAACCTGTGCGACGACGAGCCGGCGCCCGCCGACGCGGTCACCGCCTTCGCGGCGGGCCTGCTGGGGATGGAGCCGCCGCCGGAGGAGCCGTTCGACGCGGCCAGGCTGTCGCCGGCGGCGATGCGGTTCTGGGGCGAGAACAAGCGCGTCTCCAACGCCCGCGCCAAGGCCGAACTGGGCTGGCGGCCCGCCTATCCGACCTATCGCGAGGGGCTGAAAGCGGTGCTGGAGGCCGAAGGCAGCGGCTAGAGCCCCTCGACCGTCTCGATCAGCCGCTCCAGGTCCTGCGGCCGCGACAGGCGGTGGTCGCCGTCCTTGACCAGGGTGAAGACCACGTCCCGGCTCTGAAGCGCCTCGGCCAGGGCCAGGGCGTGGCGCCAGGGCACGGCCTCGTCCTCGCCGCCCTGCAGGATGCGAACGGGGGCGGCGATGGCGACCGGCCCCGGCAGGACCGACCAGCGGCGGCCGTCCTCCAGCATGGCGGCGGTGATCGGATAGCCGGCCTCGCCGCCCTGCGACGGCTGCATCCACACCCCTTCGCGGGCGAGGGCGGCCTTGGCCTGCGGCGGCAGGGCCGGCTCCATCAGCTTGTCGGTGAAATCCGGGGCGGGGGCGATCAGGACCAAGGCCTGGACCCGCTCGGGCCGGGCCAAGGCGGCGAGGCAGGCGATCCAGCCGCCCATGGAGGAGCCGACCAGGATCAGCGGCCCCTCGGTGAGGGTGTCGATCACCGCCAGGGCGTCCTCGCGCCAGCGCCCGATGGTCGCGTCCGTGAAGTCGCCGCTGGAGGCGCCGTGGGCGAAATAGTCGAAACGCAGAAAGGCCCGCCCCTGCCCCGCCGCCCAGTCGGCCAGGACCTGCGCCTTGGTCCCGGTCATGTCCGAACGGAAGCCGCCAAGCCAGACTACGGTCGGGCCGCGCCCCTCCATCCGGCGCCAGGCAAGGCGTTCACCGCCCCGGTCGAGGACTCCGGCGGTCTCGGCGGTCTGGACGGTCATCCGCGCAGCTTGGCGCCCAGTTTCCCGGCCGCCTCGACGATCCGCGCCGACAGGGCCTCGATCTCCGGTTCGGTCAGGGTCTTGTCGCGGGGCTGGATCACCACCTCGATGGCCACCGACTTGGCGCCCTCGGGCACCCCCGGCCCCTCATAGACGTCGAACACCCGGCTCGACGCGATCAGGGCCTTGTCGGCGCCGAGGGCCGCGCGGACCAGGTCGCCGGCCGCGCGGGTGCGCTCGACCACGAAGGCGAAGTCGCGGGACAGGGGCATCAGCGGCGAGAGCGCCAGGGCGGGTTTCGACTTGACGTTCCGCTTCTTCGGGTCGGGGATCGCCTCCAGCCACAGTTCGAAGCCATAGACGGGACCGGCCACGTCCAGGGCCTTGAGCACCGCCGGATGGATGGCGCCGAACTCGGCCAGCACCGCCTTGGGCCCGAGTTGGAGCCGCGCCGACTGGCCCGGATGCCACCAGGGTCCGGCCTGGCCTTGGGCGATCTGCAGCGAGGCGACCGGCGCGCCCAGCTCCTCCAGCAGGGCCATCAGGTCGGCCTTGACCGTGAACACGTCCTCGCCCTTGCCCGCGTCCCAGCGGCGGGGCCCGTGTGGGGCGAGGATGGCGGCGACGGCGGTGCGTTGGTCCTGGGGACGGTCGCCGGAGAACACCGGGCCGATCTCGAACAGGGCCGCGTCGGGGAAACCGCGGGCGGCGTTGCGACCGGCCGCCTCGATCAGCCCCGGCAGGGCCGACGGGCGCATGCAGTCGAGCTCGGCGGCGATGGGGTTGGCCAGCACCAGCCTTTCGTCGCCGCCGCCGAACAGGCTCGCCGCCGCGCGGGAGACGAAGGACCAGCCCACCGTCTCGTCGTAGCCCAGGGCGGCGAGCGCCCGGCGACCGGCTCGGGCGCGGGCCTGACGCGGGGTGAGCACGCCGCCCGGCTTGGGCTCGACGGCGGGCAGCGGCGTGGCCGGAAGGGCGGAAAAGCCGATCAGGCGCGCCACCTCCTCGACCAGGTCGGCAGGGCCGTCGACGTCGCGGCGCCAGGACGGCGGCTCGACGGTCCAGGCCGAGCCGTCCGGCGTCGCCTTGAACCCGAGATCGGTCAGGATGGTCTCGATCCGGGCGGGGTCGGGGCCGATTCCGGACAGGCGCTCGACATAGGCCGGGTCGAAGCGGACGGACGGACGACGCGCCGGCGCGCGGCCGACGAAGGAGACCTCCGACGGCTCGCCGCCGCACAGCTCCAGGATCATCCGCGTGGCCAGCTCCAGGCCGGGGACCAGGGACTCCGGGTCGACGCCGCGGGCGAAGCGGTACTGGGCGTCGGAGAACAGGCTCAGCCGCCGCCCGGTCTCAGCGGTGCGGATCGGATCGAAATAGGCCGACTCGACGAACACCTCGGTGGTGTCGTCGCTGCTGCCTGAGGATTCGCCGCCCATCACCCCGCCCATGCCGAGCACGCCCTCGGCGTCGGCGATGACGCAGATATCCGGGGTCATGGCGTAGGTCTTGCCGTCGAGGGCCGGGAGGGTCTCGCCCTCATGGCCCAGGCGCGCCTCGATGAGGCCGCCCCTGACCTTCGTCGCGTCATAGACGTGCAGCGGCCGCGCGCGGTCGTAGTTCAGGAAGTTGGTGACGTCGACCAGCCGGTTGATGGGCCGAAGGCCCACCGCCTTCAGCCTGTCCTGCAGCCAGGCCGGCGACGGGCCGTTCTTCACGCCGCGGATCAGTCGTCCGGCGAAGGCGGGACAGGCCTCGGGAGCGGCCAGGCGGATCTCGATCGGGCAGGGATAAAGGCCGGCCACGGGCTCGATCGGCCCGGTCTTCAGCTTGCCCAGCCCGGCGGCGGCCAGGTCGCGGGCGATGCCGGCCACGCCCAGCCAGTCGGGGCGGTTGGGGGTGACCTCGAAGTCGATCACCGCCTCGGCCCCGAACACCTCGGCGGCCGGAACCCCCACGGCGAACTGGTCGGACAGTTCCAGGATGCCGTCGGCCTCCTCGGCCACCTCCAGCTCCTTGGCCGAGCAGAGCATGCCGTTGGAGACCACCCCGCGCACCGGCTTCTCCACCAGGGTCACGCCCAGGCCCGGCACATAGGCGCCGATGGGGGCGTAGATGGTGGTCAGGCCGGCCCGGGCGTTGGGGGCGCCGCAGACGATTTCCTTGACGCCGTCGCGGGTCTCAACTTGGCAGACCCGCAGGCGGTCGGCGTTGGGGTGCTGCACGGCGGCGACGATCTTGGCCACCGAGAACGGCGCCAGCTTGACCCCCGGATCGTCGATGTCCTCGACCTCCAGGCCCGCCATGGTCATGGCCTCGGCGACCTCCGCGACAGAGGCGCCGGTTTCAAGGTGGTCCTTCAACCAGGACAGGGTGAACTTCATGCTTGGCTCCATCTCGCCCGGCTCAGCCTTCTCCCCTTGCGGGAGAAGGCGGCTGCGGAGCAGCCGGATGAGGGGTCGCGCTGCGATTGAAGGGAAGGATTGGAAGCGACGGCCGTCATCAGCTCAATCCGCTCGCCGGATTGGGGGCGGCGAAGGGGGAGAAGCCGTAGTGGCTCAGCCAGCGGACGTCGCCGGCGAACATGTCGCGCAGGTCCGGCATGCCGTACTTCAGCATCCCCAGCCGGTCGATGCCGAAGCCGAAGGCGAAGCCCTGCCACTGGTCCGGGTCGATGCCGCAGGCCTTCAGCACATTGGGGTGGACCATGCCGCAGCCGGCCACCTCCAGCCAGTCGGTCCCCTGGCCGATGCGCACCTCGCCGCCGGAGCGGTCGCACCGCACGTCCACCTCGGCCGAGGGCTCGGTGAAGGGGAAGTGGTGCGGGCGCAGGCGGGTCTCGACCACGTCGGTTTCGAAGAACCGGGCCATGAAGGTGTCGAGGGTCCACTTCAGGTGGCCCATCTGGATGTTCCGGTCGATCACCAGCCCCTCCATCTGATGGAACATCGGGGTGTGGGTCTGGTCGGAGTCGCAGCGATAGGTGCGGCCCGGGGCGATGATGCGGATCGGCGCCCCTTGCGCCATCATGGCGCGGATCTGCACCGGGCTGGTGTGGGTGCGCAGTAGCTTGCGCTCCCCGGTCTCGTCCGGATGGAAGAAGAAGGTGTCGTGCATCTCCCGCGCCGGATGCTTGGGCGGGAAGTTGAGCGCGGTGAAGTTGTGGAAGTCGTCCTCGATGTCCGGGCCTTCGGCGACCGAGAAGCCCATCTCGGCGAAGACGGCGACCATCTCGTCCATCACCTGCATGGTCGGATGCACCGAGCCCCGTCGCCGCGGCGGCGCCGGCAGGGTCAGGTCCAGCCGCTCGGCCGCCAGGCGCGCATCGAGGGCCGCGGCCTCGAGGGCGGCCTTGCGCGTGGCCAGGGCGGCGGCGATCCGGTCGCGCACGCCATTGATCTCGGGGCCGCGCTCCCGGCGTTCATCGGGGCTCATCGACCCCAGCGACTTGAGCAGGGCCGATACCCAGCCCTGTTTGCCCAGGGCCTCGATCCGAAGCGTCTCCAGGGCGGCCAGGTCCGGCGCCGCCGCAACCGCCTGGAGAGTCGCGGTTTCTTGCGATTGTGAATCTGTCATCTTGACCAGAAGTAAGGTGCGGGTTCAGGAACGGTTAATCGGCAAGTCGGCAAGCTGTCAGTCTCCAACCTTCGGAGCCGCCGGGGCTGAGAAAATTCAGGAGCATCAGGACCGTGTTGAAGGTTCTTTTCAACGTCTTCAGTCGCCACCGCCAAGAGGCCGTCGTCGACGGCAACCAGGAGCGGTCGCTTCCGCAGCGGTGGCGCGACCCCGCCCCCAAACCCGTTCTCAGGCTGCCGTTCGGCCTGCGCGCGGACTGACCACTTCTAAGCATTTAGAGCGGGGTTTGCGCAAAAAACCGACGAGCACTTTCGCATCCCGCCCCAGCCGAAATGAAAACGCCCTCCCCGATCGTCGGAGAGGGCGTTTCCGATTCGAGAGCGGCCCTCAGCCTCACGCCAGAGCGGCGCGCACCTTGTCGGCGATGGCCTTGAAGCCCACCGGATCGGCGCCGGCGATGTCGGCCAGGACCTTGCGGTCGATGTCGACCCCGGCCAGATCCAGGCCGTGGACGAACTGCGAATAGGTGAAGCCCTCCAGCCGGGCCGCCGCGTTGATGCGCTGGATCCACAGGGAGCGGAACACCCGCTTGCGGACCTTGCGGTCGCGGTAGGCATATTGGCCGGCCTTGTCCACCGCGGCCTTGGCCGTACGGATGGTGTTCTTGCGGCGGCCATAGAAACCCTTGGCCTGCTCGAGAACCTTCTTGTGCTTGGCGTGGGACGTAACGCCCCGTTTGACACGCGCCATTTCAGATCACCTTTTGAATTTATGTGAGCAGGTTCAGATCAGCCGTAGGGCATGTGGTGCTTGATGATCTTCGCATCAGCATCCGACATGACCTTCGTGCCCCGCTGTTGGCGGATGTACTTGGCGTTGTGGCTGATCAAACGGTGGCGCTTGCCGGCGACGCCGGCCTTTACCCTGCCCGTAGCGGTGAGCTTGAAGCGTTTCTTGACGCCTGACTTGGTCTTCAATTTCGGCATTTTGCTGCGGACTTTTTAGGGCCCGTCCTTCTTACAAAGCATGACGAACCGCCATGGCATGCCAATGGCCAGGCGGCTCCCGATAGAGCCGGGCTAGGTACGGGAAAACAATCGGGGAAGCAAGGCGTGTCGGGTGGGCGAGACTCCTGCGCCCCTATCGAGGGGCGAGGATCATGATCATCTGCTTGCCTTCCATCCGGGGCTCGTACTCGACCTTGGCCACCGGTTCGAAGTCGGCCTTGACCTGCTGCAGCAGCTTCATGCCCAATTCCGGGTGCGCCAGCTCGCGGCCGCGGAAGCGCAGGGTCACCTTGACCTTGTCGCCCTCCTCGAAGAAGCGGTGCATCGCCTTGGCCTTCACATCATAGTCGTGGACGTCGATGTTGGGCCGAAGCTTGATTTCCTTGATCTCGACGACTTTCTGCCGCTTGCGCGCTTCGTTCTTCTTCTTCTGCTCCTGGAACTTGAACTTGCCGAAATCCAGGATCTTGCAGACCGGGGGATCGGAGTTCGGGGAGACTTCGACCAGATCCAGGCCGACTTCTTCGGCGGCCTCAATAGCGGCGGAGGTGGGCATGACGCCCTGCTTCTCGCCGTTGTGATCGATCAGAAGCACCTTGGGGGAGCGGATTTCATCGTTGATCCGCGGGCCATCTTTGGTCGGCGGCGCTTGCATGGGGCGGCGAATAGGGGTCGTCTCCGGGGCTGTTGATCCAGGATTGATCGGCCCGCGCGCGGAATCGCACGAACCGAACCCGCCTTATATAGGAAGCGCCCCCGCTTCGCCACCGAGGCGAGCCGGGCGCCCGGAAAAAACCCACGGCCGATGAAGCGGATCCTGTTCGTAACCTCCACCCGCATCGGCGACTGCATCCTCTCCACCGGTCTTTACCGGCGCCTGGCCGAGTCCGAGCCCTCGGCGCGCATCACCGTGGCCTGCGGTCCCCTCGGCGCGCCGGTGTTCCGCGCCGCCCCGAACCGCGAGCGGACCCTGGTGGTGGCCAAGTCGCCCACCGGCCACCGCGGGCACTGGCTGACCCTGTGGCGGCAGGTAGCGCCGATCCGATGGGATCTGGTGGTGGACCTGCGCGGCTCGGCCATCGCCTATGTCCTGTGGACCAAGACGCGGCGGGTGTTCCGGGGCGAAACCCCCGAGCCGGTGCACAAGGTGGTCGAGCTGGCGCGGGTGCTGGGATTCGACCCTCCCCCCGACCCGGTGTTCTGGCTGGACGACCAGGCCCGCGGCGACGCCGACGCCCTGTTGGGGGCCGATCCTCGCCCGATCCTCGCCGTGGCCCCCGCCGCGGCTGTCCCGCGCAAGGCCTGGTCCCCGGACCGATTCGCTGAGGTCGCCGACCGGCTGACCGCGCCCGGCGGGCCCATGGAAGGCGCGCGGGTGCTGGTGCTGGGCGGACCGGGAGACGCGGGCGCGGCCGCGCCGGTGCTGGCGCGCCTGGGTCCTTCGCGCAGCGTCAGCGGCGTCGGCCGGCTGGACATGCCGGCGGCGGCGGCGGCAGTGTCGCGGGCCGGCCTTTATATCGGGGCGGATTCGGGGCTCGGCCACGCGGCGGCGGCGGTGGGCGCACGGACATTGTCGCTGTTCGGTCCCACCGACGAGCGGCGCTACGCCCCCTGGGGGCGCGAGGTGGCGGTGGTGCGGGCCGGGACCGACATGGCGGCCCTGGAGGTCGGGGCGGTCTATTCCGCCGCCGAGGCCCTGCTGGCCAAAAGCCGGACATAGGCCTCCAGGGTGGCGCGGGTCATGGCCTCGACCGAGAACAGGGCGCGGACCCGGACCCGGCCTTCGTCCCCCATCCGCCTCCAGGCCCCGGGGCCGGCGGCCAGCGCCCGGTCCAGGGCTCCCGCCCAGGCGGCGGCGTCGCCGGGGGGAACCAGCCAGCCGGTCCGGCCGTCCACCATCGTCTCGCGCGTGGCCCCGTGGTCGGCGGCCAGGACCGGGCGGCCCATGGCCTGGGGTTCGACGGCCGTGCGCCCGAAGGCCTCGGGCTGCAGGGAGGGGGCGGCTGCCAGGTCGGCGGCGAGATAGGCCGCCGGCATGTCGGCGCAATGGCCGACCAGCCGCACCCGGTCCGAAAGGCCCAAGCGCAGAACCTGCGCCTCCAGTTCGGCGCGATAGCCGGTCCGGCCCTGGTCGTCCCCGGCGAACACCACGGTCACGTCGCCGCCGCCCGCCGCTCTCGACCGGGACAGCGCTTCGAGCAGCAGGCCGTGCCCCTTCCAGCGCGTCAGGCGAGCGGCCAGCAGCAGGACCGGGCGAGCGTCCAGTCCCCAATCCCGACGCAGCGCCGCCACCCGTTCCGGCGCCACCGCGGCCGGATCGAAGGCGTCGAGGTCGATCCCCCTCGGAATGGCGACGACCTTGTCCGGGGCGACCCTGTGCTCCGCGATGAGGTGGTCGCGGGTGAAGTTCGAATTTGCGATGACCAGGTCCCCGCGGGTCATCACCCCGTTGTACCAGCGCTTCAGCCCCGAGCCCGCACTGTAGGCCCCGGCATAGGTGGCCACGAACGGAATCCCCGCGGCCCGCGCCGCCCACTGGGCGGAGAAGGCCGGGGCGCGGGAGCGGGCGTGGATCAGGCTGACGCCCTCGCGCCGGATCAGGGCCTTGAGCCTGAGCGCGTTGGCGGCGACGACCAGAGGGTTCTTGGATTGGACCGGCATGCGGACCGCCTCGCCGCCGAGGTCGACCAGGGCCCGCTCCAGCCGCCCTCCGGACGAGGCCACCAGCGCCCGTCCGCCGCTCGCGAACACCGCCGCGGCCACGTCGAGAGCGGTCTGCTCCACGCCCCCAGTCTCGAGGGCGGGCGCCACCTGCAGCAGGGTGAAGTTCGGCGGGAGGATCATCGGGGCCTTTGATGTCCCTTCCCGTCATCCAGGGGAAGCGCCCTGCCCTGACGGGTCTTGACCTAAAGCGGGATCCAGTTCCGCTGCCGGCTGTAGGACAGGTAGCCGACGTTGGCGCCCAGGCGCAGGCCGACGCCGGCGCGGATGGGGGCCAGGACGATCTCCTCCGCCCGCTGGTAGTTCACCCCCATGCCGCCGATCACATAGGCCGAGCCTTCGACGCCGGGATAGCGCCGGTAGATCGCCTCCGGGTACTGCAGGTTGTAGCAGAGGGTGAAGTTGCGCGAGGCGTTGCCGCCGAAGTCCCAACCCACCGACGGCCCTTGCCAGTAGGTCGGCTGGGGCTGGCGATTCTTCATGTAGAGCAGGCCCTTGCCGTAGCGCACGCCGAAGCCGAAGGAGCCCGAACCCTCCTCCCCGGCGATGTAGCCGGTGGGGCGGCCGTGCTCACGGAAGACCTTCTCCACCACCGCGCCGGCCGCCTCGGCGGTGACGCCGAAGAAGTCGGACACGGTCCCGACCAGTTCCTCGCGGGAGTAGGTGTCGGCGCGGGGGGTGGCGTAGCTTGGCTGGCCCGAGGTCGGCGGCATGGCCCCGGCGCCGGTTTCCTGCGCCAGCACCGGCGTCGCCGCGCCGAGGGCGGCGGTGCCGCCGATGATAAGTTCGCGTCTGTGCAAAGCCATGTCGGCGCTCCCGGAATGGACCCGTCCCCAGCGTGTCCTTACTGGTGCGCCATCGTGCTTAATGCCGGGTGAACGAACCTAGGTCGCCTGCATCCGAGCCGAAGCGGCGCGGCTATTGCGCCCGCTTCGGCAAGGCACCTCCTTCAATGCAACTCGTCCTTGAGGCTGTCGACGCCGGCCTGGGCGCACGCCTGGTCCTTGTCGGACTGATCGGCCCCGCCGACGCCGACGGCGGCGATGACCGTGTCGCCCCGCCGGATCGGAACCCCGCCGGCCAGGACCAGGACCTCTGGATCGATGGTCTGGGGCGCCGTGGCCCCCGTGTTCGCCGCCATGCGCGCGGCCAGGTCGCTGGTCCGCACGCCCAGGGCCGCCGCGGTATAGGCCTTGCGTCGGCTGGTGGAGACGCTGATCGGGCCGGCTCCGTCGCCCACCACCAGGACGCGGGCGACGCCCTCTCGATCGACGATGCTCACGCTGACGTGCAGCCCCGCCGCGCTACAGGTCGAAAGGGCCGCCTCCGCCGCCTTCAGCGCCTGTTTCGCCGACAAAGGCAACACGACGGGAGTGTCCGCATGGACCGTGGCCGGCGCCGCGGCAAGCAGGACCGTCCCCGCCATTGCCGCCAGGCATGACCATGTCATGGCGTTTCGCATCCTGCTCCCCTCCCTGTCTTGGCGTTCGACACCTTCGCCGCCGCAACCGGAAGACTACCCTGGCGCGTCGGGGTTTCGCGGGGAATCCGGCCGTGTTTCGCCTTGCGAAACCGGAAGGATTCGAGCGAGCCCGGGATCGGGTCGCCAGGCCGCCGCCCTATTCGCAGTAGTCGGGGTTCAGCGAATCCATCCAGCGCCTCATCGCCGCCCACAGCATGGCGTTTTCGTCCCCCTTGCGGGCGGCGTTGTCGAATTGCTGACCGGCGCGGCGGGTGATGGCGATGTCGGGGATGATCAGAGGGGCGCCGCTGCTCTGGGCGAGAACCTGCACCTCGCAGGCGCGCTGCAACTGGTACATCTCCGAAAAGGCGTCGGCGATGGTCGGGCCGCAGGTCAGCAGGCCGTGGTTGCGCAGGATCATGACGGACTTCTCCCCGAGGTCGGCGGAGAGTCGGGCGCATTCGTCGCGGTCGAGGGTGATCCCCTCGAAGTCGTGGTAGGCCACCCGATCGGTGAAGAAGGCGGAGGGGAAGGACATCGCCAGCAGGCCGTCCCTCTGGCAGGCGACGGCGAGTCCGGCGGTGGAGTGGGTGTGCATCACGCAGCCAACGTCCGGTCTGGCGCCATGCACGGCCGAATGCACGATGTAGCCGGCCGGGTTGATGCCGTAGGGCGACGGGGAAAGGAGGTTGCCCTCGAGGTCCACCTTGACCAGGTTGGAGGCCTTGACCTCGCGATAGGTCAGGCCGAACGGGTTGATCAGGAAGGTCTCCGTTCCCGGCACCCGCACGGTGATGTGGTTGTAGATCAGCTCGTGCCAGCCGAATTCGGCGAACAGGCGATAGGCGCAGGCCAGGTCGATGCGCGCCTGCTGCTCGACCAGGTCGCCGGAGGCTTTGCGCTGTTGGGAATCGCCGTCCATGTTCGAATCCTCTCCTGAGCCGGCGAAGACCGGCCATTAGGCAGCGACGGGACAAGGCCCGTTGCGACCTGGATTTTCAAGCGCCGACGACCTCAAGGCCATCAGCCATCTGGGTTTTATTTCGCAAGGTGAAACGGCGTGCTGCGCGCCGATACATTTCGGATTCATGGCTCCTAGACTGCGGCTCCTCGCAACCAGTCGCAGGGTGACGGCGTGAAGCTAGCGCATTTCCGTTTGAACGACCGCTTGAGGCTCGGGATCGTGGTCGAGGGCGCTGGCTTGGCCGAGCTGCCGCCGACCTTGACGGGCCCGTCGGGGCCGGCCACGGTCGACGCGCTCATTCAGGCCGGTCCCGAGGCCTGGGCGCGCGTCGCGGAGGCGGCGGACCGCGTCGGCGACGACGGCGTGGAGGTCCATCCGTTCGAGACGGTCGACTGGAGCGCACCGCTGCTGCAGCCCTCGAAGATCTGCTGCGTCGCCTTCAACAACAGCGCCAACAGCGGCCGCATCCTGCGCGGACCCGATCATCCGGCCCTGTTCATCAAGCCGGCCAGCGCCCTGCTCGGCCACATGGGCGCCATCGAGTGCCGGCCCGAATACGGACACATCCATCCCGAGCCGGAACTGGCGGTGGTGATCGGCAAGACCGCCAGGAACGTGCGGCCTGAGGACGCCTATGACTACGTCTTCGGCTACACGATCCACAACGACATCACCTCGCCGACGATGCGCGATGAGGACACGTTCCATTACCGGGCCATCCACCCCAAGGGCGACGGTCACGAGGAGATCAAGCACGTCGACAGCTGGACGAGCTATACCGGCCGCTACAAGTGCGCCGACACCTTCGCCTGCCTGGGGCCCTGGATCGTCACCAAGGATGAGATCCCGGACCCCCACGTGCTCACCGTCACCTGCAGCCACAAGGGCGAACTCGTGACCGAAGACAACACCGGCAACGTCTCCTACCGGGTCCCGGAGTTGCTGGCCTTCATCTCCCACTACATGACCCTGGTTCCGGGCGACGTGATCTCCATGGGCACGGCGCTGAAGAAGTCCGCGAAAGGCGGTGCGGTGCAGGCCATCAATCTGAACCGGCATGGCGGCCCGATCTCGATCGCGATCGAAGGCATCGGCGTCCTGACCAACGACGTCGTCCATCTCAAGGACTGAGGCGATGGATCGACAGGAGCAACGGTCGGCCCGCCTGGAGATCGAGGCCCTCAACGCCGAGTTCGCCTATCTGATCGACCGCGGCCGGTCGGAGGACGTGGCCGACCTCTTCACCGAGGACGGCAGCTACGGCCGCTCCACGGGCGAGCGCAGCGCCGGCCGCCTCGCGATCCGCGCCGCCTATCAGCAGCGCAAGGCCCGGGGCCAACGCACAACCCGGCACATCTTCACCAACCTGAGACTGACGTTCGAGAGCGACCGCAAGGCCGTCGGCCAGTCGATCCTGACCCTGTTCGCCGCGAACGGCCCGCCGCCATATGTGGCCGAGCCGTTCCTGGTGGCTGATTATGACGACGTCTATGTCCGCGAGGACGATGGGTGCTGGCGCTATCAATCGCGAACGGTCACCTGGCTTTTCCTGCAAAAGGACGGCGAGGTGTCCCCCCTGCCGCTCGGCGCGGCCGCCGTCGGAACGCGCGAGCGGGACTAACCGGTCCGGTTGGAGAGGATCGCCATGGCCTTTCAATTGACCTGCCTGTCCCACGGACCCGCCCTGGCCGCGCCCGACCCCCCGCCGAAGGCGCATCAACAGGTGCTGGCCGCCTACCAGGCCCGGGCGCAGGCCCTGCAGGACTTCGACCCGCAGCTCATCGTCATGTTCGCTCCGGACCACTACACCAACGTCCACCTGAATCTGGTGCCGCCGTTCTGTGTCGGCCTCGCCTGCGAGGCCGTTGCGGACTTCGGCGGCTATGAGGGTCGGTTCGACGTGCCCATCGACATCGCCGGGGCCTGCATCGAAACCCTGCGCGACGGCGGCGTCGATGTGGCGGCCTCTCACGCCATGATCGTCGACCACGGCTTTTCCCAGCCGCTGCACACCCTGGCCGGCGAGCTCGACCGCTACCCGGTGCTGCCGGTGTTCATCAACACCACCTGCGGGCCGCATTCGCCGTTCCATCGCGTGCGCGCCCTGGGCGAGGCCGTAGGCCGCTTCGCGGCGGGCCTGGGACTGGACCGGGTCGCCTTCGTGGCCAGCGGAGGCCTGTCCCACCATCCGGCCAACATCTTCCCCCAGGACCTGGCCGGCGCCCCGCCCGAATTGAGCGAATACCTCACCTTCGGCGGTTCGCGCGGCGGCATGACCCAGGCCGGCTGGATCGACGCCTTGGCGGAGGCGACCAAGCTGGGTTCCCGGCGGGTGCAGGAGGGCCGGATGACCATCTCCGACTTCCGCATCAATCCCGCCTGGGACCAGGCCTTCCTGTCCCTGTTCAAGGCAGGCGACCTCACGGTTTTCGACCGCTGGCGCCCCAGCGACGTGATCGCCGAGGCCGGGGTCGCGGCCATGGAGGTCCAGCAATGGATCGCCGCCGCCGCCGCCGCCCGCACCGCCGGCGTGGGCGAGACGGTGATCGACCT
This sequence comes from Caulobacteraceae bacterium, assembly GCA_035493955.1. Lineage (GTDB taxonomy): Bacteria > Pseudomonadota > Alphaproteobacteria > Caulobacterales > Caulobacteraceae > NCED01. The sequence goes on along the minus strand of DATJHI010000023.1, from coordinate 134,192 downwards.
TCAGGTCGCCGCGGTCGAATACCGGATCGGCGTCGGCGTCGCCCACGCCGACCCGCTGGCCTCGTGATGCAAGCCCGAATCCCCCTGCCCCAGCCTGAGGAGCTGAGCGCCGACCAGCGCGCGGTCTACGAGTCCATCCTGGCCAGCCGGGGCGCTCTGGACGGGCCGTTCCTGGCCTGGCTCCACAGCCCCGATTTCGCCGCGCCGGCGGAGAAGCTGGGGGCGTTCTGCCGTTATGGCGTCCGTCTTGGGCGCAGCGAGATCGAACTCCTGATCCTCGTCGTGGCCGCGCATTTCCGCTGCAACGGCGAATGGACCATCCACGCGCCCATAGCCGTCGAGGCGGGCATTCCGGAGGCGGTCGCAGAATCTATCCGCACGAACGGCCATCCGCGGATCGAGGACGCGCGGTTGGCCGCCCTGCACCGGTTCGCCACGGCCCTGTTGCGCTCGAACCGGATCGACCAGGCGACGTTCGCCCAAGCTTCGGCGCTGTTCGATACGCCGACGCTCGTGGAGGCGGTCGGGCTGATCGGCTACTATTCCCTGGTCGCCATGACGCTGAACGCCTTCGACATGGTCGCGGACAGCAAGCAGCCGCCTGCGTTCGGATAATAGAAGCCTCGGGGAGAGCCCAACCTGGCCGCATCGAGCCAAAGTTCAGGCGGGTCCATTCGCGCCGTCTCCCGCGCGCTCAACCTGTTGCGGCTGATCAACCAACGGCAAGGCATCGGACTGAACGAGCTGCACCGCCTGAGCGGCCTGCCCAAGCCGACGGTGTTCCGCATCCTGCTCACCCTGCAGCAGGAGGGCTATGTCGAGCCCGACGGCATTCCCGGCGTCTATCACCTGACGTCCAAGGTCCAGGAGCTCAGCGCCGGCTACAGCGAGACTTCGCTCATCGTGAAGATCGGCGCGCCGATCGTCGCCGCCACGACCAAGGCCATCAAGTGGCCCCTGGCCATCGGCACCCTCGACGGCGATGCGATGGTCGTGCGCTGCAGCACCATGCCGCGCAGCCCCCTCGCCATCCAGACCACCACCCTGGGCCATCGGCTCAACCTGCTGGAGAGCGCCATGGGACGCGCCTACATCAGCGGCTGCACGCCGGCGACGCGGGCGACCCTCGCCGACCTGGCCTGCGAACGGTCCCCGGTCGACGCGGAGCGCGTGATCCGCCAGGCCGTGGCGTTGGGCTACGGCCTGCGCCTGCCCACGCACACGGGCGACAGCGCCTCCCTGGCGGTTCCGGTCCGGGGCGAAGAGGACCCTCTGGCCGTGGTGAGCCTGACCACCTTCGGCAACACCATGAACAACGACTTCATCGCCCGCCTGCTTCCGAGCCTGAGGAGCACCGCCGAAGACATCAGGCTGGCTTATCTGGCGCACACGGCCGGCCAAGCCTGAGCGGTTTGCCTGCTGCGCCAGCCGGTCGAGGCCGCGGCTCATTTGCGCGATCCCTTAAGCCCTCTCCGGCGCGGGGAGGTGCGGATCACGCCGAATGTGCTAGAGCCTGCCCCCGATGAGCACGCCCCTGAACCGAATCCGCAACTTCTCCATCGTGGCCCATATCGACCACGGCAAATCGACCCTGTCCGACCGGCTGATCCAGGTCACCGGCGCCCTGACCCAGCGGGAGATGAAGGAGCAGATCCTCGACTCCATGGACATCGAGCGCGAGCGCGGGATCACCATCAAGGCTCAGACCGTGCGCCTTGAGTACAAGGCCAAGGACGGGGAGGACTATGTCCTCAACCTGATCGACACCCCCGGCCACGTCGATTTCGCCTACGAGGTCTCCCGCTCCCTGGCCGCCTGCGAGGGCAGCCTGCTGGTGGTGGACGCCAGCCAGGGGGTGGAGGCTCAGACCCTGGCCAATGTCTACCAGGCCCTGGACAACAACCACGAGATCGTCCCGGTCCTGAACAAGATCGACCTGCCCGCCGCCGACGTGGACCGGGTCAAGGCCCAGATCGAGGACGTCATCGGCCTCGACGCCTCCGACGCCGTCCTGTGCTCGGCCAAGTCCGGCATCGGCATTCCCGACGTGCTGGAGGCCATCGTCACCCGCCTGCCCCCGCCCGCCGGCGAGGAGGACGCGCCGCTGAAGGCGCTGCTGGTCGACGCCTGGTACGACGCCTACCTCGGCGTGGTGGTGCTGGTGCGGGTGTTCGAGGGCCGGCTCAGGGCCGGCCAGCGCATCAAGATGATGCAGTTCGGCTCCACCCACCTCGTGGACAAGATCGGGGTGTTCCGCCCCCACCGGGTGGACACCGATTCCCTGGGCCCCGGCGAGATCGGCTTCATCACCGCCCAGATCAAGGAGGTGGCCCACGCCGCCGTCGGCGACACCATCACCGACGAGCGCAAGCCGACCTCAAGCCCGCTGGCGGGCTTCAAGGAGGTGCAGCCGGTGGTGTTCTGCGGCCTGTTCCCGGTGGACGCCGCCGACTTCGAGGACCTGCGCGCCGCCGTCGGGCGCCTGCGCCTGAACGACAGCTCGTTCAGCTATGAGATGGAGACCAGCGCCGCGCTCGGTTTCGGCTTCCGATGCGGGTTCCTGGGGCTGCTGCACCTTGAGATCGTCCAGGAGCGCCTGTCCCGCGAGTTCAACCTCGACCTGATCGCGACGGCGCCCAGCGTAGTCTACAGGATCGGCCTGACCAACGGCGAGACCATCGAGCTGCACAACCCGGCCGACCTGCCCGATCCGGTCAAGATCGACACCATCGCCGAGCCCTGGATCAAGGCCACCATCTTCACCCCCGACGAATACCTGGGCGCGGTGATCAAGCTGTGCCAGGACCGGCGGGGGGCGCAGCGCGAGCTCTCCTACGTCGGCAGCCGGGCCATGGTGGTCTACGACCTGCCGTTGAACGAGGTGGTGTTCGACTTCTACGACCGGCTGAAGTCGATCTCCAAGGGCTACGCTTCCTTCGACTACGCGATCGAGGACTACCGGGTCGGCGACCTGGTGAAGATGTCGATCCTGGTCAATTCGGAGCCGGTGGACGCCCTGTCGATGCTGGTCCACCGCGACCGGGCCGAGGCGCGGGGCCGGGGCATGGTCGAGAAGATGAAGGACCTGATCCAGCCGCACATGTTCGTCATCCCGATCCAGGCGGCCATCGGCGGCAAGATCATCGCCCGCGAAACGGTGCGGGCCCTGCGCAAGGACGTCACCGCCAAGTGCTACGGCGGCGACGCCAGCCGCAAGCGCAAGCTGCTGGACAAGCAGAAGGCCGGCAAGAAGCGCATGCGCCAGTACGGCAAGGTCGAGATCCCGCAGGAAGCCTTCATCGCGGCGCTGAAGATGGACGCTGACTAGACGCCCAGGCCCCGAGGCGTTCGCGCTGACGGACGACGCTCCCGGTCGGGACATGCCCGCGTGGCGAACGTCGCCCGGACAGCGCCCGTTTCGAGAGGGAGGCGCTGCCCGGGCGGCCCGGCACTGGGGCTGATGTCAGATCAACAACAATCGGGTAAACGAAACCTGACCCGGCCCTTGAATCCTGCGGACGCCTAGACGCGCCGGCGGACGATGAGGTGGTAGATCAGCAGCACCACCACCGCGCCGATGACGGCGACGAACATGCTGTACAGATTGAGGCCGGTGACCCCGGTGTGGCCGAGCTCGTTGAAGAGGAACCCGCCCACAAAGGCGCCGACGATGCCCAGGACGATGTCCATGACCAGGCCCTCGCCGGTCTTGTTGACCAGCTTGCTGCCGATGAAGCCGGCGATCAGACCCAAGATCAGCCAGGAAATGATGCCCATGTGCTTGCTCCCTCTTGCTCGCGACCCAAACGTCGGAGCGGAGCCGGAACGAGTCGGATCGACCGAGGTTCCGCCGGGCGGGACCTCAGACCTTGAGGTCGAGCAGGGTCTTCATCGTCCGGTCGGCAGTCTCGAAGGTCGCGACATTGGCCTTGAAGGCGGTCAGCGCGCTGGCCTGGTCGACGACCGCGGAGGCGAGATCGCCGCCGCCTGCGGTCAGGCTGACCTGGGCGCGCAGGGCCGGGACGTCGCCGGTCATGTCCGTCTCAGGCAGGGCGCGGACGATCCTGGACGCGGCGGCGTCCAGCCGCGTCGCGGCCGCCATCATCCCCCTGCCCGCCGTCTCGATCGTCGTCATGCCCCAGCCTTGCCGGTCCCTGGGTTAAGGCCGCGGCAAAAGACAGGGTTAAGCCGCGGCCGCCGCGCGCTATAGGCCCTGCATGGGCAAGCCCGAACGACAGATCGAACCTGCTCCCGCCGCCCCGGCCGGCTGGATGATCGCGGTCATGGTCCAGGTGGAGGAAGAGCCGGCGCCCCTGCTGCGCTATTTCGCGGTGGCCAGGCCCGACCAGCAGCGGGCGGAATGGGCCGCGGTGGACGCCGCCGTGGCCCTCGGGGTCATGGCCGCCAGTCCGATACGCGGCCAGGAGCCGGTGAAGGCGGTCGCGCCCCTGTCGGCCGCGGTCGTCCGCGCCAACGGCCTCGCTCCCGGCCAGGTCCGCGCCCTGGGTCCGCGCTGGCCGCGCCGGTGGATCGGGAACGTCTAGACGCCGCGCTACCTCAGTCGGCTTTGGATCTTGTCGAGGGCGGGCTTGACGCAGGCCTCGTCCTTGTCGCCGCCGGGAGCGCCGGAGACCGACATGGCCCCGATCATCTCGCCCCCGACCAGGATCGGGAAGGCGCCGGGGCGGGCGACGCCGATCTTGGGGTCGGCCTTGACCGCCGCATCCATGGCGGCGTCGGTCTTGACCTTGTTGGCCACGTCGCCGCTGGACATTTTGTACTTCAGGGCCGCCGCGGTCTTGGTCAGACCGACCGCCTGGGTCCGCTCGGGCGCGCCGTCATCGGTCAGCACCACCACCGGCACCCCGGCGGAGTCGACCACGGTGGCGGTGACCTTGTAGCCGCTAGCCCTGCAGGTCGCCAGCGCGGTCTGGGCGGCTTCCACCGCCAGGGCGGCGGACGGACCGCGGGCGCGAGGCGGAGCCGGCGGAGGCGGCCCTCCGGCGGGAGCGGGCGCCTGGGCCTGGGCGGCGCCGGCGACGGACAGGGCGACGAGAGCGAGCAGCAGCGGCTTGGTCATGGGCGGATCCTTGCGCGGACGCGGCGGCCGCGCGGGTTCGACGAAGGCGCTGATGTGAGCCGGAAAGCCCAAGCCTGGCAAGGCCCCGTCGGACGCGCTTTTCGTCGGCCGCGGCTCACGCCGCCTCGGTCTTGCCCGCCTTGTTGGTGTTGGCCGCCTTGGCCGCGATGGGCCTCAGGGCCGCCTCGGCCTCGCCGATGTAGTCGCGGGTGAGCGGCACGGCGTCGACGCTCTTGGTGATCTGGATCTGGAAGTTCATGTGCCCAAGCCAGCGGAATGAGATCTCGCTCGAGGCCAGGTAATAGTCCCACATCCGGCAGAAACGGTCGTCGTACAGGGCCTTGATCTCGTCGTACTGCGCCAGGAAGCGCTGGCGCCAGGCCTTCAGCGTCTCGGCATAGTGCAGGCGCAGGATCTCCACGTCGGTGACCCAGAGCCCTGCCCGCTCGATGCAGGGGATCACCTCCGACAGGGCCGGCACATAGCCGCCCGGGAAGATGTACTTGTTGATGAAGGGGTTGGTGACGCTGGGCCCGTCCTTGCGGCCGATCGAATGCAGCACCATCACCCCGTCGTCGGCAAGCAGGCGGGCGATGTGGTCGAAGAACTCCTGGAACCGGGGCTGGCCGACGTGCTCGAACATGCCGACCGAGACGATCCGGTCGTAGGGTCCCTTGACGTCGCGGTAGTCCTGCAGCCGGAAGTCCACCCGGTCGGCCAGCTTGCGGTCCGCCGCCCGGCGCTGGGCGATGGCGAGCTGTTCCTTGGACAGGGTGACGCCGGTGATCTGCGCTTCCGGGGCGGCTTCGGCCAGGGACAGGCCCAAGCCTCCCCAGCCACAGCCGATGTCGAGCACCTTCTGGCCCGGCGCGAGCAGCAGCTTGGCCGCAAGGTGCGCCTTCTTGAGCACCTGCGCCTCCTCCAGGCTGGTCTCGGGCGTGGGGAAATAGGCGCAGGAGTACTGCATGTCGGGGTCGAGGAAGCGCCGGTACAGGTCGTAGGACAGGTCGTAATGGTGGGCGACGTTGCGCTGGGCGTTGCGCCGGTCGTTGGCCTGCTGAATCCGGCGCTTGATGGCGAGCTGGGCCTGCCACAGCAGGGTCCGCGGGTGCGGGCGGTCGCCGATGTTGCGTCCCACCAGGTCCATCAGGTCGTAGATGTCGCCGGCTTCCAGGGCCAGGGAGCCGTCCATGTAGCATTCGCCGACCGCCAGCTCGGGACTGCGGGCGAGCCTCAGCGCCGCCCCCGGCCCCAGCCGCACGCGCACCTCGGTCCCCGTCCCGTCGCCGTAGGTCGTCGCCTTGCCGCCTTGGATGACGGTGAGATCGCCGACCGAGATCAGCTTGTTAAGATAGGCTTCCAGCACCTCAACCTCCCAGCTGCGCCCTCACCGCAGGTCGACTCCGGTGGTTATGGCCCGAGCTTAGTCCTCAGAACCATAGGCGCAGTAACAAATGTCGGCATTTTGGCGGTAGCTGCACCGGGACCGCGCCGCGCTGTAGAATGACGGCGCCGGCCCGAGTCGGCCGCAGACGCCGGAGCGGGCCATGCAACAGCTCTACCTCGTGGCCGCCCGCCCCTTCGACCTGGGCGCCCTGGCCCTGTTCTTGGTGGCGTGGGTCGCCTACGAGCCGATCCTGCGGGCCCTGGCGCGCGGGCAACAGCTGATCAACGCCGACATGGTGACGGTGCGTCGCAGCTGGATGGGCCAGATGATGCAACGTCCCAGCTTCCGGTTGCTGGACAGCCAACTGGTCAGCCACACCCTGAGCACGGCCTCGTTCTTCGCCTCCTCCAACCTGATCCTGATCGCCGCCGCGGCGGGCGCCCTGTTCGGCGGAGAGAACGCCTATCGCAAGCTGGAGACCTCGCCCCTCCTGGTCCACGCCCCGCCGCAGCTGTTCGGGTTGAAGCTGGCGCTGGTGGCGGTCTGCCTGGCCCGCGGGTTGCTGGCGTTCATCTGGTCGATCCGCCAGCTCAACTACGGTGTGGCGGTGATCGGGGCGGCGCCCCTGGAGGGGCCGCCGCCGTTGATGAAGGCCTATGCCGAGGCCGCCTCAGCGGTGCTGAACCCGGCGCTGCACGCTTTCAACGCCGGGGTGCGCAGCTATTATTTCGCCCTGGCCGCCACCGCCTGGCTGGCAGGGCCCGTTCCCTTCGCCGCCACGACCGTGGGCGCGGTGCTGCTCCTGGCCTGGCGCCAGACCTTTTCGCCCGCGGCCAAGGCCGTGCGACGGGTGCGGCTGCTGCTGGAGACCCCGGGCTGGACGGGTGAAGAAGGCTAGGCGCCGACCCCCAGGCCCACCGGGCAGACCACCCCCGTCCCCTGCAGCCCGCAGTAGCCGCCCGGGTTCTTGGCCAGGTACTGCTGGTGATAGCCCTCGGCGAAATAGAACGGACCGGCGGGGGCGATCTCGGTGGTCACCGGACCATAGCCCCTGGCCTTCAGCGCCGCGGCATAGGTCGCGGCGGAAGCGGCGGCGGCGACGGCTTGGGCCGGCGTGGTGGTGTAGATCCCCGAGCGGTACTGGCTGCCGACGTCATTGCCCTGGCGCATGCCCTGGGTGGGATCGTGCTCCTCCCAGAAGACCTTCAACAGCTGGTCGTAGGAGACCACGGCGGGGTCATAGACCACCAGCACCGCCTCGGTATGGCCGGTGCGGCCCGTGCAGGTCTCTTCGTAGGTCGGATTGGGCGTCGATCCGCCCACATAGCCCGCCGCGGTGACCCAGACGCCGGGGATTTGCCAGAACAGCCGCTCCACGCCCCAGAAACAGCCCATGGCGAAGATCGCGGACTCGAAACCCTCGGGATAAGGTCCCTTCAGCGAACGGCCGTTCACGAAATGGGTCTGGGCGGTGGGAATCGGGTCGGGACGCCCCTTCAGGGCCTGGTCGGCGGTGGGAATCTCTGAGGATTTCAGGCCGAACAGCATGATTTTCAACTCCTTTTGCCAAGAGGCCGTTCCGCGCTTGTAGCAAACGGATCGGTCGCTATATTCCCCCGCTTCCGCGAGCCCGCCTAGCGTGCTCATGGATATGGTGAGGTGGCCGAGTGGTTGAAGGCGCACGCTTGGAAAGCGTGTTTACGGGAAACCGTAACGTGGGTTCGAATCCCACTCTCACCGCCAACGATTTTAGGCTGCCGGGCTCTCTCCGGCGGCGCTTCGCAACCCCCGACATTCCCCCGCTATTTCCCGGCGCAACCGGTGTAGGCCACCCGTTTTCCGCTGGGTTTCAGGCCATTTTCGGGGCTATTTGGGGCCTTGTCTCTGATGCGGAATGGCCACTCCGGTTTCCCTGCTAACAGGGAAAACAGCAGGGAATCTTTCGCGAAACGCCGCCGGCCGCACTACGGCCGTTGAAGTTTCCCAGGGGAAAACCGCCACTTAAGATCGAAGGTGCGGATTTAGGCCGAAAAATATCAGGGAATTTACGCCGGCCGTAACAGGGAAATGGCGCGGCCTAACTGGGAAATCCAAACGCGATGCGCTGGTCGGCCCAAGCCAGGGGCACGCCCCGGTCCATGAGCTGCTGAGCGGTCAGCCCGGGGGGCTGGCGGCCCTCGACGATGGCCCACTGGATGTCGGGCGCCAGGAATGCCAGTTCGTTGAGCTTGCGGTCGTAGGAATTGGCCGGGCTGGTGGCGTTACGCAGCACCGCCCGATCGGCGGACGGGATGGCGTTGTGGGCGGCAAGCCCGGCGTGGGCCTTTCTCAGTGCGGCTACCAAGCTCGCATCGACCCGCGCCTTGGCGGCTAGGGAAGCGCCGTTCGGATTGACCAGCCAAGTCCGGCCGCCGCGGAACATCGGCCGCATGCCGATGGTCAGACGCAGGGTCCCGTCGCGCTCCATGCGCAGCCGGTCGTTATCACGGCGCAGGCGAGCGTTTTCTGCGGCTAGATCAGACGGCGACGGGGCCGACGAGGAAAAATGGAGACCAAACGGGGCTAAAGGGGGGAACCGGTGCGAATGAGAACCGTTCGACGCCTGCCAAGCACGGAGAGCTTGATGTCCCTCTATTTTTTCCACATCGACGACGGCCAAGCTCACAGGGACGAAGACGGCCGTGAGTTGCCCAATCTCACTGAAGCGCGCCGGCAGGCCGCGGATTTGGCCGGGCACATGCTCGCGGACGGAACAGGCGGGTTTTGGGACGGCCGGCCCTGGTCGGTCCGGGTTGCCGACGGAGCGGGCCTGGCGCTCTTTGAGCTACATCTGACCGCGATAAACGCCCCTGCCACGATGGGGAGCAAAGCTGAAATCTATCAGAAGCCCTTGGGATGACTGGGGAGCACGGTGGGCCCCTGCCTTCTGCACGATGCGTTCGGGCGTTATGCGCCCTACATTGCCCGCGCAGGAAACCCGAGGAACACATGAACTCCCGCGGAAACTGACCGTAGCAAACCACAAGTAATTGGAGGGATCCCACCATGAAGAACGAAGCTGGCGCAGAGGTCGAAGCCGACGCGCCCGATAAGGGAGTCACCCAACCAAACCATGGCGGGCCTCCGCAGATATCAAGCGACGACCCAGTCGCGCCGGCGACCCACGTTGTGGGCGGCGCCTATGCCACGGCGGATTACGCCCCCGCCGCCCGCCGCTCGGCCTTGCGGACGGACCTGGAATTCGATCAGGGACGCCATAACGAAATTGGCCTGAAAGCGACGTTCGAAGATGCCGAAGGCCAGCAAGGACCGTCGGGGCCCTAGGTCACGTCGCGATCGATGTACGAACCCTCTAACGACGGTCCATGTCGCTGGAGCTCCTTTTGCCAGGGGAGCTTGCGATGAAACCGAACAGCTCGATCAATCCAGCCGCCGTGGGATCGAGAAGCCATGATGCGGGTGTGCAGGTTCTGACCATTCTGAAGGCGCTGGACTACCGCTTTGTAACGCCCACCCCCGCAACACATGGGAAGGTGTTGCAACATCCAGGAAGAACACGCGCTGCGGACATCCGGGATATTTTCGGTTGGAGCCTTCCGTTCTCGGCGGGTGTACTTCCGCTAGACCTATTTAACGCGCTCCGAGCCTCCGATGGCCTATTAGAGGACGAAGCAGGCTATTGGTCGCGTTATCGGGTCGCGTCGCTCGGGGAGGATCTTTTCCTCCACGCCGCCTTCCCCCCTTCTTCTGACGACGCTGTGTTTTTTGGGCCGGATACGTACCGTTTTGCCCGCTTTCTTCGCCAGGTGATCGGTTCGACCACGGTTGAGCGCGTCATCGATATCGGAGCCGGATCGGGTGCTGGCGCTGTGGTCGCAGCGAGGGCGGGTCGAGCCAAGTCTTTGATCCTCACCGATGTGAATTCGGTGGCGCTCGCGACCGCACAGATGAACCTGGAAGCCGGGGGTTTGACCGGAGACTACCGACTTGGGAGCGGTCTCGCCACCGTACCCGAGGAGGCCGATCTGATCATCGCCAACCCCCCGTTCATTGCCGGGGACAGCGGGCGCACCTACCGGGACGGCGGCGACATGAAGGGCGCCAGACTGTCCCTGAATTGGGCCCTCGCCGCCGCAAAACAGCTCGCGCCAGAGGGGCGTTTCATTCTCTACACTGGCTCAGCGATCGTGAACGGAGTGGACGGCCTTCGCGAGGCATTGACCAGTCGGTTGAACGGCGAACTGTTCGAGTTGAAATACGAAGAGCTGGATCCGGACATCTTTGGCGACCAACTGTCGGCGCCGGGCTACGAGAACGTCGAACGCATCGCCGCCATAGGCGCGGTCATTTCGAGGCGGTAAACTCAGTCGTCGCTCTCGCGAGGTCTGTTGGGTAAGAGCCTGGGTCCTCTCAGTCCGCGATCGAACGTTCGATAGCTTTGCGCGCGAAGACCTCATCGGCGAATTCGACAATCGCGCCATTGTAGGCTTCGGATCGCTCCATGAAGCCCATGTGACCGGCGCCTTGAACCTTGAAGATTCGAGCTTGCGGCGCGGCGTCAGCAATCAGTTCACTCGCGCTGGGAAGGGTCACGATATCCTTGGTTCCGGTCAGGACAAGCATCGGCAAATCGACGGCCGGCAGGAGTTCCGTCACGCTCCACCGGAACATGGCGAGGTTGCCCTTAGCCTGAACACCGGGAGATCCCTTGCAAGCCAGGCGGGCCGTGAAGTCCACTTGGCCGCGCGTTGCGAACCGACCGAAACCAGTCAGGCGCATGGCTAGCTGGTTCGAGCCGCTAAGGTAGCCCTGCCAACTGGCAAGCCAGACCAGCGGCGAGAGCGCGATCGTCAGCCAGAACAAGGGTTCGATGACGGGCCAGCGCAACGCTCGCCACAGTGGACTGAGCCACATGGTCCTTATGGGGTTTTCGTACGTGGTATCGACAAGCACCATGCCCGCGATCTGAGCTCTCAGGGATTGTGGGCACGCCCGCCAGAAGGTTTGGGTCGCCATTCCACCAATGCTGTGCCCGACCAAGATCACCCGTCCTGGCCCAGATGCCTGGACGACCGCTCCCAGCGCTTCGGCGAAGCGATCGATGGTGATTTTTCCATCCTCGGGCATTTTTGAGCGGCCCAGGCCAGGCAGGTCCCAGAGCACGAGACGAAAGCGAGCCGCCAAGGCGTGCTTGGCATACCACCAGGCGTTCGCATTCAGACCCCAGCCGTGCGTCAGCACGAGCGTTGGCGCTCCGACGGCGCCTAGGGTTTCAACGTGGATAAGCGACCCATCCGGAGCTGCGACAGTCGTTGCGGCAGCCCGTTCTTCGCGAGGCTCGTCCTTACCCGCGGGGATGACCCTCAGAACGACGAACCGCCCCAAGAATGACCACGCCAGTAGACCTAACCCTGAATAGAGCCGCCATCGATCGCCCTCCACACGCCGCACGGCCCCGTCCGCAAGCCGGAGGTCGTGTCCTTGGTGCCAGCTCCACAACAGATAGATTGCGCCGGCGAGCAGAGCCCATGACAGAAGCGACAGCAGGATACGTGGAATTGTGATGACCGGCATGACGTGGATATCTCCGACGCCAGCGCGGCGCTGGGAGTATTAACCTGGGGCCGCCTCGGCCGTTCCCAAGAGGAGCACCGACATAGAACAGGTCGCTGGTTTGACTCCTCGCCGGAGGTGATCCGTCTGTGGTGATGATGTACGTGAAGTACCCGCTGTCGCTACGCTACGTGGAGGACCTCTTGCACGAGCGGGGGATCGACATCTGCCATGAGACGGTGCGCCTATGGTGGAACCGGTTCGGACCGATGTTCGCCTCCAAGATAAGGCGCAAGCGGGTCATGAAGCGGCATGGGCGCTCCAAGGCCGTGACCACCGACGGCCTGCGGTCTTATAAGGCAGCCCTGAAGGAGATCGGCAACGCCGACCGTCAAGAAGTGGGCCGCTGGACCAATAACCGAGCCGAGAACAGCCACCAGCCTTTCCGACGACGAGAGCGGGCGATGCTAGATTCCGCAGGATGAAGACCCTTCAGAAATTCACGTCAGTCCACGGCTCCGTCCACAACCACTTCAACCAGGAGCGCCATCTCGTCAGCCGAGATGAGTACACTCAGCCGCCCTGGCCGAGTGTAGGTCCCCCGCAACCTAACCCCCTCCCCGCCTAGCGACAGCCGCGTGCAGTGGAGACAAGTTGGCGTTGGACTGACAGCACCGCCACCCGGCCGTGGTTAGTCGGCTCTCTCTGAGGCCGGCATTGTAAGCGCCGGAACCGACCGGCGAATTCTCCGCCAAACCGGTGTTGCTCTTCCTGAACCAAGCTCAAAGGGCCCGCCTTTTGGCGGACTTTGGCCGCGCGTCTCTGCGCCGACGCGATCCACTCCGGTTTCCCGTAAACTGGGAAATAACTGGGAATTTACCGCACGAGCAGCTCAGGCGCGGCGATCCGCTCGCGCGGAAGCCCCGCAAATTAGGGCGCTTAGCCCCGCCAAGCTGCGGTTTTCGGGAAAATAAACTGGGAATTTCCCCAGCCGAAACTGGGTAATCGCCGCCCCTAACTGGGAAACCCGAACTTCTGACGTTGATCGGGCCAGGCGAGCGGGACGCCACGAGCCAGCATTTCCGCCATGGTCAATCCGGGCGGCTGACGACCTTCGATAATGGCCTTCTGAATGTCCGGCGCCAGGAACGCGAGCTGCACGATCCGGCGGGCATAGCTCCCGTCTGGGCAGCTGGCGTCCCGGAGGACCTCCGGCTTGGCGCCCGGCGAAGCGCTGTGTTGAGCAAGCCAAGCGTGGGCGTTACGCAGTCCGGCCGCGAGCTGAGGATCGGTGCGGGGCTTCTTGACCACGCCGGCGCCGCTCGGATTGACCAGCCATGTGCGGCCGCCCCGGAAGACCGGACGCATGGCGATGACCAGCCTGAGCATCTGCTTTGGCTCGATCCTTAGCTGGTCGTCCGGCTCCAGGCGTCTGATCAGAGCCTCCACGGCTGCACTGTTCGACCCATGCGCGCCCAACAAGCTCTCGCCTTTGATCGAGAGGTGCAGCGAATGGGACAGCAGCTCCACCCGCGTCAGCAGCGGGCGCATGTCGGTCCAATCCCCTACAGAGAATAGTCGGTGCATCCGCTCGGCGATGAGCGCCTCGAGCTGTGGCGCTGAGACCCGGCGGACCGCATCGTGCCGGGCCTGCGCTTTTGCCCCTGCTGCAGGGACGTCGACACATAATATCGGAACGCCTTGCCAGACTGACCGTAGGAAACGGTCGGGCTCATGGGATCGCCGTCCTGATCGAACACCAGACCCTTCAGCGGCGCGGTGGCGGGCGGCGTGACGCCTCGGCTGCGTCCACCTGGGGCAGTCACAACGAACCGTTGGTGGAGTTTGAGCCGGCTCCGTCTGGGAGGAGTGACGCCTAGACTGCGTCCACTTGGCGCAGTCACAAAAAACCCTTGGTGGAGTTTGGGCCGGCTCCGGTTGGAGACGAGTGATCCCTCAGCGGGAGCAGCCAAGGCTAGAAGGCGCCACTAATCGACTTCGAAGCGGTTCGACTTGCGGCCAGGGGGACGATTTTATCGCGAATGAATTCCACCCGCCCCATAAGCATATCGGCATGCTCTTTTGTCGGGTCGACAGGGATGGGGTAGCTATCGGTCAAACTTCTTCCCTTCAGAATATTCTCTGCCCAGTCCTCGCAGATTGCGCAGTACAGACGGAGGGCCACGTCAGGCGTGGGAGCGTTTTCCGTCTCGAAATTCATCCAGGGAAGATCGCCAACCACAATCCAACGTTCGGTTTCGCCGTTTATGTCATGGGCAAATCGAACGAGGAAAAGCCCGAGGATTCCCCCAACACCGAATGCTAGCAACAGCTCGGCCACGGGAGGAGCCCACGGGCGGGATTCGACATAGGCACGGGCGTCGCCTCGCAGGTCCTCAAGCAGAGTGATTTCTTCTTCGAAATCCTCGGGATTTTGATCGGGGTCGGCTTCGAGCTGGAATGTCGAGATGTCTATAGGGGCGCTCATCGCGCCATTTTGGACACGCCGCTGGTCAAGGCAAGCCGGGGCGAATGAGGCCTAAATCATCAGGCCTCGAGCGGCTCAACCGGATCATCGCTGCTGGGCACGCCAGCGATGTCGTTCAGGAAGTGCTCCGTAGTGTCTGTGCGGATACGGCCAGACATGACACCCGTGATGATCGGAACTATAGCCAAAAAATCCAGACTTCTGGCCACAGTACCGCCGAACGCCCTGGCGATGCCGGGACGAAGCGCCCATCTGGAATAGTCGCCATTCGCCATGTGCTCAGCGACGTGCGCGTCAGGGTGCATGGGATGAATGTTGTCGACAGTGTTTGTACCACCGTCAGCAAGCGCTTTCTTGTGAGCTACGTCGTAGTTGCGTCCCGTGTTCGGATCGCGCGGCCATGGGCGACCGTTCTGGCGTTCCCATTCCCTCCGAAGGCGCGGATTGGCCGGATTGCCGAGCGGAGTCAGTTCTAAGGGAGTGTTCGGCGTCCAGGGATTGCGATCGAGATTAGCTCCCAACCAAGGCTGCGCGGGATCGAAAGCGCCTGAAGAGCCATCCGGGCTTCGCGCGGCTAGGGGAAGATAACCCAGCCCTCCCTGGATCAGGTCAGCGCCATTGTTGTCAACGCCCGATTGCCAATCACTTCCGTCTAACGGCGAATTGTTCGGAGAAGAGGTCGATAGATTTGAGCTATCGGGTTGGAAATTTTGCCAATTCTGGCCAGCGAGTCCGATAAGTTGATTGTAATATGGCCAATTTACCGAAGGATCTGCTCCGCCCAGCGGTCCCGGATCGGCGTTATCGTCCCACTCAGCGCGCGCGTATTCGTCCCAAGGCATAGCCATAGGTGCTTCCTCGATTAGATTGGATGTGTGAATTTCGGCAGTCACGAGCGAAAGCTCAGAATCTGCCTCTACAAGGCTGGCGGAGACATGGTCGCCGCTCGGGACAGGATCGCTAAAGGAACCCGCTAGGTTTTATAGGCGATAGCCCAAATGCTTCGGATGTTCGGCGGAAACGTCAACATCAGCCGTGAAGCACCATGAGGGCGTGCCGGGCATGTCGGGAGAAAGGCCGCAGCTCGACTGCGTCCACCGCCACCCGGCCGTGGTTAGTCGGCTCTCTCTGAGCCGATTTCGCAAGCGCCGGAAAGGGCCGGCGAATTCCCCAGGGCTTTGCGTGACTAACGGACTTAGCCGAACACCCTACATGGCCGGGCATTGGCGAAGAAATGTATAGGAGATCGTAATGCCCCCGGGCGACACGGTCACTAAGCTTAGCGCATTGTCGATGCGCCACCGCGATCCAGCGTCTCATTCAACGCATCGCGACGCAAAAATGTTCGTGCATGCTATGGCTGCGTCATGCCCCTGCCCGTCCATTTGGAGGACGCCGAGCAGCTACTCAACCAAGCTACCGGTGATTTTGAGTATTCAGAACTCGTAATTTCTTTTTTTCCTCCAGAGGAGAAAGAAGGGAATCCGGGGGACTGGTGGGCCTGTGCGAACCTGGATTGCAAGTATTTTGTTAAACAGCTTGAAGTCGGTGGGGGGGGGATGGCGTTCACGCCTTGATTATATTGTTGGACGTGGTTCACGCATTTCTTCAAGGCCGGGAAACTCGCCAGGGCTATTCGATCTATTGGGTCGCGCCCGGGGACCTGGATGATCTGCGTCTTTGGCGTGCAATCCCATCTTGCCTTGGTCGATAATGGGCATTTATTCCGTACGAGATACGCCTGCTGGGCAGAGAGGCGTTGCCTAGCGCCACCTTGGAGGTGAGTTCTTACCCGACTGCCGACACCGCCACCCGGCCGGCGCCGGGCTCGGGAATCCCTGAAACAGACTGAACGCCAGAACCGCCTGTGAAATTCAGGAGCAAGCCGCTGTGCGCGTTCCAGATCCCTTGGCGCAAACAGTCATTACCGCCACAAAGTGGGCCACGCCCACGCGCGCTCCGGTCCTTACCGGGCGACGTGCTCCATCCAGATCCGCCTCATGGCCGCCAGTTCGCCAGAGCTGGCGCCGTCAAGTTTGTGTGACGCCATGAACTCCAGGCCGAGTTCCGGTGGGCGTGTCCACGCCACTCTGGCCTGGAACGCCACGCCGTGCCGGAACTCGATCAAGTAGAAGCGTTCCGGCAAGAGCTCCGGACCAGCCAGACGAACCTTTGCGCCGGTTTCCGACAGATCACGAATGGTGCAGTCGAGCGATCGGGCGCCATGGTCGAACACGATCTTGCCCGCGAGCAGCGCGCGGCGGCGGCTCGCGGTTTGGTCGCTCGACCGACGATCAGCTTCAATCGACATGGCCGTGGCCTTTTCCCAGGGGCGTCCCTCGATCATATCCGTTTCACATGCTGCGCCGAAGGCGCTCTACCAGCCGCACGATAACTCCAAATTACAGTCTATCGCCCCGCACGGTTAAGAATCTGGCGGCCGCCGACAGGACCGTCCGTTGATCGGCTCGTCCGTCAGCCTTAACCAGAGGCGCTTCCGTGGCCTTTTCCACCTGCAACTCCGCTGCGGGCGCGCACCTCCGCGCACCCACGCGGGAGCCGTCGATATGGTGGATGCACGGGTAAGCGTCCTTCTTATCCAGAGATTTATCCTGCATGGCGAAACTCAGCTTATGGGGCGCCTCCGATTGTCACATTGGCTGCGCGCAAACAGGGGCAACGTCGCCATCATGTTTGCGCTCGTCCTGCCGGTGATCATCGGCGGGGCGGGTTTCGGCGTCGAGACCAGCTATTGGGAGTACAAACGCCTGCAGATGCAGTCTGCAGTCGACGCCGCTGCCTATGCTGGTGCGATCGTGAAGCGTTCGGGAGCAGACCTCGCCGCGATCACCGCGGCGGCGACCGCCGGAGCGACCCAGAACGGTTTCGACACCAGCAGCGGCGCGATCGCGGTGCAGGCGCCGCCGACCTCGGGGGCCTATACAGGGGGGAATGCGGTCGAGGTCGTGCTCCAGGCCGACGCACAGCGTTTCTTCACCGCCTATTTCTCCAATACGCCGGTGCATATGACCGCCCGCTCGGTGGCGGCCTACCAGACCGCTGGGTCAGCTTGCGTGCTGGCCCTGGCGCCGTCGGCGTCGCGCGCCCTGAACGTCTCGGGCTCAGCGTCCATGACCCTGCAGGGCTGTGATGTCATGGCCAATTCGATCGCCTCGGACGCGATCAATGTGCAGGGCTCCAGCACCATGAGGGCCGATTGCGCCGTCAGCGGCGGCGGGGTGTCAGCCACCTCCGGCATGACCCTGACCGCCTGCGCCGCGCCGATGCTCCAAGCTCCCCCGGTCGCCGATCCCTACGCCGGACTGCCGGCGCCCACCGGCTCGGGCTGCAACAACGACAACGGCTCGGTATTGGACCCTGGGGTCTATTGCAACGGAATGACCCTGAACTCGACGGTCGCCCTGAACCCCGGCGTCTATATCGTCAGCGGTGGCGATCTGAAGATCAACGCCAACGCCAACGTGACCGGCAGCGGGGTGGTCTTCTACCTCAAGGGCGGCGCCCACGTGACCATGAACGGCAACGCCGTGGTGCAGCTCAGCGCGCCGACCACGGGGCCCTATTCGGGAATCCTGCTGTTCGGCGACCGGTCCGCCAGCGGCTCGAATACCCTGAACGGCACGGCCGGATCACACATGACCGGGGTGATCTATTTCCCAAGCCAGGACCTCAGCTACCTGGGAAATTTTTCGGGCCAGAACGGCTGCACCCAGATCGTGGCCTCTACCGTGCAATGGTCGGGCAACACCTCCATCAGCGTGAACTGTACGGCCATGGGTTTCAACAGCCTCCCGATTCCGGGCGGCGTGAAGCTGGTGGAATAGCGTGATGAAGCGCCTGAGCGGCCTTCTGCGCGACTCCATGGGCGTAGCGGCCGTGGAGATGGCGCTCGTCGCCCCGGTCCTCGCCGCCTTGGCCTTGGTCGCCTTCAGCGTCTGGCAGACGGCGTCCCGCATCGAGGACATGCGCCTCGCCCTCAAGGCCGGTTCGACCTACTACATGAACGGCGGGACCGATGATCCGACGGCCCAGAGCCTGATGCTTCAGTCCTGGCCCACCCCTCCCGCCAATGCCGCGGTGTCGGTGCAGCGGATCTGCCAGTGCGCCGGGGTGGCTGCGGCCTGCGGAACGCTGTGTTCGGGCTCGACGCCGCCGGCCGTCTACGTGACGTTGAGCGCCACGGCCACGGCCTCGAACGGAGTCAACAGCATCCCGCTTTCAGAACAGAAGGTGGTCCGTGTCCGCTGACCGCATCGGGCGCGCCCCCACCCGACTGTTTCGCCACCGCGGCGGCGCTACGGCGGTCGAGTTCGCGATGGTCCTGCCCGTCTTCGTCGCCATGGTGTTCTGCGTGGTCCAGTTCGGCTGGGCCCAGCACTGCAATTCCAGCCTGCGCTTCGCCCTGGAAAAGGCTTCGCGCGCCCTGCTTCTGGACCCCACGCTTACCCAGCCGGCGTTGCAGACCATGGTCCAGAATACGCTCCAGGGCATGGCCGACCCCAACGTCACCGTCAATCTGCAGATCAACACCACCGGCGGGAGCAAGGTGGCCAACCTCACCGGAGTCTACAGCACCACCCTGGGCGTCCCGTCCCTGGCCAGCTTCCCGATCAGCTACTCAACCACCGTATCCACGCCGCTGCCCTAGATCCGGCATCCGTTGGAGACCATGCCATGTCGATCACGATCCACGTCCTCAGCATCATCAGCACCGTCGGCGCCCTGGCCGGCTTCGG
Source organism: Caulobacteraceae bacterium (assembly GCA_035493955.1). GTDB lineage: Bacteria > Pseudomonadota > Alphaproteobacteria > Caulobacterales > Caulobacteraceae > NCED01. Next base: position 114,927 of record DATJHI010000023.1, on the reverse strand, counting down.
CTGTTACATCTATGGCAACGTCATCAAGAGCCGAGGCGACCGTCGGTGGCACGCGGCCGGGTTGCTGTTCTCGACCCTCGCCCTGGCGATCCTGCCGACCATTCTGAGCGGCGCGGCGGCGGCCAAGAGCCCGTTCAACGCCATCCTTCTGACGGTCTTCCTTCTCTTGTCAGTGATCTGCCATGCGGTGACGAGCCTGCGCGGCCGACGGGTCGACCGGCGCGCGCCGCGGGCGGCGGCCGGCGAGGAGGGCCTGGCCCGCTCCGATCTTCGCCCCTCGGCCTGAGATCGCGCGCTGCGGTAGCCGGAGAATCTCAGCGCCGGCCGTCCAAAGGTGCAGGCGAGCTGGGCCTGACGGCGCCCTCCGGAGGCTCAGAAGCCCAAGCCGACGGCTATTGCGCCCCCGGCTATCCCGAACAGGACGACCGCCGCCACGACCACGGCCAGGATTCGCGGCGGGAAAGACCGGGCCAGCATCGCCAAGGACGGCAGGCTGATCGGCGGCAGCGTCATGAGCAAGGCACCGGCCGGGCCGACGCCCAGGCCTAGCGACAGCATCGCCTGAATGATCGGCACCTCGCCTGCGGTGGGAATCACGAAGAGCATACCCGCGACGGCGAAGGCTACGATCCATCCGATATGGTTGCCGATCTCCGGCCCGATCACCGGAAACAGCCAGGCCCGCGTCGCGCCCAGCAGCAGGACCAGGACCAGATATTCCGGGATCAGCCGCAGCGTCATGCGCCCCAGGATGATCAGCCAACGCCGGAACGGCGCCTTCTGCGGTTCTTCGACCAGACCCGCCAGCGCTGTTTCGGCCTGGTCTGCCTCCTGCGCAGATGTCATCCGGTTCGCCAGATGCCCCAGGCCAAACACCATGGTCGCGCCCAAGACCAGCCGCAGCGCCGACCAGCGCCATCCCAGCACGAAACCCATGAACACCAGGGTCGCCGGATTCAGCACGGAATTGCCGAGCCAGAAGGCGATGGCGGCGCCCGGAGCGGCCCGGCGCTGGCGCAGCCCGATAACCACCGGCGCGGCGCAGCAGGTGCACATCATGCCGGGAAGCGAGAGCATGCCGCCCGCCAAGGCGCTGGCGAACCGGCTGTGGCCGAGCAGCCGCGTCACCCACTGGGCGGGCAACAGCGCCTGGATGGCGGACCCCAGGAGCAGCCCCAGCACCATCGCCTGCCAGATCGCCTTGCCATAGGCCAGTGCGTAAGCCAGCGCCGCATCAAGCGAAGGCGCCGGCGCCGCGGCCGCCTTGCCCATCAGGATGGACTGGCCGATCGAGTGGTGGGCGGCCGCGACGAAGGCTCGGTTGTAGTACGGGAGCCATTTCACATACAGCAGGCCCGCCACCGCGAGGACGATGAAGGTCGCGACCTGGGGGACGGCGCCGGTCTTGCGAGCTGCGATCATGCAACCGTCTTAAACGGAAGCGGCCATTCCCGCCACCGTCCTCGCCGCCTGCTCGAACGCCTCCGCGTCCAGGCGGGTCAACAGGGCCTCCCCTATCACGGCGCCGTCCGCCTTGCGGCCGGACCGGCGGTAGGCCGGATCGTAGTGGGCCTCGATCAGCGCCGCCGCCAGAGCCTGCAGGTCGCCAGCCCGCGCCATGGCGGTCCAGGCCTCCAATCGCTTGCGCCCGACCGGGTCGGGCAGGCGCGACAACAGGGCGATCAGGTTCTCGGGGTCATCGCCCAAGTCGGCGTAAGTCCGCGCCAGGTAGCGGGCGCGCGCCTCCACCGGCGCCGTCAACACGACACGCGGCGCGGCTTCCATGGCGCGCCACAGGACGGGCGGCGTGATCAGCTGGCCGATCTTGCTGGACTCCGCCTCCACCACCACTGGGCGCGACCAGTCCAGCCCCTCCACGGCGGCCAGGAGGCGGCTCTCGAACAGCTTCTGGCTGGGTTGCGCCCGCCCCGGCAAGGCGCCGAACAGGGAACCGCGGTGCGCGGCCAGGTCCTCGAGGTCCAGGGTCTGCACGCCGTGCGCCGGGAGCCGCCCCAGGACCTCGGTCTTGCCGCTGCCGGTATGACCGTCAAGCAGCACGACCTTGGGAAGCGGCTCGTCGTCGTAGAGCCGCTGCACCACCCGGCGGCGATAGGTGCGATAGCCGCCGGCCATCACGCTGGTCCGCCAGCCGACGGAAGCCAGGATCACGGCCATGGAATTGGAGCGCATCCCGCCGCGCCAGCAATAGACCAGCGGCTGAAGCGAGGCCGGCCAGTCGGCCATCACCGCCTCTATGTGCCGCGCGACATTGCGCGCCACATAGGCCCCGCCGACGCGGCGGGCCTTGAAAGGCGACTCCTGGACGTAGATCGTTCCCACCTCGGCCCGCTCGGCGTCGGCCAGCACGGGCAGGTTCACCGCGCCGGGGATGTGGTCGATGGCGAACTCGCCGGGACTACGCGCGTCGATGATCACATCGAAGCCCGCGAGCGTCGCCGGCTCGGCGTCCCGGGCCACGCCAACCTCAGCCATGTTCGGATCGGACTCGTCTCATGCGGTTGCTATATATCCACGCCGCGCGATCCACGAACCTCAAGGCGTCCCATGGATGATGCAAGCCCGAACCTCCAGCCCGTCCGGCTGACCAGCCTGGCCCACGGCGGTGGATGCGGCTGCAAGATCGCGCCTGCGGTGCTGCAGCAGATCCTGGCCAAGACGCCGGCAGCCGCGGCCTTTCCGGGCCTGCTGGTCGGCACGGAGACGTCAGACGACGCGGCCGTGTGGAAGCTCGACGACGGCCAGGCCATCGTCGCCACCACCGACTTCTTCATGCCCGTGGTCGACGATCCCTTCGCCTTCGGCCGCATCGCCGCGACCAACGCCCTGTCCGACATCTACGCCATGGGCGCGCGGCCGTTGTTCGCCCTGGCCATCGTCGGGATGCCCGTGAACGTTCTGCCGCTGGAGACCATCGGCGCCATCCTCGCCGGCGGCGCCTCGGTGTGCGCCGAGGCCGGCATCCCCGTGGCCGGCGGTCATTCCATCGACAGCGTCGAGCCGATCTACGGCCTCGTGGCCATAGGCCTGGCCCGGCCGGACCGGATCCTCACCAACCGCGCCGGGCGCCCCGGCGATGTGCTGGTGCTGACCAAGGCGCTTGGCGTGGGCATCCTCAGCGCGGCCTTCAAGCAGGAGCGGCTGGACCGCGCCGGCTACGACGCGCTGATCGCATCCACCACCCAGCTCAACGCCGTCGGCCCGGACCTCGCGGCCCTAGGCGGGGTGCATGCGATGACCGACATCACGGGTTTCGGACTGCTCGGCCATGCGCTCGAGATGGCGAGAGGCGCGAACCTGACCGCCGTCCTCTTCGCCGACGGACCGGCCGTGCTGCCCGGCGTGGAAGACTTGGCGCGGGCCGGGGTGCGTACGGGCGCCAGCGGCCGCAATTGGGCCAGCTATGGCGATGCCGTTCATGGCGCCGACGCCCTTGCCGACTGGAAGCGGGACATCCTGTGCGATCCGCAGACAAGCGGGGGGTTGCTGGTCGCGGTCGATCCCGCGCAGGTCGCGGGCGCCCTGGAGCTTCTCGCCGCCCGGGGTTTCACCCATTCTGCGGTGGTGGGCCGTTTCGAGCCGGGACCCGCGCAGATCCAACTAACAAGACGCGCCTGATCCTTCGGCAAGTATCCGTAAGGCTTAAACGAGCGGGTCATCAGGGCCGCTTTCGACCCTCGACCCTCTCTTCGCACCCGCTGATGGCGCTGACGCGGCGATGAAAATCCTGCGCGGGGTCCAAGCGGCGACGCGGCGCTCCCATAACAACAAAAGCCTCCGGCGGATGACGACGCAAAAAAACCGTCGCCCTCGTTTCCGGGACACGCGGGCAGGACGTCTATGTCCAGTTACCGTCCCACGAGGAACGGTCAGAACGGGGGGAAACATGACTCGCCTTGGGATGCTATTGGGCATGACGGCCATCGGCGCTCTGCTGCAGGCGGAGCCGGCCTTGGCGGCTCCAGCCGCGGCGGCGGCCCAGGCCCCGCAGCCGGCTCAACTTGACGCCGTGGTCGTCACCGGTTCGCGGATCGTGCGCAATGGCTACGCCGCTCCCACGCCGATGACCGTGGCGCCGATCGAGCAGCTTCAGCAAACCACGCCGTCGAGCATTCCCGACGGCTTGAACAAGCTGCCCCAGTTCTCGTTCTCCACCTTCACCGCCGCCAACGGCAGCGTCGGCGGCGCGCCCAGCGTGTTCGGGGGCAACTTCCTGAACCTGCGCGCCTTCGGCCTGCCGCGCACCCTGATCCTGATGGACAGCCGCCGCGTGCCCTCGACCTCCGTCAACGGCCTGGTCGACGTCAATACGCTGCCGCAGATGCTGGTCCAGCGGGTGGACGTGGTCACCGGCGGCGCCTCGGCCGTCTACGGCTCCGACGCCGTCACCGGCGTGGTCAATTTCGTCCTCGACAAGCACTTCAACGGCCTGAAGGCGGTGGCGCAGTACGGCACGTCCACTTATGGCGACGCCAATTCCTATCGTCTCGGCGTGGCCGGGGGCGGCGACATCACGGATCGGGGCCATCTGATCTGGAGCGCCGAGCGCTACCAGAACAACGGCATACGCGCGCACGAAGACCGTCCGTGGGCCGCCTCCATTCCGGTTTATGTCGGGGCCACCGGCGTCGGCCCGGTGGGCAGCCAGACCAATCCGTACACCCTGGTGCAAAACGCTCGCACCTCGAACACCTCCTTTGGCGGTCTTGCCCTCACCGGGCCGTTCAGGGGGCAGCAGTTCCTTCCCGACGGATCCTTGGGGGCGTTCAATCCGGGGACGGCCACGACCGTGGCCAACCTCGCTATCGGCGGCGACGGCGGCTACTTCACCGACGTCAACATGACGTCGCCGACGCGCACCAACCAAGCGTTCGGGCGGTTCGAATACCAGCTCGCCAGCGCTCTGACCGGCTATGTGCAACTCGGCTTGGCCGAAACGCAGGTCCTCGGCCAGCACGCCTCCAACGCGACGGCGTCGACCTTCACCATCACCAACGACAACCCGTACCTGACGGCGACGGAAAAGGCCCTGCTCGGGGCCAACAGCTTTACCCTGAGCCGCCTGGCGCGCGACCTGGCCAAGGACTCCACCTTGGACCAGATGACCGACGCGCTGAACTTCACCGCCGGGCTGACCGGTTCGGTGTTCAGCAAGTTCAACTGGGACGCCTATTACACCCACGGCGAAGCGCGCGTGCGCTCGCGCACCAACAACAACATCAACTATCCGAACCTCTACGCGGCGGTCGACGCGGTCAGGGACTCCAGCGGCAATATCGTCTGCCGGGTCAGCACCACCGCCAATGCGGGCCTGTATCCCGGATGCGCCCCGGTCGACCTGTTCGGCGTCGGCAATGTCAGCGCCGCGGCCAAGGCCTTCATCTACAAGAACACCCGGTGGCAGGCCGTCAACAAGCTCGACGATTTCGAGGCCAACGTCTCCGGTCCCGTTTTCAATAACTGGGCCGGGCCGGTCTCGGTGGCCCTCAACGCCGAATACCGCAGCCAAAGCCTGGCCCAGGTCAGCAGCGTCGATCCGTTGGCGGTTCCGAGCTACAGCGCCCTGCAGAACAAGCCGCCCGCGGGCGCGCTGGGGCTGAACTCGGTCTGGGCCTACAATGTCCAGGGCGCCAGCCAGGGCCGGAACCACGTCTTCGAAACCAGCGCCGAGACGGTCTTCCCGCTGCTGGCCAATGCGCCGCTGATCAAGTCCCTCGAAGCCAACGGCGCCGTCCGTTACACCAATTACAGCACCAGCGGCGAAGCCTGGACCTGGAAGTACGGCCTGAACTACCAGCCGACCGACGACCTGCGCATCCGCTGGACGGAATCCCGGGACATCCGCGCCCCCACCCTGAACGATCTGTTCGCGCCGCCCGCCATCTTGAACGTCACGGTCAGCGACCCGTTCATCAACCAGTCCTATGCGACGCTGTCGCGGAACGGCGGCAACCCCAACCTGGTCCCCGAGGTGGCGCGGACCACCACGGCGGGCTTCGTCTATTCGCCGTCCTTCGTCCCGCGCCTGCGGATGTCGGTGGACTACTACAACATCGACATCGCCAACGCCCTGTCCGCCGTGAACGGAAGCCAGGCCGCCGTCCTGCAGGAATGCTTCAATTCCAACGGGACGTCTCCGGTCTGTTCGGTGATGGGCCCCCGTGACCCGGTGACCAACCGTCTGACCTATGTCACCAACTATACGATCAACGCCGCCCAGACCTACACCCACGGCGTGGACGTCGAGGCCAGCTATAATTTCGACGTAGCCGATGTACTCAAGAGCGTGCCGGGTCGTGTCGATATGCGGCTGCTGTACGCCTATCAGCCGTCGATGAAGACCCGGGCCTATCCGACCGCGGTTCTCGTCCAATCCGCGGGCGTGGCGGGAAATGGCGGCACGGTGAGCTTCTCGGTCAATCGCGTGACCACCGACATAAGCTACAAACTGGGGGCGGTGACGCTCAACTGGCAGATGCGCTACTATAGCGGACTGGCCCTAAGCGGAAACCCGACCCAGTTCTATGCCGACCCGCCTCTGCCCTCGATCTTCTACCACGACATTGGCCTGAATTATGATTTCAAGGCCGCGGGCCATTCGATCCAGGCGTTCGTGACTGTGGACAATCTCCTGAACCAGACCCCGCGGATCTGGCCAGGGACCTCGACCGCCTCTCCGGGGACAAGCAATCCCGCGGTCGCAAGCGACGACATGGTCGGCCGCTACTATACCTTCGGCCTGCGGATGAAATATTGAGCCGGAATTGGGAGTCGACCTCATGTTCAAATTCCTGATCGGCGCTGTCGCGCTCACCACCTTCAGCGCCGCGGCCCCCATGGTCCTGGCCCAGGACGCTCCGCCGCCGGGCCCTGGCGCCCCTGCGCCTGCGGCGCGCGCAGCTCGGCCCTTCGTCCCGGTCGCCGTGCACCAGGTCAAGCCGGGCCTCTACAGGGTGTTCGGCAACGGCGGGACGGTCACCGTGCGCGTGGCGGACGACGGGTTGATCGTGGTCGACACCAAGCTGGGGGGCGACAACTACTACCAGGACCTGATGGAGAAGATCCGCAGCGTCAGCGACAAGCCGATCAAGTACGTGTTCATCACCCACGTCCACAACGACCATTCGGGCAACGCCGCCCGCTTCCAGGCGGCCGGGGCCAAGACCATCGCCTCGGACGACTATAAAAAGCTGGTCGCGACCTACAAGCTCCATGTCGGCGATCCGCGTTCGCCCGCGCCGGACATCAGCTTCGCCAAGACCTATACGGTGAAGCTGAAGGGAGCCACGGCCACGGCCTATGCTCTCCACCCGGCTCACACCGCCTCGGATTCGGTCGTCTATTTCCCCGACGAGAAGGTCGTGGCCGCAGGCGACAACATGTTCCCCAGCGCGCCCAACGTCGACTGGGAGAACGGCGGCAGCCTCATGGGCATGAAACAGAACTGGGCCGAATTGGCCAAGCTAGACTTCGACACCCTGATCCCCGGCCACGGCGACGCGATCGTGAGCCGGGCCGAGTTCGAGGCCGACCGCACCAAGCTGGACACCTTGATCGAGCGGCTCCGCGCGGCGGTCAAGGCGGGCGTGCCCAAGAGCGAACTGCTGGCCACGCTCAAGGTCGACGACCTGGGCGCGGGTTGGGACCTCAGGAAATTCCACGACTGGACCGACCCGGGACGGCTCGACGGCCTCTACGTGGAATTTGCCAAATAGGCGGACGGACCAAGCGGCGCCTCCCGGGCGATGCTCGCGGCGTCCGCCACCCGTCCCGTCAGTGATGCGTCTGCGAGTGCTGGCCGCCGGGCCGGGCAATGTCGCAGAGCGCTTGGCCGCTGCGCGCCGCCTCGCCGCTGGTCGCCACGTCGGCCAGAGACAGTATGCCCACCAGCCGCTTGTCGCGGTTGAGCACGGGCATCCGGCGGACCTGCAGTTCGCTCATGTTGCGCAGGACGTCTTTGACCGGCTGATCGTCGAAACAGTATTTGATCTCCGCGCTCATGACGTCGCGGACCTTGGCGTCGGGCCCCTTGCCCTCGGCCACGGCGCGCACGGCGATGTCCCGATCCGTGATCATGCCGACGAGCCGATCGTTCTCCTGGACCGGCAGGATTCCTGCGTCGCACTCGGCCATCGCCAGGGCGGCCTGGCGTATGGTCTGCTCGGGATTGGCGAGACGAACCTCGCGCGTCATGCATTCGCTCACCTTCATGGCGACCTCCGCTTGTCTGGTGGGTTCGCTGGGGACACCCGTCCCGCGCCAGGAGAACCCGATCCGCGGGCCGGGGGTTCCTCTCCGGTCGGCAGGTGATGGATCAGCCGCCAAGGACCCATTGGCCGGGCCCGGCGCTTGGGACGGCGGCCGCGCCGAGCGACAGCCCATCGAGTCATTTCGGCGGCGCCTCCGCATCGGCGCGCTTCTGGATGCCGTTGGCGTCGATGTATTCCCTGTTGTGGTCGCAAACGTACTCGACCATCCTGGTCTCCGGCAGGCGCTTGTATGACGTGACGTAGGTCCAGGGCTTCTGGAGCACCTCCGGATCGATCACGGTGAGCTCGTCCTGAATGAAATCAGGAGCCACGAACTTTATCTTTTCGACGATACGCATGTCGTTGCTGTGGGGAACGTCGCGACCGGCCATGGCGATGGTCCTGACGGTGTCCTTGATCCCGAGGGTGTCGACGACCAGGGTCTGGCCCTCCCAATGCCCGACAGAATTGCCGTAGTATCCAAGCTCCAGCTCATCCAGCGGCTTTTGCTTCTCGTTCATGTAGATCCGCCGCGTCTGGGTATAGAGTTCCTGGGTGATGTTGATCTGCTTGGGGGTCTGCAGGATCTCGATCGGCCAGACGTCGCGCATCAGGGTCGGCATGCCGGTGGGCAGGCACTCGACCGCCTTGCTGGCGATGGCCTCGCCCCGTTCGTCCGCGGCGCGCAGTTCCTTCAGCCTGGCGTCCCAGATCGCCTGATACTTCGGCTTCAGCGGCGGCGCCGGCTGCCGGGGCGTCGCAAACCGCGGATCGGCCGGAGGGGCGTTCTTGACGTAGTTGGAGATGAGCGGATCGGGATACCGGCTCCAGACACCGGTGAAATCCGGCGGCCCCGCCGCCGCCCGGGCCTGCGAGGCCAGAGGCTGGAACATCGCCGCGGAAACCGTCATGGCGGCGATCAGGGCGGCGCTCGTCCAGCGCAGGCGGGGGCGGCTCATTCCTGGGCGCTCTTGCATCGGGGTTTCTCCAATATCGCTGTGTCGCGGGGCCCGCTTCGGGAGCTTTTGTCAGTCCGGTCGCGCGAAGGAGCCGGGGTTGGGAACCCCGGTCGGGATCGTCCGGCCGTCGGCAGTGATCACTTCCATCAAGAGACCGGCGGGCGTCCCGTTTCTCATCGGCGAGAAGACCGCGGTGAGCTTGTCGCCGATCCGCACCGTCTTCGACGTCCAGCCGAGCCGCTGCATCATCGGGATTCCCGTGGTCTCAAGCGAATAGCGCTTCGCATCGCCGCCCTCGGCGGTCGCCAGCTCGATGTATCCGTGAGGATTGCTCCATTCGAACTGCGCCACCGTGCCCTGGAGCTTCAAAGTTCTTGCGTGATCGTACATGGAGAACGAGTGGTGGGCGGCCGCCGACTGGGCTCCGGCGAGTACAAGGGCGGCCCCGCCCAGCAGACTTGCCGCGCGCCGGACAGATTTTCCTGGTGAACTGCAACGCATGGTCGATCCTCGTTATGATTTCTGGCGGACGGGCCGGTTTTCGCCCTCAGGTTTCCGCTCGGCACGGCTTGATAAATCGGCAGGGGCGCCTCCAGCCAACGGAAGGGGGTCGCCGTCGTTCACGGCCCGATAAAACGCCCGCGCGCCTTTCAACCCCAGTCCAAAGGCTGGGAAGGGCGATCGGTTTTTGTTAAGATCGGGGGGTGAACACCCCCGCCGCCGATCCCCTCTACAGCTTTCGGCGTCTCCAGGTGGCCGCCGCGGTCGCCAGGGCGGGCGGGGTCCGCCGGGCCTCGGCGCAGCTCAACCTGTCGCAGCCGGCGATCAGCCAGGCGATCGCCAAGCTGGAGGCGGCGCTGGGCGAGCCGCTGTTCGAGCGGACGTCGGGCGGCATGTTCCCCACGCCGGGCGGCGGCCTGTTCCTCAACCGCATCGAGCGCCTCACCGGCTATCTGAAGGCGGGGGAGCGCGAATTCGCTGGGACGCGGGGGGCCGAGGGCCCTCCCCTGCACCGGCTGGTCGCATGGGTGGAGTGGCGCGCCCTCCTGGCGTTGATCGAGCACGGGAGCTACGCGGCCACGGCCCGCGCGCTGGGTGTCTCCCCGCCGAGCGTCCACCGAGCCGTCGGGGACCTGCAACGCCGGTGCGGCCGGCCCCTGTTCCGCGTCACGCCCTCCGGGACCGAACCCACCGCCGAAGCTCTCGCCCTGGCCCGCTGGGTTAGACTGGCTTTGCGCGAGATCGAGCAGGGGTTGGACGAACTCCGCGAGCGCCGGGGCCTGGACGGGGCGGTGGTGATCGGCTCGCTGGCCCTGGCCGAGACCAGCATCGTGCCGACCGCGGTGACCCGGCTCCTGGCCGAACGCCCCGACGCGCGGGTGCGGATCATCGACGGGGCCTACGCCGAATTGCTGCAGGGGTTAAGGCACGGTGAGATCGACCTGATCCTGGGGGCCCTGCGCCTGGCGCCCGCCGGCCCGGGGTTCCGCGAGGAGGCCCTGTTCAGCGAACCCCTGTCGATCGTGGTCAGGGCAGGTCATCCGATCCTGGCCAATCCGCCCAAGGACGTGGCCGCCCTGTCGGCGCTGGAGTGGATCGCCCCCACCCAACGCAAACTGTTCACCGCGCTGTTCCGCGAACACGGGGCCGAGCCGCCGGCCCGGGTGATCGAATGCAGTTCCTTCGTCGCGATCCGCGGACTGCTTCTGCAGAGCGACCGCGCGGCCTTCCTCTCGGCCAGCCAGGCGCCGTCCGACTCTCCCGGATCCGGACTCGCGGTCGTGCCGATCCCCCTCTCCAGCACAGCGCGTTCGATCGGCATCTGCACCCGCGACGATTGGGCGCCGACCGCGACCCAGGCGCGGCTGGTGGCCCTGGTGAGGGAGGCGTCGGCGCGCTGAACGCCGGCGGCCGGAGCCGAAGGATCGTCTCGACTCCATCCATCCACGCCGCTCCGTCGATGCAAATTGATCGAAATTGCCTCAACCTTCGGCTGCAAAAACACGCATATTGAGCACGGCGAGATGTATGCGCGCCTGACCGGGCGAGGCGTCCGCCCATATCGATAACAGTGCACTGAATCGTGGCCGAGCAAACCGTATGAACATTCTAGTATATCGGGCGGGATCAAACAATAATGTTACGACACAGATGTCTGTTTGCCTGGCGCAGGCGCTCGCACAACTTGGCGTACGGACGACGCTCGTCACCCTCGGAGGGGCCGATTGGCTCGATGGGGTCGTGCAGGCCATACGCGACGCCCAGATCGACTACGTTCTCGCCTTCGGTTCCTTCAGCGCGGACCTGCGGACGCCAGATGGTCGATCGATCTACGACTCCTTGGGATGCGGGTTGATAGGCTGGGACGTCGATCACCCCGCTTACCAGTTCAAGCGATTCACGACGCCGATCCGCAAGCGCGTCCAGATTTGCGCCTCCGAATCGCATTTCCGCTTCGCGCAGACGATGGGTTGTCGAACGGCCGAGGCCCTGATGGTTCCGGGCGTGGAGGCGGTCGCGGAAGATCCGCTTCCGATCGAGGACCGACCGATCCTCGCCACCGTGGCCATGAGCTGGCTCGGGGAGCCGCAAGTCTGGTGGAACGGCGCGAAGGGGACCCCTGCCTACAGCCTCATCGAAGGCGTCGTCGGGAGGCTGTTGGCGGATCGGGAAGTCGACATGTTCGCCGCCTACCAGGCCACCCTGGCCGACACCGGCCTTGAGGTGAATTTCGACGAAAATGTCTGTAACCTTCTATCCAATATCGGCCTTTTCGTGCGCCAATATGACCGGTTTCTGCTCGGCAAAACGCTCGCCGAAACCGATCTTCCCTGCGTCATCTGCGGGACCGGCTGGCGCGAGCGTCTCGGCGAGCGTCCGCACCTGACCTATGCCGAGAGCCTGGACTTCGCGGATCTGGGCGAGCTCTACGGACGGTCCCGGATCGTCCTCAACCTCAATGCCGCAAATGGGGCGAGCGAACGCGCCGTCTTGGCCATGGCGAATGGCGCGGCCGTCGTTTCCGACTACAGTCCGCTCCTGCAATCACAGTTCGGAAACGAGAACGCCATTCGCTTTTTTGATCGGCGCAACCCCATCTCCGTCGCCGAAGCCGTGACCACGCTCCTGACCTCGGGCGAAGCGCAGGCCGTCGCAGACCAAGGGCGGGCGCTCGTTTCGCAGGCTCATTTGTGGCCGCACAAGGCCGCCTGTCTCATGGAGACATTGGAGACCATCGGCGCCTAGACGGTGGACGTCGGCGCCAGGCACCGCGTCCGTGGATGACCCCTGACGTCCCTGCCTGTAGAGTCGTCATGGCGAGGGACGCGAAATGGCCGAGACGAAGACATTCGAGATAGCCGACGACATCTATCGCTTCTCGACCGCCGTGAGCGGGATCGGACCCGAGCCGTTCACCTTCAACCAGTTCCTGATCATGGGCGACGCGCCGCTGCTGTTCCACCTGGGGCATCGGCACATGCATGCTTCCATCGCCGCCGCCGTGGCCCGCGTGGTCCCGCTGGCCCGGATTCGATACCTGGGTTTCGGCCATGTCGAGGCCGACGAGTGCGGCGCGCTGAACCAATGGCTGGCGGCCGCCCCGAACGCCGAGGTCGTCCACGGCCGGACAGCGTGCATGGTCTCGCTGAACGACCTGGCGGATCGCGCGCCCAAGCCGCTGGCGGACGGCGAGACGATCGACCTTGGCGCAAAGCGCGTGCGCTGGATAGACACGCCCCACGTTCCCCACGGCTGGGAGGCCGGCGTCTTCTACGAAGAGACCGGCGCCACCCTGTTCTGCGGCGACCTGCTGACCCATGGTGGCGACGGGCCGCCGATCACCGAAAGCGACATCGCCGCCCCGGCGATCGCGATGGAGGACGTGTTCCACGCCATGTCCATGTCGCCGAACACCGGCGCTGTGCTGCATGGGCTTGCGGACCTGACGCCCGCGACCCTTGCCCTGATGCATGGTTCGTCGTTCCGCGGAGACGGCGCGGGCGCCCTGCGCGCGCTGGCGTCGCATTGCGCCCTCCCCTGACGGCGGCTCTCGCTGCGCCGAAGAAACCAAAGGCCCCTACGTGGAGTTTCGGTGGAATTCCGCAGGGACGACGAACATGGAACCCAACCCCAGGAGTACGGCGAAAATCGCCGGCCACCCCATCCACCCGATGCTTGTTCCTTTCCCTATCGCTTTCTTTGTGGGGACCTTCGCATCCGATCTCGCTCATTTGAAAACCGGTTCCGACTTTTGGGTCACCGCGTCGCTGTGGCTGCTCGGCGCCGGCCTGGCGATGGCGGCGTTGGCGGCCCTGGCCGGGCTGACCGACGTGCTCGGGAGCGCGGCGATCCGCCAGATCAAGGACGCCTGGCTGCACGCGATCGGCAACGTCACCGCCGTCGTGTTTGCGCTGGTGAACTTCATCCTGCGCTATCGTGGAGGCGTCCCCACGGTGAGCACCCTTGAACTGGTGTTGTCCGGCCTCGTGGTCCTGATCCTGCTGTTCACGGGCTGGAAGGGCTGGGAGCTGGTCTATCGTCACCGGGTCGGGGTCGCCGACGACCTTTCCGGCCAGGGCTAGCCACGCAGGTCCAGGCCGCGTCAGCCGCCCATCACCTCGGCGACGGTCTCCCTGACCCTCGACAGGCCGAACCTCCACACCTTGTCCAGGTCGATGTGGGGCAAGGTCGGCAGCTCCGTCGGATCGACGAACACGTCCAGCACCGCCGGCCCCGGCGCGGCCAGGAGCTCGCCCAGGGCCTCCGCAAGTTCGCCCGGCCTCCTGGCCGTGAACCCGGTCGCCCCGCAGGCGCGCGCGAAGGCGGCGAAATCCATGTTGGGGAACCTGGAGCCCTTGAACGCCGGCAACCCGGCCGTCTCCATCTCCAGGTGCACCAGCCCCCAGCTCGAATTGTTGAACACCACCACCTTCACCGGCAGCTCGTGTTCGACGCTGGTCATGAACTCGCCGGCCAGCATGGTGAAGCCGCCGTCGCCGCAGGCGACAATCACCTGGCGCGCCCGATCCAGAGCCTGGACGCCATTGGCCTGGCCGAGCGCCGTGCCGACCGCGGCGTTGTTGAACGAGGCGAGGATCCGCTGGCGTCCGGTCTGGCGGATCCAGTTGGCCGACCACAGGGTCACCTCGCCGGTGTCGACCACGAAGGTCGCGTCCGGCGCGGCGAGGTCGCCGATCAGCCGGCCCACGGCCTGCGGGTGGATCTTGTCCGGGCTGCGCGCAAGATCCGCCTTGCCGTCGAGCATGGCGTTCCAGCGCCCGCGGGCCCTGGCGGCCTTGGCGAAGAAGCTGTCGTCGGTCTTGATCGCCACGCACGCCGCGATCTGGGCCAGCGCCGGCCCCACTGAGCCTACGATCCCAAGCTGGATCGGCGCGCGGCGGCCGAGCGCCAGGGCCCGTTCGTCGACCTGGATGATCTTGCCCGCCTTCGGCAGGAATTCCGAATAGGGATAGTCCGAGCCCAGCATCAGCACGACCTCGGCGTCGTGCAGGGCGTCCACCCCGGGGGCGCCGCCGATCAGGCCGACGCCGCCGATCCAGCGCGGATCGTCGAAGGCGACCATGTCCTTGGCGCGGAAGGTGTGGGCGATCGGCGCCTTCAAAAGGTCCGACAGCGCCAACAGGCCCGCCTCGGCCCCGCGGCAGCCGGCGCCGGCGAAGATGGCCACCGACTTGGCCTGGTCGATCAGCCGCACGGCGGCGGCGATATCCTCCGGGGCGGGCGCGACCTCGGGGCGGGGGCGCAAGGTGGCCAGGCTCGCCACCTTGCCGTGGACCGGCTGGCCGATCACGTCGGCGGGGATGTTCAGGTGCGCCACCCCGCGCTGGCCGTAGGCGGCGGCGATCGCCTGGTGGAACACATGCGCCGCCTGGTCGGGGGCGGAGACGACCTGGGTGTAGGTCGCGACGTCGCGGAACAACAGGTCCGGGGAATCCTCCTGCAGATAGTCGACGCCCCGCAGCGCCGCCGGCACGCCGCCGGAAATGGCCAGCACCGGCGCATGGTCCTTCTTCGCCTCGTAGAGGCCGGCGACCAGGTGATTGCCGCCGGGCCCCGTGGTGCCGCAGCAGACGCCGAGCCGGCCGGTCAGCTTCGCCTGGCCGGCGGCGGCCTGGGCCGCCCCCTCTTCGTGGCGGACCCCGATCCATTCGATCTTCCTGTTGCGCCGGATGGCGTCGGTGAAGGGATTGAGCGCGTCCCCCACCACCCCGAACACCTGGCCCACCCCGATGTCCACCAGGGTCTCCACCAGCATGTCTGCGACCGTCTGAGCCATGACCACGTTCCCTGCTGAGGCTGCTTCCTAAGCGTCGGCGCGGCGGGACGGTTCCTGGTTGCGACTGGAGCAGGACCCCACGGGGTCGCCCGGCGGAAAACTGCAGTCTACCGGAAACGCCGCCGGCGCATTCCGGCCTCGCGTCGTCAGCGTTATGGTGGCGAAGGAAACAGGACGGAGATTGTGGGATGGCCAAGGTCAAGACGTGTCTGTGGTTCAAGGGCGACCCGGAGCCTGCTGTCCGGTTCTACGTCTCCCTCCTGCCCGGTTCGCAGATCGACCATGTCCTGCGCTCCCCCGGGCCCTGGCCGGGCGGCCAGACCGGCGAGGTGCTCGTCGTCGACTTCACCCTGGGCGGCACGGCCTTCCAGGCGTTGAACGGAGGCGCGCCGGCCGACTATGGAACCGCCGCATCCATCTCGGTCGCGTGCGCCGACCAGTCGGAGATCGATCGGCTTTGGGCCGCGCTGACGGCCGACGGCGGAAGCGAGATCATGTGCGGGTGGCTGCGCGACCGGTGGGGCGTGCCTTGGCAGATCTTCCCCGAGGTGCTGCCGCGCCTGCTGGCCGACCGTGACCGCTCGGTCGCCCTCAGGGTGTTCGAGGCGATGCAGTCGATGGTGAAGCTGGATGTCGCCGCGATCGAGCGGGCGGCCGAAGGCTGAAGACCTCCCGCGGCCGATGGGGCCGACGCGCTTATCAGAACGTCGCCGTCACGGTGATCTGGCCCGACAGCGGCTCCAGCGGGTGGACCTGGAAATCGTCGACCCCTTCGGCCGGCTCGCCCGGCAGCCGGGAGATGTAGTAGTAGGCCGCCGCATTGGCCTTGGTGTCGAACAGGTTGAAGACCGTCGCCTGGACCTTCAGGTGTGGCGAGACCTTGTAGCCGACGTCGAGGTTGATCTCGCTGTAGCCCTTGTCCTGGGGGAACTCGTCGCCGTCCGAGATCGGATAGGCCCCGAGGATCCGCCACTGCAGGCCGCCGTACCAGGGCCCCAGGTTGTCCGCCAGGGCGCCGACCGAGCCGATGAAGCTCGGCGCATTGGCGATGAACGGCCCGTCCAGACCGAAGACCGCCAGACTGTCCCGCTTGTAGCGGGCCCTGGAAAAGGCGAGGTCGGTGTTCAGCTCGATCCAGGGAAACGGCCGCCATTCGCCGGAAAGCTCGATCCCCTGGCGGCGGCTGGGCGCGCTGGCGCTGTCCTGGCCGGCGTCGCCGTCATAGGTCAGTTCCGAGTTGAAATCCTCCTGGAACACCGCGACCTGGATCTGCACCTTGGGAATGACGTTGGTGCGCAGCCCGACCTCATAGCCGGTGGCCGCCGCCATCAACGGCGTCGGGCCGGCCGCGACCGGCGACCCCTCCAGCGGCACGGTGCCGAACACCCCGCGCACGTCGTCGGAGTGGAAGCCGCGGCCGGCGCTGAAATAGAGCTCGGTCGCGTTCCACGGCCTCAGGATCAGGCTGCCCTTGGGCTGGAACAGGCTCTGGTGCGCCGCCCCCTGGAAACCGGTGGTCAGGCTATGGTCGTCGGCCCAGTAGTACTCCTCGCGGGCGCCGACCACCGTGCGCAGCCAGGGCGTCCAGTGGGTGGTGTTCTCGATGTAGCCCCCGGTGTCGGACAGGTGGACCTTGTCGGCGGTGCAGACCCCGTTGGGAGCCGCGACCTGCAACACGGTTCCGTCCCCCTGGTCGACCGAGCAGGTCGGCAGCACGTGTCGGCTCTGAGTGTGGCGTCGGTCGATATAGGCCGCGTTGTAGCGCTCCTGCAGCCCGACCACCCAGTCGCTCTCGACCTTGCCCACGGTGAAGGCCTTCTTGAACGCGAGGTCGCCGCCGGCCGAGGTGCGGTCCTCGGTCTGCTGCTCCTGGTCGCCGTTGACCGGGTCGTCGAGGAAATGGGTGAAGTCGTTCCACAGGGTCATGCGGCTGTGGATCAGGTAGGCGCTGGAGGTGAACTGCCAGTCGTCGCCGCGCGTGGCGTAGTGGGCCGACAGACTCATCCGCTCCGACCTGTTTCCGTCGGTCGGGTCGAGGGCGCCGAAGCGGTCGATCAGCCCTGACGTGATCGCGCGCAGCGGCTGGTCGGTCGTGAAGTTACCGTCGCCCTTGTAGTACATCGCCGTCAGGCTGTAGCCGTCGTCGTCCCGTCCGTGGCTGTAGCGGACCGTCGCGGTGGCCTTGTGGAAATTGTCCGGGTGGTCGAACGGCCCGTCGAGGTGGCCGTAATAGAGGCCCGCCACGATCCGGTCATTGTCGGTCAGGTGATAGGTCCCGCCGGCGAAGACGTTCCCTATCCCCAGGGTCCCGCCGGTCACCGCGATCTGGTCGGACAGTTCGTTGACCAGTTTGACGTGGGTCGAGGCCACCGCGCCAAAATCGCCGACGGCGGCGTAATAGGGACCCTTGGTGTAATCGAGCCCGGCCGCCATCTGGGGCGTCAGGAAGTTGACGTCGGAATAGCCCTGGCCGTGGGCGTTGCTCGGCCGGTTGACCGGCATGCCGTCGACGAAATTGGCGATGTCGGTGCCGTGGTCGAGGTTGAAGCCCCGGATCAGGTACTGGTTGGCCTTGCCCTCGCCCGAGTGGGCGGTGACGACCAGGCCCGGCGTGCTCTCCAGCAACTGGCCAGGGCGATAGATCGGGCGGAGTTCGACCTCCTTCTGCGTCACCGAACCCTGGCTCGCGGTCTCGGCGACGCCCAGCAGGTTCAGCCGCGAGGCGGTCACCACGACCTGGCTGACGTCGTTGGCGGCGGTCGCGGCGGGCGGAGCCGTCTGGGCCGCAGCCAAGGCCGGAGCCGCCAGGGCCGCACCGCCCAACAGCGCCAAGCGCAACCCGACACGCAACCGGCTCGTCATGGATAGTTTCCGATCATGGCGGCGGAGACTGATCCAACAACGCTCCCCGCCACCCCTTATACGGACGAAAGCGGGAACTCCCTCATATTTCCCTTTTATTTCAATACGATGTCGTATTTTCCGATGGACTTTCCAAACCTTCCCACGAAAACATCTGTCATAAAAGGCGTGCATATGGGGTCCGCCCTCTCCAATGGGACTACATGCGCCCCTCCCTCGCCCTCCTCCCTACCCTGGCCCTGATCGTCGCCATCGCCGTCGCGGCCTGGATCTGGCGCCCCCAACCCGCGCACAATGTGGTCATTTTCGTCGCCGACGGCCTGCGTTATTCGGCGGTGAACGCGCAAGACGCACCGGCCCTGTTCGCCGTGCAGCGCGAGGGCGTCGACTTCCGGAACAGCCACTCGCTCTTCCCGACCCTCACCACCCCCAACGCCTCGGCCATCGCCACCGGCCATCGGCTGGGCGACACCGGGGATTTCGGCAACCAGGTCTACCTGGGCCAACCAGGCCTGGCGGCGGCCTTCGGCTCCCTGATCGCTGCGTATGAAGACGACAGCGTGCTGGGCGAGGCCAACCGGCGGTTCGCCGGCGACTATCTCAACGAGGAGAGCCTGCTGGCGACGGCCAGGGCGCACGGCTACGCCACCGCCGCGATCGGCAAGCTGGGGCCGACCGCGATCCAGGATGTCGGCGCCCGCGACGGCATGACTACCATCGTGGTGGACGACGCGACCGGCTCTCCGGATGGGATACCCCTGTCGGCGGACCTCAAGACGGCGCTGAAGCGGGCCAGACTGCCGACCACGGCGCTGGACCGCGGCCTGAACGGCGATCCGGGCAGCTCGATCATGCCCGGCGTGCACGTCCCCAACAGTTATCAGCAGGACTGGTTCACGGCGGTGGCGACCAAGGTGGTGCTGCCGCGCTTCAAGGCCGCGAAGAAGCCCTTCGTCATGGTGTTCTGGTCGCGCGACCCCGACGGCACCCAGCACAATCAGGGCGACAGCCTGAACCGGCTGACCCCCGGCATCAACGGCCCCACCTCGAAGGCGGCGATCCGCAATGCGTCGAACGACCTGCAGCGGCTGCGCGACACGTTGAAGGCGCTCGGCCTCGACAAGACCACCGACATCCTGGTCACGGCCGACCACGGCTTTTCGACCATCTCGAAACAGAGCGACACCAGCCCCTCGGCCCGGATGCCCTATGCCGACGTGCCGGCCGGCTTCCTGCCGCCGGGGTTCCTGGCCATCGATCTGAGCCAGGCCCTCGGCCTGCCGCTGTTCGAGCCCAACGGCCTGGACGTCCTCCTGAAGGAGGGTTTCCACCCCAAGCGGGGCGGCGCCGTCCTCGGCAAGGACGCGAAGCGTCCCGACGTGGTGGTCGCGGCCAACGGCGGCGCCGATCTGATCTGGCTGCCCACGGCGGACGAGCCCGCCCTGGCCAAGCGGATCATCGCGTTCCTGCTGAGCCAGGACTACACCGGCGCGCTGTTCGTGAACGACAGGCTGGGCCCGGTTCCGGGCGCCTTGCCGCTCAGCGCCATCGGCTTCAAGGGATCGGCCCTGACGCCGCCGCCCTCGATCATCGTGGGTTTCCGCAGCTTCTCCACCGGCTGTTCCAAGGCCGAGCTCTGCGGCGTGGATGTGGCCGACACCGAACTCCAGCAGGGTCAGGGGATCCACGGGTCGTTCGGCCGGGCCGACACCCGCAATTTCATGGCCGCGGTGGGGCCCGACTTCAAGGCCGGCTTCGCCGATCCCGCGCCGGTCAGCAACGCCGACCTGGCCTGGACGGCCGCCAAGATCCTGCGCCTGCCGTTGACGGCCAAGGGGATCGAGGTGGGCCGGCCCCTGACCGAGGCCCTGCTCGGGGGCGTGGTTCCGGCCTCCGGCAAGGACACCCTGCGCTCCGCCGCCGCCGCCAACGGCTTCGTCACCGTCCTGAAGCGCCAGCAGGTGGGCCAGACCCCCTATTTCGACGTGGCCGGACACCCCGGCCGGGTCCTCGGCCTCCAGCCCTGAGTAGTGGGCGGGTCGAAGACGCGGACCGGAGCCCGGTCTGGAGGCGGACCGCCGTCGCCGCCGTCAGGGCGCCTTGTCGAACTTACGCTCCGCCTCGGGGACGCTGTCCAGGCAGACATACTCCCGGATCTCGTCCTCGGGAGCGGCCCGGACCAGCTTGATGGTGAAGCTGGCCGGCATGGTGAAGGCGACCGGGTCGTCCAGGGTCACCTCCCACTTCAGCTCGTTCGGCCCCACCATGGTGATCCGCTCGGCGACCCGCAGCTTGTCGCTGTGGGGGGCCATGGTCCCGTTGATCAGGGTGTCGGGACGCAGGCCGATGGTGTCCGCCACCAAGGTCTTGCCTTCCCAATGTCCGATCGAATGGCCGCGGAAGGTGGGTTCGATCTCGTCCTCCGGCGGATGCTTGCGGCCGTCGGTGAAGATCCGGCGCACCTCGTTGGCGTATTCGGTGAGCACGGTGACCTGGCCCGGCGTCATCAACAGCTCGACCGGGTACGGGAAGATCAGCGCCCTGGGCATCCCGGGCGGAAGGCAGCGGGCGGTCGGATCGCCCTCGGTGTTGCCCACCGCCAGCCGGGCCCGGACCTCGGCGTAGCGTTTCGCCCAATCGGGTTTGTAGGCCGGCCGCAACTGGCGCAGGCCGTTCTGGCCCTCGACTTTCCAGATGCCGCTGAAATCGGCCGGGTGGGTCATCTTTGCGCCCGGAGCGTGGACGGCGCTTTGGGCTGCGGCCGGCGATCCCGCCGCCCCGGCCATCATCGCCCCGGCCGCGGCGACCGCCGCGAGCACGCAGCGACGTCCGCGGCTTCTGCTTGAGGCGGCCATCAGCGGACGTCGTCGAAGCTGTGGCCGTCAGGGCCGGTCAGGGTCACGATCTGGCCGCCCGCACGCCCGTCCCGCATCGGGTGGATCCTCACCGTCACCTTGTCGCCGGGCTTGAAGGTGTTGCGCTTCATGCCGACGCGGGAAAGTTTGCCCGGCGGCCCCATCTCCAGCTGCCAGTTGACGCTCGCGCCGCCGGGCTCGCCGACGTGGACGACCAGCCAGGAGTGCGGATTGGTCCATTGCAGTTCCTGGACCGCACCCTCGATGGTGAGGTCCTTGCTCTGGTCGAACATGGCCTGCGAATGGTGAGCGTGCGCCGGAAACGCCATCAACGCCGTCCCGACCACGGCAAGGATCGCCGCCCCGTACGGTTTCTGGCTGTCCTTCATTCCAACCTCCCCAGGTTTGGTTTCGGCTCCGGATTGCCCAAGGACGCTTCCGACGCCGGCCGCCGCCTCTGCTCAGGGCGGGCAGACGCAGGATTGGACCATTGCCAACGGATTGCAAGGGGCGCCAGCAGACGTCGCTCTCGAGCCTATTGGTCGAGCCGCCGCAGGACCGTGTTTATGGCGAAGCGCGAGTTCCCCGCTGCGCACGGCCCGGGGCGACGATAAAGGCAGACGCGGCCGCCTCCCTCCCCTTCACAACCCGCCTCCGCGAACGCGGGGGGCAACTCCGAGGCGTGCTGCGGCGCCGTCAGCACGGTGTTCACCGCCCCCGCGGCCTGGGCGAGGTCGAGCGAGGGCTGGGGGGTGTCCTCGGTCGTGAAATACATCATCGGCACGGCCCGGTGGAGATAGGCGTACCCGCCGGTGACCGAGTAGTCGTGGCGATAGACCGCCAGGCCGCAAAGAGCCGGATCGCCCCGCAACTTCGCGTAGGCGTCCATTTCCGGATGGAATTTCATCCATTGGGACCGGAAGCCGCCGAAACCGCAGCTCAGCGACGCCAGCAACCAGACGATGCAGAGGAAGCCCAGCTTGCGCCGCCCGACGTCCTCGCCATCGCGGCGCCCCACCGCCAGGGCCCAATCGACGGTTCCGATCGCCGCCAGCAGCACGGCGATCAGCACGCTCAGCAGGATGAAGCGATATTCCTTGTGACCGACGAGCGAATGCTCGACCAGGTTCACCACCGCCGCCGCGGCGAGGGCGGGGTAGCGGCGTGCGCCCACCCCTGCGAGCAGGACCAGCGGGATCGACCAGAGCGCCAGGCGCGGCCAGACCTCGAAAAAATAGCCGAACGCGCCGCTCGAGCCGAAGTCGGCCGAGCGGTTCTGGACGACGTTGAGCCTCAGGTTCTCGACGGCCCAGGCGAACGGGACCCCGCCCATCGCGACGTCGCACGCGACCGACGGCAGGAGCCCGACCAGACCGCCCAGCAACAGCGGCCGCCAGCATTCCCTTAGCCTGAGCCCACAACAGACCACGACCAGGGTGGCGATCCCGGGCAGATACTGGAACCTGAGCGCGGCGGCGTTGGCCAGGAGCGCCGCGGCTCCCGCGAGGCGCAGCGGCGTCCAGCGATCGCGGTCGGTGAGAAGAACGGCGGCCGGCAATATGAGGGCGATCGCCGCCGTCTCGCTCATCACGTGTGGCGCGAAATAGATGAATTCGTACCAGACCGCGGCGACCAGGCCCGCGACCTGCGCATGCAGCCGGGAGATGCGATCGCCCAGCTTCCAGGCGGCCACGACCGTGACCATCGAGGCGGCGACCATCGCCAGGTTCGGCGCCGTCAGGTAGAGGCCGCTGTCGGGGGCGAGCCAGGCTCCCAGCTTCATCGGAACGGCGGCAAGCAGCGGCAGCAACCAGCCGCGCATTCCGTAGCGCCACTCCCAGGTGACGACACCCTGGCCGAAGATCAGACGATGAGCGGTTTCGAGATACTGGAAAACCTCGTCGGGGTGGACCGGGGTCGAGACCGCCATCGCCACAAGCCGAAGAAAAACGGCGATCAGCAATAGATGGGGCAGCCTGGTCGCCTGCAACACGGCGGCCGCCCGCTGCTCCAGCCCGCTTCCTAAGGCTTCACCCGCCGGCCGAGGCGCCGTTTTGACCGCACGATCGTCTGACGCGCTCACGCGGCGCTCCCTGCATTCCATCGTCGCGCAATGTCCGGCCGCGGCAGATTAGATTGCGAGTGCTGACAAAGGCTCAACGGAGCCTCCGCCTTGGGCTCCGCAAGGAAGGAACCCCCTTCCGGAGCGGGGGTTTTTTAGAGGCGGCGGCTCCTTCGGCCCCGCCTTCCGGATCGCGACGGGACGCCATGCTGATTCTCTACGCCTCCCCCGGGGCCTGTTCCCTCGCCGTCCACATCGCGCTCCTGGAGACGGGCCTCGATTTCGAACTGGAGAAGGTGGACCTGAAGACCAGGCGCACCAAGACCGGCGCGGACTATCTGGCGGTCAATCCCAAGGGCAAGGTCCCGGCGCTGAGGCTCGAGTCGGGAGAGCTGCTGACCGAAAACGCGGTGGTCCTGCAATATGTCGCCGACGAGGCTCCGCAGGCCGAGCTGATCCCGCCCCCGGGGAGCTTCCGGCGCTACCGTGCGATGGAAGGCCTGAACTTCATCGCCACCGAAATCCACAAGGGATTCGGGCCGCTGTTCCAACCGGACACGCCGGAGGACTACAAGCCCCTCGTGCTGAAGACCCTGTCCGAGCGGTTCGGCTATCTCGATCGCCTGCTGGACGATCGCCCCTTCCTCCTGGGCCAGGCGGTCAGCGTCCTCGATTTCTACAGCTTCGTCACCGGTCGCTGGGCCCGGAACATGAAGGTCGATCTGACCGGCTGCGCGCGCCTGCCGGCCTATTGGGACCGGATCGCGGCCCGGCCCGCGGCGCAAAGGGCGCTACGCGCCGAAGGCCTGGATTGACCGCCGGCGCCGCAAGCCAGCCGGTACGGATCCCCGGGGCTCCGCCCCTCCCCCAAGCCCGATCCGGCGCTCGGTC
This sequence comes from Caulobacteraceae bacterium, assembly GCA_035493955.1. Lineage (GTDB taxonomy): Bacteria > Pseudomonadota > Alphaproteobacteria > Caulobacterales > Caulobacteraceae > NCED01. The sequence continues at coordinate 90,733 of DATJHI010000023.1, read as the reverse complement.
GAAGCGTGTCGTTGCGAGCTCAAGGGCTGCTTGACGGCCAGCTTAATAAGCGTAACAAATAATGGCCTAGCCTGTGGCCTCCCCGGTGTTTTGAAGCCGGTCAGCGCTCCAGTGTGAGCCGGAGCTGAAGCTATAAACAGAGCGGGTCGCCGCAGGTCTCTGCAACGGTCCACTAAATTCTACGAGGACAGGGATGAAACGACTTTCAAAGTGGGCCAGCGCATGTTTGACGGCGGCCGCGTTGACGACGGCTGCGACGGCGGCCTTCGCCGCTCCCGCCCCTAAGGCGGCGACGGCCGCTCATCCCGACTTCGACGGTATCTGGCAGGTCAACCGCCAATTCAGCGTGCAGTCGGGGACCAAGCCGTCCGATGGTTCGCCGATCCCCTTCCTCCCCTGGACCAAAGCCGTCTATGACGCCTATCAGAAGTCGGCCGCCGACGGCGACCCCTGGCCGGCCAACCACCAGTTTTGCCTGGACGCGGGTCTGATCCGCACGATGAAGGGCAACTTCCCCTTCCAGGTCATTGTCACCGACAAGCAGATCATCCTCCGCCATGAGGAAGACAACATAGTCCACCAGATCCCGATCGTGCCCAAGGACAAGGCCAAGCACCCGAAGAACCCGGTCCCGACCTGGAACGGCGATGCGGTGGCCTACTGGGAGGGCGACACCTTGGTGGTCGACACCATCGGCTACAACGAGAAGGTCCCCTTCATCCCGGCCACCTTCCACACCCCGGCCTTGCACACGGTCATCCGCTTCCGCCTGATCAACGATGGCAAACAGTTCGAAGCCCGGATGCTGATCGACGATCCGGGCGCCTATACAAAACCCTGGGAGACCCGGGTGGTCTCCGACCGCGTAAAGCCTGGCTACAAGATCCGGGATTACCGCTGCGCCGAAAACAACCGCGACCTGCCGACCGTAGGCAACTGGGGCCCCTGGTAAGCGACTGGGCCCGCGTCGGCCCGGCGCCCCTTGGGAACGCCGGGCCAGAGCGCGCGAGAACCCACGCCCAGAATTCATAGAAGAGGTTATGTCAATGCTCAGGAAGCTTACCGTCTGCGGCGCGGCGTTGGTTCTCGCCGCCGCGGGCGCCACTGGTCCCGCCGGCGCCCACCATTCCTACGCGATGTTCGACCAGACCCAGACCCTCACCCTGTCGGGCGCCGTGGTGAAATGGGACTGGACCAACCCGCACGCCTTCCTCGAACTCATGGCGGACGGCAAGCACTGGGAGCTGGAATCGGCGAGCCCCTCGATCCTGACGCGGGCTGGCATGAGCCGCAACATCATGAAGGCGGGCGACAAGGTCACCCTCACCATGCACCCGCGTCGGGACAAGGCCCCGGGCGGTTATTTGCTCAGCGTCGCGATCGGCGATGGCAAGATGGTCAATCTGGACGCCGCGCGTCAGCAACAGCCCTGACAAAGATATATCGGAGAGAACAGCTTGGCGCACAAAATGAAAACGGGTCATCGGCTGCTGGTTGCGGCCGCCATCTTGGGCGGGCTCGGCCTGGCTCACGGACAAGCCCGGGCGGCTTCGGTCCCCGATCTGGCGGGTGTCTACTTCAACCCCCATCCGCCCAAGACGCTGCAGATCGTCGGGGGCGGCGCTCCGCCGCTGACCGCGGCGGGAAAGGCGGCGCTCGCCGCCAACGCCCCAGAGGTCGCGAAGTCCAAGGTCCCGCCCGCCGGACAGCACATGGAGGCCTGCCTGCCGGACGGCCCCACGCGCATCCTCCAGGAACCCTATCCCATGGAGATCGTGCAGAAGGGCGACACGGTGCTGCTGATCTGGGAGCACAACCACGTCAACGAACAAATCTACATGAACGAGAAGCCCGATCCCCAGGCGGACTGGGCCTACATGGGCAATTCGGTCGGTCACTGGGAAGGTTCGACCCTGGTGGCGGACACCATCCAGTTCAACGACATGACCTTCCTCGACGACAACGGCTTGCCGCATAGCGAGAACCTGAAGGTTCAGCGTCGCTTCCGCTTGCTGCCGGGGGGCAAGGCGCTGGAGATCCTGGCCACCGTCACCGACCCGGAAATGTACACCAAGCCGTGGACGGTGCGGGCGGTGCTGCCGCGCAGGACCGACGTCCACATCGAAGAATTCATCTGCGGCATCAGGAACTGGGAAACCCGCTACACCCGCGCGCGGTGACCGGCGGGGCTGCGTGCAGCCCGGTTTTTCGCAGAGCTAAAGGCATAACCCGGCGGCGGGGCCACCATCCCGCCGCCGGGATCAGCGTCAGAAAGCACGACCTTATGAGTGATCCAAACAAGGGCGCGCCGGCCTCCTCGAATTCCGAGATGTGGCCGCAGCACGAAGACCTCCGCGATCTGCTGGCGGCCTTCGAGCGCATGGGCGAACTGGCCCACGTCGAGGGCGCCGACAGCCACCTGGAGCTGAGCGCCCTGGCCGAGACGGTGACCGCTCGCTATCCGGGCGTCGAGCCTGCCCTGCTGTTCGACAACATCCCGGGCTATCAGAAGGGCTTCCGGATCCTCTCGGGCGGCGCCAACTCCTACAAGCGCTTCGCCCAGGTCCTGGGGCTTCCCGAACCCCGCAACGCCATGGACAACGTCCGCGCCTACAAGGCCCGGATGAAGCGCAGCTTCGAGATGACGCCGCCGCGCGTGGTCGAGACCGGCCCGGTGCTCCAGAACGTCTGGCGCGACGACGAGATCGACCTGACCAGGTTCCCGGCCCCCTTCGTCCACGAACTCGACGGCGGCCGCTACATCGGCACCGAGGACCTCGGCGTCACCCGCCACCCGGATTCGGGCTGGGTCAACATCGGCACCTACCGCATCGCCGTGCATTCGAAGAACACGGTCGGCATCTGGACCTCGCCCGGCAAGCACGGGCGGATGATCCGGGAGACGTATTTTGCCCGCGGGGAGCCGTGCCCCATCGTCATCTCGTGCGGCCAGGACCCGCTGTTGTTCCTGTGCGCCAACGCCGAGCTGCCCGAAGGGATGTCCGAATACGACTACGCCGGAGGCCAGCGCGGCCGCCCCTTCGACGTGATCAAGAGCGAGCTCTACGGCCTGCCCTTCCCCGCGGGATCGGAGATCGTGCTCGAAGGGTTGATGTATCCGGGCGACAACCAGCTCGAAGGCCCGTTCGGCGAGTTCATGGGCTACTACGCCAGCGAGGCCAGCCTTCAGCCCGTGGTCCACATCAAGCGGGTCTACTTCCGCAACGACCCCATCATCACCATGGCCATCCCGTCGCGGCCGCCCTCCAACTTCACGGTGGCGCGGTCCACGGTGAAGTCGGCGATGATCTGGGACGAGTGCGAGAAGGCCGGCTTGGCCGGCATCCGCGGGGTCTGGTGCCACGAAGCCGGCGCCGGCCGGCTGTTCAACGTCATCTCGATCGAACAGAAGTATCCGGGCCACGCCAAGCAGGCCGGCATGCTGGCCGCCAACTGCCAGTCGGGCGCCTACGCCGGCCGATGGGTGGTGGTGGTCGACCACGACATCGATCCGTCGAACATCCACGACGTGATCTGGGCGATGTCGACCCGTTGCGACCCGCCCAACGACATAGACTACATCCGCCGCGCCTGGAGCACCCCGCTCGACCCGATGCTGTTCGAGCCGCCGTGGGAGAACAACCGGGCCGTGGTGGACGCCTGCCGGCCCTGGGGCCGCCAGTTCCCGCCCGTGGCCGAAGCCAGCCCCGAGCTGAAGGAACAGGTGATGAGCAAATGGCCCCATCTGTTTCCGTGAACGGCCTGACCTAGGCCCGATTTCCCGCTCGCCTACATCCACATCGCAGAGACCAATCCCATGAAATTCCAGCTGGCCACCATCGACTCGGGCTCCGGTCCGTCCGCCGCCCTCATCGTCGGGGACAAGGTCGTGGAGGTCGCCGCCGCGACCGGACGCGAAGCCGATCGCAGCATGCTCGCCCTGATCTCCGGTTGGGACGCCAACCTGCCGCGGCTGGAAGCCGTCGCCGCCAAGGCCGACAGCCTGGGCGCGCCCCTCGCCTCGGCCAAGCTCCTGGCGCCGATCACCGATCCCGGCGGCATCTTCTGCGTCGGCGCCAACTATTCCGACCACGTGGCCGAGATGGCGGCCCAGGCAGGGCGGCCGATCGCAGACCCCAAGGCGATCGGCGTGCGCTCCTGGCAGTTCCTGAAGACCAGGCATTGCCTCACCGGAACCAATTCGATCGTGGCCATGCACCCGCGCGCCAAGAAGATCGACTGGGAGGCCGAACTCGCCGTGGTGATCGGCAAGAAGGCGTTCCAGGTCTCCGAGGAGGACGCTCTCGACTATGTCCTGGGCTACACCATCGCCAACGACCTGTCGGCCCGGGACCTGAACAAGCGCGACCAGCTGCCTGACGTGAATCCCTTCAAGTTCGATTGGGTGGCGCACAAGAACTGGGACGGCTCCTGCCCGCTCGGGCCCGCCATAACCCTGGCCCGCGACGTCGCCGACCCGCAAGACCTCGACATCACGCTCGAAGTGAACGGGGTGGTGAAGCAGCAGTCGAACTCCTCCAGGATGATCTTCAATATCCGGGAGCAGATCGCTGATCTGTCTCGCAATTTCACCCTCTGGCCCGGCGACGTCATCCTCACCGGCACGCCGGCCGGGGTCGGCGCCGGCAGGGGCGAGTTCCTGAACAAGGGCGACGTGATTCGCATCCGGATCGAGGGTCTGGGCGAACTTGTGAACACGATGGGCTGACCCCACATAACTTCTCACGGCGAGGCCCGCCCTCGGCCTCCCAGGCCCCGGAGTCGCCCCGGGGTCCTGGGCAGGACCGGAGGCGCCAAGAGATTCGTTGCCTTCCCAGGCGTTTTGGGCAAAATAATAGTTGGCGCCCTTGCCCATTCGCCAACGATTGGCGCGGGTCAATGGCTCAAGGACAAAGGCCGCCTTTACGGGTCGCCGAGCCGACAGTGAAGATCTCGGAGGACTAGATGATCCAGGTAAAGCGACTGGCCCACGCCACGTTCAGCACGCCCGATCTCGACCAGCAGATTGACTACTGGACCAATGTCATCGGCTTCAAGGCCGTCGACAGGAGCGAAAACCACTGCCTCATGACGACCCAGTTCGGCGAGGAAGTGGTCGCCCTCGAGCGCGGGAACGAGCGCGGCGCCCTGCTCAAGACCGCCTTCCAGGTGGCGCCCGACAGCGACCTCGACGAGCTCGCCGCCAAGCTCAACGAGGAAGGCGTCCAGGTCGAGCGGCGCTCGGACATCACCCCGGGCGTCCGGAACGCCATCGCCTTCACCGATCCGGCCGGCACCTTCGTGGAAATTTATTCCGATTATGAGTGGCCGTCCGTCAAACCCACGACGGCTGGCCATACGCCGGTGAAGTTCGGCCACGTGGCCACCCGGGTGAACGATGCCAAGAAGATGTCGAAGTTCTATTGCGACGTTCTCGGCTTCCGTGAATCCGACTGGATCGCCGAACGCTTCTCGTTCCTGCGCTGCGGCTCAGACCACCACACGATCAACTTCGCCCGCCACCCGAAGGAAGGGCTGCTGCACATCGCCTTCGAACTTCGCGACCGCGGCGCGGTGTTCGACGCCTGCCAGTACCTCACCGAGAACAAGATCCCGCTGGTGTTCGGTCCGACCCGCCACGTGGTCGGCCACAACATCGCCGCCTACCACCGCAACCCCGACAACATCCGGGTCGAGTTCTTCGCCGAACTGGACAAGATGCGGGACGAGGAGCTCGGCTACTTCGAGCCGCGGCCCTGGCACGAGGAATTCCCCATTCGACCGAAGGTCTGGCCCGAAGGCACCGATCGGGTCCAGTGGGGCTTCGGCAACACCGGGGACTTCCCCGGCTACATGGAGCCCGTGCCGCTGGCCAGCGAACGCGCCGCCTAGGCCGGCGCGCCATCCAGGCCGTCGAAGGCGCGCGAGGGAGACGCGGTTTTTCGCGGTTGAACGGACTGGAGACCAGCCACGAGCGGGTTGGACCTTCGCTTGCCGCGGCCGGCCTATCAGGCTGCGGCAAGCTCGCGACGGCCCCGCGCCAGGCGGGGACGACACCCGATAAGACGTGACGCTGGCCGCGCGAATCCGGCCAGAGCCGGATTAAAAACGCATTATAGGCAACAAGTTAGGGGTGAGACCTGCCGCGACCTTCGCGTCGTCAGGGGCCCAGGGGAGACTAGCTCAGGTGGTTACGAAGACTGTCGACGGAACCGTGGCCGACGCCTATCTGGCGATCATGGCCGATCGCGGGGTGGATTACCTATTCGCCAACGCGGGCACCGATTTCGCCCCGCTGATCGAGGCTTACGCCAAGGCGGAGGCCAACGGGACCAAGACGCCCAAGCCGGTCACGGTGCCGCATGAGAACGTGGCCATCTCGATGGCGATGGGCTACTACCTGAAGTCCGGCAAGCCGCAGCTGGTCATGGTCCACGTCGACGTGGGCACGGCCAACGCGGTGTGCGGCGTGATGAACGCCTGGCGCGGCAACATCCCCGTCCTGTTCACCGCCGGCCGCACCCCCTTCACCGAAAACGGCGGCCTGCGCGGCGAGCGTTCCGGCGAAATCCACTGGCCCCAGGAACTGCGCGACCAGGGCGCCCTGGTCCGCGAGATGACCAAGTGGGACTACCAGCTTCCCAACGGCGAGGTGCTGGAAGGCGCCATCGACCGGGCCATCAACATGGCCTGCGCCGAACCCAAGGGGCCGATCTACCTCACCCTGCCCCGCGAGGTCCTGGCCGCGCCCTATACGCGCAGCTACCAGTCGCCGAGCCGGCATCGCACCGCCTCCGCGCCCTACCCCGACCTCAACGCCATCGACGAAGCCGCGGACATGATCGCCCGGGCGGAGAACCCGCTGATCATCACCGCCAGCGCCGGCCGCGAAGAGAGCGACGTGGCCAAGCTCGGCGCCTTCGCCGACGCCTTCGCCCTGCCGGTGACCCAGCGCAAGCCGCGCTACATGTGCCTCGAGACCGATCACCCGATGAACCTCGGCTATGATCCGGACTCCATGCTGAAGGCCGCCGACCTGATCATCGTCGTCGATTGCGACGTGCCGTGGATCCCCAACAAGGTCGCCCCCAACTCCGACGCCAAGATCATCCACCTCGGCGTCGATCCGCTGTTCGCCGGTTATCCGATGCGCACCTTCGAGTGCGACCTGGCCATCACCGGCCTGCTCGGCCCGACCCTGACCACCCTCACCGAGGCCCTGGCCACCCGCCACGGCGCCGCGGCCCAGCGCGTGGAGGCCCGTCGCCAGCGCCTGACCGCCCAGCGCGCCGAACAGCGCGCCCAGTGGAAGGCCCAGTTGGCCAAGGTGCGCGACTCCAGCCCGATGTCGAACGCCTGGATCTCCCACTGCATCGACCAGGTGAAGGGCGAGGACGCGATCGTCATCAAGGAATCGCCCCTGATGGTCGAGCACATGCGCTTCAACAAGCCCGGCACCCTGTTCTACGTCGGCGCCGCCGGCGGCCTGGGCTGGGGCCTGGGCGTGGCCCTGGGCGCCAAGGCGGCCGCGCCGGACAAGCTGGTCATCACCACCTTGGGCGACGGCTCCTACATGTTCGGCAATCCCCTGCCCGCCCACTACGTCTCGGCGGCGGAAAGGCTGCCGACCCTGACCGTCATCTTCAACAACAAGATGTGGGGCGCGGTGAAGCGCAGCACGCTCGACGTCTACGCCGACGGCTACGCCGCCAAGAGCGGCAAGGAGCCGCTGACCTACTTCAATCCGGAGATGGATTTCGAGAAGACGGTCGAGGTGGCGGGCGGATACGGCGAGCGGGTCGAGGACCCGGCCCAGATGCTGCCGGCCCTCGAGCGTTCGCTGAAGGTGATCCAGGACGAAAAGCGGCAAGTGGTCCTCAACGTCATCTGCCGCGGGCCCTAGGCTTTTTGGAAGGGCGCGCGCACATGAATGCCTTCGACATAAACCGGGACGACGGCCCCCAGCCGGGCCTGCGCTTTCTCGGCCTTAGCGGCAGCCTCCGCCGCGCCGCCTATTCGACTGCGATCCTGCGGGAGTTGGGGAAGCAATTGCCCCCGAGCATGAGCCTCGACCTGCTCCTGCCGGACCTTCCCCTCTACAACGAGGACGAGGACGAGGAGGAGGCCCTGGAGGCCGTGCGCGCGTTCCGGGAGAAGATCGCCGCCGCTGACGGGCTGATCATCTGCACCCCCGAATACAGCCACGGGATTCCGGGGGTGCTGAAGAACGTCCTCGACTGGGCGTCTCGCCCTAGCCAGAAATCGTGCCTCAAGGGCAAGCCGGCGCTGATCATCTCCAACTCCCCCGCCTTCACCGGCGGGGTGCGGGCGCAGGCCCAGATGCACGAGACCTTGATCGCCTGTTCCGCCTTCGTCGTTCCGGGCAAGCAGGTGGTCATCGGCGGCGTCCGGGAAAAGATCAAGGACGGCGTTTTCGTAGATAAATCAAATCTCTCGTTCGCCTTGGCGGAGGTCGACCGGCTTGCCGACTACTGTCGGCTGCTCCGCGCCGTCCCGGGCTGACGAACGTCAAAAACAGAGTAGGTGGGTCCATGCAGGATACGACGCTAACCCGGGCTCCGGTGCTCGAAGCCGGCATGCTGATCGGCGGCCAGAAGGTCATGGCCGGTCGTCGGATCGAGGTGCGCAACCCCGCCCACGCGGCGGAGATCGTCGGCACCATCGTGCAATGCACCCCTGACGACGTGAACCGCGCCGTCGCGGCGGCCAAGGCCGCGCAGCCGGCCTGGGCGGCCAAGACCTTCCAGCAGCGCGCCGAGATCATGGCGCGGGGCGTCGACCGGATCGAACAGGGCATCGAGGCGCGCGCCACGCTCTACAGCCGTGAGAACGGCAAGACCTTCGCCGACGCCAAGGGCGAGCTTTCGGCCATCCCGCCGGTGGCCCGGCTGACCCTGGAGCTGGCCGCGGAAGTCGATGCTGAACAGCAGCTGCCGGCGCCCAACGGGCGCACCATCGTCCACTATGTCCCTTATGGCGTGGTGGTCGGCATCGTGCCGTGGAACAGCCCGGTCACCCTCGCCGCCCTGCAGATCATACCGGCCCTGCTGGCCGGCAACGGCGTGGTGCTCAAGGTCCCCGAATCCTGCCCCCTGGCCCTGATCGAGACGGCGGAGCTGCTGGCCGAAGCGCTGCCCCCGGGCCTGCTCAACATCATCTCCGGCCTGCCCCTCGACATCGGCGACACCCTGACCATGCACCCGGACGTGGGCAAGATCGCCTTCACCGGCAGCGTTCCCTCGGCGCGCAAGATCATCGCCAACGCCGCCCAGAGCATCAAAAGCATCACCGCCGAACTCGGCGGCAACGACGCGGCCCTCGTGCTTGAAGACGTGGATCTCGGCGACGAGACCATGAGCCGGATGGCCGACATCGTCTTCCGCATGGCCGGCCAGATCTGCATGGCGATCAAGCGCATCTACGTCCCGGAATCGATCCACGAAGATTTCATCGCCGCCTTCACCAAGGCGGTCGACCGGATCGTCGTCGGCGACGGCCTGAAGCCGGGGGTCACCATGGGACCCCTGCACACCCGTGAATCGCAGCAGCGCGCCTTCAATCTGATCGCCGACGCCAAGAGCCGCGGCGCGACGGTGCGGGAGTTCGGCCGGATCGACGACCCGGCGACCTTTGCCGAGGGCTATTTCATGCGCCCGACCGTGGTGACCGACGTTCCCGACGACGCGCCCCTGGTGACCGAGGAACAGTTCTGCGCGGCCCTGCCGATCCTGAAATACCGCGACCTCGACGACGCCGTCGCCCGCGTGAACGCCAGCATCTACGGCCTGGGCGGCTCGGTCTGGAGCCGGGACACCGACAAGGCCCTGGCCCTGGCCCGGAGGATCCAGTCTGGGACGGTGTTCGTGAACACCCACGGGACCCGGAGCGTCAACCGCCGCGCGCCCTATGGCGGGTTCAAGCAGAGCGGCGTGGGCCGGCGGTCCGGCATCGAAGGCCTGCGCGAATACATGCAAAGCCAGACCATGACCACGTTCGAAGGCTAGGACGGTGAACCAGGGCCGCCCGCGATGAAACGTCTGGTCGTTGGAATCTCGGGCGCGTCGGGGGTCGTCTACGGCATCCGGGCCCTGGAGCTTTTGCGCGACGCGGGCGTCGAGACCCACCTGGTCATGAGCCGCGCGGCCCAGGTCACCCTGGCGCACGAGACGGACATGAAGATCGCCGAGGTCGAACGCCTGGCGACCGTGACCTATCGGATCGAGGACATCGCCGCGGCGATCTCCAGCGGGTCGTTCAAGACCATGGGCATGCTGGTGGCGCCCTGCTCCATCCGCAGCCTGTCGGAGATCGCCAGCGGCGTGACCTCCAGCCTGTTGTCCCGCGCCGCGGACGTGACCCTGAAGGAGAAGCGCCGCCTGGTGCTTCTGGTCAGGGAAACGCCCCTGCACGCCGGCCATCTGCGCAGCATGGCGCAGGTCACCGAGATGGGCGGCGTCATCGCCCCGCCGGTTCCCGCCTTCTATTCCAGGCCGAAAACCCTCGATGATCTGATCAATCATACGATTGGCCGCGCTTTGGACTTATTCGACCTCAACGTTGCGATAAAACGGTGGAAGGATTCGGCCGCCGCACCAGAGGACCAGGCTTGATGAGCGCGGGCTCAGGCGGCGCTTTACGTATTGGAAATGGCGGGCCAGAGTGGCCGAAGAGGCGCTTACCGTGCCCCGGCTTCGACCCCGCCAAGCACGATCGATGACGATTTCAGTCAAAAAATAGAATGTGTAGGGAACGGGCGCGATGAGCGAAGGCAAGACCGTCGATATCTCCAAACTAATCGATGAACAGCCCATACGGCGCTTCCACGTCGTATTGGTCATCCTGCTGTTCTGCCTGATGCTCGCCGACGGCTACGATCTGCAGGCCATCGGCTTCGGCGCGCCCGGCATCGTCAAGGAACTGCACATCAATAAGACGGCCCTCGGGCCGGTGTTCAGCGCCAGCCTGGTGGGCATGCTGTTCGGCGCCCCGCTGTTCGGCTGGATCGGGGACCGGTTCGGACGACGGCCGGCCCTGTTCTTCGGCCTCGCCCTGGTCGGCGTGGTCTCGCTGTTCACCGCCGGGGCGGACAATCTGACCGAACTGCTGGTCCTGCGGTTCCTGATCGGCATCGGCCTGGGCGGGGTGCCTGCCAATTCCGTGGCCCTGATGGCCGAATACGCTCCCCAGCGGGTCCGCGCGACCATGATCGTGCTGGCCCAGACCGGGCTCACCTTCGGCTCCATGTTGCCGGCCGTGGCCAGCGGCGTCCTGGAAGGGGCTCACGGTTGGCGGCCTCTGTTCCTCATCGGCGGGATAGCCCCGCTGGTGCTGGGCGCGCTCGGCGTGGTGATGTTGCCGGAATCGCTGAAATTCATGGTCGTCAACAACAAGCCGAAGGAGAAGATCTGGAAGATCGCCGGCCGTCTCGATCCCCGGCTGCTGGCGACTCCCGACGTCACCTTCGTCGTGCCGGGCCCGCGGATCCAGAAGGCTCAGAGCGGCAACGTCACGCGGCTGTTCACCGACGGTCTGGCGGGCATCACCCCGCTGATCTGGGTGCTCTACCTCACCTTCCTGTCGGCCAACTATTTCCTGCATAGCTGGATGCCGATCCTGTTCCGTGGCGAGGGCCTGTCGATCAGAGAGACGGCCTTCGCGGCGGCGATGTTCGATGTCGGCGGCGTGTTCGGCGCCCTGATCTCCGGACGTCTGATCGACAAGTACGGCGTGCGGACGATCGTCGCCCTTTACCTGGTCTCCTGCCCGACCGTGGCGGCCATCGGCTATATCAGCCACTCGGTTCCCCTGCTCAGCGCCGCGATCTTCGTCGCCGGCTACTGCCTGGTCGGCATCACCTTGTGCATGAACGCGACGGCGGGGTCGATCTACCCGACCGAAATCCGCGCAAAGGGCATCGGCTGGGCCTATGGCCTGGGACGCTTCGGCTCCATCCTCAGTCCTATGGTCGGCGCCTGGCTGATCGCCCTGATGCTGCCGATCGGCCAGCTATTCCTGGCTCCGGTGGTGCCGCTGGTGATCGGAACGGGGGCGTCCTACTGGCTGATGAAGCTGTGCGTTCGCCGGTTCAGGGGAACCACCTTGCACGAAGACCAGAGGGCCCCGGCCCCCGGCGCGGAGCCCGTGGTCGTGGAGCCCGCCGCCGCGCTCAAGACCCCGACCTGACGGCCGGGCCGCGACGGGCGAAGGGAGCCGAACGTGCATCGACGCGCATTCGGGATCGGGGCGGCCGCGACGCTCTTCGGCGGTTCGCTCGCGTGGGCGGCGGCCGGTCCGCAGCGGCTGGATGGCCCGAGGCGACCTCCGACGCGGTCGCCGGCCAGGTTCCTGGTGGTGCTGCTGCACGGCTTCGGCAGCGACGGCGCGGACATGGCGGGACTGGCGCCGGCCTTCCAGGCTTATGCGCCGACGGCCGCCTTCGCCGCCCCCAACGGCCCGTTCGCGGTGGGCGGCGGCTACAGCTGGTCCGCCCCCCAGCCCCAGACCGGGAACCGCGACGCCGATCGCGCCCGCCGGGCCGCGGCCGGGGGCGGTCCGGCCCTGGATGCGTTCATCGAGGCCGAGCTCGCCCGGTATGGGCTTGGCCCCGAGCGCCTGATCCTGCTGGGCTTCAGCCAGGGCACCAGCGTGGCCCTCAACACCGGCCTGCGGCGGGCGACCCCGCCGGCGGCCGTGATCGCCTTCTCCGGCGCGAACCTGGCGGCCGAGGGCCTGCCGCGGACGGGGCGCCGTCCGCCGGTGCTGCTCATCCAGGGCGACCAGGACCCGATGGTGGCCGCGGGCGCCCAGCAGAAGGCCATGGACCTGCTCAGGCAGATCGGCGCGCCGGTCCAGGCCCATATGCTGCCCGGCCTTGGCCACGGCATAGACGAGCGCGGCGTCCGGCTGGCCGGGGACCTGCTCCGGTCCGTCACCCGGGAATAGGCCGGGCTAGTGTGCTGAATTTGAAGTTCGCCAGCGGATGGATCGTGCGGGTTGCGAACTTCAAATTCAAAGAAGCACACTAGAGTCAAAGGCTTCTAGTGTGGCTGGAGATTCAGAAATTCGCACAACGCCTGCCATCGACGGGGGCGAATTTCTGAATCGCCACACTAGGTCCTTGCGAACAGGTGCGGCCACTTGCTCATGACCTGCGCCTTCAGTTCCGGGCTGGCCTCGGCCACGGGCGGGAACTGGCGGCCCCAGGGGCGGCAGGCGTCCACCACGGCCCGGTTGTTCTCCCACGGCGGCCCGGTCAGCATGGGGTCGAGCGGGGTGCTCCAGGCCCGGCGGATATAGTCGATGTCGTTGGGCGGGTCGCAGCGCGTGGACATCGCCCAGATCACGTCGTGGATGTTCGACGGATCGATGTCGTGGTCGACCACCACGGTCCAGCGCCCGGCGTAGTTGCCGGCTTGGCAGTTGGCGGCCAACATGCCGGCCTGCTTGGCGTGGCCCGGATACTTCTGTTCGATCGAGATGACGTTGAACAGCCGCCCGGCCGCCGCCTCGTGGCACCAGACCCCCCGGATGCCCGACAGCCCCGCCTTCTCGCACTCGTCCCAGATCATCGAGGCCTTGGTCGCGGCCCGCACCACCGTGAAGTTCGCCGGCGGCCGCGCCGGAATGGCCAGGGTCATGATCGGGTCGTTGCGGAAGTAGACCCGCTTGATCCGGATGAGCGGCTCCTCGCTCGCCTCGCTGGCGTAGTAGCCCATGAACTCGCCGAACGGGCCTTCGAGGGCCGTTTCGTCCGGAAGCATCTCCCCTTCCAGCACGATCTCGGCCGAGGCGGGAATCGGCAGGCCGTGGACCTCGCTCTTGACCACGTCGAAGGGGCGCCCGCGCTGGCCGCCGGCGTGATCGTATTCGGAGACCCCCTCGGCGATCTCGGAATTGGCCGACAGGTAGAGCAGCGGGTCCTGGCCGCAGGAGATCGCGATCGGACAGGGCAGCCCCCGCGAGAAGTACTTGTCGCGGATCAGCCGGCCGTGCTTGCCGGGGGAGATCCAGATGCCGACGGTGTTCTTGGTGTGCACGGCGATGCGGTAGGTCCCGAGGTTGACCCATCCCGTATCGGGATCGCGCATGATGACGAGGTCCTCGGTGCCGATGTAGCGCTCCCGGTCCAGCTCGTGGACGAAGGGGGCGGGAAATTTGGTCAGGTCGACCTCGTCGTCGCGCATGACGTTCTGCAGCACCGGCCCGGTCTCGACCACGCGGGGCGGGATCATCTCGAACTTGTGCTTCATCCGGGCCTTGTAGGCGCGGACGAAATCCATGCGGCCCTGGGGCTCGGGCAGGCCCAGCACATGGGCCAGGCGCTTGTAGGAATTGGCGGCGCCGGCGAGCACCCGGAACCCCTTCGGGTAGCCCTTGATCTCGTCGAACAGCAGGGTCGGCTCGACGCCGGGATAGCGCGAGGTCACCGTCTCGGCCAGTGCGCTCAGCTCCAGGTGGCTGTCCGCGCCGTCGATCTTGACCAGCTCGCCCATCCGCTCGAAATCGACCAGCAGGTCACGCAGGTCTTCGTGCTGCGGTCGGGTGTCGGCAAAAGCGGGCTCTGGCGTTTTCCGATTCGTCATGAGGCTGACTTCCTGGCGTTGATCCTTGGCGGTTATGGTCCGCCGTGCTGTCCCTGGTTGACCGGTTAAAGCAAAATTTCCCCGAGGCAAACGGGGATGATGAAGATCGTCATCGACTGGGGGCTATCTAGCGGCTCGGCGGCGGCGCCGGGACCGGGTCGGCGGCGGCCTGGACCTCGCGCATGACCCTCAAGGCGTTGCCGCCCCAGACCTTGGCGACCTCGTCCTTGCCGTAGCCGGCCTTCAACAGGGCGGCGGTGATCTTCGGATAGTCGGCGACGTCGTCCAACCCCGCCACGCCGCCGCCTCCGTCGAAGTCGCCGCTGACGCCCACGTGGTCGATCCCCACCAGTTGGATGGCGTGCAGCATGTGCTTCATGAAGTCGTCGAAGCTGGCCCGGGGGACCGGCCACCGTCGGTCGATCTCCTTGCGGGCGGCGACCAGGGCGATGGCCTGCGCCTCCGTCCGCTTGCCGGGTTGGGCGAACTGCCGGACCAGGGCGGCCATGGCCGCGTCCCGCTCGGGGATCTTGGGCCGGTCGATCATATAGTCGGAGAAGGCGTTGATCTGGATCACCCCGCCCTTGGCGGCGATGGCCTTCATGTGCGCGTCGTCGATATTGCGCGGATGGTTGTAGATCGCCCGCGACCCCGAATGCGACAGGATGATCGGCGCCTTCGACAGGGCCAGCATGTCGTCCACCACCCCATCGGAGGCGTGCGAGGCGTCGAGGACGATCCCCATCCGGTTGGCTTCGGCCACGAACTGCTTGCCCAGCGGCGAAAGCCCGCCCCACTCGGGCCCGCGCGGGTCGGTGGCGCTGTCCCCCAGTTCGTTGTTCTGGAAGTGGACCGGGCCGATCATCCGCACGCCCATCTGGTAGAAGGTCCGCATAAGCGACAGGTCGCGGCCGAACGGATTGCCGTTCTCCATGCTGATGAAGACGAAGCGCTTGCCGCGGCGGGCGATGTCGTAGGCCTGGTCGGGCGTGAGGGCGATCTCGAACGCCTGGGGATGGGCCGCGACCATCTCGCGGATCTCGACCCCGCGCAGGAGGGCGGCGTCGCGGGCTTTCAGATCCCCATCCGGACCGCGCTGGCCCTGGGGCGTGAAGATGGCGAAGAAGCCGCCGTCGACCCCGCCTTCCACCAGGCGCGGATAGTCCACCTGGCTGCCGTCGACCAGGACGTCATGGCGATCCATCACGTTCCATCCCGGCCGGCCCAGATTGGCCGGGGTGTCGAAATGGGTGTCGAGGACCACGAGGCTCTCGTGCAGGACCCGGTCGGCCTTGCTGACGGCGGCGGTCTGGGCGGCGCCGGCCAGGGGCGCGCCGGCCAGGGCGGCGGCGACCACGAGAGTGCGGAAAATCACGGGCGGGGCTCTCCTGGCAGGTCGGATGACCTCCAGATATTCCATGTCCGGGGATTAATCGAACAGCTCGTGGACCGGACCAGCGCGAACTCCAGCGAGCGCCTGGCGGATTGACGAACCCCCGGCCCAAAACCACACTCGAAAAGGTCGGCGCCGCCGGTTCTCAAATTGTCGCCCCGACGGCGGTCGATGCGGCGCCCCAACAAGAAAAGGCTGCCTCATGGGGACGGCGAGGAAGCTTCTGGAGCCCGCTCCTCCGGGGCGGATGTGGCAGCTGTTCCTGGGGATGGCGGCCATGATGGCCATCTCCAGCCCGCAATACGTCTGGACCCTGTTCGTGATCCCGATGAAGTCGGACCTGAAGGTGTCGCTGGCGGCCCTGCAGACGACCATCGCCATCTTCGGGTTCTGCCAGGCGGGCCTGGGACCCATCCACGGCTATTTCGCCACCCGCATCCGCCCGAACCGGCTGGTCGCCGTCGGCGGGGTCCTGATCGGGTTGAGCTGGATCAGTTCGTCCTTCATCACCGACCTTGCCCTTATGTACCTCACCTATGGGGTGGCGAGCGGCGTGGGGGTCGGCCTGGTCTTCGTCGCCGTGGTCGACCTGATGGCCAAGTGGTTTCCTGACCGGCGCGGCTTCGCCGTCGGCATGGCGGCGGGCAGCTACGGCTTCGGCGCCATCCTCACCACCTTTCCCATCGACGCCGCGATCAAGGCCCACGGTTTCCGCTACGCCCTGATGGTCTACGGCGCGGTGATCGGCGCCGTCTGCATCGCCGCGGCCGTGGGCATGAAGAAGCCCCCGGGGGAGATCCTGCTCGCACCGGCCGCGGACGGCTCGGCAGGCGGGCGTCACTACACCCCGACCCAGATGCTGAAGACCCCCAGCTTCTGGCTGCTGTTCGCGATGATGACCATGGTCGGCGTCGGCGGACTGATGGTGATCTCGCAGATGGCGGTGTTCGGCAAAAGCTTCGGCATAGGCCCGACCACCCTGGTGCTGGGCATGGGCGCCCTGCCTCTGGCTCTGACCCTCGACCGCATCGCCAACGGCGCCACCCGTCCCCTGTTCGGCTGGCTCTCGGACAGGATCGGCCGCGAGAACGCCATGGCCATAGCCTTCACCCTGGAAGCGGCCTCGATCCTGCTGCTGCTGGCGTTCGGGTCCAACCCGGTGCTGTTCGTCGTCCTCTCCGGGGTGGTCTTCTTCGGTTGGGGGGAGATCTTCTCCCTGTTCCCCGCGGCGCTGACGGACATGTTCGGCGCCCGCCATTCGGCCGACAACTTCGGCTTCCTGTTCGCCTCCATCGCCGTCTCCTCGATCCTGGGCGGTCCCCTGGCCGCCTTCGCCTACGAGCAGGCCGGCTCCTGGCCTCCGGTTTTCGTCATCGTCGCCCTGCTCGACCTGACCGCCGCGGCCCTAGCGCTATGGGTGCTCAAGTCCCTGCGCCGACGCCAATCGGAGGGGGATGCGCTGCTAGCCGCCGTCCCCTCCCCCGCCCCAGGCTGAGCGGCGCCGGAACCCGACTACGCGGGCGGCTTGGACCCGCCGGTCAGCACCGCCTCCAGCGAAAACAGGGCCTGCTTCAGCACGTCGAGCTGGTCTTCGCCCAGAAGGGCCCGGATTTCGGCATTGGCGCGGGCGGCGTCGGGTGCGGTCTCGGCAATCAGGGCGAACCCCGCCTCGGTGATGAACAGCAGGCTGCGGCGCAGGGTGGGGCCGGTGGGGCGGCGCCCGACCAGGCCTCGCGCCTGCAGGTCGCGCACGATCCGCGTCAGGCTCGGGCGCAAAAGGAAGACCCGGCGGGCCAGTTGGGTCGCCTCCAGGCCCTCGCTGTCGGCCAGGGTCCGCAGGACCCGCCACTGCTGCTCGCTGACCCCATGGGCCCGCAGCGCCGGCCGCACCCGCGCCATCACCGCCTCGCGCGCCCGCAGGAGCGCCATCGGCAAGGACCGCGTGAAGTCCGCCGTCGGGCGTTCCCCAGAATCGCCGTCTGTCCCGACCTGTCGTTTCACCGGTTCGTCCATCAGCTCAGGGTGAGGGGGCGGCGGGGCGATTGCAACGTCCGCCACCTCAGCGCTTGTCCACGACCACCTTGCCGTCCTTCAGCACCAGCCGGGTCTTCAGCATGGCGTGGAAGTCCTCCAGCGGATTGCCGTCGAGCAGGACGATGTCCGCCCGCTTGCCCGGCTCCAGGGTGCCGATCTGGTCGGACATGTTGAGATAGGCGGCCGTGTTGGGGCCGATGATCCGGAAGATGTCCTGCATGGAGAACATGACCGCCAGCGACTTCAGCTCGTGTTCCAGCACCGCCCTGACGGGGTAGTTCTGGTCGCTGCCGTAGCCGAGGGCGGTCCCCTTCGAGGCGTCCCAGATCCGGCGGGCGTTGATCAGGGTGTAGGCGGCCTCGGTGCCGGTCGCGCGGCCCCTCTCGTCCCTGTTGGCGCCGGCGATGGAGTCCGGCCAGGGCATGCCGGTGCGGAAGCGCGGCGTGTCGTCCTTGGCGAAGACGTCGATGATCGGGGCGCCGAAGCTGATCAGGTCGAGGACGATGACGCCGCTCTTCACGATCCTGTCGGCGTCGTCGTAGCCCATGAAGTCCTTGTTGGGCAGGTGGACCTGCCGTCGGATGCCCACCTCGGTCGCCGCCAGCATCGCCGGGGTCGACACGGCGTGGACGTTGACCTGCACGCCGACCTTGGCGCCCTCGTCGACGGCGGCTTTCAGCACCTCGATCTCGGCGGCGGTCGGACCCGGCTCGGGGGTGACCGAGATCTCGCCGGTGTTGCGGATGCCCTTGGCGGCCATGGCCCGGACCGCGGCGCGGGCCTCGTCCGGCGTGCCCCGCAGATTGACCCGTTCGGACGCCAGCACCCGCGGACCGTTGATCAGCCCGGATTCGATGTGCTGGATCAGGGTCTGGTTGCCGTCGCCCGGACCGCCCCCCGACAGGACGGTGGTGAAGCCGTTCTCGATCAGGTCCTGCATCTGGGCCTTTTCGTCCGGCCCGGTGTTGATGTGCTTGTGGGCGTCGATATAGCCGGGCATGGCGGTCATGCCCCTGGCGTCGATGGTCTTGCCGCCGGCGCCGGCCGGAGCCGCACCGGTCGTGACCGAAGCGATCCTGCCGCCCCGGACGACGATCGAGCCTCGTTCGATCACCGTCCCGTTGGAGACGATGATCCGGGCGTTGGCGATGGTGACGTCCTGCGCCGCGGCGGCGGTCGCCGACGCCAGGGCCAGGCCGGCGAGCGTCGGCGCTAGGTATCGCTTCACGTGTTTTCTTCCCTATCGGTATTGGTCTTGGAGCGACGCAGGCGAGCCGAACCATAACCCCGCCAGGGCCTCAGCGTATTTCATCAGTCGCTGACATGGAAGACGCAGCAGCGCCGCCCGCCGTCGCCCGGACCTTTCGGGCCTGACGCGTCCTAGTCGCCGACGGTCGGCGACTCCGCCGCGGAGGGATTGGGAACGCGCAGCGTCGCGTGGCTGAAGCCCATGGCCATGGCCTCCATCAGCAGCTCCCGGGCCGGCAGGCTGGTCACGGTCAGGGCCGGCGCCGCGCCCTCCGCCATTTTCATGAACCGGCGCAGACCGAGGGCGATGGACCGGTTGTCCTCGCCGAACGCCCCTGCCCTCACCGTCAGGCCGGTGGCCCTGGCCTCCTTGCACGCCCCGATGAGCGCACGATTGGGCTCCACCTGGACCCAGACGGCGCGGAAAAAAGGGCGGACCAGGGCGGTCATTTCCGCCAACCGTCCGGCCGGTATGCCTTCTTCGATATCGACCAGTTCGCAGACCACCGCCCGCTTGAGCACATGCTCCACGGCCCGGGCGTGCTCGAAGATGGCGGTGCTGGCGCGCCGGTTGCTCAGGCCGACGAACGACAACTGCATCACCAGGCTGGGGCGGCCGGCGTCCCGCTCGGTGAGCTGCGACATGCCGCGGGCCAGGGCGGCCAGGTCGATCCGCGCGAAGTCGGGCGGCAGCAGCGCGCGCCGTTCGGCCGGGCCCAGCTCGGAGCCGCGTTCGAGGTCCAGGATACGGGACTCCACCCGATGGCCGGCGACGTTTCCGCTGCGCAGATCGATCACCGGGTCGACGGCGAAGGAGACCCTCAACTGCCGCCCGTCGGCGCTTTTGAGCGGCCACGCCTTCAGGCTGTTGAGGGCGGAGGCTTCGCCGTTCCCGCCCGGGACGGGCGGCGGGGCGAAGACGGCTTCGGCGTCGGCCTTTTCCAACTCGGCGGCGCTGACGGGTCGGACCGCGATGTGGTCTCCGGTCAGTTCGGTGACCAGGTTGACCCGCAGGTTCGCCGGATCCACCGCCCCCAGGAAATGGGTCAGCACCTCCTTCAGCGCCCGGTAGCAGACCGCCTGGGCCACCATGGCCGACTTTTCCGGCGTCCCCACCAGGATGTGGGTTTCGCTGGCCTGCAACAGGATGTCGCTGTCGGACAGGTGTTTGCGGAAATGCCGCTCGACCACCTCATGGATGTGTTCGCGCCGGGCGTCCCAGCGGATGCCGAGCGCGGTCTTGATCGGATCGATCGACACCAGCAGGGCCTTGCCTTCGGCGACCAGCGGCGAATTGCCGATCAGCTCGAACAGGGCGCTCGCGCCAAGGTCGAGCGGGTGCGGCTCGTCTTTGACCGCGATGACTTTGAGGGCCGGGGAAGCAGCCGACATAAGGGATTCCTACCCTGAGCGGTTTGATCGTGATCGCGCCGAGACAATTTATCAATTGAAAGGTTTCGAGAGTGCGAAGGTATCGGGGTAGCGACAATTCGCCCACCCGCAAAAGTCATCGACGCCCATCGGAGCCCCATCCACCGGAAAACAGGGCCCGATTATACTATATGCGTGCTAACCATTCTGGAAAAATTCCGTTGCGATCTCATAGATTGCTCCCGTACCCATCTATCCGTCGAGACCCCCGCAGATCGCCGGGCGCGCGGCCTCAGTATCCATAACGGACGTTGAATTTGCCGCCGTTCGGTCGCCGTGCCTTTCGACCAGGACCGAACCCTTGCCGATCACCACCTCTGGGTTGAGATGGAACCAGGAGCGGTCGCCGCGCCCGCGATTAATTCAACAGCGGTTGACGAACGTCGCGTTTGGCTTCTAGGCTGAAAAGAAAAGCGGGTGGAAACGACCAGTCGCGGCGGCGCCCCGTCACCGGAGCGAACGCAGTTGGTCTCCTGCCCCGATAGCCAGTCGCGGGAAGCGGGAGCGTCATGTTCGAGTGGATGGTGTCCACGGGGTTGGCGCACTGGGTGGACGAGTCCCCCTGGGCCTATCCCTTCCTGCTCACCGTCCATGGCCTGGGCATGGCGGTGGTGGTGGGCCTGACCGCCATGACCGGGCTGAGGATCCTCGGCTTTCCGGCCAAGATCCCTCTCGGGGCCTATCGTGGGACTCTGCCCTGGCTGGTCTGGGCCTTCATCGGCAACTTCCTGTCCGGCCTGGTGCTGTTCGTCCACGACGCCGTGGCCCTCGCGGGCAACGTCTCCTTTCAGGTCAAGGTCGCCTCGCTGGTCGTCGGGGTGGCGGTGCTGTGGCGGATGTACAGCCATGTGGTCATCCCCGCCTGGAGGGCCGAGACGGCCACGGGCGCGGTGGAAACCGAAGCCCGGCCGGGCGTGGTGATCGACGGGTCGGGGGTCGTGGCCTGGGTCATACCCCGCTCCGGCAAGGCCCTCGCCGTCGTCGCCATCCTGATCTGGTGGCTCAGCGTCATCGTCTCCGGCCGCCTCGTCGCCTACCTCGCCGCCGCCGCCTGATCCGGAACCCGCCCCTTGCCCAAGTCCCCGCTCTCCCTCTGGATCGAATCGACCTGGCTGCACCGGTTCATGCAGCAGAACCCCCTTGCCTTCACCGCCTCGGAGACCCTGCACTTCATGGGCCTCACCATCCTGATCGGGGCCCTGATGGTCGTCGACCTGAGGGGACTTGGCCTGTTCAAGCGCATGCCGTTCCTGGAGGTGCACAAGCTGACGCCCATCGCCATCGGCGCCTTCGCCGTCCAGTTGGCCACCGGCGTCTGTTTCGTCTTCCAGGGCCCCCAGAACTACTTCGACGACCTGTCGTTCAGGATCAAGATGCTGCTGGTGGTGCTGGCCGGGGTCAACGCCCTGGCCTTCGAGTTCTTCGTCTTCCGACCCTACAAGGCCGGGAACGTCGCCATCGAACACGCGCCCATCACCAAGATCACCTGTGCGGCCTCGCTGCTGATCTGGGCCGGCGTGCTGATCTGCGGGCGGCTCATTCCTTACGTGTGAGACCCAAAGCAGGCGGGCGGCCGCGCCCGCCCGAGACAAGAACAGGGAGGACGACCAAGTGGGCTTGAGAGATCCGATAGCCAGGGCCTCATGGCTCGTCGCCCTGGCGGCGACGGCGACGGCGCTCGTTCCGGCGGCGGCGCGCGCCACGGTCGACCTCGGCGGCTACTACGCGCCGGTCTTCCACGAGGACGGACCCGAACGGGGACAGGGTCCCGACGCCGGCGAATACATGGGGCTGTCCATCAACGAGGCCATGCGCCTGCGCGGAGAGACCTGGAACGGCTCGCTGCTGACGCTGCCGGAACGCCAGTGCGTCCCCCATCCGTCGACCTACGGCATGCGCGGCGTCGGCAACCTGCACATCTGGGAAGTCCGCGACCCGGGCACCCAGGCGGTGGTCAAGCTCGAGCAGCAGATCGTCTGGGAGTCCCAGCACCGCGAGATCTGGATGGACGGCCGGCCCTTCCCGCCGGAGTGGGCGCTGCACACCTGGCAGGGCTTCTCCAAGGGCCACTGGGAAGGCGACACCCTGGTGGTGGAGACCCGCAACCTGAAGCCGGGCTGGATCCGCCGCAACGGCCTGGCGCTCAGCGACAGGGCCCACATGACCGAATACTACATCCGTCACGGCGACGTGCTGCACCACACCATGTTCATCGAGGACCCGGTCTATCTGACCGAGCCGATGATCAAGACCAACATCTTCCGGATCATGGCCCAGCCGAACATGGGGGCCTACCCCTGCCGTCCGGCGGTGGAGATCCCCCGGCCCAAGGGCGAGGTGCCCCACCAGCCCTTCAAGGACCGCTCGGCCATCGAGGAGTTCGCCCAGCGCTACGACATCCCGCCGGAGGCGGCCGCGGGCGGCATCGACACCGCCATGCCCGAATTCATGGACGTGATCGCCGCCTATCGGGCGGCCCATCCCGTCGCCCCGCCGAAGGCGGCCAAGAAATGAGCAGGAACCCGACCCCGATGAAATCGTCCCTGCTCGGCGGCGTCGCGGCGCTGGCGGCGCTCACGACCCTGGCGGGGTCCGCCGCGGCCCAGCCGTCCCGCCAGCCCGCCCTCGACGACCAACTGGCCTACGCCGCCCGCGCGCCCAAGGCCGGGACCTTCCAGCTCATTCCCCTGCGCGAAATCATGGAGGTGCGCGGGCAGGAAGGCCCCATCGCCACCCTCCAGAACGGCGTCTATGTGCTGCAGGGACCCGACGGCAACGTCACGGTCCAGATCGGCCCCGAAGGGTCGGTGGTCGTCGACAGCGCCCGCAAGGAACACGCCGACGAGTTGCTGGCCCAGCTGAAGCAACTCGTCGGCCCGCACACCATGCGCTACTATCTCAACACCAACGGCGATCCGGAGCGGGTCGAATCCAGCGAAGCGGTGCGCAAGGCCGGCCAGGCGATCTTCGGCGGCAACATGGTCGCCCAGGTCGCCGACCTCGCCGGCGAGTCGGTGCACCTCAGCCACCAGAACGTGCTGGACCGCCTCTCCGGCGTCGGCGCCAGCAAGGACCCGGCCGTGGCGCAGGGCCAGTGGCCCAAGGAGACCTACGCCGAGGACGAATACGATTTCCACTTCAACGGCGAAGGCATCCAGCTCTTCCACGAACCGGCGGCCCACACGGACGGGGACTCCATCGTCTTCTTCCGCCGGTCCGACGTGGTGGTGGCCGGCGACCTCTGGGACACCAACACCTATCCGCGCATCGACATCGCCCACGGCGGTTCGATCCAGGGCGAGCTCGACGGCCTGAACCACATCATCGACATCACCATCCCCAGCTACAAGCAGGAGGGCGGCACCCTGGTGGTCCCCGGCCGCGGCCGTCCCGGGGACGAGGCCGAGGTGGTGGAGTACCGCGACATGATCACCATCATCCGCGACCGCATCCGGGACATGGCCGCCAAGGGCATGACCCTCGAGCAGGTCAAGGCGGCCAGGCCGACCCTCGACTACGACGGCCGTTACGGCGCGACCACCGGCCCCTGGACCACGGACATGTTCATCTCGGCCGTCTACGCGGGCGTGAAGCCCCAGAAGAAGACGGGGAAGGCTGCGAAATGAAAAACCACCCCATGATCAGGCGGACGCTCATAGCGCTTGCCGCCGCAGCCCTGCTGTCGCCGACCCTGGCCGCCGCCCAAGGCCCCGCGGCGCCGGCGGCCCAGCCCCCGCGGACGCCCAAGGCCGCCGCGCCCATCGACCTGACCGGCAATTGGGTCTCGATCGTCAACGAGGACTGGCTCTACCGGATGGTCACCCCGAAAAAGGGAGACTTCCCCGGCCTGCCCCTGACCAAGGCGGCCCAGGACGCCGCCAACGCCTGGGACCCGGCCACGGACGGCTCGTGCAAGGCCTACGGCGTGGGCGGGATCATGCGCATGCCCGGTCGGTTGCGGATCGGCTGGGCCGCGGACGACGCGCTGAAGATCGAGACCGACGCCGGCGTGCAGACGCGCCTTCTGGTGTTCGGCAAACGGCCGGATGCGAACACCCCTGCGACGCTGCAGGGCTTTTCCGTCGCGCGCTGGGAATTCCCCAATCCCGTGCTGGGCCAGGCGGCCGTGCCGGGTGCGGCGGGCGGAGGACTGGGCGGCGGCCCCGGCGCCCGCGCGCCAGGGGGCGACCTGATGGTGGTCACCACCAACACCACCGGCGGCTGGGTGCGCAGGAACGGCGTCCCCTACAGCCCCAACACCAAGGTCACCGAGTATTTCGACCGCTTCAAGGGACCGGACGGGGCCGAGTGGCTGACGGTGCTCACCGCGGTCGACGACCCCGCCAACTTCAACGGCCCCTACCTCACCAGCACCCATTTCAAGAAGGAGCCGGACGGATCGAAGTGGCGGCCCCGTCCCTGCACCCCCTGACTCTCGCCAAAGACCCGAACGGAGGCGCAGCGCCTTCGGCTGTACGAAAGGAGACCTCGATGAAGATCAAAGCCCTAGCGGCCGCCGCGGTCCTGCTGACCGCCAGCGTCGGCGCCCCGGCCTCGGCCCACCATTCGTTCCCGGCGACCTACCACGTCGACCAGACGGTGGAGATCAAGGGTACGGTGGTGCAGTTCCTGTTCCGCAACCCGCACTCCTTCGTGCATGTCATGGCCCCCGACAAGGCCGGCAAGATGCAGCGCTGGGCCGTGGAATGGGGCGGCGGCGCGGCCCTGGGCAAGGACCGGATCGACTCCACCAGCCTGAAGGCCGGCGACAAGGTGATCATCGTCGGCAACCCGGCGCGGGTCGAGGCCGACCACCGCCTGCGCATGCAGAAGATCCAGCGTCCCTCTGACGGCTGGACCTGGGGGGGCACCTTCGACTGACCGAAAACGTCCGCGACACCCTCAGCCTCGGTCGCCGGCTTCAAGGGCCGCGCCAAATAGCGGAGGATGACGCCGAAGCCGGCGAGACCGGGCGGGCAGCGGAGGAAGACGAGATGGCGGACGTGGACGGGGTCTGGGACACGGTGACCAAGACGCCGATGGGCGACCAGCCCGCGGCCCTGACCATCAAGCGCGACGGCGACAGCTTCATCGGGGTCAGCGCCGCCCCGCTGGGGGACATGCAGCTGCTCGACGGCAAGATCGACGGCGACCGGCTGACCTGGAGGATGGAGATGAAGCTCCCCTTCCCCATGGTCCTGGAGGCCGACGTCGTCATCACCGGCGACACCCTCTCGGGGGGAATCAAGGCCGGGGCGTTCGGAACCTCCCCGATCACCGGCAAGCGCAGGGCCTGACGCCGGGCCCCCGCCTACTGCATGGTCGGGATGACGTAGGCCGAGCCCTGATGCTCCGCCGACTCCTCGGGCCAGCGCGCGGTCACGGTCTTGACCTTGGTGAAGAAGCGCACCCCGTCCATGCCGTACTGGTTGGCGTCGCCGAACCCGGAACGCTTCCAGCCGCCGAAGCTGTGGTAGCCGACCGGCACCGGAATCGGCACGTTGATCCCGACCATGCCCACCTGCACCCGATCGGCGAATTCCCGCGCCAGCCGGCCGTTGCGGGTGAAGATGGCGACCCCGTTGCCGTACTGGTGCGCCGACGGCAGGGCCAGGGCCTCCTCGAAGCTTTCGGCGCGGACCATCTGCAGCACCGGGCCGAAGATCTCGTCCTGGTAGGACTTCATGTCCGGACGCACCCGGTCGAACAGGGTCGGGCCGATGAAGAAGCCCTTCTCATAGCCCTGCAACCTGAAGCCGCGGCCGTCGACAACGAGCTCCGCGCCCTCGTCCACCCCCATCTGGATGTAGTCCATCACCCGGCGCCGGTGGACGTCGGTGACCACCGGCCCGTAGTCGGCGGCCTTGTCGCCGGAAATCCCCACCTTCAGGCTCTCGATCCCATCGACGAGGCGGCGGCGTAGTTCGTCGGCGGTGCGCTCGCCCACCGGGACCACCACCGGCAGGGCCATGCAGCGCTCCCCGGCCGAACCGTAGGCCGCGCCCAGGATGTCCCGCACCGTCTGGTCGAGGTCGGCGTCAGGCATGACCAGCCCGTGGTTCTTGGCCCCGCCCATGGCCTGGACCCGTTTGCCGTTGGCCGCGCCCGTGGCGTAGACGTATTGGGCGATGTCGCTCGACCCGACGAAGCTGATCGCCCGCACCAGGGGATGGACCAGCAGGGCGTCGACCACGGCCTTGTCCCCGTGCACCACGTTCAGCACCCCGGCGGGCGCCCCGGCCTCCATCATCAGTTCGGCCAGGCGCACCGGGACGGACGGGTCCTTCTCCGACGGCTTGAGCACGAAGGTGTTGCCGCAGGCGACGGCGACCCCGAACATCCACATCGGGATCATGGCCGGGAAGTTGAACGGGGTGATCCCGCACACCACCCCGAGGGGCTGGCGCATCGAATAGACGTCGATGCCGGGTCCGGCGCCCTGGGTGTATTCGCCCTTCATCAGGTGGGGAGCGCCCAGGCCGAACTCCACCACCTCCAGGCCGCGCTGGATGTCGCCCCGGGAGTCGGCGAGGACCTTGCCGTGCTCGGCCGAAAGCATCTCGGCCAATTCGCCCATATTCGCTTCCACCAGGCGCTTGAACTCGAACATCACCCTGGCGCGGCGCTGGGGATTGACCGCGGCCCAGCCAGGAAAGGCCTGCTCGGCCGAACGGACGGCGGCGTCCACGTCGGCGGCCCCGCCCATGGCCACCCGCGCCTGCACCTCGCCGGTCGTGGGGTTCAGCACATCGCCGAAGCGGCCGCCGGTCCCGGCGGAGGCGGCTCCGCCGATGAAATGAGTGATCTCACGCATGGCTTCGGCCGCCTCCCTTTATGTTTGTTCCTATATTCACTACCAGGCCCGCCGCCGCAATGCGCGCGGGCGGCGGACCTCAGGGAGCTAGCCACACCGCCGCCCCGACCAGCAGCGCCAGGCTGACGCCGGTCAGGATCAGGCTGGTCTTGAGCCGGAACCTCAGGGTGAAGAACAGCACATAGCCGATCAACGACAGGGCCAGCAGAAGATAGGCGCTGATGTCGATCACCCAGCGCCACGGGGCGCCGCTGTTCTTGCCGCGATGCAGGTCCTGGATCACCGAGGTCAGGTCGGCGGTGACGATCTTCGCCTCCCCCCGCCCGGTCGCCAAGTCGAGGTCGATGTCGCTGGAGCCCTTGGGACCGGTCAGGCGGATCAGCGCCATGCCGTCCTGGATGTCGCTGCTGGAGAAGGCCCCCTTGAGCGGGACCCTGGCGGCGACCGCCGCCGCCAGGGCGCGGCCCGGGTCCTTGGCCGCCTTCGCCGCCGCCAGCTCCGCCGGGGTCAGGGTCACGGCGGCGGTCCGTTCGGCGGGATGATAGGCCTCGAACCATTCCGGATGGTTCAGCAGCACTCCGGTGACGCAGAAGAAGATCAGGGCCAGGAAGGCGAAGGCCGACAGATAGGCGTGCAGCATCCGGCACAGGCGATAGAAGCCGCCCCGGCCGGAGGCGGGTCCCAGGGGCTTGCGGCGCTCGACGGCGACGGGAATTCTCATAGGGCGGCGTCCGCCCCCGCCACGGCGAAGGCCGGCAGGGCGTCCCGGGCATGGCTGTCGGCGTGGGCGGGCTCCATCGGAGCCGCCGGTGCGGTCGCCGGGCTGGCCGACAGCCGCCAAAGTCCCGAATGCATTCGCGAAAAGCCCTCTCGTCTAAAGTCCGTTCAACACGACAACGCCCCGGGCGCCAGCAGGATTTTCCACCTCGGCGACGTCTCACGCGAGAACAGCCTTTAACGGGCCGGCCGTGGCGATCCCGTCGGAATCGCCCCGGTCGGGCGTCGCGCGGCGCGACGTCTTCCGGAAAAGACGGATGGGTGCGATGAATTGGCCGGCGGCGAGGGGTTTTCCATTGCCGCGCGTAAAGGATAGAGCCCAGACATAGCTGGGCTGTGGAAGGCCGGTCGCGCCTTCGCAGAACCCTCGCATCGGGGCCGAAGGAACAAGGCTTGAGCCACGAAGAACCTAGGCCGGAAACCGGCGCCGGGAGGGACAGGACCCGCAAACGGCGCCGGATGATCTTCGGCGCGATCCTGGCGGCGCTTGTCCTGGGCGGCGGCCTGTTCCTGAGCCTGCGCACCGCCAACCTCTATAGCCGGTTGCTGCGGGGCGATCCGGACGCCATCGCCGAGAAGCCCGAGCTCGCACGCTTCGCCGCCTCGGTCGCCAAGCCCGTCTACGACCGCCGCTGCGCCAGCTGCCACGGCGCGGACATGAAGGGCGATCGGTCGCGCGGCGTCCCCAACCTGATCGACCAGGACTGGCTCTATGGTTCGGGACGGCCCGTCGAGGTCGAGCGGACCATCCTCTACGGCATCCGCGCCAGCCTGCCGCGCACCTGGAACCTGGCCGACATGCCCGCCTTCGGCCAGGCCAACCCCTATCGACGCTACAAGGTCGCTCCGCTCTCGCCGGGACAGATCAAGGACGTGGTCGAATTCGTCCGCGTCCTGGAGCGCAAGCCGGCCGATCCGCTGATGGCCTCCCGGGGCGGGAAGATCTTCGCCGACACCGGCCAGTGTTTCGATTGCCACTCCACCGACGGCGCCGGCGACAGCGCCATCGGCGCGCCCAATCTGGTCGACGACATCTGGCTCTACGGCGACGGTTCGCGCCAAAGCGTGTTCAACTCCATCGCCCATGGCCACGCCGGCGTCTGTCCGGCTTGGTCGACGGTGCTGAAACCCGGGCAGGTGCGCGCCCTGGCCATCTACATCTCCAACCTGGCGAAGCCGGGTCGGTCGGGGACCGCCCGGGCGACCGCCGCCAGTCAACAGCAAGGAAGGCCATCGTGAACGTCGTGGACCGTCCCGCCGGCGCCAGCGTCGCCGAAGCCCCCGAGGCCGGAGCGGCCCGGGTCGGCTCCCGGTGGTCGCAGGTCAACCCCACCCGCTCCTTGCTGATGATGGCGGCGGGCGCGGTCCTGGGCCTGACCATTGCCGGGTTCGGCCTGTTCTCCGCCCGGGGCACCGTCACCAACACCATCCCGCCCGAGGACGTGGCCCTGGTCAACAACAAGCCGGTGCTGGTCAGCGACTTCATCGCCCAGATCGAGGCCGAGACCGGCCTGCCCTACAGCCAGACCACCCCCGCCCAGCGCCGCAAGGTGGTGAACGACATGATCCGCGAGGAGCTGTTCGTCCAGCGCGGACTCGAGCTCGATTTCCCCGCCTCGGACCCGGACACCCGCTCGGCCCTGGTGGCGGCGGTCGAACAGCAGGTCGCGGCCGACGTCACCTCCCAGCAACCCACCGAGAAGGCCCTGCGGGACTATTTCAACCAGCACCGGTCCGAATACGCCTCCGACGGCGACATCAACCTGCACGAACTGGTCCTGGCCGGGCCCGTCGACGCCGCGGCCATGGCCAAGGCCGGGGCGGCGGTGAAGGCGCTGCGCGCCGGCGCGCCGCTGGACAAGGTGATGGCGACCTACGGCCTCAAGGAATCGGGCCGCGTCAGCGACGGCGAGGAATTCTACTTCGCCGCCAAGATCCACCTGGGCGACAAGCTGTTCGCCGTCGCCAGGACCCTCCCGGCCGGCGCCGTGTCCGATCCCCAGCCGGCCGCCGACGGGGTGCACATCCTCAGCATCATCTCCAACCACATGCCGGTGATGCAGACCTACGAGGACGCCAAGGAAAAGGTGTTCTTCGACTACAAGAAGGTCGAACAGGCCAAGCTGGAGGCCGCCGACGAGAAATACCTGCGGTCCAAGGCCGACATCCGCCTCGCCAAGGGTTTCGAGTGATGCGCCGACTGCTTTCCCTAGCCCTGGCGCTCGTCGGGTTGACCCTGTTCGCGGCGGCCCCGGCCGGCGCCCACACGCGCAGCGAGACCCACTCGGCCTGGCAGGTGGCGGGGTCCACCGTGCACCTGCAGTTCACCATGCCGGACATCGAGGCCAAGCGCCTCGCCGACCCGGGCCAGGCCATGCCCTCCTCCGCCAAGATGGCGGCCTACCTGACCAAGAACCTCGGCGTTTCCGCCAAGGAAGGCGCCTGCAAGCTCACCGAACCGGCCAGGCAGGTGACCGCCGCGGCCGACTATACGCGCTTCGAGTTCACCTTCGCCTGCCCCAGCGACCAGGACATCGTCGTCTCCAGCCACGCCTTCTTCGACATCGTCCCGACCCACACCAATTTCGCCCAGATCCAGACCGCCGACGGCCGGTTCTTCGAACAGTTGATGACCATCGACAAGCAGTCGCTTCCCGTTTCGGGAGCGGCCGCGGAGAGCGACCTGGCCAAGGCCAATTTCCTGGACTACGTGCGCATGGGGATCATGCACATCTTCACCGGGGTCGATCACATGTCGTTCCTGGTCGGCCTGGTGCTGATCTCCAAGCGGCTCAAGGACCTGACCTTCGTCATCACCGGGTTCACGGTCGGCCACTCCATCACCTTGGGCCTGGCGGTCACCGGCGTCCTGCGGCCCCACGCCGAGTTCATCGACGCCCTGGTGGCCCTGACCATCGCCCTGATCGGAGCGGAGAACATATCGGTGTCCACCCACAAGCCGGCCATCGTGGCCCTGGCCACAGGGGGCATGCTGCTGGCCATGACCGTGCTGAGGCTCATGGGCATCGGCACCCTGCCGGTGCTGCTGCTGTTCGGGGCGGGCCTGTTCACCGCCAACTATCTGATGGTCTCCGGGCACCTGCGCGACGCCGCCAAGCTCAGGCTGGTGGTGACGGTGGTGTTCGGCCTGATCCACGGCTTTGGCTTCGCCGCGGGCCTGCTGGAGGAGAAGATACCCCAGTCGCGCCTGTTCCAGCTCCTGTTCGGCTTCAACATCGGGGTGGAGATCGGCCAGCTGACCCTGGTCGTGGGCCTGAGCCTTTTGGTCTATTGGTTGATGAAGCTGAAACTGACCCTGCCGCGGCCGATCGTGGTCGACGTCTGCGCCTCGGCCCTGGTCTGCGTCGGCATGTACTGGTTCATCCAGCGCAGCTTCTGAGGCTGCCGATCAGCCCTTTAGGGTCGCGAACATGCCGGCGGCGGCGACGGCCATGACCAGCGTCGCCAGCCACCCGATCACCTTGAGCGGGATCGGAAGCCTGAACTGGCCCATGGCGTCCCGATTGCTGGACAGCCGCATCATCATCACCATCACCGGCACGGCCACCACGCCGTTGATCACCGCGCTCCAGAACAGCGCCTTGATCGGGTCGATGCGGATGTAGTTCATCGCCCCGCCGACCAGGGTGGCCACGGCGATGACCGCATAGAAGCCCGGCGCCCGGTTGAGTTTGCGGGACAGCCCCACGTGCCAGCCGAAGGTCTCTCCCACGGCGTAGGCGGCCGATCCGGCCAGCACCGGCAGGGCCAGAAGGCCGGTGCCGACGATGCCCAGGGCGAAGACCAGGAAGGCGAACTTCCCGGCGATCGGCTCCAACGCCTTGGCCGCGTCCGACGATGTCTGGATATTGGTGACGCCGTGGGCGTGCAGGGTCGCGGCGGTGGTCAGCATGATGAACAGCGCCACCACGTTCGACAGGCCCATGCCGACATAGGTGTCCCAGCGGATGCGGCTGAATTCCACGGGCGCCTGTTCGGGGGCCCGCTCCAGCGGCTTGGCCCCGTCGCGTTCCTTGACCTCTTCGACCTCCTCCTCCGCCTGCCAGAAGAACAGGTAGGGGCTGATGGTGGTGCCCAGGATCGCCACCACCACGGTGAAATATCCCGCGCTGTAGCTGAAGTTGGGAGCGACCAGATGATAGCCCACCGTGGCCCACGGTATGTGGACCACGAACGCCACGCCGACATAGGCGAACAGCGACAGGGTCAGCCACTTCAGCACCGAGACGTAGCGCGAGTAGCGGACGAAGATCTCCAACGTCACCGAGACCACGGCGAACAGGGCGACGTAGACCAGTTCCGGCCCGCCGATCACCAGCTTCAGCGCCGCCCCCATGGCGCCGAGGTCGGCCCCGAGGTTGATGGTGTTGGCGACCACCAGCAGGGCCACCAGGCCGTAGACCACCCCGTTCGGATAATGTCGTTTCAGGTTGCCGGCGATGCCCCGGCCGGTGACCCGGCCGATCCGCGCGCTGATCTCTTGGATCGCGCACATCAGGGGCCAACTCACCACCAGGGTCCAGCCGAGGTCGTAACCGAACTGGGCGCCGGCCTGGGAATAGGTGGCGATGCCGCTGGGGTCGTCGTCCGAAGCGCCGGTGATCAGGCCCGGTCCGAGCACCTGCAGCAGCTTGGGACGCTCGGGCTGTTTGACCTTCTCGTGTGGATTGGGCTCGTCCGGCGTAGCTTGCGTCATCTGAACCCCCACTGGCCCCACTGGCGTGAACCCCCACTGGCCCCACTGGCGGCGTGCGAGCAGCAACGCTCCAGACGCCCGTTTCGATCCGCAGCGACGTTTAGCGGGCGGGACGGAACAAGCGGTCGGCCAGGAACGCCGCCAGGATGGCCCCGATGACGAAGGCTGAACCGGCGGCGATGGGATGGTCGGCGGCGGCCCGGACCAGGTCGGCGGACCGCCGCCGCGGCCGCCGGTGCTGCAGGATCAGGTCCTGCAGGCGCTCGGAGATTTCCCGCGCGCCCTCCACGACATAGGCCTCGGCTTCGCTAAGCGGCTTGTTGACCGTAGTGGCCATGGACGACCTCAGCCTGGGGCGCAGTGAACCCGCCTAAAGTCCGTGAGAGCGCGGCGATGGTCAAGCCGCGTCGCGCCGGGTTCAGATCTTGAATTCCTCCAGGGTCTCTGGCGCGAACAGGTCCTCCGGCGCCAGGCGGCGCGGCGAAAGTCCCTGTTCGTGGTGGTAGCGCAGGAAGGTCTCCAGCACCGCCCGGTTGGGCTCCAGGCCGTAGGGCCACCAGTCCGCCCCCATCCGGCGCATCGCGTCCTCCACCGCCGCGGTCTGCCACGGCAGCATGGTCTTCAGCGCCGCGGTCTCCTTGAGGTCGGCGTAGGTGATCGCCTGCGCCTCCACGAAGGCCTTGAACAGCGACCGAGCCGCCCAGCGGTGCTGCTCGTAGACCGAGCGTTTCAGCACCACCACATGCATGATCGGGAACAGGCCGGTCTTGGCGTAATAGGCCTGCTCGACCTCGGCGGGATTGTCGAACAGCCGGCGCACGTCGTTCGGCCGGCTGTGGAAGGTCGACGGGGCGCGGGCCGTGTGCAGGGCGTCGATCTCCCCGTCGGCCAGCATCTGCGACAAGGTCTTGTGCGCCGGGATCGGCCTGACCTTGAACTTGGCGGGCAGGTCCAGCTTCAGCTTCTCCACCCGGCCGGGCTCCTCCTCCCCGCCGGTGAAATAGGTCACGGAGGCCGGATCGACCCCGTATTCGTCCTGCAGGGTCCCGCGGATCCAGGTGGGGGCGGTCATCTGGTATTCCGGCACGCCGACCCGCTTGCCGGTCAGGTCCTTCGGTTCGCGGATGCCGCTCTTGGCCGAGACGTAGATGCAGCCGTGGCGGAAACTCCTCGACGGGAAGATCGGCAGGGCGATGAACGCGGGGTCGGGCCGGCCGAGCGACACGCAGTAGGACGACAGCGAAAGCTCCGACGCGTCGAACTCCCGATGGCGCACCATGCGGAAGAAGGTCTCCTCCACCGGCAGGGCAAGGTAGTTCAGGGCGATCCCGTCGGGACGCACCCGCCCGTCGGCCAGCGCCCGGGTGCGGTCGTAGTCCCAGCAGGCGAGGCTGATCTCAAGCTTGGCCATGGCGTCGTCCCCCCGAACCTTTGGGCCCCTTCATCCGGGGCCATCCGGTCCAGGTCAAGAGCGGCGCCCTGAGCGCCTTAGGCGAAAGTGTACGCGGTTTCGCCGCCCGAACGCGCTCTAAGCCCCTAAAAAGATAAA
Source organism: Caulobacteraceae bacterium (assembly GCA_035493955.1). GTDB lineage: Bacteria > Pseudomonadota > Alphaproteobacteria > Caulobacterales > Caulobacteraceae > NCED01. The sequence continues at coordinate 56,167 of DATJHI010000023.1, read as the reverse complement.
GCCTTTTAAACGGTCAGATGATTCGTCTGGCCCTAAAGGGCTCTAACGGGGCCGGCGGCCGCCGCCTCGCAGCTCCGCCGCAGCGTCAGCGCGCCCGGCCGGGGACGCGGCAGCTGTCCTGGGCCCGCGTCCTGCAGACGGGGTATTTGCCGGGGGTCGCCGGGGCCGGGGAGATGGAGGGGTTCACCGCCCCGCCGGCCGAGACGCTGCCCGTCGCCGAGGCGTCCGCGCTGCCGGCCGGAGCCCCTGTCGTGGCCTCGGGACCGATGGCGCCCTTCAACCCGGCGCTGGCGTTGGCGTTCGCGCCGGCGGCGGCGCCCGCGGGGTTCGGCAGGGGGTTGACCGTCGTCGGGGCGACGCCGCTGGTGGTGTCGGCCGGCGAGCCGGGCACGGGCGCCGAAGCGCCGGGGGCGGCGGTCTGGGCGAAGGCGGGGGCGAGCGCCAGGGCGACGACGGCCGCCGCGGCCGCGAATGGCTTGCGCATGGGGACATCTCCTGTGGTGGCGGGCGCGGGTCGTGCGCCGCATGGAGCCAAAACGACCGGATTGCGCCTGCGTTCTAGCCAAGCTCCAAATATGTCCTGCCGGACGGCCGGGGCGCGATGGAACGCCCGCGGGTCCAGGGCGATTGATGGTCACACGGGATCGCGACGGGGAGCGGTTTTGGCCAGCGGGACGGGAACGGTGGTGCTGGCGGCGATGGCCGGGAACCTGTCCATCGCGGTGGTCAAGTTCGCGGCCTTCCTGTTCACCCGTTCGACCGCCATGCTGACCGAGGCGATCCACTCCTGCGTCGACACCATCGACCAGTTGCTGTTGCTGATCGGCCAGGGCCGGGCGGTCAAGGCGCCCGACGAGCGCCATCCCTTCGGCTACGGCATGGAGACCTATTTCTGGGGCTTCGTGGTGGCGCTGATGATCTTCTTCGCCGGGGGAACGGTGTCGATCTGGCAGGGCCTGGACAAGCTGCGCCACCCGACCCCGATCGACCGGCCGTGGATAAACTATCTGGTGCTGGCCTTTTCGGCGGTGTTCGAGGGCTCGTCCTTCGCCGTCGCCTACCGCGAGTTCAGGCGCACCGTCGCCGGCCGCCGGGTCAGGCTGTGGAATTTCCTGCAGGCGAGCAAGGACCCGAGCCTGTTCTCCACCCTGATGGAGGATGGGGCGGCCCTCACCGGCCTCGCCCTGGCCGCCCTGGGGGTCACGGGATCGGGCTATCTGGGCCTGCCCTGGGCCGACGGAGCGGCCTCGATCGCCATCGGCGCCCTGCTGCTCGGCGTGGCCCTGTTCCTGGCCAACGAGACCCGCAGCCTGATCGCGGGCGAGGCGGCCCATCCCTTCGTGCTGGAAAGGATCCGGGCAGTGCTGGCCCGGGATGAACAGGTCGTCGGGGTCCGCAGGCTCGACACCCTGCACCTGGGGCCGGAGTGCATCCTGGTCGCGGTCGAGGTGCGCTTCGTCGCCGGGCTGGACGGCCAGGCCCTGCTCGCCGCCGTCAAAGACCTGGAGGCGCGCATCGGCGAGGCCGACCGGAGGATCACCCCGGTCTATGTCAGCCCTTGCACCGGGGAGGAGCCGCCCGGCGGCCCCGCCCCGGCCACGCCGCCTATTTCTTGAACACCGCGTCTATGCCCGCCTGGGCGCAGACTTCGTCCACCGCCACGCCGTTCACCGGCCGCGCGCCGCCCGCGCCGACAGCGCCGATCAGTTGGCCGTCGTGGATCAGCGGAAGGCCGCCGGCGACCGGGAACATGCCCAGGGCCTGGGTTGCGATGATGTTCGCGGGGGTGGTCAGGGCGGCCGCCCGCGCGCCGCTGGGCGCGCGGGTCGAAAGCGAGGTCTCAGCCTTCCAGCGCGAGGTCTTGTTTCCGGTCGGCGTGGCGCCCTTGGTCGCGGCGAAGGCGACCGGCTCGCCCGACGGGCTCAGCACCCAGATCGAGATCGTCCAGTTGTTGGCCTTGGCCATGGCCGCGCAGGTGTCGACGATCTTCTGCGCGCCCTCGTAGCTGATGCTCTCGTGGGTTTCGATCGCCTGGGCCCGGACGCCCGATCCAACCAAAGCCAGAGCCGCAGCCGCCAAGGCCGCCATCCGCATCGTCATCGTCTTCCTCCCGGTGTTTTTTGGGTCCCGGGGGAAGCTACACAGCGCCGCGGCGGGAAAGCTAGTCCTTGGCGCGTTCCACATACGAGCCGTCCTCGGTCAGGACGACGATGCGGGCGCCGACGGTGATGTAGGTCGGCGCCATGGTGCGCAGGCCGCTCTTCATCAGCGGGTTCAGTCCTTGGCGCGTTCCACATACGAGCCGTCCTCGGTCAGGACGACGATGCGGGTGCCGACGGTGATGTAGGTCGGCACCATGGTGCGCAGGCCGTTGCCCAGGATCGCGGGCTTGTAGGAGCCGGACGCAGTCTGGCCTTTGACCGCCGGCTCGGTCTCGGTCACCTCAAGCGTCGCCCGGGTCGGCAGGGTGATGGCGATGGCGGTCTCGTTGTGGATCGACACCTGCACGGTCATGCCTTCCTGCAGATAGACCGCAAGATCGCCCACCACTTCGGGGCGCGCCGTCACCTGGTCGTAGCTCTCCGGGTTCATGAAGTGGTACCCGTCGCCGTCGCTGTAGAGGAAGGTGTGGTCCCGTTCGTCGACGAAGGCGCGCTCGACCTGTTCGGTGGTGCGCCAGCGCTCGGACACCTTCACCCCGTCGGAGATGCGGCGCATGTCGATCTGGCTGACCGGCGTGCCCTTGCCGGGGTGGATGTTCTCGGCGCGCAGGACCACATAGAGCTTGCCGTCCATATCGACGACATTGCCCTTCCTGAGCGAGCTGGCGGCCACTTTCGACATCTGGTTCTCTCATGCGCGAGCCGAGGGCCGGAACGGCCCGCACGACTCTTTCAATCCATGGGGTTGGCTGCGCACCTATACGATCCGCGGCAGGATCGCCAGTCGTCTTCGCGTCGCGCCCGAACCAGGACCCTTCAAACCTTGCCGAGCCCTCCCCCTTCCCCCTGGTGGTCCGCCGGACTCCACGCCGACCGCCGCCCCCTGCTGATGACCCGGAACCGGATCAAGGCCGCCTTCCGCGCCTGGTTCGAGGGCCAGGGGTTCGTCGAGGTGGAGGCGGCGGCCCTGCAGGTCTCACCCGGCGCCGAGGCCCATCTGCACGCCTTCGCCACCGAGGCGATCGACGCGGCGGGGGTCCGTACGCCGCTCTACCTGCACACCTCCCCCGAATTCGCCTGCAAGAGGCTGCTGGCGGCGGGGGAACGGGCGATCTTCGATTTCGCCCGGGTCTGGCGCAACCGCGAACGCGGCCCCCTGCACCACCCCGAGTTCACCCTGCTGGAATGGTATCGGGCCGAGGCGCCCTACCAGACCCTGATGCAGGACTGCGCGGTCCTGCTCGCCCTGGCGGCGGAGACCGCCGGCGCGCAGGCCTTCAGCTTCCGCGGCCGCGAGATGGACCCCTTCCTCGAACCGGAACGGATCACCGTGGCCGAGGCCTTCGACCGTTTCGCCGGGATCGACCTGATGGCCGGCATCGCCGCCGACGGATCGACCGACCGGCGCGCCCTGGCCCTGGCCGCGGGCAAGGCCGGGGTCCGCGTCGCCGAGGACGACACCTGGGCCGACCTGTTCAGCCGGGTGCTGGTGGAACGGATCGAGCACCGGCTGGGGTCGGGGCGGGCCACGATCCTCTACGACTATCCGGTCGCCCAGGCGGCCCTGGCCCGCCGCACGCCCAGCGACGGCCGCGTGGCCGAGCGGTTCGAGCTCTACGCCTGCGGGGTGGAGCTGGCCAACGCCTTCGGCGAACTCACCGACCCGGTCGAGCAGCGTATCAGGTTCCAGGCCGAACTGGCGGAAAAGGCTCGGGTTTATGGCGAACATTATCCTATCGACGAGGACTTCCTCTCCGCCCTGGCCCAGATGCCGGACGCCAGCGGCGCGGCCCTCGGCTTCGACCGCCTGGTGATGCTGGCGGCGGGGGCGGCGAGGGTCGACCAGGTGATCTGGACGCCGGGCTGAGCGCGTCCCCTGCCCGCGGCCGGCGCAGGCTTGCCCGCGACCGAAGCTTGCGTCACTCCTCGGCCATGGACACGCCCGCCACCCTTCGCACCCCCCGCGACCTGATGCGCGCCGGCCTGGTCGCGCCCGAGCGGCTGGTCGGACTGGAGCAGGTGGCGGCCCGCTATGCGGTGGCGGTCACTCCGGCCATGGCCGAGCTGGTCGAGGCGGCCGACGACGACGATCCCATCGCGCGCCAGTTCGTCCCCACCGTCGCCGAACTCGACTCCGCCCCCGGCGAGTCAGCCGACCCCATCGGCGACTTCGCCCACAGTCCGGTCGAGGGCGTCGTCCACCGCTATCCCGACCGGGCGCTGCTGAAGATCACCCACACCTGCGCCGTCTACTGCCGGTTCTGCTTCCGCCGCGAGATGGTGGGGCCGGAGGGGCTGAAGACCCTGTCGCCGGCCGCCCTGGACGCCGCCCTCGCCTACGTGGCCGCCCACCCGGAGATTTGGGAGCTGGTCGTCACCGGCGGCGATCCCCTGGTGCTGTCGCCGCGGCGGCTGGCGGCGCTGATGGACCGGCTGGGAGAGATAGACCACCTCAAGGTCGTGCGCTTCCACACCCGCATCCCCGCGGTCGATCCCGCGGCGGTGACCGACGCGCTGGTGGCGGCCCTGAAGCGGACGGACAAGGCGGTCTATGTGGCCCTGCACGCCAACCATGCGCGCGAGCTGACCCCGGCGGCGCGGGCGGCCTGCGCCCGTTTCGTCGACGCCGGCATTCCCATGGTCAGCCAGACGGTGCTGCTGCGCGGGGTCAACGACGACGCCGGGACGCTGGAGGCGCTGATGCGGGCCCTGGTCGAGACGCGGGTCAAACCCTACTACCTCCACCACGGGGACCTGGCCCCCGGCTCAGGCCACCTGCGCACCACCCTGGCGGAGGGCCAGGCGCTGATGCGGGCGATGCGCGGGCGGCTGTCGGGCCTGGCCCAGCCCGCCTATGTGCTCGACATCCCCGGCGGCCACGGCAAGGTTCCGGTCGGGCCGGCCTATCTGCACACGGACCCGCAAGGGGGGCTGGCCGTCGAGGACCCCAACGGCGTGCGCCGCCCCTATCCTCCGGCGACGGGGGGCTGAGGCCCGCGGGAGTCGCGATACACCCGGACGGCGATGCCGAAGGCGATCAGGGCGAACACGGCCATGACCCCGGTCATCGGCGTGGCCGTGCCGTTGGCGAACACCGACACCAGGCCGGCGCCCCCCGCCCCCAGGCAGCCCTGCATGAATCCGATCAGGGCCGAGGCCGAGCCGGCCACCGCCCCATGCTCCCGCAGCGCCAGGATGATCGACGGCCCGAACACCAGGCCGACCCCGGCGATGCCGAAGAACAGCATCAGGGCCAGGACCGGCAGCGCAGCGTGGCCGGTCGCCGCGGCGATCAGGATGAGGGTGGAGCCCGCCGCGAGCATCCCCGTGCCGGTCATGATCAGCGGTTCCGGGCCGAACCGCCGCATCAACTGGGGCGAGAACTGGGCCAGGCCGATGAAGCCCGCGGCGTTGATCGCGAACATCAGGCTGTAGATGGCCGGGCTGGCGTGGTTCAGGGTGATGAAGACGAAGGACGAGCCGGCGATATAGGCCAGGAAGGCCCCCTGGGTCAGGCCGGCGAGCAGCACCAGCCGCAGGAAGGCGCGGTCCCGGACAAGGCGCTGATAGACCGACAGGCTGGCGCTGAGGCGGGTCTCCCGCCGGGCCTCGGGCGACCGGGTCTCGGGGAGCAGCAGCAGGATCAGCAACAGTCCGGCCACCCCAAGCCCGGCCGAAATCCAGAAGATCGTCCGCCAGGGGGCCGCGGCGATCACCGCCGCGCCGGCGATGGGCGCCAGGATCGGACTGACCGCGATCACCAGCATCCGCGTCGCCTGCAGCCGCGCCGCCTCGTGGCCGGTGTAGAGGTCGCGGATCACCGCCGAGCCGATCACCTGGGCCGCCGCTCCGCCCAGGCCCTGGAACAGGCGGGCGACGATCAGCAGATTGAGGGTCGGCGCGGCCGAGCAGACCAGGCTGCCCGCCACGTACAGGCACAGGCCCAGCAGCAGGGGCAGGCGCCGGCCGAAGCGATCCGACAGCGGACCGTAGAACAACTGTCCCAGGGTGTTGCCGACGAAGAAGCTGGTCAGGGTCAGTTCGGCCTGGCCGGGTCCGGCGTGCAGCTCGCGCGCGATGATCTGCAGGCCCGGCAGATAGAGGTCGATGGCCATCGGCCCCAGCGCGCTCACCGAGCCGATCACGAGGGCGAACCGGGCGGTCGAAAGTTTCAAAGCGCCCCCCTGGGTCCCGCAGCCGGATCAGTCCTCCGCTTGCAGTGGATCGGCCCTGCGCGCAAGGCCCGCGCTCGCCCCACGGCTCAGTTTGGTCTGCGCGCGCTGACGATCGGACCATGCGGTCGCGGGTTTTGGGGGGCGGCGGAGGTCGTCGATGGGCTAATCAGGCGTGTGTCGTGTCACTTCAGGCTGGACGGGATGTTGGGAGCCGGCTGGCGTGGCGTGTTTGAAAAGGACAGGTCCGCCTACCACCGCCGCGGCGATGGCCAGCGCGACCAGGATGATGCCGACCACCACCATGACGCCGATAATGATCCGCCCAAATGAGTTGGCCTGCCTGGGATCGTCCATTGCAGCCGCCCTGACTTCGCCTGGGGCGGAAAACCTGCGTGGCAGGCTTAACGTTCCAGTGTAGCCATGGAACCGACATGCCCGAGATCTCCCTCGGAACCTTTTCGTCCTAGTCGGGCCCCTCCACGACCTTGCGCAGCGAGGCCTCGATCTGGCCGCCGCAGTAGGCGTCGCCATAGTCCCGCCGCGCCCTGGCGGCCAGCTTGGCCAGCGGCGGAAGGGCCGCGACCCGCCGGGTCAGGGCGGCCGTCATCGGCGCAACGTCTTCGAGGATCGCCTCGATCCTATGGAAGCGGTCAGCCATGGTCGACCACAGTGTGGCCGTCACCACGTCGGCTATGCCCGGCGCCTCCCCGCCCAGCAGGAAGCCGGAATCTGGCTTCAGGCCGTGACGGCGGCCGGTCTCCTCCCAGAACGACATCCATTTCTTCAGGCGGGGCGCGAACGCCCGCCAGCGCTTCGGCGTCCACATCTGACGGCCGCCATCCAGGGTAATCTCGTCGATCGCGTCGTTGGCGTCGTTGACGATCTTCATGGTGAGCGCGCGCAAGGCAGGCGTGGCGGGCATCAGGTCCAGCGTCTCGCCCAGATAGAGGACGACAGCCGGCATCTCGGCGATGGCGAAGTCCGCTTTCCTGTCGATCAGCATGGGCGGGCCCATGAAGGGGACCGGCATCTCCTCCACCGGGCCCTCCATCAGCTTGGAGATCGCCTCGTCGCCGGCCTCGGTCCAGGCCTTGCCCCCGTAGGCCAGCACCGCGCGCACGAATTGGCCGCGGAACGGCACAGACCAATAGTAGAGCTCGTAATCGGACATTTCGGGCGCTCCGGGCGAGACGGCTCATGTCCGCCAATAACGCCGCCAGGTCCGCTCCGTTCAGGCCGCGTCATCTTCCGGAGGACCACCACGCCTAACGGCTCCCAACGCCCCTACAGCTTGAACACCCGCTCCGCGTTGGTCTGGAAGAACTTCTTCTTCACAGCGTCGGAGACCTGGATCGCGTCGCTGGCGGCGACCTCCTCCAAGTCGTGCTGGTAGGGATAGTCCATGGCGTAAAGCACCCGATCCTCGCCCATCACCTCCATGCAGAAGCGGATGGCCGGGTCCCAGGCCACGCCGCTGGAGGCGACGCAGACGTTCTCGCGCATGTAGTCCGAGACCTTCTTCTTGGTCGGCTGCATCGACGGATAGCGCTTCGACACCACCCCGGCCCGGTGCATGTAGTCCAGCCGGTACATCCAGAACGGCAGGGCCTCGCCCAGGTGGCCGACCACGAACTGCAGCCGGGGGAAACGGTCGAAGGCCCCGGAGATGAGGATCCGGATCATGTGCAGGCCGGTCTCGACCGCGAAGCCGTAGATGGCCCCGTCCAGGCCCTTCTCCAGGAAGGGCTCGATCATGTTTTTGTACGGGACCTGCGGGTGCAGGTAGATCGGGGCGTCCATGGCCTCGGCCGCTTCGAAGATCGGCCAGAACTTCTGGTCGTCCAGGTACTCCCCCTTGGTGTGGGAGTTGATCATCACCCCCTTCAGGCCGAGCTTGCCGACCCCCCGCTCGATCTCCCTGGCCGCGGCGGCCGGGTCCTGGGGCGCGACCGAGGCGAGGCCGGCGAAACGGTCCGGGTGGGCCCTGCACCCCTGGGCCAGCACGTCGTTGGCGTGGATGGCGAAGCCGACCGCCTCGTCCTTGCCCATCACCTGAACCCCCGGAGAGGTCAGGGCCAGGACCTGCTGGTCGATGCCGCGGGCGTCCATGTGGGCCAACCGCTGGGCGCCCAGGTCCTCGATATAGTCGCGGATCTCCTGCGGGCGGCGGGCGGCGCTGTTCAGGTAGAAGCCGAACATGGTCCGAAAGCCCGGATCGTCGAACTCGTTGTTGTCCAGGATGCGCCGGTAGATCGGGAACAGTTCCGGCGGCGCCCAGGCCTCCTCGACGGCGATGCGGCGGTAGCCCGGTCGGGCCAGGCCGGCGACCGGGTCGTGCAGGGTGCGCGGAAGCGTGCTCATGCGGGGATGATCGGACCTGACGCCGCGCCGGCTATTTCAGCGGGAGCACGACCGGACCCGAGACCGGGTCCGTGACGCCCAGACCGCCGCCGAGATCCTCGAGCGTGTCGCGGAAACTGTCGAGCGTGGCGATCATGAGCGGCCGTGCGGCGGCGAGGGCGTCCATGTCGTCCCACTCCGCGATGATGCAATAGGCGCGATCGCCGGTCTTGATGATGTTGGCGTGCCTGAAGCCTGCCCAGTCGTCCCGGACTCCCTTGTGGGCGTCGAGGAATTCCTGTTCCCGCCCCGGCTTCACCCGAAAACGCACGACATTGAACGCCGCCATGGCCCACCTCCGCAAAAAGGTGGGCGCACGGTGCGCCTGGAACCGGGTTCCCACAAGGCCGCGGGCGACAATTCGCCCCTTGGGATCAGCCCGCCGCGCCCCAGACCTGGGCGAGGCGGCGGTCGCGTCCGCAGCCGGCGCGGTAGTTGGTGTAATGCTCGGCGTTCTTCTTGGCGAAGTCGCGGTGGTATTCCTCGGCCGGCCAGTAGGCGCCCAGCGGCAGGATCTGGGTGGTCATCTTGCCGGACTTCAGGCGCTTGGCCGCCGCCGCGCGGGTCTCTTCGGCGATCTTGCGCTGCTCGGGCCCGTTGACGAAGACCGCCGTGCGATAGGAGGGGCCGCGGTCGCAGAACTGGCCGCCGTCGTCGGTGGGATCGACCAGCTTCCAATAGCGGTCGAGCAGGGCGCGGTAGGTGATCTTGTCCGGGTCGAACTTCACCCGCACCGACTCGTAGTGGCCGGTCCGCTCGGTGATCACGTCCTGGTAGGTGGGGTTCTTCAGGGTCCCGCCGGTGTAGCCGGATTCCACCGACAGCACCCCGGGGATGGCCTGCATGTCGTGCTCCATGCACCAGAAGCATCCGCCCGCGAACACGGCGGTCTGAGGCGGGGCGGCGAAGGCGCCCGCCGGCGCGACCAGGGCGAACGCCGCGGCCAGCGCGATCAGAAGGTGACGGACAGCGGATCCCATGAACGCCTGCTCCTATAGAATCTGGCCGGCGTGCGGCCGGACGTCGATATAGACGCTATGCCGTAACTTCGGCGGGAAAAAGCCGATAGCCGGCCAGCAGGCCAAGGACACGCGGGACGCCCTTGTCCGCGCCCGGCCGCGGCCTTAGTGAGGGCGGCAAGAACAAGGGGCGACAGGTCCATGATCATCGACTGCCACGGGCACTACACCACCGCGCCCAAGGGGCTGCAGGACTTCCGCGACGCCCAGATCGCCGGCGTCAACGACCCGTCCCAGCGTCCGACCGGCGACCCCAAGGTCTCCGACGACGAGATCCGCCAGAGCATCGAAGGCGCGCAGATGAAGCTGCAGCGCGAGCGGGGCCTGGACCTGACCATCTTCTCGCCCCGCGCCTCGGCCATGGCCCACCACATCGGCGACGAGGCGATCAGCCGGCAATGGACGCGGGTCTGCAACGACATGATCGCCCGGGTCGTGGCCCTCTATCCGGACAATTTCATCGGCGTCTGCCAACTGCCCCAGTCGCCGGGGGCGCCGCCGGCCAACAGCGTCGCCGAACTCGAGCGCTGCGTGACCGAACTGGGCTTCGTCGGCTGCAACCTGAACCCGGACCCCTCCGGCGGCCACTGGGACAGCCCGCCCCTGACCGACCGGGCCTGGTACCCGATCTACGAGAAGATGGTGGAGCTGGACGTGCCGGCGATGGTGCACGTCTCGTCCTCGTGCAACCCGAACTTCCACGCCACCGGCGCGCACTACATCAACGCCGACACCACCGCCTTCATGCAGTTCATCACCTCGGACCTGTTCAAGGACTTCCCGACCCTGAGGATGATCATCCCGCACGGCGGCGGGGCGGTTCCCTACCATTGGGGCCGCTACCGGGGCCTGGCCCAGGACATGAAGCGCCCGCCCCTGTCCGAACTGGTGATGGAGAACGTGTTCTTCGACACCTGCGTCTACCACCAGGCCGGCATCGACCTCTTGCTCAAGGTCATCCCCAACAAGAACATCCTGTTCGGCTCGGAGATGGTCGGGGCCGTGCGCGGCGTCGATCCGGAGTCGGGGTTCAACTACGACGACACCAAGCGCTACATCGAGGCGGCGAACATCACCCCCGCCGAGCGCAAGGCCATCTATGAGGGCAACGCCCTGACCGTGTTCCCGCGGCTGAAGACGCGGCTCCAGGCCAGGGGCCTGCTCGGCTAGTGTGGCGATTCAGAAATTTGCTCCCGTCGATGGCAGGCGTTGTGCGAATTTCTGAATCTCCAGCCACACTAGAAACCTTTGACTCTAGTGTGCTTCTTTGAATTTGAAGTTCGCAACCCGCATGATCCATCTGCTGGCGAACTTCAAATTCAGCACACTAGAACGCGTTAGGCGACCGCGCCGGCACCGCGCAGCTTTTCGGTCAGGCGCACGAGGACCAGCAGCGCCTCGGTGCGGGCCACGTCGATCCCCGCCCCCCGGCCCGCCGCCGCCGCCGCCCCGGCGATGGCCTCGACCTCGGTCGGCCGGCGGGCCTTGAGGTCCTTCAGCATGGACGGGTCGTGGCCGACGTGGGTGGCGATGGCGTGGACGATGTTGGCCTTGGCCTTGGCCCCGTCGGCCGCGACCCCCTGGCTCTGCGCGACGGCGATGACCTCGTCGGCGACCGCCAGCGCCAGGGCCTCGCCCCCGGGAACGCTGGACAGCCGGTCGACGGAGCAGCCGGCTATGGTGCACAGGCAGTTCAGGGCGGCGTTGAACGCCAGCTTCTCCCAGATCGCCGGCCAGATCGCCGGCTCCAGCTTGCCGCGCAGCCCGGCTTGATCGAACAGGCGCGCGATCTCCTGGGCGAACGGCCGGGCGACGCCGTCGACGGTTCCGAAGCGGACCGCCCCCTCTCCGTGGGAATGGACATGACCCGGCGCGGCCACGTCGGCCGGCCAGGTGGTGACGCCCACCAGCAGCCGCTCGACGGGGGCGAATTCCTGCAGCACCTCGACGTTGCCGAGGCCGTTCTGCAAGGTCATCAGATGGGTGTCGGGGCCGATCAGGCGCTGCACGCCGCCCAGGGCCGCGCGGGAATGCAGCGACTTGGTGAACACGATCAGCAGGTTCGGGACCGTCGTCGCCTGTTCGGGCCGCAGCGCGGTCAGTTGCCGTATCCGCCGGTCGCCCTGGTCGGTCTCCAGGCGCAGGCCCTGGGCCTGGACCGCGTCGATATAGGCCTGGTCGACGTCGATCAGGACGACCTGCGCGCCGGCCTCGGCCAGAAGGCCTCCGAACAGGGACCCCATGGCCCCGGCGCCGAGTATTGCGATGTTCATGGTCAGATACGCTCTAGGTGGCTTCGACAGCCTGGACGAGGCCGACGCGTTGGGGGATGTGGCCGCGCAGCAGGGCCAGGGCGATGAAGGTGACGCTCATGGCCGCGGCCAGCATGGCCAGATAGCCGGGGACCCCGCCGTAGCTCATCACCGCCGCGCCGCCGAAGGCGCTGAGGATGGAGCCCAGCCGGCCGATGGTCAGGGCCGCGGCCGTGCCGGTGGCCCGCACCACGGTCGGATAGATGTGGGCGCACAGGGCGTACATGGTCGATTGGACGGCGTTGACGCAGAAGCCGTGCACGGCGACGCCGAGCAGCATGGCTGCGGCGCCCCCGTCCGGGCCGGTGAAGCGCAGGGCGATGGCGCTGGCTATGGCGCCGGCGCAGCAGATCAGCATCGGCCAGCGCGAACCGAACCGGCCGATCACGGCGGCGCAGGCCACCGCGCCCACGACGCCGCCGAGGTTGTAGGCGGTCAGGCCGGCGGTCGCCGTCCCCAGGCTCCACCCCGCCGCCCCGAGCACCGTCGGCAGCCAGCTGAAGACGCCGTAGATCGCCAGCAGGCAGGAGAAGAAGGCCGCCCAGAGCAGGAGGGTGTCGAGCGCCAGGCCGCCCTGGAACAGCCGGCGCACGCCCTTGTGGCCGCCCGGATGGGGGTCGCTCGCCTCGACGTAGCGGACCCCCGGCTGGACGGCGAAGCCCATGCGGGCGAGCAGCTTGACCAGCGGCTGCTGGCGGTCGGCGCGGGCGAGGAACTTGGGGGTTTCCGGAAGCACCGCCAGCAGGATCGCGGCCAGGACCAGAGGCGCCGTGCCGCCGATCCAGAACAGCGGCCTCCAGCCCAGGTGCGGCAGCACCACGCCGGCGATCAGGCCCGCGACCATGCCGCCCAGGGGCACGCAGACGATGCTGGAGGTGACCACCAGGGTCCGGGAGCGCGCCGGGGTGAACTCGGCGGTGAAGGTGCTCACGCTGGGCAGGGCGCCGCCGATGCCGAGCCCGGCCAGGAACCGCAGGAGCGCGACCGCGCTCAGCCCGGGCGCGAAGCCGACGCCGATGGTGCCGACGCCGAAGACCACGAGGCTGGCGATGATCGCCGCGCGCCGCCCGATGCGGTCGGCGATCAGTCCGCCGCAGGCGCTGCCGATGGCCATGCCCAGCAGGCCGGCGGCCAGGACCGGGGCGAAGGCCTCGCGGGAGCGGCCCCATTCCTTCAGCATCAGCGGGACCGCGAACCCGATAAGCTGGCTGTCCAGGCCGTCGGCGATCACGCAGAGGGCGGCCACCGCCAGGATCAGTTTCTGATAGGTCCCGAAAGGACTGCGGTCGATCAGGGCGGCGACGTCGACCGGCTGCTCCACCCCTGCGCCCTCCCCGGCTGTCCGATCTTGTTTTTACCGGCCCCGGTCGGAAACGGCGGCGCGGTTCATAGTAGGCGGGGGTTTTGGATGCGCGCCATTGCTCAGTGTTCGCCAGGTCATGCGTTTAGCGCATGGGCTGCCGGACGCCGGCTACCGGGTCAGCGGCAACTCCGCCAGGAACTGCGACGCGGCGGCGGGCAGGAGGCCACGGCTGCGGCGGTAGACGAAGAACCGGCGCCGCAGGACCAGCTCGGGCGCTTCCAGCACGCGGACCTGGCCGGTCTGCTCCTCGCTGGCGAACAGCGGGCGCGGGAGCCAGCCCAGGCATGCGGTGCGGGCGACGAAGGCCACCATGGCGCTGGGCGAGGTGCTCTCTATGGCCACGCGGGGAATGGGACGACCCGTGGCGCGCACCGCCTCCTCGAACAGGAGGCGGGGCGCAGCGCCCCTCGGCGGCATGATCCAGGTCTGCGCCAGCACCTCGCCCAGGGTGACCGCCGGGGCGGCCGCCAGGCGGTGCTCGGCGGAACAGAAGACGCTGAAATAATCCTCGTAGCCGCACGCCCCGACCGGAGTGATCTCCTCGTCGGGCGGCAAGGTGCTGGCGATCATCAGGTCGATCGACTTTCCCTGCAGGGCCGCCAACAGCCGGTCCTCGGCCCCCTCGAGCAGTTCGACCTGAAGCAGCGGCGACTTCTGCAGCAGGCTGGCCACCGCGCCGGGCAGGAAGGTGCGGCTCACCGCGGCCAGGGCGCCGATGCGCAAAGTCCCCCGCCGGACCCCGCGCAGGGCGTCCAGGGTGTCCACCGCCTGGCCCATCTCGAACAGCAGGAGCCGCGCGTGCGGGGTCAGGGCCTCGCCGAAGCTGGTGGGGGTCATGCCCCTGCGGCTGCGCTCGAACAGGGGCACGCCGAGCCGGGCCTCCATGTCCTGCACCAGGCGGGTGAGGGCCGACTGGCTGAGGTTGACGTGCGCCGCCGCGCGCCCGAGACCGCCGTGGTCGACGATGGCGAGGAAGGCGCGCAGTTGGCGGTGATCGAAGGCCATGCAAAAAGCGTATGGTTTGACGCGAAAAACGCAATAGATCGAATGGCCGGCTTGGCGCACTCGAAACCCCGCAGATTCGGCCGACGGCCGTTCAGGAGAACCAACCGATGACCCAGGGCTCGACGACGGTCCGCGACGCCACCCTTGCCCTGTTGCGCGAATTCGGCATGACCACCCTGTTCGGCAATCCCGGCTCGACCGAGCTGACGATGTTCCGCAACTTCCCCGACGACTTCCGCTACGTCCTGGGCCTCCAGGAAAGCGTCGTCCTGGGGATGGCCGACGGCTACGCCCAGGCGACCCGCAACGCCGCCTTCGTCAACCTGCACTCCGCCGTCGGCGTCGGCCACGCGGCCGGCAACCTGTTCACCGCCTTTCGCAACCAGACTCCGCTGGTGGTCACCGCGGGCCAGCAGGCGCGCTCGATCATGCTCTACGAGCCTTTCCTCTACGCCGACCAGGCCACCGAATTCCCCAAGCCCTATGTGAAGTGGAGCGTCGAACCGGCCCGGGCCGAGGACGTGCCGGCGGCGATCGCCCGCGCCTACTATGTGGCCATGGAGCCCCCTCAGGGGCCGGTGTTCGTCTCGGTGCCCGCCGACGACTGGGATCGCCTCTGCGATCCGGTGACGCCGCGTCGGGTGAGCCGGACGGTGGCCGGAGACGCGGAGATGCTGGCCGACGCCGCCGCGGCCCTGGCGGCGGCCCGCCGCCCGGTGATCGTGGTCGGGGCCGGGGTGGCCCGCGACCAGGCCTGGGACGAGGTCATCGCCCTGGCCGAGCGCCACAATGCGCCGGTCTGGGTCGCGCCCTTCTCGGCCCGCAACAGCTTCCCCGAGAACCACCGGCTGTTCGGCGGCTTCCTGGCCGCCTCGCGGGACTCGATCGTCAAGAACCTGACCGGCTTCGACCTGATCCTGACCCTGGGCGGGCCGCTGTCGACCTATCACATCGAGGGCGTCGGCCCCCACACGCCGCCGGACGCCGAGGTGTTCCAGTTGGTCGACAACCCCACCCAGGCCGCCTGGGCGCCGACCGGGACCTCCATCGTCACCCACATGAAGAGCGGCATCCAGGCCCTGCTGAACGGTCCGCAGCCGGTGACGCGGGTCGCCCCGGCGGCGCGGGTCCCCGCCCCTCGCCTGACCGGCCAGCCGATGACCGACCGCTATCTGTTGCAGCAGATCGCGGCGCTGCGGCCGGCGGGTTCGATCATCGTCGAGGAGGCGCCCTCCAGCCGCGTGCCGATGCACGACTATCTGCCGATCACCGAGAAGGACACCTTCTACACCTGTTCCAGCGGCGGCCTCGGCCACGGCCTGCCCGCCGCCATCGGCGTCGCCCTCGGGCGACCCAAGGACAAGGTGATCGCGGTGATCGGCGACGGCTCCAGCCTGTTCGCCATTCAGGCCCTGTGGACCGCGGCCCAGATGAAGCTGCCGATCAGCTTCGTGATCGTGAAGAACAACCGCTACGAAGCCCTGATCCACTTCGGCCGGCTCTTCGGCCTGCAGCAGCTTCAGGGCGCCACCCTGCCCGAAGTCGACTTCTGCGCCATCGCCCGCGGCCATGGGGTTCCCTCGACCTATGTCGACGACCCGGCCAAGCTCGACGCGGCGCTGAAGGCCTCCTTCGAGGCGGACGGCCCCACCCTGGTCGAGGTCCTGGTCGACTGAAAAACGGAGGCTTCTGACCGCGAAGCGACATTTCCTATATGAGTCATGGCGATAGGATCGACATCTGATCCTGTCGCCGGCTGTTGGCTGGGGCCTTCGCCTTGGTCAATATGGCCGCGGCCGGTGACGCCGCGCGCAGCATAGAACCAGAGCCGCCAAAGCGGCGAGAAGGCCCCGGAGGATGGCGATGGATCCGAACTACATGCCCTTCCACCCCAATCCGTCCAAGCCGACCTTCCGGCTGCCGGCGGGTGCGGTGGACGCCCATTGCCATGTGTTCGGCCCGGGCGAGGTCTTCCCCTATTCCCCCGACCGCAAGTACACCCCCTGCGACGCCCCGGCGGAGAGGCTGTTCGCCCTGCGCGACTACCTCGGCTTCAGCCGCAACGTCATCGTCCAGGCGAGCTGCCACGGCCCGGACAACCGCGCCCTGGTGGACGCCCTGCGCAAGGCTGGGGACAAGGCCAGGGGCGTGGCTGTGCTCGACCCGTCGGTCACCGACGCCGAACTGAAGGCCCTGGACGAGGCCGGCGTGCGCGGGACCCGGTTCAACTTCCTGCCCCGTCTCGCCGACGAGGCCCCGCACGAGGTCTACCGCGCCATCGCCGCCCGCGTCGCCAAGCTGGGCTGGCACATCGTGGTCTATTTCGAGGCCCACGACCTGGAGCGCCTGCGCTCGCTGCTGACCGGCTTTCCGACCCGGATCGTGGTGGACCACCTGGCCGTGCCCGACGTCTCCAAGCCGATCGACGCGAACCCCGACTTCGACGCCTTCCAGCAGTTGATGGCCGACCACGACAACATCTGGGTCAAGGTCACCTGCCCCGAGCGGATTTCCAAGCTGGGACCGCCCTACGACGACTTCGTCCCCTATGGCCGCGCCCTGGTCGACCGTTTCCCCGACCGGGTGATCTGGGGCACCGACTGGCCGCACCCCAACATGCGCACCCACATGCCCGACGACGGCAAGCTGGTGGACATGATCCCCAAGATCGCCACCACGCCGCAAAAGCAGCAGTCGCTGCTGGTGGACAATCCGATGCGGCTCTATTGGGCCTGACCCTGTTCGAGGACCGAACCATGGCTCCCGCGCAAAAGGACTACGGCGACATACCCGGCACCACCGTCTTCGACGCCGACCAGTCGCGCGTCGGCTACCACCTCAACCAGTTCTGCGTTTCGCTGATGAAGGCGGAGAACCGCGAGCGCTTCCTGGCCGACGAGCGGGCCTATCTCGACGAATGGCCGATGAGCGAGGAGCAGAAGCAGGCGGTGATGGCCCGCGACTTCAACCGCATGATCGGTGCGGGGGGGAACATCTATTTCCTGGCCAAGCTGTTCGCCACCGACGGCCACAGCTTCCAGTTCGCGGCGGCCTCGATGACCGGCATGACCCAGCAGGAATACGCCGAGATGATGATCCGGGGCGGCCGCCCCGTGGAGGGCAACCGTTACGCGTCCGAATGGGTCGGTCGCGACGGGGGCCGCGATCCCTATGGGAAGGCCGGCGGCAATGGCTAGAGTCACCGCCGGGGTCGCCTCTTCCCACGTGCCCGCCATCGGCGCCGCCTGGGACCTGAAGAAGACGGGGGAACCCTACTGGAAGCCCCTGTTCGACGGCTTTGAGTTCTCCAAGCGCTGGGAGGCCGAGCAGAAACCCGACGTGGTGTTCCTGGTCTACAACGACCACGCCACCGCCTTCAGCCTGGACATCATCCCCACCTTCGCCATCGGCACGGCGGCCGGGTTCAAGGTCGCCGACGAGGGATGGGGTCCCCGTCCGGTGCCCGACGTCGTGGGCGCCCCGGAGCTGGCCGCGCACATCGCCCAGTCGGTGATCCAGGACGATTTCGACCTGACCCTGGTCAACAAGATGGACGTCGACCACGGCCTGACCGTGCCGATGACCCTGATGTTCGGCCAGCCCGAGGCGTGGCCGTGCAGGGTCATCCCCTTCGCCGTCAACGTCGTGCAGTTCCCCCCGCCCTCGGGCGCGCGGTGCTTCGCCATCGGCAAGGCCATCCGCAAGGCCATCGAAAGCTTCCCCGAGGACCTGAACGTCCAGGTCTGGGGCACAGGCGGCATGAGCCACCAGATCTCCGGGGCCCGCGCCGGACTGATCAACCGGGCGTTCGACCAGGCCTTCCTCGACGGCATGGCCAAGGACCCGTCGGCCCTGATCCGGATGCCGCACGTCGACTATATGCGCGAGGCCGGGGCCGAGGGCGTCGAGCTGGTCATGTGGCTGATCATGCGCGGCGCCATGGACGCCGACGCCCGCGAAATCTACCGCTTCTACCACGTACCCGCCTCCAACACGGCGGTCGGGCACCTCATCCTCGAGAACAACCCATGAAAGCCATCCTCGCCGGCGCCGGCGCTTTCGGCCTCAAGCATCTGGACGGGATCAGGAATATTCCCGGCGTCGAAGTGGTCTCCCTGGTCGGGCGCACCCTGGAGGCGACCAGGGAAGCCGCCGCCAGATACGGTATCGGCCACTACACCACCGACCTGGCCGAGGCCCTGGCCCTGCCGGGCGTGGAGGCCGCCATCCTCGCCACCCCGACCCAGGTGCACGCCTCCCAGACCATCCAGTGCCTGCGCGCCGGCAAACACGTCCAGGTCGAGATCCCCGCCGCCGACAGCTGGGCCGACGCCCAGGCGGTCAATGCGATGCAGCAGGAGACGGGCCTGGTCTGCATGGTCGGCCACACCCGCCGGTTCAACCCGTCGCACCAGTGGATGCACAACCGGATCAAGGCCGGCGAGCTGCACATCCAGCAGATGGACGTGCAGACCTATTTCTTCCGCCGCACCAACATCAACGCCGCCGGCGAGCCCCGCTCCTGGACCGACCACCTGTTGTGGCACCACGCGGCCCACACCATCGACCTGTTCCAGTACCAGACCGGCGAGGACGTGGTCCTGGCCAACGCCATCGAGGGCCCGTTCCACCCGACCCTCGGCATCGCCATGGACATGTCGATCCAGCTCAAGACCCGGTCCGGGGCGATCTGCACCCTTTCCCTGTCGTTCAACAACGACGGGCCCCTGGGCACCTTCTTCCGCTACATCTGCGACAACGGCACCTATCTGGCCCGCTACGACGACCTCTTCACCGGCAAGGAAGAGCAGGTGGACGTCTCCAAGGTCGCCGTGTCGATGAACGGCATCGAGCTGCAGGACCGGGAATTCTTTTCCGCCATCGCCGAAGGCCGCGAGCCCAATTCCTCGATCCGTCAGGTGCTCAACACCTACAAGGTCATGGGCGAATTGGAGAAGCAGCTGGAGGCCGCCCGCTGAGCGCCGCCATGTCCACCCGCCGCATCGCCGGGGTCGAGATCGTCGAGGTCGGCCTCGGCTGCATGAGCCTGTCCCACGCCTACGGTCCCCCGACCGAGCCGGCGGCGGCGATCCGCCTGCTGCAGGCCGCCCTCGACCTCGGCTACACCCTGCTCGACACCGCCAGCCTGTATGGCGGCGGGGCCAACGAGGCCCTGGTCGGCCAGGCGCTGAAGGGCCGTCGCAACGGCGTCTTCCTCGCCACCAAGGGCGGACTGGCGATCAGCGCCGAGGGCAAGCGCGAGATCAACGGCCGGCCCGAGACCCTGAAGGCCAACTGCGACGAGAGCCTGAAGCGGCTGCAGACCGACGTGGTCGACCTCTACTACCAGCACCGCCTCGACCCGAAGGTGCCCATCGAGGACAGCGTCGGGGCCATGGCCGACCTGGTCGAGGCCGGCAAGGTCAAGGCCATCGGCCTGTCCGAGGTCTCCGCCGCCACTCTGCGCCGGGCCCACGCCGTCCACCCGATCGCCGCGCTCCAGTCCGAATATTCCCTGTGGACCCGCAACGCCGAGGTCGCCGCCCTGGCCGCGTGCCGCGAGATCGGGGCGGCCTACGTCGCTTTCAGCCCGGTGGCGCGGGGCTTCCTGGCCGGGTCGGTGCGCGACGTCGAGACCCTGGCCCCCGGCGACATCCGCCGGGCCATGCCGCGCTTCCAGGGCGAGGCCTTCCGCCACAACCTGACGCTGCTGCCCGGATACGAGGCCGTCGCCCGCGAGGTCGGCTGCACCATGGGCCAACTGGCCCTGGCCTGGCTGCTTACCGTCGACGAGATCATCGTCCCCATTCCGGGCACGACCCGGACGACGCACCTGGCGGAGAACCTGGGCGCTGCGGGCCGAAGGCTGTCGCCCGAGGTGATGGCGCGGCTGGACGCCCTGATCAATCCGAGGACCGTGGAAGGGCCGCGCTACAACGCCGCTTCCCAGGCCGACATCGACACCGAGGAGCTCGTCCCATGAGCGTCGTCTACCAGAACATCCGGCGCGCCGACGCCGCCACCGCCGACGGCTTCAAGGACTATGGCGTGGCCACCGTGCACGAGGCGCAGGGGCGCAAGGGGCTGATGGCCCCCTATATGCGTCCGATCTATCCGGGCGCCCACATCGCCGGGACGGCGGTCACGGTGGAGGTTCCCCCCGGCGACAACTGGATGATCCACGTGGCGGTGGAGCAGTGCCGGGCCGGGGACATCCTGGTGGTGGCCCCGACCTCCTATTGCGACATGGGCTATTTCGGGGACCTCTTGGCCAGTTCGCTGATGGCGCGGGGGGTGCGCGGGCTGATCATCGACGCCGGGGTGCGCGACGTCGCCGACCTGACTAGGATGAAGTTCCCGGTCTGGTCGAAGTGCGTCTCCGCCCAGGGCACGGTCAAGGAGACCGTCGCCAACTGCAACGTCCCGGTGGTCTGCGGCGGGGCCCTGGTCCATCCGGGAGACGTGATCGTGGCCGACGACGACGGGGTGGTGGTGGTCCGCCGCAAGGAGGCCGGCCCCGTCCTGGCCAAGAGCAAGGCCCGCGAGGAGAAGGAAGCGGCCACCCGCGCGCGGCTCACGGCCGGCGAACTCGGCCTCGATTTCTACAAGTTCCGCGAGCCCCTGGCGGCCAAGGGCCTGAAGTGGATGGACCAGCCGCCCGAGGAGTGAGACCGGCGCTTCCCCGCCGAGGGGAAGACTGGGGTAGGATCACGGGTCGAAACCAGCGGAGGACCCCGCAATGCAGACGGCCATTCCCTGCGTGGCGATGCGCGGCGGCACCTCCAAGGGCCTGTTTTTCCGCGCCTCGGACCTGCCAGCGGACGTCGAGACCCGCGACCGGGTGCTGATGGCGGCCATGGGCTCGCCCGACGCGCGCCAGATCGACGGCATGGGCGGGGCCCATCCCCTGACCAGCAAGATCGCCATCGTCAGCCCGGCCACCCGTCCCGACGCGGACGTGGACTATCTTTTCCTGCAGGTCTTCGTCGACAAGCCCCGGGTCGACGGCTCGCAGAACTGCGGCAACATGCTGGCCGGAGTCGGCCCCTTCGCCATCGAGCACGGCCTGATCCCGGCCCGGAACGGCCTGACCGAAGTCCGCATCCACATGGTCAACAGCGCCAGCATCGCCGTCGCCGCGATCCAGACCCCCGGCGGGGAGATCGAATACGAAGGCGCGGCCCGTATCGACGGCGTCCCCGGCACCGCCGCCCCCATCCCCATCGACTTCCTCGACGTGGCCGGCTCCACCTGCGGGGCCCTGCTGCCCACCGGCAAGGCCCGCGACAGCGTCGACGGGATCGAGCTGACGTGCATCGACAACGGCATGCCCGTGGTGGTGATGCGCGCCGGCGACTTCGGCAAGACCGGCTATGAGAGCCCCGAAGAGCTGGAGGCCGATGCGGCGCTGAAGGCGCGGATCGAGGCGATCCGGCTGAAGGTCGGGCCGATGATGAACCTGGGCGACGTGATCCGGAAGACCGTGCCCAAGATGTGCCTGGTCGCCCCGCCCCAGCACGGCGGCGTCATTTCGACCCGGAACTTCATTCCCCACCGGGTGCACGAAGCCATCGGGGTATTCGGCGCGGTCAGCGTCGCCACCGCCTGCGTCACCCCGGGCTCGGTCGCCGCCGAGGTGGCGGGCGTCGCCGACGTCTCGGCGGTCAAGGAGCTGGAGGTCGAGCATCCCACCGGCTTCTTCACCGTGGCCATGGACGTCGAACTGGAGGGCGAGGGGATCAGGGTCCGCCGCTCGGCCCTGCTGCGCACCGCCCGCAAGCTGATGTCGGGAAGCGTCTTCATCCCCCGCAGGGTCTGGGGCGGACTATGAGCGCGATCTCCAGAGTCGCCCTGATCGGCCTGGGCGAGGTCGGCCAGATCCTGGCCCAGGACCTGAGGACGGCCGGCGTGACCGATATCGCCGCCTGGGACATCCGCTTCGCCGACCCGGACAGCCCGCCCAGCCGCGCCGCCGTCGCCCTGGGCCTGCGCGCAGCCGCGAGCGGCGCCGACGCGGCCCGCGGCGCCCAGTTGATCGTCAGCGCCGTGACCGCCGCCTCGGACGTGGACGCGGCCGGGGCGGCGACCGCCGGGGTCGAACCGGGCGCCTTCTTCCTCGACCTCAACTCCGCCTCGCCGGGGGAAAAATCCAGGTCGGCCGCCCTGATCGAGGCGGCCGGCGGCCGCTATGTCGAGGCGGCGGTCATGACCCCCTACCCGCCCCGGCGCATCGCCTCCTACATGCTGCTGGGCGGGCCGCACGGGACGGCCTTCATGGAGGCCGCGGGCGGCCTGGGCTTCGCCGGCAAGCCCTTCTCCGACACGGTCGGCCAAGCCTCGGCCGCCAAGATGTGCCGCAGCGTGATGATCAAGGGCATCGAGGCCCTGGTCACCGAGTCCATGCTGACGGCTCGCCACTACGGGGTCGAGGACACGGTGCTGGCCTCCCTGTCGGACCTGCTGCCGATCCCGAGCTGGCCGGAGCTGGCCGAATACATGATCTCGCGCGCGCTCGAGCATGGGGTCCGCCGGGCCGAGGAGATGCGCGAAGCCGCCCGCACCGTGGCGGAGGCCGGGGTGGAGCCCCTGATGGCCGCCGCCGCCGCCCAGCGTCAGGATTGGTCCGCGACCCACAAGGCGGCGCTGAAGGCCAAGGGGCTGGGCCCCATGCTCGACGCCATGGCGGCGCAGACCTAGCCTCTCGGAAGGCCGGCGGCGGAAAAAAGGCCGCTCCTCTCGGGGCGGCCTGGAGGTGACGATGTGGAAAGTCCGATAGTCGCGGGGTCGGAGGGTCCAGTTCCTCGCCCGCGTTGATATGACGTCCTGGCAAGGTCGGCGCCTCCACGATTTTGGCGCATCGCCTCAGCGAGCTCCGGGCCGTTGCTTTCGGGCAACGCCCCCTCGCCTCGCCCCCTCCGGCATGCGATGCTCGGCCCCATGAACTCGCGCTCGCCAGCGCCTGCTGGCCCGTCCGAAGTGTCGACCGAGCTGCAGGCCGGGCCGGCCGGAACCACCGAGGCCTTTCCCCGCGTCGCCTGGCGCGGCGGCGACCACATGCCGGGCTTCCGCACCCTGCCTGACGAGATTCCGATCGCCCTTGTCCACGACGCTGTCACCACGGCGGTGATGATGGCCACCCCCGCCGACCTGGAGGACTTCGCCCTCGGCTTCAGCCTCAACGAGGGGCTTGTCGATCGGCCGGAGCAGATCCAGTCCATCGAAATGGTCCGGGGCGACCTGGGAATCGAGCTCAGGATGTGGCTTCCGCCCGAGAAGAGCGCCGCCCTCACCGCGCGCCGCCGCCGCCTGGCCGGGCCCACCGGAAGCGGCCTGTGCGGGATCGACAGCCTGGCCGAGGCGGTGCGGCCTCCCCGCCCGGTCGCCGCCCAGTTGCAGATCACCGTCGACCAGGTGCAGACCGCGATGCGGCTGTTGGCCGAAGCCCAGGCCTTGAACAAGGCGACGCGGGCCGTGCACGCCGCCGGGTTCTGGAGTCCCCACTACGGCATGGCCGCGGTGCGCGAGGACGTGGGCCGTCACAACGCCCTGGACAAACTGGCCGGGGCCGTCGCCCGCCGGCGGCTGCGGCGCCCCGGCGTGGTGGTGCTGACCAGCCGGGTGTCGGTGGAGATGGTGCAGAAGACCGCCGCCATGGGGGCGCCCATCCTGGTCGCGGCCTCGGTTCCCACGGCCCTGGCGGTGCGCACGGCCGAGGCGGCCGACATCACCCTGGCGGCGCTCGCTCGCGGCGACGGCTTCGAGGTGTTCACCCGCCAGGATCGGATCGTATCGCTTTGAACCGCCTTTTCGGTCTGGTGCTGGCTGGGGGCATGTCGACCCGGTTCGGGGCCGAGAAGGCCGCCGCCTTGCTGGATGGAAAGCCCCTGCTCGTCCATGCCCGCGCGGCCCTGGCGGGATGCAGCCGGGTCGCGGTCAGCGCCGAGGCCGGCTCCGAAGCCGAGCGCCTTGCCCGGGACCACGGCCTTGCGGTGGTCTACGACGCTCCCGGCCATGCGCGCGGGCCCCTGGCCGGGGTCGCGGCGGGGCTGGCCTGGGGCCGGGACCTGGGCGCTGAGCGGCTGGCCCTGGCCCCATGCGATACGCCGCGCATGACGGCCGCCATGGTCGGACGGATGGATCGGGCGCTGCGGCCCGCCGACCTGATCGCCGCCGCCCTCACCGAGGATGGACTGCACGCCCTGTGCGCGGTGCTGCGGATCTCGGCGCTCGACCCGATCGCCGAGGCCATGGCGGACGGCGCGCACCCGCCGGTGCGGTCCCTGTGGCGGGCGATAGGGCTGAGGGAGATCCGCTTCGACGACGCGAGCGCCTTCGCCAACGTCAACCGCCCTGAAGACCTGGACCGGCTGGCCTAGGCCCTCGTCTGAAACTTGCGCCGGATTGACGCCCGCGAACCGGCGTCATAGGTGAAGGCCTCCTTTGGGGAGTAGCCGCCCTCGCGTTCAGAGGGGCCCGCGTCAACACACTTGGCCTTCGGGTCATGGCGCGAGCAGTCGCAGGACCTGGCGAGACCATTGGCGACGGCGAGCGCTCCGGTCGGGGGCGGCGTCGGCGCTATTGGCTTGTCCGCTTGCCCCGACCCGGAGACCCCGATGCCGCTCATGGTTCAGACCGTCGCCCTGCTGCTTGGCTCGGCCGGCGTGATCTATTTCGCCTGCGAGTTCTTCGTGAACGGGGTCGAATGGGTCGGTCACAGGCTGGCGGTGGGACAGAAGGCCACCGGCACCATCCTGGCCGCGTTCGGCACCGCCCTGCCGGAAAGCGTCGTCACCTTCGTCGCCGTCGCCTTCGGAACGAGCACGGCGCAGAAGGAGATCGGCATCGGCGCGGCCCTCGGCGGTCCCCTGGTCCTCGCCACCGTCGCCTATGCGGTGGTCGGCTGGTCCCTGTTCCTCACCCGGCGGCGGCTTCCCTCGGGCGAGGCGGCGCGGGCGGATTGGGGACGGCTAAGCCGGGACCAGACCTGGTTCGTCGTCATCTTCGTCGTGAAGCTGGCTCTGGGCGTGGTGATGTTCGCCTACAAGCCGTGGCTCGGGGCCGCCTTCCTGGCCGCCTACGGGTTCTATTTCTGGAAGGAGATGCGCGGCGGCGGCGAAACGGAGACCGAAGAAGGCGAGCGGGAGCCGCTCCGGTTCGCCCCCAAGGCCGCCACGCCGCCGACCGCCGTCGCCGTGGTCCAGACGGTCGCCGCCCTGATCGTCATCTTCGTCGCCTCCCGCGTGTTCGTCGCCCAGATCGACGCGCTGGGACCCATGCTCGGCATCCGCCCGCAGCTCCTGGCCCTGCTGGTCAGCCCCATCGCCACCGAGCTGCCGGAAACGCTCAATGCGATCATCTGGATACGGCAGGGGAAGGTGCGCCTGGCCCTGGCCAACATCAGCGGCGCCATGATGATCCAGGCCACGGTCCCGTCCGCCTTCGGGCTTTTCTTCACGCCGTGGATGCTGGACCGGTCCCTGGTCCTCGCGGGCGTGATCACCCTGGTCGCCGTCGTCGCCCTGCTGTTGGCGTTCCGCAGCGGCCGGGTGTCCCGGACGATGCTGTCGTGGATGGCGGCCGGCTACCTCGCCTTCGCGGCGCTTCTCGTCGCCCTGCACCTGTGACGGGCCGCGCTTCGCCCTACCCCTCCGGCCAAAGCCGCGCCGCGCCGATCACCCCGGACGAGTCCCCGTGCCGCGCCTTGACCACGCGGGTCAGGCAGACGTCCGAGAACAGGTTGCGGGCCAGCACCGGCGGAACCTCGGCATAGAGCTCCTCCACGTTGGACATGCCGCCGCCGAGCACGAACACGTCCGGGTCGCAGACGTCGGCGACCACCGCCAGCCCCCGGCCCAGGCGGTCGACGTAGCGATCGAGCGCCTTCCGGGCCCTGTCCTCCCCCGCCCGGGCCCGGTCGACGATGGCGTCGGCGTGCAGGGCCTCGCCGCCGGCGCGCCGGTAGTCGGCCTCGAAGCCCTTGCCCGACACCCACAGCTCCATGCAGCCGAGGCGGCCGCACCAACACCGGGGACCCGGGTATTCCTCCGCCGCCGGCCAAGGCAGGGGCGTGTGGCCCCATTCCCCGCCGACGCCGTTGACGCCCTCGACGATCCGGCCGTCGACCACCAGCCCGCCGCCGCAGCCCGTGCCCAGGATCACCCCGAACACCACGCGCGCGCCCGCCTGTTCGGGGGCCTCCGACAGGACGAAGCAGTTGGCGTCGTTCTCAAGGCGGACGGGGCGGCCCAGCCGGGCCTCCAGGTCCTGGCGGAACGGCCGCCCGTTCAGCCAGGTGGAGTTGCCGTTGCGGATCAGGCCCGTGCGCGGAGAGATCGAGCCGGGGATGCCGACCCCGACGGAGGCGCCAGCGCCGCCGGCCGCCTGTTCCACCTTCGCCACCAGGTCGCCGACCGCGGCCACCGCCGCGTCATAGGCGCCGGGATTGGGGACCCGCTGCCGGACCCGGAGCACGCCGTCGCGGTCGAGGGCGGCCGCCTCGATCTTGGTGCCGCCGAAATCGACGCCGATCCGCATCCTTTGCCTCCTCGGCCTCCGGCGCCGACATCAAATCTTCACTTGCCCCGGCGCTCCGGCCGGGACAATCGCACCGGCGCCGACCCCGGCGACGGCTCGACCGGCTTGGCCGTTCGTTGCACAATCGGCCCCCTTCGGGCGAGCCGGGTCGGTTCAACCGGAAGGACGTCGCGGCAGACAGTTGAGTGAATCGGCTCCAATGACCAACACCTCCTTCCGCCGCCGCCGCATCGTCCCGGTGAAGACGGGATTTGGGCCGAAGCCGATGGGCGCGGCGGGCGTGATCGCCGCCCTTTGCCTGGGCTCGGCCCTGCCGGCGCAGGCCGGGGACGACGGCGGCTCCGCCTATGTGGTCCTGGGCGAGCAGGGCGCGGCGGTGGCCAGGGTCGTCACCGCCGGGCCCGCCTGCCCCGTGCTCACGGTCGACGGGAAACGGCGCCGGATGCGCCTGCGCGCCGGGCCGGCGACCGAACCTCAGCGGCCCACCCGATCCGCCCCGGCCCTGTCCAAGCCGTCGGAATTCCCCGTCTCCACCTGCGAGCTGGTCGTCGGCCGCGGCGTCCACGCCCTGCGCCTGGCCGGACGAAAGCTCCCCGCCCCCAAGCTTCGCTACGACCGGATCGTGGTCATCGGCGACACCGGCTGTCGGGTGAAGGCGTCGGACAACGCCTACCAGGCCTGCAACGATCCGGCCCGATACCCCTTCGCCAAGGTGGCCGCCGCCGCCGCGGCCTGGAAGCCGGACCTCGTGGTCCACGTCGGCGACTACCTCTATCGCGAAAACCCCTGTCCCGCGGACCAGCCCGGATGCGCCGGCACGGTCTGGGGCTATGGCTGGGACGCCTGGCGGGCGGACTTCTTCGGCCCGGGCGCGAAGCTGCTGGCCGCCGCGCCGTGGGTCATGGTGCGGGGCAACCACGAGAACTGCGCGCGGGCCGGCCAGGGCTGGTGGCGCTTCCTGGAGCCGCGGAGGCTGGAGGCGGGACGCGACTGCAACGACCCGGCCGACGACGCCCGCGGCGACGCCGACGACCCCTACGCCGTGCCGCTGGGGGGGCGCACCCAGATCGCCGTGCTCGACCTGGCCGACACCACCAACGACGCGATCCCCGCGACCAGCCCGCTCTACGCCCAGTTCCGCGACAGCTACCGCAAGCTCGACGCCCTCACGGGCCAGGCCCGCGACACCATCGTCGCCCTGCACCATCCGCTGCTGGGCCTGCGCGCCGAGAAGGACCTCACGGTCAAGCCGGCGGCCGATGGGATCGTTTCGGTGTTCGAGGCGCAGAACCCCGCCCTGCTGCCCAAGGGGGTCTCGGCTGTCCTGGCCGGCCACGTCCACGTCTGGGAGCAGATCAGCTTCTCCAGTCCCCACCCCAGCCAGTTCGTGGCCGGCTTTTCCGGCACCCAGGAGGACATCGTGCCCCTGCCCGAGCATCTGGCTCCCGGCGCCAGCCCGGCGCCGGGCGCGGTGATCGACAGGTTCAGCTCCTGGGTCGACGGCTTCGGCTTCATGACCCTGCAGAGGACCGGGCCGCGGACCTGGTCGGTGCAGGTCCACGACGTCGACGGCAAGGTCCGCAACCGCTGCCGCATCGTCGGGCGGCGGTCGTCCTGCGACCTGGCTCAGGTCCGCTAGATCCGGGCGCGGCTCAACAGTCCGCGCAGGGACCAGCCCTCCATCCGGCCCCAGACGACCAGTCCGGGGACCCCGAGGATCATTTCGCGCAGGCGGCGGACGAAGGACAGGGCCAGGGCCTGGTCGGGACCGACGCCGAACAGGCCGCAGACCAGGATATAGCCCCCCTCCTGCACCCCCAGCGCTCCCGGAACGGCGAAGCCGGCGGCGCGGACCCCCTGCCCCAGGCTGTCGATCACGAAGGCCTCGGCCAGGGTCGGATGCAGGCCAAGCACGGCCATGGCCACGAAGGTCTCGACCGTCCCCAGCATCCAGGCCACCAGATGCCATCCGGCCGAGGTCCACAGCCGCTTCGGCTGCCGGTAAAGCGAGACCACGGCGTCGTGCAGGCCGCTGGTTTCCCCCAGGGTCGCCCAGTCCTGGCCCGCGCTGATCTTGTCGAGCAGCCGCTCCACCAGCTTCAGCAGGCCGAGCCGCGGCGCCAGCACCATGGCCACCGCGATCACCCCCCCGGCGGCGATGGCCCGTTCGGCGATGCTCGCCACCTTCAGGTCATGCGGGGCGAGCAGGAAGAAGGCCAGGCCCATCAGGGTATAGGCGAAAAGCGAGAAGATGCCCGCCGCCACGTCCACGGTGCAGCTGGCCGCCGCCGTCCGCACGCTGACCCCCTCTGCGATCAGCAGCCGGCCGCGGACGAATTCCCCCCCGACCTGGGCGACCGGCAGCAGAGCGTTCACCGCTTCCTTGATCCAGCGCAGCTTGAACAGGCGCAAGAGTCCCGGCGGTCTGGGGTCCTCGATCAGCTCGCGCCAGCCCAGGGCGGCGCACAGGGTCAGGGGCATGTGGGCCACGACCACGAAGAGCAGGCCCCACCCGGCCATCAGCAGGGTGCGGCCGATGGCGTCCACGTCGTTGAACACCAACAGGGCGACCACGGCCGCCAGGCCGATCGCCAGCCCGATCGCGGCGGACCACTTCACCGGAAGGACGGGTTCACGGCGCGACAGGGACGGCGGATCGGCGACACAGGCGTCCCTCGCATGACGACAAAACCGGGGTGCTTATAAACCGACCCGCGTATCGGAAGAGTGACCGCTTAGTCGCAGTGACGAGCTAACCGGCCAGACGGGCCTGCTCGCGTTCGGCATGGCCGAAGGCCACGGCGTCGTCCACGTCGAGCCAGAACCGCGCGCCGATGTCGAAGGTGCGGGCCAGGCCTTGGTCGGCCAGGCGCTGGACGCCGTTGGACAGCCCCCCGCTTCCGCCGGCCGCCACATCGTCTAGGATCGCCTGGATCAGCATGGGCGTGGCCAGGAACACCCCGGTGTCGAAGGCGTCGTAGGGCTCGATCCGCTTGCCGATATGCCGGATGACGCCGTCGGAGCCGGTCTGGACCCGGGTGACGTCCTCCAGGTCGACGAGCGGGTTCTCCAGCCGCCGGTCGATGGCCAGGGTCAGGCCCCGCTCCGGCGCGTCCGAGGCGATCAGGGCCTGGACGATTTCCGGGTCGAACAGGTGGTCGGACATCAAGAGCAGGAACCGCTCCCCCGCGGCGGGCGCGGCGGCGACGACCGACAGGCCGTTGGCCAGCCGCCAGTCGTCGTTGCGCACCGTGGCGATCTCAAGCCCCCGCCGGGCCGAAAGCTCGGCCAGGAAGGTCTCGAGGATCTGCGCCTCATAGCCGGTGACGACCACGAACTCCGTGGCGCCGCCCGCCAGGGCGGCCAGGATGACCCGCTCGATCAGGGGTACGCCAAGCACCGTCGCCAGGGGTTTGGAGCGCGCAATCGCCCGCAGCCGGGAACCCTGGCCAGCGGCGATGACGACACACCTCACTCCGCGGCGATCCTCGAAGCCTCGGCGATGAAGGCTTCGGTCATCCGATGGGCCTCGTCATCGGTGAACTGCAGCGGCGGATGCTTGCAGAAATAGGCCGACGGCCCGACCACCGCGCCGCCCTGCCCTCGGTCCAGCGCCAGCTTGCAGCAGCGGATGGCGTCGACCACCACGCCGGCCGAGTTCGGCGAATCCTCGACCGACAGGCGCACCTCGATGTTCATCGGCACGCCGCCGAACAGGTCGCCTTCGAGCCGCAGGAAGCAGAGCTTGTTGTCGTTCAGCCACGGAACATAGTCCGAAGGGCCGACGTGGATGTTGTCGTCGGCCATGCGCTCTTCCAGGACCGACTGCACCGCCTCGGTCTTGGAGGTCTTCTTCGAACTCAGACGGTTGCGGTCCGTCATGTTGAGGAAGTCGGTGTTGCCGCCGGTGTTCAGCTGGTAGGTGCGATCGACGGTCACGCCGCGCTGCTGGAACAGGTTGGTCAGGGTGCGGTGGACGATGGTGGCGCCGATCTGGGCCTTCACGTCGTCGCCGACGATCGGCAGGTTGCGCTCGCGGAAGCGCTTTTCCCACGCCGGGTCCGAGGCGATGAACACGGGGATGCAGTTGACCACGCCGACTCCGGCGGCCAGGGCGCACTCCATGTAGAACTCGCTGGCCTCCTGCGAGCCCACGGGCAGGAAGTTCACCAGGATCTCGGCCCGGCTGTCCTTCAGCGCCTTGACCACGTCGGCCTTGGTCGGCTCGGGCGCCTTGGAACGGACGAAGCTCCGGTCTGCCGGGGCCCGGTCCATGTGGGCGGCGACCCCGTCCAGCACGACGCCCATCTGCACCTTGACCCCGCTCGGCGGCACATTGGCGGCGAACACCGCCGTGCAGTTCGGCTTGGCGAAGATGGCCTCGGAGATGTCGAGGCCGACCTTTCGCTCGTCGATGTCGTAGGCGAGCACGAAGTCGATGTCGGCTACCGCGTAGCCGGCGATGGTGTGGTGCATGAGACCCTGGCTGGTCTCGTTGCCTGCGCCGTAATAGGCGATCCCCTGGACCAGCGAACTGGCGCAATTGCCGACGCCGACGAGCGCCACCCGAATCTTGGACATGCAGCCTTCCTAGTTAGTTGCAAAACACCCGGCGGTGCGAGTGGCGGTGCGATCGAGCCGGATTGAGCGCCCCAAATGCGCGCAGCACCCATTGCTGCACGGCCCCTTCCGCCCCAGGAGATCGGGGTTGATAGACCCGAACCGGCGCTATGACGACATCATGACACCGAAGCCTCAAGTAAAAAATGGCTTTCCGTCGTCGTCCGGCAGCGGCCCTTAGTCGCTTGACCTGCCCCCCGCCCGCCCCGCAGGTTGCGCCGCGCCTGCCCGCAAGCCTCGGATGGCCAAGGAAATTGATCTGTCGATGAGTTCACTCGCCGCTCCCGCCTACGTCTCGCAGGCCCCCGCGCCGGGGCGGCCGGCCGAAAT
Source organism: Caulobacteraceae bacterium (assembly GCA_035493955.1). Lineage (GTDB taxonomy): Bacteria > Pseudomonadota > Alphaproteobacteria > Caulobacterales > Caulobacteraceae > NCED01. Next base: position 24,247 of record DATJHI010000023.1, on the reverse strand, counting down.
CGAGGAATGGAGCAACCTAAGGTTGATTCATCCAATTTCGCGCGCGTTGGTTGCGGTACTGATTCCCACCGGCGTCTCGCCCAACGCCGTCTCCATCCTGGGGGCGGTGATGGCGGCGGCGGCGGCCGGCGCCTTCGTCCTGTTGCCCTGGCCGGCGTCGGCCCTGGTCGGGCTGGCGTGCCTGCTCGGCTGGCATGTGTTCGACGGCGCCGACGGGGACCTGGCGCGGCGGACGGGGCGCGCCTCTCCCAACGGCGAACTGGTGGACGGGCTTTGCGACCACCTGGGCCAGGCCTCGATCTACCTGGCCTTCGCCCTGATGCTGTCGGACGGGATGGGCCTGTGGGCCTGGGTCCTGCCCCTGATGGCGGGACTGTCGCGGGCGGGCCAGGCCAGCGCCTACGAGGCCTGCCGGCGCAACTATCGGCGCTGGGTCTATGACGCGCGGTGGATCCGTCAGACCCTGGCGAGGTCGGACGAGGCGAAGGGCTCGGCCGCGCGCCGGCTGAAGCTGGCCCTGGCCCGAACCTATGTCGCGATCTCCCGTCTGGTCAGCGCCGACGACCGGGCGGTGGAATGGACGATGGAACGGCTGACCGCCGAGGGGGGCGACGTGGCGACGACCGCGCGGCAGCTCTACCGCCGGCGGATGGCCCCCCTGGTCAAGCGGGCCTCGACCCTGAGCGCCAACTACCGCAGCCTGGCGGCCTTCCTGAGCGTGCTGGCCGGGGCGCCTCTGGGGTTCGTGCTTTACGAGCTGGTCGCCCTGAATCTCGTCCTGGTCTGGCTGAGATGGTCCGAGGCCCGCGCCAACCGCGACCTCGTCGAGGCCCTCGCCGCCCTGGAAGCTTCCCCGAGCTGAGGATCAGAGACCGAAGGCCAGGGTTAGTCCGAAGGTCCGTGGCCGCAGCGGCGTCACCTGTCGCACATAGCCCAGGCTGAAGGGATCGCCGAAGGCGAAGGTGTCCCCTCCCGAATCGGCGGGGTTGTCCACGAAGGCGGTCAGTCGCCCCCCCCCGGCCTCCACCCCCGCCGAGAGCCGGCCGGTGACGTAGTCGCCCATCGGCTGGTTGTTCTGCTCTTCCAGGGTCAGGATCGAGGCGCCGACATAGGCGACCCGTCCGTGCAGCACCGCCGTCAGGCCGCCGCCCAGGGCGTGGGTGTAGTCGAGGACGACCGCGGCCGAATGCTGCGGCACGGCGGGGAAACTGGCGTTGCGTCGGGCCGGATAGGTCGGGTCGCGATCCCTCAGCCGGGGACCGTTGGCCAGGAGGTTGATCCGCAGGTCGAGGTGCGAATCGAACCGGTGCTCGGCCTCGATCTCCACGCCCTTGTTGTCGCCGCGTCCGACGTTGGCGGTATAAGGCAGGCCCGAGGGCAGGAACTGGTCCGATTGGATGTTCCGCCAGTCGTCGTAGTACAGCGCCGACCGGATCTGCGTCCGCCCGCCCATCAGCGATATCTTGGCCCCCAGCTCGAAGTTCCACAGCTGGTCCGGCTGGAACAGGCGGTCGGGCTGGCGCCCGCTCGTGGCGGTGAACAGCTGGCCGTTCCGGCCGCTGGTGTTGAACCCGCCCACCCGATAGCCCTCGGAAGCCAGGATATAGAACAGGCTCGCCGGCGAGGACTGCCAGCTCAGCACGGCCTTGGGCGACAGGTCGTTGGTCTCGGTCTTGCCGCTGAAATCGCGCGCGCTCGCCGGCTGTCTCACCGCCGAGGTGGTGCTCAGCCAGGAGTGGAACACCCTGAGCCCGGCGGTCGCGGTCAGGGTCGAGGTCAGGGGGTAGGACGCCTCCCCGTACAGGGCGACCTCCCCGAGGTGGTCGCGGCGGTGCTCCAGATAGAGCGGGCCGGCGACGGCGGGGTCGAGGGCCTCCAGCCTCAGGGTGCTGTTCTGGATGGCGTTGGAGCCGAACGCGCCGATCAGCCATTGCAGCCGCCCTCCCGGGGGCGAGGTCATCACCGCCTCGGCCACCGCCTGGCGCACCCGGTTGAGATCGTCGAACGCCCCTGCGCCCGGCGGCGCTCCGAACAGGGGCAGCACCAGGGAGGCGTCGTAACGGCTGGTGAAGTCGTGGGCGACGAAGGCGGTGGAGACCTTCAGCCGCCCCCATCCGCCGCCGCCTTCCAAGGTCGCAAAGGCCTGGGCGAAATCGTTGTCGTGCGGCTCGCGGACTTGGTTGGCGCGCTCCAGCCGCGGCAGGGCCTGGTCGGCGTACTGGCTGTCGTCGGAATTGAGCCTCTGGTAATTCAGGCCCGTCGTCAGCTTCCAGTCCCCGTTCAGCGCCGCGGCCAGGGCGACCCGCCCGCCGAGCCGCTGGGTGCGGTTGACGTTGTTGATGCCCAGGCGGACGTCGTCGATATAGCCGCCGCTGTCCTCGTGATAGACCACCCCGCGCAGGGCCAGCCGGCCCGGAACCAGCGGCACGTTCATCATCGCGTCGAGGGAGGTGCTGGGCCGGCCGAATCGGGTGACGGCGCCGCCCAGGGCGACGCCCACGGCCGGAGCGTCGAGATCGGGCTTGCGGGTGATGATGCGGATGATGCCGCCGATCGAGCCCACGCCGTACAGCGACCCCTGCGGACCGCGCATCAGCTCCACCCGGTCCACGTCCACCAGCCGCAGGTCGGGGTCGGGGGCGTTGTAGGTGATGGGGACATCGTCGAGGTAGAGCCCGACGGTGGACTGGGTGCGGCCGGTGAACGCCCCGTCGGACAGGCCGCGCACGAACACCTTGTTGCGTCCCGGCCCCAGGTTGGTGGAGGTGACGCCGGCGAACTCCGCCGCCAGGTCGGGCAGGTTGTCGATCCTGCCGGCGGCCAACAGCACCGACGGCGCCGTGCTCACCGAAGCGGGGACGCGTTCGATCAGCGAGGGCCGCTTGGTCGCCGTCACGGTCACGTCGAGCACGACGTCGGAGGCCCTGTCGGCCGCCGCCTCCGCGGCCAAGGGCGCGCGTTTCGCAATGGCCGGCGCGCGCCGGACGATGCGATAGGTCCTGGAGTCCACCGCCTCGAAGGTGCAGTGGGCGTTCGCCAGCAGTTGGGCCAGGCCCTCGGCCACGGTCAGCCGGCCGCTCACCGCCCGCGCCTCGCCGCCGCCGCACAACGCCATGTCGCGGGCGCCGATGGAGACCCCCGCCTGCAGGCCGAACTCGACCAGGGCGTCGCCGAGGGGTTGGGCGGGGACGTGGAACGCGACGGCGGGTCCCTGGGCCCAGGCTCCGGCGGGAGCCAGAAGAGCGGCGCCGGCCAGGGCGGCGGCCCAACCGCCATGGCGTGGCCGAAAATGGATACCGGTTTCGGCGCTCGTCACGCGGCGACCCTACGACTCGAAGCCTTGATGCTCGACTCAAATGATCCGGTTCGAGTCGAGAAGGCTCTAGCGCGTGCGCAGGCGCAGCGTGAGTCCGTCGGCCGCCCGATCGACGGAGATCGGCAAGAAAGCCTGCAGCCGCGCGACAACCGCCTCCTCCGTATCGATCACCAGGACGCCGGAGAATTTCAGGTCCGCGGCCGGCCCGGTCACCCGCACCGGGACGACGAAATAGCGGTTCAGGTCTCCGACGATCTCGCTCAGCGGCTGGTCACGGTAGATCAGGTCGCCCCGCCGCCACGCGAAGGCTACCTCCGGATCGACCTTGTGGACAGCGGAGACCGCCTCGCCGACCCGGTGCTCGAACTGGTCGCCGACCCTCAGCAGCACGCCTTGAGCGTCCGGCCCCGCCGAGGCCGAGGCGACGCCGACCACGCCGCGGCGGACCGTGACCCTCACCAGGCCCTGAGTGTCGAGGACGTCGAACTCGGTGCCGACCACCCGGATCCGGCGGTCGCCCGCCGCGATCAGGAACGGCCGCGCGTTGTCGTGGGCGACGTCGAAAGCCGCTTCCCCCCGCGCCATCTCGACGCGGCGCGCCCGCGCCTCCAGTCGAACGCTGATGTGCGAATCGCTGTTGAGGTTGATGCGGGTGCCGTCGGCCAGAATGAGCATCCGCGTCTCGCCCTTGGCGGTCTGGTAGACCTCGGTGGGCGCCGCCGGGGGGGCCAGGACCGGGAACATCACCAGGGCGAAGCAGGCCGCGGCCAGCAGTCCGGCCGCCCATCCCCATCGCCCGATCGGCACGGACCGCGCCGTGCGACGGCGTCGCCTCGGCGCGGGTTCGGTCTTGGGCGCAGCCGCATCGAGGCCGCGGATCAGGTCAGGCGACGCCGCGGCGACCTCGAACGACAGTCGTTCGGCCCTGTCGAACGCCAGCCGATTTTGCGGCGCGGCCTCGAGCCAGTCGGCCAGGCCCTGCCAGTCCGCCTCGGTCGCGTCGGGGGCGTCGAGCCGCATGAGCCAGGCCACCGCCTCGCTCTCGGCTTTCGCCCTCCCGACGTGATCGTTCGCTGCGCTCATGGGCTTCGGCGGTCCCTTCACCAATCCAATGACGGCGCCGGGCGCGCCGATCCGCCACCGTCCGGGCAAATCATTGCGATTTTTCTCATCTGCCCACCCGCGAGAGCAGATGTTTCAGGGCCGCGCTGATGTATTTCTCGACAGAACTACGGGACACCCCGAGGGCTTCAGCTGTTTGCGCCTGACTCAATCCTTCCAGCTTGTGCAGGCGGAACGCCTGGCGGGTGGCGGCGGGCAGTTCCTCGATCGCCTGGAGCAGCAGCACCAGCCGCTGGCGCGCCGCCAGCGCCTCGTCGGCGGGACGGTCCTCGGCCACTTCCTCATCCTCGACGAAGCTGGCGTTGATCTGGCGCCAGTCGCCGTCCCTGGCCGCGGAGCGGTGCTGCTGGCGCAGCCGGTCGAGCATCAGGTTCGAGCCCATCCGGTAGAGAAAGGCCGCATTGTTCTGGACCGGCGCCTCGAGCTCCAGGCTGGCGAGCTTCAGATAGATGTCCTGCACCAGGTCTTCGGCGGCCATGGACGAACCCAGCCGCGCGGTGAAGTACCTCAGCAGGGCCTCCCGCTTCTCCAGATAGGTGGCGAGGAGCGCGGTCAGCTCGCCCTCGCTTGCCGGGACCGGCGGCGAACCCCAGACCGGCCGCCGGAGGCGCGGCGGGTAGGACGGCTGAGGCGCGACCTTGGCGGCGACGTCATTGTCTCAAGAGCCCTCGTGAGGAGGTTCGAACCGAAGCGCCGAGCGCATCACAGGCGGCTCATAGGAGCGGAGAGGCAGCGGTTGCAAGCAGCGACCACTCTTATCGTATGGACCCCGCCCGATCTGACCATGGCCGCCCGCGCCGAGTTCTGCGCCACGGCGGGCACGGTCAGGCTGATCGCATGGCCCGACGCCGCCGGACTCGCGGACGGCTACGCCAGGATGGACGGCGCCTGCTGTCCCCGCTGGAGACGCGCCTCCCGCGACGAGTTGGTCGCAAACCTGTTCATCCTCTACGCCAAGATGGTCCTGCACGGCATGAATCCCCTCGGCGTCCACCTGGCCCTGTCGGGGGTGGCGGAATACCGCGACAATCTGCCGCCGGAGCTGGCGGTCGGCCAGGGCGTCCGGCGCCCGGCCGCCGCGGTGGTCCGTCTGGCGGACTACCGCAACCCTTTGCCGGCGCCGCCGTTCAGTCAGCGCGTCTAGACCCACGCTCCGGGTGAGCCGGACCGGATCGGACCCTTGCCCCCGCCCATGGCCAGACAGACCGAGATCGCCGCCGGCCCCCTCTGGCGCGGCTGCATCCGCCTGTTGAAGGGAACGCAGCCGCTGGCCCTGCTCCTGGGCCTGTCGGGCGTGCTGCTCTTCGCCATGCTGACCGAGGAGATGCGGGAGGGCGAGACCCGCCGGTTCGACACGGCCATCCTGGTCGGCCTGCGCCACGCCGGCGACCTGGCCACGCCCCTGGGGCCGGCCTGGCTGCCGCAGACGGCGGTGGACATCAGCGCGCTCGGCGGCTTCACCGTGCTGTGGATCCTGTCCCTGGCGATCGTCGGCTACCTGCTGCTGACCCGCCGGCCGGTCGACGCGCTTTTGATCGCCGGCTCGATCGGCGGCGGCTCGCTGCTCAACACAGCCCTGAAGCTGGGGTTGGGGCGCGACCGGCCCGAAGTCGTGCCCCATCTGGTCCAGGTCCACAACGCCAGCTTCCCCAGCGGCCACGCCATGTTGTCCGCGGTCGCCTATCTGACCATCGGCGCCATGCTGGCCCGGGCCGAGACCAGCTCGCGGGTGCGGGCCTATCTCTTATCGACGGCGGTGATCCTGGTGGTGTTGATCGGGCTCAGCCGGCTGTACCTGGGGGTGCACTGGCCCACGGACGTGGTGGGGGGCTGGTGCCTGGGGTCGGCGTGGGCCCTGGGCGTCGTGGCCCTGGCCCGCCGGCTGCGCGGACCGCGAAGCCCGCCCGCCGCCGCGCCGCCCGTGGGCGAAGAATGAAAAACGCCCCGGAGCGTGCACTCCGGGGCGTAGTCTTTCAGCGATGGGGCCGGGTCAGCCGATCAGGCCCTTGGCCAGGACCGCCAGCAGCAGCAGGGCCACGATGTTGGTGATCTTGATCATCGGGTTCACCGCGGGACCCGAGGTGTCCTTGTAGGGGTCGCCGACGGTGTCGCCGGTCACGGCGGCCTTGTGGGCGTCCGAGCCCTTGCCGCCGTAGTGACCCTCCTCGATCAGCTTCTTGGCGTTGTCCCAGGCGCCGCCGCCCGAGGTCATCGAGATGGCCACGAACAGGCCGGTGACGATCACCCCCATCAGCATGGCGCCCAGGGACGAGAAGGCGTCGGCCTTGCCGGCGATGGCGCGGATGACGAAGAACAGCACGATCGGCGACGCCACCGGCAGGAGGCTCGGCACGATCATCTCGCGGATCGCCGCCTTGGTCAGGATGTCCACCGCCCGGCCGTACTCCGGCTTGACGTCATAGGTCATGATGCCGGGGTTCTCGCGGAACTGGCGGCGCACCTCGGCGACCACGGCCTCCGCCGCGCGGCCCACCGCGGTCATCGACATGCCCCCGAACAGGAAGGGCAAGAGGCCCCCGAACAGCAGGCCGACCACCACGTAGGGGTTCGACAGGTCGAAAGCCACCGCCCCGACCCCGTCGAAGAAGGAGCCCGGCGTGGCGTTGGCGGTGAAGAACTTCAGGTCCTCGGTATAGGCCGCGAACAGCACAAGGGCGCCCAGGCCCGCCGAACCGATGGCGTAGCCCTTGGTGACCGCCTTGGTGGTGTTGCCGACCGCGTCCAGGGCGTCGGTGGAGATGCGCACTTCCGGCGGCAGGCCCGCCATTTCGGCGATGCCGCCGGCGTTGTCGGTGACCGGACCGAAGGCGTCGAGGGCCACGATGAAGCCCGCCAGGGACAGCATCGAGGTGGTGGCGACGGCGATGCCGAACAGGCCGGCCAGGTTGAAGGTGAGGATGATGCCGACGATGATCACCAGGGCCGGACCCGCGGTGGCCTCCAGCGACATGGCCAGGCCCTGGATCACATTGGTGCCGTGGCCGGAGACCGACGCCTTGGCCACCGACTTGACCGGGCGGAAGCCGGTGCCGGTGTAGTACTCGGTGATCACCACGATGGCGGCGGTGACGGCGAGGCCGACGACGCCGCACCAGAACAGGCCCATGGAGTCGAAGCTCTTGGCGCCGACGGTGAGGACGTTGGGGACCAGGGCGTGGGTGACCCACCAGATCGCGCCGACCGACAGCACGCCGGTGACGACCAGGCCCTGGTACAGGGCGCCCATGATGTTGTTGCTCTTGCCCAGCCGGACGAAGAAGGTGCCGACGATCGAGGTGACGATGCACACCGCGCAGATGGCCAGGGGCAGGAGCATCATCGCCCCCACCGTCTCGGAGCCGCGGAAGAAGATCGCCGCCAGCACCATGGTGGCGACCGTGGTCACCGCATAGGTCTCGAACAGGTCCGCGGCCATGCCGGCGCAGTCGCCGACGTTGTCGCCCACGTTGTCGGCGATGGTCGCGGCGTTGCGGGGGTCGTCCTCGGGGATGCCGGCCTCGACCTTGCCCACCATGTCGCCGCCGACGTCGGCGCCCTTGGTGAAGATGCCGCCGCCCAGACGGGCGAAGATGGAGATGAGCGAGGCGCCGAAGCCCAGGGCCACCAGCGAATCGACCACCTCGCGGCTGGTCGGGTCCATGCCCAGGCCCAGCGTCAGCAGGGCGAAGTAGCCGGCCACGCCGATCAGGGCGAAGCCCGCCACCAGCATGCCGGTGATGGCGCCGGAGCTGAACGCCAGGGCCAGGCCCTTGGCCAGGCTCTCCGAGGCCGCCTGGGCGGTGCGGACGTTGGCGCGGACCGAGATCAGCATGCCCGCGAAGCCGGCGAAGCCGGACAGGACGGCACCGATCAGGAAGCCGACCGGCTCATGCCAGCTCTGGAAGAACACAGCGAGCAGGATCAGGACCACGGCGCCGACCATGGCGATGGTGAGATACTGGCGACGCAGGTAGGCCTGGGCCCCCTCCTGGATCGCCGCGGCGATCTCCTGCATCTTGGCGTTTCCGGGCGACGCCCGCATCAACACGCTCGCCTGAACGGCGCCGTAGAGCACCGCCAGCACACCGGCGGCAATGACCATCAAAAGCTCAAGCTGCATGCGTCGACCGTCCCTGGGCTTGGGGGGCGGTCGCAGCCGATTCCAGCCGACGCCGCACTCATCCCCCTTTTGATTTACGCCCGACGAAACCCCGGGCCTGAAGCGGGCCGGAGTCTTGCCGTAATTGAACACAGTGCGCAACTACGGGTCGAAGACGCAATCCTGACGAGCGCCGCCCAAATATCCTGGCCGAACAGATTCACCCACTTCTTCGCCCACTATAGGGAGGCAGGACGAACGGCGGACGCGTCGGGACCCGCCGGGTGCGGTCCCCCTCCCCGCCTCGGCTGGCGAAGGCCTATTTCGGTATGAACCGCTTGGGGGCCTGGTCGACCACCAGGACCGACGCGATCGCGCGGGGGCCGGCGATCTTGGCCGCTTCGACCATCATCACCCGCTTCAGCGCCGCCTCGTCGAGCTTGTTCGGCTCGCCCGCGACCACGAAGGGCGTCCGGTGCGCCGCGCGCACCAGGGCGTCCCGGAAGAACGGCTCCCGGGTCCGCAACTGGACCGGGTTCGAGCCCGGCGTCAGGTTCAGCCGCACGTGCACGAAGACATAGTTCACCAGCCGTCCGTTCTGGATCACGGGCAACCCGGTCTGGGCCAGGTCGACGTAGAGGCCGTTCTCGTCGTTCTTCTTCTCTTCCGCGGCGTGGACCGGCGTGGCCAGGACGGCGGCGGCGAGGAGCGGGAGAATCAGGCGGCGGCGCATGGGGTTTATTATGCCCGCCTCACCCCGCCGCCGGAAGATCGTACCCGGGGGCGGAGCGGGCCAGGCCGCCGAACAGGTCGAGCATCCGGTCCCGCCAGGCCGCGACGGGGTCATCGGCCGCGAGGATCTGGAACGGGCTGATGCAGCGGGCCCACTGGAACGGGCCGAACAGGGCGTAGTCGGCGTACATCGGCCGTTCGCCGCCGAAGAACGGCTGGTCGCGCAGGGTGGCGCGAAAGGGCGCCAGGCCGGCGCGGAAGGCGGGCGCCTTGGCCTCGCGGTCGGCGACGACGTCCTCCAGGGTCGCGCCCAGCCGTTTCTCGCGGCTGGCGCGGAAATAATCGCGGTCGCCCTCGTCCAGGCGGTCCAGGATGTCGCGCAGGACGAAGGGCGTGATGCGGACGACCAGATCGTCGGCGCAGGCGGAACAGAAGCGCGACAGGGCCGGCCCGCCGCCCCCGAACAGGCTGGGCCGGTCCGGATAGGCCTCCTCCAGATGGACGGCGATGGTCCAGGAATCGGCGATCCAGCGGTCGCCGTCGACCAGGACGGGAACCCGGCCCTGGCTTGAGGGCGCGATCGCCGCCTTGTCGACGAACCGCCAGGGTATGGTCTCCACCGCCAATCCCTTGTGGGCGAGCGCCAAGCGGGTGCGCCAGCAGTAGGGGCTGAACCGGCGCTGCGGCTCCGCCCCGGCGAGGTCGTACATCTTGAGGGTCATGTCGTTCTCCGCCCCTGTGCGCCCGCCGGGATGAGACCTGGGTTCAGTGCCGCCAGCCCGTCCGCCGGGCCAGGACCGGCTCTCCCCGGTGCAGCAGTATGGTCCCCTGGCCGTCGACCACCCGGCCGATGGGGGTCAGGGCGAAGCCGCCGGCCGCGGCGGCCATGGCCAGCGGCAGGGCGACGGTCACGTCGGCGGCGATCACCAGTTCATAGTCGTCGCCGGCGGTCGCCAAGTCCAGCAGCCCCCTGGCCGTGTCGGGCTGCAGCGCCAGCCAGGCCTTGGCGGGTCCGGACAGGGGCAGGCGCTCCAGGTCGATCTGCAGGGCCACGCCGCTCGCCTCCTCCATGTGGATCGCATCGGCGACCAGGCCGTCGGAAACGTCCAGCGCCGCGGCGGCATGGGCCAGCAGGGCCTCGCGCAGGGCGAGGCGCGGCTGCGGCAGGCGATAGCGGGCGGCCAGGGCCTCGCGCTCGGCCTCGCCCAGGCCCGGCAGGCCCCCCTGCGCCGCCATCAGTCCCAGCCCCCCGTCGCCGATGGAGCCGGTGACCATCAGCACCTGGCCGGGGCGCGCGCCCGAGCGGCGCACCATCCGGCCGGTCGGAACCCAGCCCAGCATGGTGACGCTGGCGGTCAGCGGGCCGGGGGTGGAGACGGTGTCGCCGCCGAACAGCCGGACGCCGAACGCCGCCTGGTCCTCGCCCAGGCCGGCGGCGAAGGCGGCCTTGGCCTCGTCGGCGTAGTCGTGCGGCCAGGCCACGGCGAGGAAGTAGCCGTAGGGCTCCGCCCCCTTGGCGGCCAGGTCCGACAGGTTCACCCGCAGCAGCTTGCGGGCCACCAGGTCCGGCGGATCGGAGGCGAGGAAATGCACCCCTTCGACCACCGCGTCCTTGGTCACCACCAGGTCGAAGCCGGGGCGCGGCGGGATCGCCGCCGCGTCGTCGGAAAGGTCCAGCGCCTCGGGCGCGCCCTCGCTCAGCGGCCGGAACAGCCGGGCGATGGCCTCGAACTCGTCCATGGGGGTCAGCCCTGAGGGCTGCGCACGTCGCCGGCGATCGCGTCCAGGGCGGCGTTGACGAAGCCCGCTTCGGTGGGGTCGAAGAAGGCCTTGGCCAGCTCGACATATTCATCGATCACCACCTCGGCCGGCACGTCCGACCGGCGGGCCAGCTCATAGGCGCCCGCCCGCAGGATCGCCCGCACCGTGGCGTCGAGCCGGTCGAGTTTCCAGCCCGTGGCGAGCCGCTTCACCACCGCCCGGTCGATGGTCTGCTGGTCTGCGACCACCCCCCGCACCAGGTCGGCGAAAAAGGCCTCGTCCGCGTCCGCCAGGGGTTCGCCCTCCAGGTCGGCGCCGAAACGGTGGTCGGAGAACTCGCGCACCACGGCCTCGACCCCGACGCCGCCCAGCTCCATCTGGTAGAGCGCCTGGACCGCCGCCAGCCGGGCGACCGACCGCGCCTGGCGGGGCGGGGTCTTCCTGTTGGCGGCGCTCACGCTCCGGCCTCGCCGTCTTCGTTCAAACCCTCGGCATTGAGGAAATGGGCGAAATCCTGGGTCTCGCGGAAGTCGCGGTACACCGAGGCGTAGCGGACGTAGGCCACCTCATCGACCGCCTTCAAAGCCTTCATCACCATTTCGCCGACCACGTGTGAGGGGATTTCGGTTTCGCCGCGGCTTTCGAGCTGGCGCACGATCGCCGACACCATCGCTTCCAGCCGGTCCGGGTCCACCGGCCGCTTGCGCAGGGCGATGGCGATCGAGCGGACCAGCTTCTCCCGGTCGAACGGGTTGCGCCGCCCCGACCGCTTGACGATGGTCAGCTCGCGCAACTGCACCCGCTCGAACGTGGTGAAGCGGCCGCCGCATTCGCTGCAGAAGCGGCGACGCCGGATCGCGGCCCCGTCTTCGGAGGGGCGCGAATCCTTCACCTGGCTGTCGGCATTGCCGCAAAAGGGGCAGCGCAAGGGCGGCTCAGCTCCTAAATCTAGCGGCCGAGCCCGGCCGCCGAACTAACTATAGATGGGGAAGCGGCCGGTCAGGTCCAGCACTTCCTTGCGCACTTCGGCCTCGGCCTCGCTGTTGTCCTCCGAACCGGCGGCCAGGCCGTCGGCGATGCGGGCGATCAGCTCGCCGATCTTGCGGAACTCGGCCGGGCCCAGGCCCCGCGTGGTGCTGGCCGGGCTGCCCAGCCGGATGCCGGAGGTGATCGAGGGCGGCTTGGGATCGTAGGGCACGCCGTTGTAGTTGCAGGTCAGGTGCGCCCGGCTGAGGCTGGCCGCCACCGCCTTGCCGGTGATCGCCTCGCCCTTGGGGCGCAGGTCGACCAGCATCAGGTGGCTGTCGGTGCCGCCGGAGACGATGGCCAGGCCGTTGGAGATCAGGGAGTCGGCCAGGGCCTGGGCGTTGGTCACCACGTTGCGGGCGTAGGTCTTGAACTCGGGGCGCAGGGCTTCGCCGAAGGCCACCGCCTTACCGGCGATGACGTGCATCAGGGGGCCGCCCTGCAGGCCGGGGAAGACGGCGCGGTTGATCTTCTTGCCGATCTCGAGGTCGTTCGACAGGATCATGCCGCCGCGGGGTCCGCGCAGGGTCTTGTGGGTGGTGGTGGTGACCACGTGGGCGTGGGGCAAGGGGCTGGGATAGACCCCGCCGGCGACCAGGCCGGCGAAATGGGCCATGTCCACCATCAGATAGGCGCCGACCGAATCGGCGATCTCGCGGCAGCGCTTGAAGTCGATGATCCGGCCGTAGGCGGTGGCGCCGGCGATGATCAGCTTCGGCCGCTCGCGCTCGGCGGTCTCGGCCATGGCGTCGTAGTCGATCACCTGGTCCTGCCGGCGCACCATGTAGGGGATCGGGCGGAACCACTTGCCCGACTGGTTCACCGGGCTGCCGTGGGTCAGGTGGCCGCCGGCGGCCAGGTCCATGCCCATGAAGGCGTCGCCGGGCTGCAGCAGCGCCATGTAGACGGCCTGGTTGGCCTGGGAGCCCGAGTGGGGCTGAACGTTGACGAAGGCGCAGTCGAACAGCCGCTTGGCCCGCTCGATGGCCAGGGCCTCCACCTCGTCGACGACCTCGCAGCCCTCGTAATAGCGGCGGCCCGGATAGCCCTCGGCATATTTGTTGGTCAGGACCGAGCCCATCGCCTCCATCACCGCGCGGGAAACCAGGTTCTCCGAGGCGATCAGTTCGAGGTGGGTCTGCTGGCGGCCCAGTTCACGGCCGATGATCGCCGCGACCTCGGCGTCGCCCTGGCCCAGACCGCCGTCGAAGAAGGCGTTGGCGAGGGGGGACAGGGTCGCGGTCGAAGAAGCGGTCACGGCGCAGCTCGCGAAAAGGGGATGGGCGGATGGGGGTGTTTACGCGCCCAAGGCCGGTGGAATCAATCCGCGCGAGTCCCGACCGGGCTTGCACTTACGGAACTCGGGCCGACCGGCGGCGTTCTAAGCCGCGAAAACCGCGGACGGCATCGCGCGATCCGGCGCGCCCGGCGCACGGATCGCGCCCCCAATCAGACGAGCAAAAGAGGCAGCCAAGCTCATGAGCAACGCCGAAGACGCCGACACCATCGAGCCTCAGGACATCCTCCGGCTCAGTGCGGATGTGGTGGCTTCCTACCTCAGCTCCAACACCGTTTCGGCCAGCGCCATCCCGGAGTTGCTGCGGTCCGTCCACGACTCCTTCTCACAACTGGACCGCCCGGCGCCGCCGGCGGCTCCCGCGGAACGGCCCAAGGCGGCGGTGCCGATCAGCCGCTCCATCACCGACGACTACATCGTCTGTCTGGAGGACGGCAAACGGCTGAAGATGCTGAAGCGTTATCTGCGCTCGAAGTTCGGCATGAGCCCCGACGACTATCGCCGCCGCTGGGGCCTGCCTCCCGATTATCCGATGGTGGCGCCGGCCTACGCCACCCGCCGGTCGGAATTCGCCAAGCAGATCGGCCTCGGAAAAGGCGTGCGCCGTCCAAGCGGGACCAAGGCCCCGGCCGCCAAGCCGCGCCGCAACGCCTGATCAAAGCCCTTCGGGCTGACCGTCGCCCTCGACGCTGCTAAGCTTGAGGCCATGCAGCCGTTCACGATCTATGGCGACAGCCGGTCGGGCAATTGCCTGAAGGTGAAATGGACCGCCGACCGGCTGGGCCTGGCCTATCGCTGGGTCGAGGTGGACGTGATGGACGGGACCACCCGGTCCCCCGAATTCCTCGCCGTCAATCCGGCGGGCCAAGTCCCCACCGTGGTCTTCGCGGACGGGCGGCCGCTGGCCCAGTCCAACGCCATCATCCTGCATCTGGCCGAAGGGTCGGACCTGATCCCCACGGGCGCCTACGACCGGGCCCGGATGTTCGAATGGCTGTTCTGGGAGCAGTACAGCCACGAGCCCTATATCGCGGTCCGCCGCTTCCTGAAGCTGTTCCTGGGCAAGACGGAGGATGAACTCGATCCCAAGCTGGAGGCGCGCGGGCGCGCGGCGCTGGCGCGGATGGAAAAGGCTCTGTCGGGATCGGCGTTCCTCGTCGGCGACCGGCTGACCCTGGCCGACATCTGCCTCGTCGCCTACACGCGCTTGGCCCACGAGGGCGGCTTCGACCTGGCGGATTACCCGGCGGTGAGTGCGTGGGTGAAGCGGGTGGATAAGGCGCTGGGACTGTAAACCGCAGCGCCAGCGCCCCCCGTCGCCTAGCGGCGGTGGAGGAGGATCTCCTGCTCCCCTGCGAAGGGGGGGAGCTGTCAGCGCAGCTGACTGAGGGGCCTCGCCAGACCCGAGAGCTACGCCGCCGACCTGTGCCGCTTGACGTTGCAGCGGGTCCACAGGGCGTCCATGGCCCCGACCAGGTCGTCGATCATGGCGTCGTCGTGGAACGGGGTCGGGGTGAAGCGCAGCCGCTCGGCGCCCCGCTGGACCGTGGGGTAGTTGATCGGCTGGACGTAGATGGCGTGCTCATGCAGCAGCATGTCCGACACCAGCTTGGTGTGGACCGGATCGCCCACCAGCACCGGCACGATATGGCTGACCGACGGCATCACCGGGATGCCCTCGGCGAGGAACCTGCGCTTCAGGGTCTCCGCCCGCTCGTGCAGCAGCACGCGGACCTCGTCGTGCGCCTTCAGCCAGCGGACGCTGGCGGCTGCGCCCGCCGTCAGGGCGGGAGGAAGCGAGGTGGTGAAGATGAAGCCCGGCGCCCACAGGCGGATGGCGTCGACCAGCTCGGCGTCGCCGGCGATATAGCCGCCCATCACCCCGAAGGCCTTGCCCAGGGTGCCCTCGACGATGTCGATCTGGTCCATCACCCCGTCGCGCTCGGCCACGCCGCCGCCGCGCGGGCCGTACATGCCGACGGCATGGACTTCGTCGATATAGGTCAGGGCGCCGTATTTCTTCGCCAGGGCGACGGTCCCGGGGACGTCGGCGATGTCGCCGTCCATGGAATAGACGCTCTCGAACGCCACCAGCTTGGGGGCGTCGGCCGGCGCCGCCTTCAAGAGCTCTTCCAGGTGCGCCAGGTCGTTGTGCCGATAGACCCGCTTCTCACCGCCGCCGTGGCGGATGCCGGCGATCATCGAATTGTGGTTGAAGGCGTCGGAGAAGACGATCAGCCCGGGCAGGATCTTGTAGAGGGTCGACAGGGTCGCGTCGTTGGACACATAGCCCGAGGTGAACACCAGGGCCGCTTCCTTGCGGTGCAGGTCGGCCAGCTCGGCCTCGAGCTCCACGTGGAAATGGTTGGTGCCGGAGATGTTGCGGGTGCCGCCGGAGCCGGAGCCCGCGGCGTCAATGGCCGCGTGCATGGCCTCCAGCACCGCGGGATTCTGGCCCTGGCCGAGGTAGTCGTTGGAACACCAGACCACCACGTCCTTCTCGGACCCGTCGGGGCCGACCCAGGCCGCGCGCGGGAACTGCCCCCGGCGGCGCTTCAGGTTGGCGAAAACCCGGTAGCGGCCTTCCGAACGCACCTGCTCCACGGCGGAGCGGAACGCGGACTTGTAATCGGCGGCGTCCATGGTGCGGCGACGGTCCTTCAAACTTCCAAACCGCGGGCGTTCTGGCGCAAATCGCCGGGTTCGTCCACTAGAGGGTAATACGTAGGCGGCCCCCCCGTCCCGCACAAACCCCGGCGGGATCGTGGCCGGAAGGCCCCCTTCCCCTTCGGAAGGCGTGGACCGAGGCCCTATTTCTTCAGCCGGAGCATGAAGCGGTCGGTGACAAAATGCCCGGCCTCGCTGTTGGACGTCGCGCGGTTGTCGTTCGGGTTGCGCAGCAGGTCGCCCTCGCCGTCGATCTTGAAGCCGGCGGCCAGGAGCTCGGTCTTGGCCACGGCCTCGTCCATGCGGTGGAACTTGGCCGCCGCCTCCAGGCCGGCGCCGGGGGCGGCGCTGTGGTCTTCGACGTAGAAGACGCCGCCGGCCTTCAGATTGTCGAACACCGCCTTGTCCATGCCCGGGACGTTGGCCGCCGGGCCATTGTGGAAGTCGTGGTAGTTCTCGGTGGTCCAGAACAGGTCGGCCTTCTCCGGCAGCATGATGCTCGCCAGATCGGGGACGGTGACCACGGTCACGTTGGGATAGGCGGCCGCGATGGCGTTGAGGGCGTCCAGGCCGCCGGGCCGGGCCGCCTGGCCCCTGGTCGCCACCGCGAACACCTTGCCCTGGGGACCGACCGCCTTGGACAGGATGCGGGTGTAGTAGCCGCCGCCCGAGCCCAGCTCCGCCACCACCATGCCCGGCTTGACGCCGGCGAAGGCGAGGACGTCGGCCGGCTTGCGGGCGGCGTCGCGGGCGGTGTCCGCCGCCGGGCGGCCGGGGTCGGCCACGGCGGCGGCGATGGGCGCCGGCGCAGCGGCATGGGCTCCGGCGGTGGACAGCAGCAGGGCCGCAAAGGCGGCGGCGGCGGCGAAGGAGCGGGTCATGTCGGTCTCCCGGCGGATGGGGCGGGTCAGCGAGGCTTGCGGAACTTCATCACCAGTTTGTCGGTCTTGCCGCGGATCGCGGCGTCGCTGGACGCGGCGGTGTGCGGGTCTTCGCGGTTGGCCAGAATGTCGCTCTGCAGTTCGAGGCGGAAGCCGGCGGCCTCCACCTCCTTTTTCACCGTGGCCGGATCGATCCGATGCAGCGTGCCCGTGACCGTGTCCCCGGCGCCGGCGGCGGCGGCGTGGTCCTCGATATAGAACACGCCCCCCGGCCTCAGGGCGTCGAACACCATCTTGTTGAAGGCGGCCATGTTCTGCGCCCCGAAATTGGGGTTCCTGAGGTCGTGGTAGTTCTCCGAGGTCCAGACCACGTCCAGCTTTTCCGCCGGCTTGAAGGCGGTGATCGGACCGCTGACGATGGTCACGTTGGGGTAGGCCTTCATGGCGTCGGCGAAGGCCTGGGCCCGCTGGGCGTTCGGCGGCGGGGCGTCGGGGACCACGGCGTAGACCTTGCCGGTGGGACCGACTACTCGGGCGAAGATGCGGGTGTAGTAGCCGCCGCCGGGCAGCAGGTCGGCGACCTTGTCGCCCGGTTTCATTCCGGTCAGGGCCACGGTCTGGGTCGGCTTGCGGTCGGGGTCGCGGGCCTTGTCGGCGTCGGGGCGGCCGGCGTCGGCGACCGCGGCGGAAATGGCGAAGGAGACCTGGGCGAGGGCCGCGCCGCCCAACAGGGTCGCCGCCAGGCCGAGCGCCGGAATCAAAGCCGATTTGGACTTCACGTCAGACCTCCCACATCGCCCGCTGTTGCATCGCGGGCCTTCGAAGTTGATTAGCCATACCCCTTACGTCAGCGGCGTCCACTCCTGCGCATCGGAAAGGGGCGCGAACAGGGCGTCGAGCCGGGCCTGCTCCACCCCGGCGACCTCGGCCGGGCTCCAGCGGGGCCGGCGATCCTTGTCGACCAGCAGCGCGCGCACCCCTTCGCGGAAGTCGTGGCTGGCCGCGATGCGCACCGCGAGGCGGAATTCGGTCCGCATCTCGTCCTCGAGGCTCGGCGAACAGGCGCCGGCGGCGAGTTGGCGGAAGCCGACCGCCAGGGTGGTCGGCGAAGCGGCCTTCAGCGCGGCCAGTTGCTCGGCGGCCCAGGGCGAGCCGTCGGCCTCCAGGGCGGCCATGATCGCCGCCACGCTCTCCCTGCCGAACAGGCGGGCGATGTCGTCCTGGATCCGGCCGAGCGGCGGCTCGCCCGCGTCGCCCTCCAGTTCGGTGAGCAGCGCCTCGATCCCGGCGGGGTCGGCCACGATCCCGGCCTTCAGCGCCTCCAGGCCCTCGCTGGGGACATAGTCGGTGGCCAGGCCCACCAGCAGGGCGTCGGCGGGGCCGAGCCGGGCGCCGGTCAGGGCGAACCACAGGCCGATGCCGTCGGGCATCTGCGTCAGCCGCCAGCCCATGCCGACGTCGGGAAAAAGCCCGATGGCGCTTTCGGGCATGGCGACCAGGGTGCGCTCGGTCGCCACCCGGTAGCGGCAGGGCCAGGCCAGGCCCAGGCCCCCGCCCATGGCGATCCCGTCCATCACCGCGACCACCGGCTTGGGATAGCGGTAGAGCAGGACGTTCAGCCGGTATTCGGCGCGGAAGAAGTCGGCCGCCGCCGCCGCGTCGCCGGCGGCGACGGCGCGGATGTCGCCTCCGGCGCAGAACCCCCGCGGGCCCGCGTGGTCGATCATCACCGCCTCGACCGCGGGGTCGTCCCGCCAGGCCAGCAGCGCCTCGGTCATCGCCTGGCACATCTTGAGGTTCAGGGCGTGCAGGACCTGGGGCCGGTTCAGGGTCAGCCGGCCGACGCGGCCCTCGGCGCCGACGATCACGGAGGCGGTGTTGGGATCGCTCATGCGGGCTCCTGAAGCGGCGGCTGGGGAGGCTGGCCAGCGTAGCCGGGCGGCGTCAAGCTGGGCGGCGGCCTATCCGCGAAATCCCCGCGTTCCCGGGCCGCGCGTCCACGCCCCTTGTCAGCCCGCCCCCAACGGGCCTAAGGCGGCGGGCGAAGGAGCGGTCATGACCAAAGCCCCCCTCGCGGCCTATCCGCACCTGCGCCCCCGGCGCCTCCGCCAGGCCGACTGGGTGCGCCGGCTGGTGCGCGAGACCGTGCTCGCCCCCTCCGACCTGATCTGGTCGATGGTGGTCCACGACGGGCCCGAGCCGGAGATCCCGATCCGCTCCATGCCGGGAAGCCCGCGCCTCTCCGTCGCCCGCGCGGCCGAGGCCGCCCGCGAGGCCCGCGCCCTCAGCATCCCGGCGATCGCGGTGTTCCCCTATATCGACGGCGAGCGGAAGGACGCCCGCGGCAGCGCCGCCGCCGACCCCGACGGCCTGATCGCCCGCGCGGTCAAGGCGATGAAGGACGCCGCCCCCGAGGTCGGGATCATGTGCGACGTGGCGCTCGATCCCTACACCGACCACGGCCACGACGGCCTCTTGGAAGGCGGGCGCATCCTCAACGACCCCACCCTGGAGCGCCTGGTCGAGCAGGGGCTGATGCAGGCCCGCGCCGGCTGCGACATCCTCGCCCCCTCGGACATGATGGACGGGCGCGTCGGCGCCCTGCGCAAGGCCCTGGAGGCGGAGGGGCTGCAGGACACCCTGATCATGGCCTATGCGGCCAAGTACGCGTCCGCTTTCTACGGCCCCTATCGCGACGCCATCGGCTCGGCCAAGGCCCTGTCGGGGGACAAGAAGACCTACCAGATGGACCCCGGCAACACCGAGGAGGCCCTGCGCGAGGTGGCCCTCGACATCGCCGAGGGCGCCGACATGGTCATGGTCAAGCCGGGGATGCCCTACCTCGACATCGTCCGCCGGGTGGTGGAGGCCTTCGCCATGCCGACCTTCGCCTACCAGGTGTCCGGCGAGTACGCGATGCTGATGGCCGCCGCCCAGAACGGCTGGATCGAGGAGGAGCGCGCGATCATGGAAGCGCTTTCCTCTTTCAAAAGAGCCGGTTGCGCCGGAGTCATCACCTATTTCGCCCCCCGCGCCGCCCGCCTGCTCGGCGCCTAGGACCGGATGCCGGCGGAAGACAGCCCCGGTTCGCTGACCGAACGCGCCCGGACCGCCGTGCGCGCGGCCCTGGCCGACGCCCTGGTCCGCCAGCCCTCGCCCGCCGAATGGATGGTGCGGACGGCCTTTAGCCGCCCCCTGCCGCTTCCACCGTTGGATCTGGCGGCCCTGGCCATCGCCGGCGAACTCGGCGAGGCCGTGGGCGAGCGGCGGGGCCGCGCGCTCGCCCTGGTCGCCGCTCAGCGCGCCCGGGGCGCCGCCCCCATCGCCGTGGTGGGCGACAGCCATTCGGCCCAGCTGGTCCGGCGGGCCTGGCGCGGCGAGCGGTGGATGCTGCCGCTACATCTGCTCTGCACCGGCGCCTCGGCGCGCGGGCTGGACAATCCTGAGGCCGCCAGCGGGGCCGGCGCCAGGGTCCGCGCCTTCCTCGACACCCTGGCCTCCACGCCCATGCCGGTGGTGTTCAAGTTCGGCCAGGTGGACGTCGAATTCGTCTTCGCCTTCAAGCGGCTGGAGACCGGAGCCGTCGCCTTCGACGGCAAGGCCTTCGAGGCTTTCGCCGACGAGACCATCGCCCGCTACCTCGCCTTCCTGGCTATGGTCACGCCTCCGGCCTTGCGTCCCCACGCGCGGGTGGCCGGGCTCTTCCCCCCCGCCCTCTCCGACGCCGCCTGGCGCAAGGGCTACGTCAACGCCCACATCGCCGCCCTGCACGGCCCGGCCGATCCCAAGGCCCTGGCCGAGGGCCTCGCCCGGCTGGAGCTGCCCTCGCTGGCGGAGCGCACGGCCCTGCACAAGGCCTTCAACCGGCGCCTGTTCGCCGCCGCCCTTGCGGCGGGCTTCGCGCCCCTGTTCGGGTTCGACGCCCTGCTGGGCCCGGACGGAACCGCCGCGACCCGCTTCCTGGGCAAGGCGCGCGGCGCCAACCACCACCTCGGCTATGCGGCGACCCGCCGGCCGGTGCTGGACCAGTTGTGGACCTGTGTGGACTGACACGCTGGCCGCGGCGCCAACGGGCTCCGCAACAGAGCCCGATCCGGACCTGCGCCTCGACCGGTGGATTGTCGTATTGCCCAAATAGAATAACCTGGTGGCCAACAATAAAGAAACGCGCCTCGCCTTGAGGGGAATGCGGGGCGCCAGATATTGGCGCCCCCCGACATCGACAACGGAAGTCCAAGCAGGAGATGGCTGCATGCGTTCTGGTCCTGTCGTTGCGCTTACCCTTTTTCTGACCGGTTCGACTCTTCTTCCCATTGGGGCTTGGGGTCAGACTTCCCGTCCGAACCCCAGTCAGGCGGAGCGTTTGGCCGCGACGCGCGACCTGATCCTGACGCCCGATGGGGTCGGCGGATGCGTCCTCCAGCGGATACCGGCCGACAAACGGATCGCCTTCATCAAGGCGATCGAGGAGGGCCATAGCGAGATCCCCGAAGACATTCGCGTCGGCGCCGCCGCAGCGGCTTCCCGTTGCACGGGTCAGCCGTATTCGGCGTCCGACGGCGCCCTGGTGGGCGCGACGGTCGCGGCGTTTTTCCGCATGGGTAAGGCCATCTATATCGGAACCGAATTCGCCATCAGCCAGCAGCGTCTGGACGCGGCGTGGAAGGCTGCCGCTTCTGATGAGAAGGCGCCGTTCTACAAAGTCGCCGCCGACTTCCTCGATCCGGCCAGCCCGGCGACCAAGTCTGAGCTGAAAGACTTACTTCCGTTCGAGCGGAGACTGGGGATCGATCCGAAAACGGATCCCCGGATGCTGGCGATGGTCCTTGAGTATTTCAACGCAACCGCGATCGGCGAACGCTCGGAGGCGCAATTGGCCGCGAAGGGCGCCAAGCCACCCACCGTGCTGACCAAGGCGCTGGCGGCCGAGTGGTTCTATCTGAACGTCGCGCGGTGCCTCTTCAGCCGCGAACATGATAGCGACGTGGAGGGCCTTCCGTCGGAAATCCGGTCCAACCTGCGTCCGGCGATGCCGGCGGAACGGGGTCCTTTCCAGGATCCGCGGACGAAGGTGTGGACCACGAACTTTTACGGCGCCCGCGTGCTCTTGGCCGAACTCGGACCTGGCAAGTGCCAGGTGATCGCCGAGGATCTGCCGGTCGACGCCACATTCCGCGACGTGGTGGCCCGCCTTCGCCAAGCCGACCCAAACCTCAAGGACGAACCGGTAAAGCCAGGCCCTTGGCCGATCACCAATCAGTTGGCCCGCACGATCAACGCCTCACGTTTCGTCGTCCGACTGGAGGGCGCCGAACCTGGCGCGCCCGGCCATCTCTATCACTTGAGCTTGCTGAGGGCCGAAATCGAAAGGACATCCGTTGCGGACGCGCCATCGGGGGGGCGGCAGTGACAAGATCGGGTCCTCACCGACCTTCCGAGATCGACGCCGCCGATGGCGAGGCCCTTCTCAGCGCAAATCGTCCGATGTCCTAATCCGAAATTCGCGGATCGCCCTGTTTCCGCCAATAGTGCGGGCCCATCTCGGCCAAGGTCACGGCCTTCCATTGAGTGCTGTCGCCGGAAAGCGGGACGGCCACCTCAACATTCCCGCCCCAGTACCAAAGCCTTTCCTGGCAGACGCCGCAGGCCGGCAAGATCACGAAGCGTCCGTCCTCCGCCCTTGATACGCACACGGTCGCAACGACCTTCTTGTCCTTGGCGTAGGCTTCGCACATCGCGCCCACTTCGTGGCACAGGGCCACAGCGTGGTTCACGACCTCAGGCGCGGTGGAGATCAGCATGCCGCCATCGTCAAGGTACATGGCGGCCGCCCCGGCCCATGGCTCGCCGGGGAAGCGCCGCTCGACGAAATCGATGGCGGCGTCGATCAAGCGTTGATCAAGATGCAATCCAGCCATTCGCCCTCGCTTTGGCCGCGATAGCCGCCCTGACGGTGCGGGGCCATCCGCCCCGTCAGACCGATCACCTTTCAGGGAAGCTGAATATCACCGCCGCCGGGTGCAGTACCAATCTGTGCAGACAGGGCGGGAAACTGCTGTGATGCAATTGCAAAATCATCGCTCTTTTCGTCGCTCAACAGAACAGCTGCGCCCACGAATGTTTTTACACCAAGCGTTTTTCCCCACATTATGGCTGCGCTAAAGCGACCCACGTAGAATACTTGGTTCGTTCGAATTTCGAATGGGATTCCCGGCGCCCCCTTTTCTTTTGAATAGAGATAGAGATAGCTTATTAGCCCACCATTCAATTTGGTCCGAATCTCCTCGATTTCATACTTTCCGGGAGGTAGAGGTATGTCTACGATACATCCATTGCGTTTTTCGAGAAGCAACTCAAGACTTTTTGGCTGACCTCGAATAGGCGTATCCGCCTTCTCTTCGAAATGATCTTTCCTGCAGTTTCTGATATTAAACGTGCCCTCACCGTCTGCATCGAGCCGAGTAATGCGGATAGTGAGAGTTGCCCCAACTGGTGCTGATGAAGACAGCAGTAGATGGCCACTTTCAGAGCCGGAGTATTTCTGCAAATTGATTGCAGCGGCAGCGTAGCCTGATCCGAATAACCAGATCATCAGGCTAATAGCCAATAAGCGGTTCGACATACATCCCCCCAAAGAACGGCGGCGACAGTAGCAAGGGCTCCATCTCTCGTCCACGAGCGGAGCAATGAGACGAATCCGTCCACAGGATACATGTAGCGGCATTCGTTTCGACATAGGTATACCGTCGACAGATTCCGCGTCGACAGATTCCGGCGGTGCTGGAGCAGCTGTGGAACTGCGTGAGCTGACTCCGGCCCCTAATCTCCTCCCCTGCGAAGCGGGGGAGGTGGCTGCGAAGCAGACGGAGGGGGCCTCGCCGCGATACCCCCCCCAGCCCATCCGCCAAAAACGACTGGAAGCGCCCCCTCAGTCGGCTGCGCCGACAGCTCCCCCGTAAACAGGGGAGCAGGAAGAAACCTCCTCCCTTGCGGAATGCGGAGAAGTCAGGGGGGCCAGCGTCGGCCGCCTGGTTCCGCGCCTGCGCCGCATTCCGGCTTGATGACCGGCCCATCGGCCTCCACGATCACGGCGAGCCGGCCGCAAGACCTGTCCCGCCTCGAACAGCGTCGCTAACTTCAAACCGGTTGGAGGATCACCGATGAGCGATCGTTCTTTGCTTTTGAAGCGCGGCGCTACGGCCGTCTTCGCCCTGACGTCCGGATTGCTAGCAACCTTGGTCGCCAAGGCTGCCGATCAAGGGACATGGTCGATGAAAGCCCACCTTCCCGAACCGCGGGACGAGTTGGCGATGACCGTGTTGGGCGGAAAGCTCTATGCGTTCGGC
>DATJHI010000022.1:0-42767 GCA_035493955.1 Caulobacteraceae bacterium | reverse complement strand
ATCCCGCGACCGAGAACAAGATCGCCTCGGTCGCAAGCGCGAGCGTCGAGGACGCCAAGGCTGCGATCGATGCCGCGGCCGGCGCGTTCGAGGCGTGGGCCGCCAAGAAACCGCGCGAGCGCGGCGAGATCCTGCGCAAGGCCTTCGACCTGATCGTGCGCGACGCGGAGCGCTTCGCCAAGTTGATCACCATCGAGAACGGCAAGGCACTCTCCGACTCCAAAGGCGAGGTGCTCTACTCGGCCGAATTCTTCCGCTGGAACGCCGAGGAAGCCGTGCGCGCGATCGGGCAGATTTCAACGGCGCCCTCCTCCGGCGCGCGCATCGTGGCGCAGCACAAGCCGGCCGGCATCGCGGTACTCGTCACCCCGTGGAACTTCCCGGCCGCGATGGCGACGCGCAAGATCGGGCCGGCCCTCGCCGCCGGCTGCCCGGTCGTGCTCAAGCCCGCGTCCGAGACGCCGCTCACCATGCTGGCGCTGATGCCGCTGCTCGAGGAGGCCGGGGTGCCGGCCGGCGTCGTCAACGTCATCCCGTCGCGCCGCTCGGGCGCCGTGGTGAGCAGCATGCTGCATGATCCGCGGGTGCGGGTGGTGTCGTTTACCGGCTCGACCGAAGTCGGCCGCAAGCTCCTGCACAGCGCCGCGGATCAGGTGCTCAACACAGCGATGGAATTGGGCGGCAACGCGCCGTTCATCGTGTTCGAGGATGCCGACATCGATGCCGCCATTGACGGCGCCATGATCGCCAAGATGCGCAACATGGGCGAGGCCTGCACGGCGGCGAACCGCTTCTACGTGCACGAGACGGTCGCCGAGGAATTCTCCACCAAGATGACCGCCAAGATGGCGGCGCTGAAGATGGGCAACGGCCTGACCGAGGGCGTCGCCGTCGGCCCGCTGGTCAACAAATCCACCCGCGACAAGGTCGAGAGCTTAGTCGACGACGCCGTCGCCAAGGGCGCCCGTGTGACCACGGGCGGCAAGCGCGGCGAGGGCCCGGGCTACTTCTACCCGCCCACCGTCCTGACCAATGTCTCGGCCGACTGCGACCTGGTGTGGGAGGAGATCTTCGGTCCCGTCGCCGCGATCCAGACCTTCTCGTCCGAGGACGCCATGATCGAGCAGTGCAACAGATCCGAGTACGGCCTGGCCTCCTACATCTACACCCGCGACGTCGGGCGAGGCCTGCGCGTCGCGGGCCGGCTCGAAACCGGCATGGTCGGGCTGAACCGGGGCATCGTCTCCGACCCGGCCGCGCCGTTCGGGGGGGTCAAGCAGAGCGGCCTCGGGCGCGAAGGCAGCAAAGAAGGCGTCATGGAATATCTCGAGACCCAGTACGTCTCGGTCAGCTGGTGAGGGGACGAAGCCGGTCATGGACGTCCTGATGCCGCAACTCGGCGAAACCGTCGCCGAGGGCAAGATCGTCAAATGGTTCAAGTCGGTCGGCGACGTCCTCGCCGCCGGCGACGTGCTGTTCGAGATCGAGACCGACAAGACCTCGATGGAGGTCCCGACCATGACCGCCGGGACCCTGACCGAAATCCGTGTGGGAGAGGGCCAGACCGTACCGGTGAGCGCGGTGGTCGCGGTCCTGTCAGGGCCCACCGGGGCCGCACCGCCCCCGGACGCCCTCGCCCCTGCCCCTATCGCAGCGCCGGCCACGCTCGCATCCGTTCCGGCGGCGGCCACTCCGGCCCGGCGCACCCTCGACCCCTTCAACGCCGTAGTCTCGCCGGAGAAGAACTTCGGCCCCGTCACCCTGGCCAACGGGGCCAAGATCACGCCCCTGGCCCGCCGGCTCGCCGCCGAGGCCGGGGTCGATCCGGCCAAGCTGACGGGGTCCGGACCCCATGGCCGCATCGTCGCCGCCGACATAGCCAAGGCGCCCAGGGCGGCCCCAAGCGCCGCCGGCGGATCGATGGCGACCGGAGCGACCCTCGACCAGGTCAAGGCCCTCTACCAGGACGTTCCGTACGAGGAGGTGCAGCTCGACGGCATGCGGCGCACCATCGCCCGGCGCCTGGTCGAGTCCAAACAGACCGTCCCCCACTTCTACCTGACCATGGAGGTCGGGCTGGAGCCGCTGCTGGACATCCGCAAGCGGATCAACGCCTCGGGGGCGGTGAAGATCTCGGTCAACGATTTCGTGGTGAAGGCCTACGCGCTGGCGCTGAGCCAAGTCCCCGCCGCCAACGCCGTCTGGGCGGAGGACCGCATCCTGCAGTTCCAGCGCTCCGACGTGGGCGTGGCCGTGGCCATCGAAGGCGGCCTTTTGACCCCCGTGGTCCGCAATGCCGAGACCAAGAGCCTGTCGGCCATTTCCGCCGAGATCCGCGACCTGGCCGCGCGCGCCCGTGACCGCAAGCTGAAACCCGCCGAATACCAGGGCGGCTCGGCGGCGATCTCCAACCTCGGCATGTTCGGGGTGCGGGAGTTCATGGCCATCGTCAGCCCGCCCCACGCCACCATCCTGGCGGTCGGGGCGGGCGAACGCCGGCCGGTCGAGGCCGAGGACGGCGGGATCAGGTTCGAAAGCCGGATGACCGTCACCCTGTCGGTGGACCACCGGGTGGTGGACGGGGCCCTCGGCGCCGGGCTGCTCGCCGCCTTCAAGGCCATCATGGAAAACCCGATCAGCGCCCTAATCTAAGAACCGGTCGCCGGCCAAAGCGCCGGCTGGGGAGGACGAAGATGAAATACAACAGCCCGCAAGCCGGCGCCGCCTGGGGAACCCAGGCCAAGGATTGGGAAGGCGGGATCGACTACGACCGCCTGCGCCGCGAGCGCCTGAAGCGGGCCCAGGAGGCGGCCAAGTTCGCCGGTCTCGGCGGCATCCTCTGCTTCAACTTCGACAACATCCGCTACGTCACCGGCACCCACCTGGGCGAATGGGGACGCGACAAGTTCATGCGCTACGCCCTGTGCCCTGCCGAGGGCCAGCCCTTCCTGTGGGATCCGGCGGCGCCGGCCAAGCGGATCTCCTCGCCTTGGATCGCCGAGCACGTGGCCGCGCCGATCTCGATCATGCAGGGGGGCCTGCCGCCGTGGATGAACATACAGGGGGAGTTCGCCCGCCAGATCAAGAAGGCCCTGGTCCACTACGGCATCGACAAACAGCCCCTGGGCATCGACGTCATGGAGCTGCCCATGCTCCGCGCCCTCGAAGCCGAAGGGATCGAGGTGGTCGACGGCCAGCAGGCCCTGCTGGACGCCCGCGAGATCAAGACCCCGGACGAGATCGAGCTGTTGAAACTGGCCGCCTCCATGGTGGACGGGACCTATGTCGACATCGCCAAGGCGATCCGGCCGGGCACGCGCGAGAACGAGCTCGTGGCCATCGCCAACGACAAGCTCTACCGCCTGGGGTCCGAGCGGGTGGAGTGCGTCAACTCGGTGTCGGGCCCGCGCGGCCGGCCCCATTGCCACACCTTCTCGGACCGGATCATCCAGCCCGGAGACATGATCTTCCTCGACATCATGCACTCCTATAACGGCTACCGGACCTGCTATTACCGGACCTTCGTCTGCGGCGAGCCGAACAAGCACCAGGTCGAGGCCTACGAGAAGGCCTCGAAGTGGATCTCGGCGTCGATCGACATGATCAAGCCGGGGGTGACGCCGGACGAGATCGCGGCCGTCTGGCCCGACGCCAGCGAGTTCGGCTACCGCGACGAGGCCGAAGCCTTCCTGCTCCAGTACGGCCACGGCGTCGGCCTGTCCCTGTGGGAGCGGCCGATCATCTCCAAGCGCTACAAGGGCCAGAACCAGCCCCTGCGCGAGGGCATGGTGTTCGCCCTGGAGACCTGGTGCGGCGCCGCCGACGGGTCCGGGGCGGCCCGGATCGAAGAAGAGGTGGTCGTCACCAAGGACGGCTGCGAGATCATCACCAACTTCCCGTCCGACCGCCTGATCTCCTGCGGCCTGCCCGGTTGCGAGGTGTTCTAGGGACCGGGCGCACTCCCGCGTTGCCGGGCCGAAAGCCGATATGCATAGATGTCGGCCAATCGGCTCAAGCGAGGCTCGCGCCGCGGTGCGGCGGCCAAGACAAATTGCCGAAACAGGGGGCTAGTCGATGTTCAACTTCGATTTATCGAACGGCTATGTGCTGCTGCGGATCGTCTGTGGCGCATTCATCATTCCGCACGCCATCGGCAAGATCACCGCCCAGAACGCGGTGACCGGCTTCTTCACCGCCGCCGGCTTCAGGCCGGTGAAACTCTGGGTCTACAGCGCCATGGCCATCGAATGGATCCTGGCCCTGGCCATGATCCTGGGCGTCTACACCCGCTACACGGCCGCCCTGACCGGGGTGTTCATGCTGGTGGCGACCGCCGCCAACCACAGGGTCTGCAAAGGCAAGTGGCTGTGGAACCTGGGCGGCAGCGAATACCCCTTCTTTTGGGCGCTGTGCTGCTTCATCGTCGCGCTGCACCCTTCCTGATCGATTTGAGCGGACCGGGGCGGCGCTCCGGCTTGCGGCCGTCAGGCCTGCAGGCTAGGGGTGACCATAATTTCGAGGATCGGTCCAAACGGGCGTTTCCGCCGAATTCCCAATCAACACTCGAGAGGCTGAACCCCCGTGACCAGCGCGCTCTTTTCGCCCATCACCCTTCGCGGCCTGACCCTGAACAACCGGGTCGTGGTTTCGCCCATGTGCCAATACGCCTCCACCGACGGCAGCGCCGGCGACTGGCACCTGATGCACCTGGGCGGCTTCTCGATGGGCGCGGCCGGCCTTGTCGTCGTCGAGATGACCAACGTCTCCATGGAAGGCCGCATCAGTCTCAAGTGCGCGACCTTGTGCAACGACGAGAACGAAGCGGCGATGAAGCGGATCGTCGACTTCTGCCGCACCTACGGCGTCGCCAAGTTGGGCATCCAGATCGCCCACGCCGGGCGCAAGGGCTCCTCCTCGCCGCCGGCCCAGGGCGGCAAGCCCTACCTGCCGGAAGAGGGCGCCTGGCAGACCATCGGCCCGTCGGCCATCCCCTATGGCGCCGGCTGGCCCGAGCCGCGGCCGATGACCGTCGGCGACATCAAGCAGTGCGTCGCCGACCATGTCGCTTCGGTGAAGCGCGCCGAGCGCATCGGCTTCGACCTGATCGAGATGCACGGCGGCCACGGTTATCTGATCAACCAGTTCCTTTCGCCCCTGTCCAACCAGCGCACCGACGAATACGGCGGGAGCCTCGAGAACCGCATGCGCTTCCCGCTGGAGTGCTTCGCGGCGATGCGGGCGGCCTGGCCGGCCGACAAGCCGATGGGCATCCGCATTTCGGCGGAGGACTGGGTGGTGGGCGGCTTCAACACCGACGAGGCGGTGGTCTTCGCCAAGGCCCTCAAGGCCATCGGCTGCGACTATATCGACGTCTCCACCGGCGGCGTCGACGCCCGCCAGATCATCCCGCTGGCGCCCGGCTACCAGGTCGAGTTCGGCGCCCGGGTGCGCAAGGAGGCCGGCATGGTCACCCGTTCGGTGGGCCTGATCGACAAGGCCAGACAGGCGGAGGAAATCATCGCCTCCGGCCAGGCCGACATGATCGCCATCGCCCGCGGCGCCATCTACGATCCCCGCTGGGCCTGGCACGCGGCCGAGGAGCTTGGGGTCGAGACGGAATATGCGCCCAAGTACCGCGCCGGCCATCCGTCCTTACGTCCGCAGCTGTTCCCCAACCGCCAGCCCAAGCCGGCCTGAGGCCTTGACCTCATGACCGAGCCGGTCCCGCCAGCGCCGCCGCGGCCGGACGTCAGGACGCCGGTCACGGTGCTGACCGGCTTCCTCGGCAGCGGCAAGACCACCCTGCTCAACCGGGCCCTGCGCGATCCGGCCATGGCACGCACCGCGGTGGTCATCAACGAGTTCGGCGAGGTGGGGCTGGACCACGCCCTGGCCACGGCCAGCGACGACACCATCCTGGTGCTGGAGAACGGCTGCCTCTGCTGCACCGTGTTCGGCGACCTGATAGGGGCCATGAACGACCTCTATCACGCGCGGGAGGCCGGCAAGATCCCGGCCTTCGACCATGTGGTGATCGAGACCTCGGGACTGGCCGATCCCGGCCCGGTGCTGCAGGCCTTCCTGTCCGAACCGACCCTGGAGGGACTCTACCGGATCGGGGCCGTGGTGGCGACGGTGGACGCCATCAACGGCCCCGGCACCCTGGACGAACATGCGGAGTCGGTGCGTCAGGTCGCCCTGGCCGACCACATCCTGATCACCAAGCTGGACCTGGCCCCCGAAGGCGCCGCGGCCGCCCTGACCGAGACGCTGAAGGCCCGCCTGAGGGCGCTGAACCCGGCGGCGGACATCGTCCTGGCCGGGGAAGCCGGCGCGGCGCCGGTGCATCTCCTGCGGGATTCCGGCTTCGACCCGTCCAAGGGCGGCGATACGGCGCGGGCCTGGTTGAACGCCGAGGCCTATGCGGACCACCATCACGACCATGAGCACGGTCACGACCACGATGACCACCACCATCACCACCACCACAATATCGCCATCGCGTCCTTCTGCCTGGTGCGGGACGAGCCGACGAGCCGCGAGGCGCTGCAACTGCTGCTCGCCGCCATCGAGAAGAACCTCGGCCCCAACCTGCTGCGGGTGAAGGGCCTTGTCGCCGTGGCCGAGGAACCCGGAAAGCCGGCGGTGCTCCAGGGCGCCCAGCACCTGCTGCACAACTTGACCTGGCTCGACGCCTGGCCGGACGCCGATCACCGCACCAGGATCGTCTTCATCACCCAGAACATGCCCAAGGCCGATCTCGAGGAGATGGTCTCCCTGCTGGACCGGGTGGCGACCCGCACCGCCGCCGCCCGTCGCCGCGCCCAGGCGGCGCGGGACGGAACCTGATCCTAGCCCCGGCCTAGCCCGTCCCGCCTTCGGAAGCGAGCGGGACCGGGATCTTCCTCAGCACCTCCCCCTCCTTGGACAGGAGGATGGCGATCCAGCGCAGGCTGCGGAATTCCGCCGTCAGGGCCATGACCACGACGGTCAGCGGGGTGGACAAAAACACTCCCGGCAGGCCGAAGATCAGGCCCCAGAATCCCAGGGACAGCAGCACGACCACCGGGTCGATATTCAACCGGTCGGCCTGCAGCTTCGGCATCAGCACATTGTCGATCAGGAAGATGGCGCCGCCCAACACCACCAGCAGCAACAGCGGCTTCACCGGCGTGTCGAACTGGGCCAAGGCGACCAGGGACGGGACCAGGGCGGCGGCGATCCCGCCGACGATCGGGACATAGGCGGCCAGAAACAGCAGGAAGGCCCAGAACGGCGCGTTGGGCAGGCCGATGGCCGAGGTCGTGATCACCCCGGTCAGGGCCATCAAGGCGGCCTTGAACGTCTGCAGCGTCATATACTGCTCGGTGGCGGTGCGCACGCTCTGGAACACCGCCAGGGCGTGGGCGTGCCGGACCGGACCTTCGAACAGGCGCTGCATCTTCAGCGCGAACGGCCGCCGCGAGGCCAGCAGGAAACCCAGATAGATCATCACCAGGGCGGTGCGCGAGACCACCCCACGCGCCGCCCCGAACAGGCCCAGCACGGCCGAGGAGGCGTTTTCCCCCCGCGCCAGTTCCGGCACGGTCAGCGGCGGAAGTTGCAGCGTCTCGGTCAAATGCCACAACGCCGCGTCCAACTTCGGCTCCAGGGCGATGATCTCGGTGGCGAAGGGGCGGATGTAGTGGGCGCAGACTCCCATCACCACGGCGAACCCGACAATGATCAGGGCTGCCGCCATGGACAGGCGAAGCCATTCCGGGCAACGCGGCCAGCGCCGCTCGACCCACAGGGAAAAGGCGTCGATCAGGATCAGCAGGAAGGTGGCCACGACCAGGGGCGCCAGGATCGCCTGCAACTCCATGACCACGAAGCCGCCGGCCACCACGGCCAGGAAGATCACCGCATTGCGCAAGGCGTCCTGTTTGGAGGTTTCCGTGCGCAGCCGCCGCGCGGCCTTCGGCCCCCCAGAGGGTGGTTTAGGGACGTCGGTCATGGGGACTCTCGGGCTCCGGCGCGCAGACTGATGGCCGGCGCACTCCGACGCGAAGCGGAGCCCAGGTCAATCCCGCTTGACGCCAGCAAGCCCCAAGAGCCGAAGGCAGGTCCCCCGGGGAGTGAGGAGACCCGCCGACCGTAGCGCGGACTATTTGCTTGCGGGCTGGGCCGCCGCCGCGGGCGTGGCCGGAGCCGTCTTTGCGTGCGTCACGCGTTTCTTCATGTGGGATTTCGGCGCCGCGTTCATCTTGGCGTCGGCGGCCGCCAGTTCGCTGTACGGGATCGGCCCCGCATGGTCGGGCGCCGCCACGGGGGCGGTCTTGGCGAGCGCCGGGCTCGCCGCCAGGGCGACGATCAGGGCTAAACTCTTGGCGTACATCTGGATTCCTCCGCATGGCAGGTGCGCCGGAAAAGCCCGCGAAAAGTTGGGGGCGCCCGGCTAGCGGAGGAACGACAAGACGGCGTCGCTGTTCCAAGACCCGATTTAAAAGGCTGTAAGGTTCAGTCCGGCTGGACCGCCGCCGTCGCCAGGTCGCGCCCGTGGAGGGCGGGGCCCGTCGATCGCAGCCGGACGAGGGGCTGCATGAGCGCCAGATAGGCGGCCCCGGCCCGTTCGACCGTGAACCGCTCGGCCTGGGCGCGCATGGCGGCGCGGGTCGTCGGGCCCACCGGACCGGCGCTGTCCATCGCCTCGGCGAGCGCCCGCACGTCTCCCGGCGGCGTCAGTCGACCGAGCCTGCCGTTCTCGAGCAGCTCGGCCATGGCGACCGAGCAATCGGTGGCCACGATGGACGCGCCCGCCGCCAGGGCTTCCAGCACCGCGGCCGGAACGCCTTCGTAGCGCGAGCTCAGCACGAACACGTCGGCGGCCGCGAGCTGGCGCGTCACCTCTTGGGCGTGGCCGGGCAGGACTACCCGGTCGGCCACGCCCAGATCCGTCGCCAGCCGGACCAGCCGAGCGCGTTCGGGCCCTTCCCCGAGGATGATCAGCCGGTCGTCCTCCGAAGCGATCCGGGCGAAGGCCCGGACCAGCAGGCCGAAATCCTTCTGCGCCGCCAGCCGTCCGACCGCGATGAAGGTGCGCCCCCGGGGCGTCCCGTCCGGCCTCGGCGCCCGTTCCGCCCGGGCGATGTCGTCCAGGCTCAGGGCCCCGTCGTGGACGATGGCGAGCTGATGGGCCGGCAGCCCCAGGGCGGCCGCCATCTCCGGGCGCATCGTCTCGGCCATGCCGACGAAGCGGTCGATGAACCGCGCCTGCAATCGCAGCCAGACCGGGTACAGGCGCCGCATGGCCCAGCCGAAATCCTTGCGGTCGAGGCTGTTGGAGACCTTGCAGACGATCGGCGGGCAGGCGCGCCCCAAGAGCAGGCGGGCCAGAACCGCCACCACCACATAGGTGTTGCCGGCGCAGAACAGGACGTCCGGCCGATGGCGCCGGACCCCCGCGACCAGGTGGGGAACCAGCCACAGCGACTCAAAGCGGTGGGCGAACCGATTCTCAGGCGCGAAATCAAACCGGACTCCGGCGGGCCGCTCCTCGGCGCCGGTCCGGCGGCCCATGAGCACATGGACCTCGTGACCCGCCTCCGCCCAGGTCTTGGTCAACCGCAGCGCGACCCGCTCCACTCCGCCGGGGTCGAAGCTGTGCAGGAAGGTCAGGATGCTGAAGCCGCTCGTGCTGCCCGCCGCGGGCGGGGAAACGGGCGATAGAGCCGGCGAAGTCACTTGCGGCGCCCCGGGCCGATGGAAAGCCCGTTCAGATAGTTCATCACGACGGTGATCTCCGTCACCCCCGGACCGACGGTGATCGCCGCCTGCGCGGCCTTGGGCTTGGAGAAGCTGAGCTTGGGGTTGTTGGCGAAGCCGATGCCGTCCACGAACGGGCTGAAGCTCTGCTGGTTGCGGCGGCCGTGGATCAGGGCCAGGGCGTAGCGACCAGGCTCCGGGGCCCTGATGCACAGCACCACGGGATCGGCCGCCGGCGCCGGCGTGACCACGCGGCGGAACGTCTTGCCCGCTTTGACCAGGACATAGTCGTCCTCGAGGAACTCGCCGTCCACGGGAGGGTAGAGTTCGAGCCGCAACACGCCGCGGTCGTCCTTGAGCCCCTCCACATTGACCCGGACCGCCGGTCCCTGTTCGTCGGGCGCGCAGACCGCGGCCTCGGGGATCGCCGAGATCGGTTTGGGCGCGGCCGCGCCCAGCGTCAGGGCCGCGGCGGCCAGCAGCGGCCAACGAAACAGGCTCGTCACCGGCGGGCGGCCTTGGCGATATCCAATCCCGCCAGCACCATCAACGAGACCAGGTGCGCGCCG
Source organism: Caulobacteraceae bacterium (assembly GCA_035493955.1). Lineage (GTDB taxonomy): Bacteria > Pseudomonadota > Alphaproteobacteria > Caulobacterales > Caulobacteraceae > NCED01. The sequence goes on along the minus strand of DATJHI010000022.1, from coordinate 32,454 downwards.
AGGGTGAGGACGGCGATCGCCGCCATCAGCCCCCCGACCTCGGTCTGGCTGCCGACCAGCAGGATGGCGACATTGGCGAACAGCAGCTCCTTGTTGGTGACGAACGGCAGGCGGCCCAGCAGCATGCGCAAGGCGGCCAACACCGCCCACAGGCCCAATCCCACCCCCGGCAGGGCCAAGGCCCACAACAGCGCCGTCAGGAAGGTCGCGGCGACCAACCGGACCAGATGGACGCTGAACACGAACGCCAGATCGCTGCGCTTGAGGGAAAATATCTTCCGGCTGAACAATAGTATGCCCAGCGAGATCCCGACCACGGCCAGGCCGGACCACAGCATGGGCATGGAATAGCGCCCCAGGTCGCCGTCCCGGAACGCGGGAATAGCGACGGCCAGGGTGGCCAGGGTGGCCACATTGCCGGCCAGGGCGGAAGTGATGGCCACGTCCTTGACCGCGCCGAACGGCGTATTGGGAAGGCCGACCCGATCGCGCGCCCACAGGTAGAAATAGGCCTCGCCGCTGTAGCCGAAGAGGACCTCGTTGGAGACGAACTTGCGGATCAGGGCGCCAAGTCCCGCTGCCGGCAGCCGCCAGAGCCGGCGGAAGATGATCCATTCCGAAAGCGGCAGGGCGAAATAGACCAGGGCGAAGGTCGCCCAGAAGGCGGGCGTCCGGTCGAGCATGTCGGCGATTTCGCGCCAGCCGACATGACGCAGCTGCCAGACCACGCCGGCGAACAGGGCCGCGGACACGGCTCCGGCCAGCCACCCCCGCCATTGCCCGTCCTTGCCCCCCAAGGGGCGGATCGCGCCCTCCGAGATCTCTATATCGGTGGGAATCGCCGCGTCCGCGAAGGCGAAAGAGTCAGCAACGGGCAGGACAGGCGTGTTCACCGGCATGGACAGCATCACATCAGTTGCAGGACGCTGGAATTCGTCCCTCGGCAAGGCTCTTTCAAGGCGGGCCCGGTTCGCCGGCGCATATTCGCCAAATGCCGGACCACTCAGGACTGAGATGAAATCGCGCGGACTACTGTCCGAGCTGTGGCCCCCCCGCACAGGGCGATATAGCTTAGGCGGCCCCAAACGGAAACGGGCCCGCCGCCGGTCTGCGCAGATTATGCCGCACCGCACCCTTGGCGCCCTGGAGATCGAGTCGTTTTGCCGCACACCCGCCCCGTCTCACGCATCAAGCGGCTGATCCTGTCGATCCACGACGTCTCGCCGGCGCACGAAGACCGGATCGCCCGTCTGATTGAGCCGATCGAGCGCCACGCCGGAGCGGCCCGCTACGCCATGCTGGTCGTGCCCGACTTCCACGGCGATTGGCCGATCGGCCGCTATCCAACCTTCCAGCGCTGGCTGCGCAACCTCGCCGACGCAGGGGTGGAGATGTTCCTGCACGGCTGGAGCCACCGCGACGACAGCGTCCATGCCGGCGCCGGCGCGCGCTGGAAGGCCACGATGATGACCGCCGGGGAAGGCGAATTCCTGGGCCTCGACCAGGCCGAGGCCGCTCGCCGGCTGCGCGAAGGCCGCGCCTTGCTCGAGGATATCACGGGGGGCCCTTTGGCCGGCTTCGTCGCCCCGGCCTGGCTCTACGGCGAAGGCGCCCTGGCCGCGATCGCTGCGGAGGGCTTCGCCCTGGCGGAAGACCACCTGAAGGTCTGGCGTCCCGCGGATGGGCGGGTGCTGTCGCGCAGCCCGGTGATCACCTACGCCAGCCGCACCCCTGCCCGGCTCGCGTCGTCGTTGATGGTGTCGAAGGCCGCGACCCTGGCCTTGGGGCCCTTGCGCGACCTGAGGCTGGCCGTGCACCCCGGCGACGCCGACAGCCCGGCCTTGATGAGCGAGATAGACCGGGCTCTGAAGGTCCACCTGCGCCGCCGCACGCCGGCGCGCTATGCGGATCTTTCCCCCGAGGGCGTGGTTTCGGCCGCGCGCCCCCGCGGAGCCAGCCCGGCATAGAGATCGAACAGGCCTTCGAAGTGCTGGCGATCGCTGCGGACCTCGTCGGCGGCGGCGAGGGTGGCGCTGCGCAGGTCGGCCTGGTCACGGGCGAACAGCCGGCGGATCGCCGCCGCGGCGGCGCGGCTGTCGTTGGCGGCGTAGGTCTCGGCGATGGCCGGGGCGGCCATGTCCGAACATCCGCCGCGGTCGGGGACGATCAAGGGCAGGCCGGACGCCAGGGCCTCGGCGGCCACCAGGCCGAAGGTCTCGGCCTCGCAACCGTGGACCAGGGCGTCGGCGCTGGCCATCAGATTGGCGAGCAGCGGCCGGTCGTAGATGGGGGCCAGCAGCCGGACGTGGGGGTTGCCGCCGACGGCGCGCTGGACCGCCTTGCGATCGATGCCGTCCCCGACCAGCACCAAGCCCACCGGCATTTCGGTCCCCAGGGCCGAGACCGCGTCGATGACCATGGGCCAGCGCTTCTCCGGGTGATGGCGACCCACCCCCAGCAGCACCCGTGACGAGGTCGGCAGGGCGCAGGCCGCCAGCAGTTGCTCGCGAAGGCCCTCGTCTCGGCGCGAGGGGGAGAACACCGACCGGTCGATGCCGAGCCGGACCGTCTCCACCCCGTCGACGCCCCGGTCGCGCAGGCGCTGGGATAGCCATTCGCCGCCGGTGACCACCACGTCGAAACGGGCGGCGAGTCGGCGCATGTAACGCCAGAACCACTCGAACAGCCGGTCGATCTGGTCATGGCTCGCGACCGGCCCGAACCAGCGATACGGATAGGAAGCCACAGGGTCGGCGTGGGTGAACATCGCCCGCGGCGCAGGCCCCGGCCAGGAGGCGGCGATCCAGGCCCCTCGCCACGGCGACGAGGCCTCCACCAGGTCCGGACGCAGCCGATCCAGTTGGGCGTGGACGGGGGCGGCGTCCCAGAACATCCGGTAGTTGGCGTCGAAGGGCAGGGCCGGAGCCTTGATCCACACGACCCCGCCGCCGGGGCGGGATTCGAATCCGTTCTCGGCGCCCGGGGCCAGGACGAACAGTTCGTGCCCGGCGCGCGCGGCCGCTTCCAGCTTACGGTCGATATAGGTCCGGACGCCGCCGCCGTTTGGGGCGTAGAACTCGGCAATCTCCGCGATCCGCATCGCGCGCCTCTCGCTCGCCGCGCGCCGCTTGGCGCCGCCGCCGCGCCTACGTAAGGGTAAACCCCCTCGAACCCAAGTCGGGCAGATGATCACAGGCCAATTCCGCAACCCCCGCGCCGGCCGCCCGAACCGCTCCCAGCTGGTGGCGCCCGGGTCCTCCGACCGGTTCATCGCCAAGGCCGCGGCCAGCGCCGCCGACATCGTTCTGCTCGATCTGGAGGACGCGGTCGCGCTCGCGGACAAGGTCGCCGCCCGCGCCAGGGTGATATCGGCCTTGAACGGACTGGACTGGGGAACGCGCACCGTCTCGGTGCGGATCAACGCCCTCGACAGTCCCTTCATGTACCGCGACCTGATCGAGGTCGCCGAGGGGGCCGGTCCGCGGCTCGACCTGATCATGGTCCCCAAGGTGGAGACGGCCGCCGACGTCCACGTCCTGGACGTGCTGCTGGGCCAGATCGAGGCCGCGACCGGCCGAGCCGAAAGGATCGGGCTGGAGCTCCAGATCGAGACCGCCAAGGGCCTGCAGAACGTCGACGCCATCGCCGGCGCATCGGATCGGGTCGAGAGCCTGCACTTCGGACCTGGGGACTACGCCGCCTCCATCGGCGCCCGGAGCACCTCCATCGGGGGGCCGGTCCCCCACTATGCCGTTCTGGACGAGCCGGACGACCGGGGGCGGCGCTCCGTCCACCCAGGCGACCCCTGGCACTACGCCTATGCGCGGATCGCGGCGGCGGCGCGGGCGGCAGGGGTCCGGCCCATCGACGGACCCTACGGCGACATCGACGACGCGGAGGGCCTGATGTGGAGCGCCCGCCGTGCTGCGGCGATGGGCTTCGAGGGCAAATGGGCGATCCATCCGTCCCAGCTTGAGACCCTCAACGCCGCCTTCACCCCCACCGAGGCGGAGCTGGACCGCGCCCACCGCATCGTGGCCGCCCTGGCCCAGGCCGAGGCGACGGGCCGAGGGGCGGCGATCCTGGACGGACGGATGATCGACGCCGCCTCGATCCGGCAAGCCGAGGGCGTGATCGAGAAGGCGCGCCGGCTGGGGCTTGATCTGAACTGAGCGATCGCGGCCATTGCGTCGCATGCCAGTTTTCGGCGGATGTGGTGCATGAGACAGCGCGGCGTCCCAAATGTAGAGCGACGCTGACGAGGCCTGACGATGGGCGAAACGCCCCCTGCTGTTGACCCTGCCGCCGAAACGCCGCCCGCCGTTGGGCACGGCTCGGTGTTTCTCGACCCGACCGGACGGCGCGCCCACGGGGTGAGGGTGGCCGCCGCTGTCGTGGTCGCGGGCGCGATCCTGCTGCTGGCGGGGTTCCTGGCCAGCCTCGTGGCCCCGCCTCTGCTGCAGTCGGGTCTTTCCACCGCGCCGCGGGCCGGAAGCCATGTCGTCGGCCGCAAGTTCGCCAAGGCCCGCAAGGACCTGTTCGTCCGCATCGCCGACGACGAACGGGCGGTCAGCCGAGCCCCGCCGAGCCGGGCTCCCAATATCGCCGGCGCCTATTTCGCGCCCTGGGTGAAGGGCGGGCTTGACGCCTTCCAGGCCCACGCGGCGGACTTGACCCACGTCTATCCCGTCTGGCTGCAGCTTTCCGCCGACGGCCGCTCAATCAACACCGACGCCTGGACGGCGAAGAACGGCGGTACACAGGATCTGGTGAGGATCGCCGCCGCCAAAAGCGTCCGCGTCATCCCGGTCCTGGGCGACAGCGCGGGCGGCGCGTTCCAGGGCGGCCGCGTCGACGCCATGCTCAAGGACCCGGCCGCGGCCCAGGCGGTGGCGGACGCGGCGGTCAACTTCGTCGTCGCCAACGGCTACGGCGGCCTTCAGATCGACTTCGAACTGCTCAGCCCCGGCGCCGCCCAGAAGCTGGCCCCCTGGCTGGCCAGCCTCGCCCAGCGATTGCATGCGACCGGACGCGAGCTTTCCGTCGCCCTGGAGGGCGACCTGGACGCCGCCAGCATCCGCCGCCTCGCCGCCCCGGTCGATTACGCCGTGGCCATGGCCTACGACGAGCACGAAATCTCCGACAAGGCCGGCCCGGTCGCCTCCGCCGCCTTCGTCAACGACTCGCTGAAGCGCTTCGCCGGCCTGATCGGACGGGACAAGCTGCTGCTCGGGGTCGGCGCCTACGGCTACGACTGGACCACCGATTCCACGGACGTGACGCCGGTCACCAACCAGGCGGCCGTCGCCCTCGCCGCCGGCTATCGCGACGGCGAGAAGCCTTCAGACGTCATCGATTTCGATCCCAACGCCCTCGAGCCGACCTTCCAATACAACGACGAAAAGGGCGAGCCGCACGAGGTCTGGTTCCTGGACGCCGCCACCGTGGCCAACGCCATGACCCTGGCCCGGTCCTATCAGGTCCACGGGGCCGCCCTTTGGGCCCTGGGCATGGAGGATTCCTCCACTTGGCAAGCCTTCGGACGCAACGCCAAGCCCAATCCGGACATCCAGCGGGTCACCTCGCCGCAGGGCGTGCAGTTCGTGGGCGACGGGGAGTTGCTGCGCATCGCCCGAACCCCCGAGCCCGGGGCCCGGGTCTACGAGCGCGACGGCGCGACCGGCCTGATCACCGACGAGACCTACACCGCCTATCCGGCCGGCTGGGTGGTCCAGCGCAGCGGCGCGCCGCCCAAGACCGTCGCCTTGACCTTCGACGACGGTCCCGATCCGACCTGGACGGCGAAGATCCTCGACGTGCTGAAGCGGCGCGGCGTGCCGGCGACCTTCTTCATGATCGGCCAGAACGCGGCCGACCACGCCAACCTGGTGCGGCGAATCTATGCCGAGGGCCACGAGATCGGCAACCACTCCTTCACCCACCCCAACATGGCCCATGTCGGCCCCGAGCGGGTGCGCCTGGAGCTGACCGCCACCCAGCGCGCCATCGAAGCCATACTGAAACGCTCGGTGGCCCTGTTCCGGCCCCCCTACAACGCCGACTCGGAGCCGAACAGCTACGGCGAACTGATGCCGGTAGCCGTCGCCTACCAGGCCGGCTACGTCACCGCCGGCGAGACCATCGACCCGCACGACTGGGACACCACCCATCGCCCCGACGGCAAGCCGGGGCGGCTGACCGGTCCCGACATCGTCGCTTCGGTCCTCGCCCAGGTCGATCACGGCCAGGCCGTGTTGCTGCACGACAGCGGCGGCGACCGCTCGGCCACCCTGGCGGCGCTCGACCCCTTGATCACGGCGCTGCAGCAGCGCGGCTACCGCTTTTCCACCATCGGCGAGCTGGAGGGTCGCAGCCGGGACCAGACCATGCCCCAGCTGTCGCCGGCGGACCTCAGGCTGGCGCGGATCGACAGCGTGGCGTTCGGGATGAACCACGCCTTCCAGGTGTTCCTGTTCTGGGGCTTCTCCGCCGCCATCGTGCTGGGGCTGGCGCGCATCGCCCTGATGATCGGCCTTGCCGCGGGACGGCGGCCCCATGCCCCCGAGGCGCCCGCCGACTCCCTCCCCGCCATCGATGTCCTGGTCGCCGCCTACAACGAGGCGCCGGTGATCGCCGGCACCATCCGCAGCCTGCTCGGCAGCCGAGACGTGGCGGTGCGGGTGATCGTGGTCGACGACGGTTCACAGGACGGCACGGGCGACGTGGTCGAGGCCGAATTCGCCGGAGACCCGCGGGTCCTGCTGCTTCGCAAGTCCAACGGCGGCAAGGCCTCGGCGTTGAACGTGGCCCTGGCGGCCGCGACCGCGCCGGTGGTGGTGGGGGTGGACGCCGACACCCAGCTGGCCCCGGACGCCTTGGCGAGGCTTGACCAGTGGTTCGTCGATCCGACCGTCGGCGCGGTCGCCGGCAATGTGAAGGTGGGCAACCAGCACAACCTGGTCACCCGCTGGCAGTCCCTGGAATACATCACCTCGCAGAACATTGACCGTCGGGCCATGGCGCGGCTGAACGCGGTCACCGTAGTCCCGGGGGCCATCGGCGCCTGGCGGACCGCGGCCCTGCGGGCGGTCGGGGGCTATCGTTCCGACACCCTGGCCGAAGACATGGACCTGACCTGGCGGATCCACCGGGACGGCTGGTCGATCGCCAACGAGCCGCGGGCCCATGCCTATACCGAAGCGCCCGACACGCTGAGCGGCCTGTTGAAGCAACGCTTCCGCTGGACCTTCGGCACCCTGCAGTGCCTGTGGAAGCACCGCAGCGCCGTGTTCCACAACGGCTGGTTCGGTTGGCTCGCCCTGCCTTCCCTTTGGCTGTTCCAGATCGCCGCCCAAATCCTGGCGCCCCTGGTCGATCTTCAGCTGCTGTTCGCCGCGATCAGCGGGCTGAACAAATGGATCGACTCCCTGATCCACACCGACGTGGACGCCGCCGCCGATCCGATGCTGTGGGTGGTTGTCGGAATCTACGTCGCCTTCCTGGCGCTGGAGCTCGCCGCCGGGTGGGTGGCCTATGGCCTCGACCGGTCCAACCGTAAGGAGATCTGGCTCCTGCCCACCCAGAGGTTCGTCTACCGCCAGATCATGTACGTCGTGGTCTGGCGCTCGCTGCTTCGCGCCGCGGGGGGGGTGGGACACGCTTGGGGCAAGCTGCGCCGCACCGGCGACGTGCGCCTGGGGAACGTGGCCGAGCCCTGATCCGCGCGGGCGTTGCGAATCCCGGGCGGCGTCTGACAAAAAACGGCGCGGGAGCCGGCGCGCTTTCGACCACGTCGCCAAATCGTTCGACACCGGTTACTGATCCCTGGCCGGACTGGTCCGCGGCGCAAAGCGGGCCATCGGGCATTCGACCTGTTCGTCCACGCGCCGGAGAGCGGCACTGACATGATGCGCCCTGACGACCCGCGGTTGCGGGATTTCTATGATCTGCCCGGCCACATCTTCCGGCGGGCCCTGCAGCGCCAAGGCGCTATCGTCGAGCGGGAAATGGGGCCGTTGGGGATCACCGGCGCCCAATTCGTCGCCCTGTCCGCGATCCAGATCCAACCCGGCATGGAGCAGCAGGAGTTGGGGGCAGTGATCTTCTCCGACGCCACCAACACCGGCGGCATCGTCAAGCGGCTGGAGGCGATGGGGGCGCTGCGCCGCCAACCCAGCGGCCGCTCGCGCCGCGGCCGCGCGCTCTATCTGACCGAGATCGGCGAAGCGTTGCTGAAACAGGCGACGCCGGCGATCGCGCGGGTTTCGGCCGAGCTGCTGGTCAATTTGGAGCCGGAGGAGCGCGCGACCCTGCTGAAACTGATCAGCAAGGCCACGGGGCTGAGGAACAGCTACTACAACCCCGACGCCTAGCGCCCCTTCGCGGGCCGGTGAAAAGTCAGGGCCGGTTGACGTCCGAACCACGGAGCGCGAGACAACGGCGCGCCGCGGAGTGATCCATCCATGACCGACACCACCGCCGTCCCGTCCTCCGCCGCGCCGGCCATGCGCGTGGCTCTGATCGTGGCCGGCGCCTTCTTCATGGAGACCCTGGACGGAACGGTGATCGTCACCGCCCTGCCCCAGATCGGTCACAGCTTCGCGGTCGCCGCCACCGACCTCACCCTCGGCGTCACCGCCTATCTCCTGACCCTGGCCGCCTTCATTCCCGCCAGCGGCTGGGCGGCCGACCGGTTCGGCTCGCGCACCGTTTTCGCCACCGCCATCTGCCTGTTCACCCTGGCCTCGGTGCTCTGCGGTCTTTCGGGGGGCTTCTGGAGCTTTATCGCCGCCCGCGTGCTGCAGGGGTTCGCCGCCGCGTTGATGGCTCCCGTAGGCCGGCTGGTCGTGCTGCGCACCGCCAAGAAGAGCGAGCTTGTCCGGACCATGGCCACCCTGACCTGGCCGGCCCTGATCGCACCGGTGCTGGGCCCCGCGGTGGGCGGCTTCATCACCACCTACGCTTCCTGGCGATGGATTTTCTTCCTCAACCTCCCGCTGGGAATCCTGGGGGCGAGCCTGGCTCTGGCCTATGTGCCGAACCACCGGGAAAGCCGGCCCACGCCCTTCGACTGGCCCGGATTCGCCCTGACTGCGACGTCCCTCGCCAGCATCGTCTATGGCCTCGACCTTTTGAGCCGGCGGGAGGCCAACCCCTCCCTGGCCTTCGGCCTGATGGCGGCCGGACTGGTCATCGGCGTCATGGCCGTCCGTCACGCCCTGGGCGCCAAGCATCCCCTGCTGGACCTGAAGGTCCTCAAGGTGGGCAGCTTCGTCATCTCCACCCTGTCCAGCGGCGCGCTCATGCGCATCGCCGTCTCGGCCACCCCTTTCCTGCTGCCGCTGATGTTCCAACTGATCTTCGGGATGAACGCCCTGCAGGCCGGGCTGCTGGTGCTGGTCTACATGGCCGGCAACCTGATGATGAAGACGGTGACCACGCCGATCCTGCAGGGGTTCGGGTTCCGCAATGTCCTGGTGGTCAACGGCCTCTTCAACAGCGCGGCGATCCTGGCATGCGGCCTGCTGACGCCCGGCGCTCCCCGGGGCCTGATGTGGGCGGTGCTGTTCGCCGCCGGGGCCTTCCGTTCGATGAATTTCACCGCCAACAACACCCTGGCTTTCGCCGACCTGCCGCCGGAACGGCGCAGCGGGGCCACCGCCCTCGCCGGCGCGGCCCAGCAGGTCTGCTTCAGCCTCGGCGTGGCGACGGCGGCCGTGCTGCTCAACCTCAGCCTCACCGTCCGCAACGCGCCGGCCTTGGCGCTGATCGACTTCCGCTACGCCTTCGCGGCCATGGCGCTCGCCTCGCTGGCCGCGACCGTCGGTTATTGGAGCTTGGATCCCGCGGTCGGGCGCGAAGTGAGCGGCCACCGTCCGAAGTCGGTTGCCCCGCCGTCCGAGAGCCTTTAGGTCACCGCCGAAGCGATCAATGGGGCGGCCTGCCCGCTGAGGTAAGCTTCCGGTGGACTGGCGAGCCCCGGACGGCGAGAATGGCCCCCTACGATGGAGAATGCCGTGGCCGACGACGCCGCTCAGATTCCGAACGTTGAGCACCGCCGCGATTATTACCAGCGGATCGGGCAGCACAACATGGCGCCCCTGTGGGAAGCCTTGCACGGGATCGTGCCCCGACAGCCCAATGGGCCGGCCGTGCCTCACCTTTGGGACTACGACGGCGTCGCCCGTCCGTTCCTGATGGAGGCCGGCAAGCTGATCACCGCGCGCGAGGCCGAGCGCCGGGTGCTGATGCTGGAGAACCCCGGACTGCCGGGCAACGCCTCGATCACCCAGAGCCTCTACGCCGGCCTGCAGCTGATCCTGCCCGGCGAGGTCGCCCCCGCCCACCGCCACTCCCAGTCGGCGCTGCGCTTCATCATCGAGGGTTCGGGCGCCTACACCGCGGTCGACGGCGAACAGACCTTCATGCACCCGGGCGACCTGGTGCTGACCCCGAGCTGGACCTGGCACGATCACGGCAATCCGTCGGACAAACCGATGGTCTGGCTCGACGGCCTCGACATACCGCTGGTCCGGTTCCTGGACGCCGGCTTCCTGGAGTCGCACAACAGCGACCGTCAGAGCCTCGCCCGCGCTCCCGGCGACAGCGGCGCCCGGTTCGGCGCCAACATGGTCCCGGTCGACTGGAAGCCGGCGTCCAAGGCCAGCCCGAACTTCACCTATCCCTACGCCCGCTCCCGCGAGGTCCTGGCGACCATCGCCCGCAATGGCGAGCCCGATCCGCACCATGGCTACAAGCAGCGCTTCATCAATCCGGCGACCGGCGGCCACATCATGCCGACCATCGGGGCCTTCATGCAGCTGATCCCGGCCGGCATGACCACCGCGCCTTACCGCTCCACCGACGGCGCCGCCTATGTCGTCGTTGAAGGGACGGGCGCCTCCACGATCGGGGACAAGGTGTTCCAGTGGAAACCCCACGACGTGATCGTGATTCCCAGCTGGGCCCGGCACAGTCACCGGGCCGACAGCGAGGCGGTCCTGTTCAGCGTCTCCGACCGGCCGGTGCATGAAGCGCTCGATCTGTGGCGTGAAGAGCGTGGCGCCGCGTGACCATGTTGTTCCACGGCTATTACCGCTCGTCGGCCTCCTTCCGGGTCCGCATCGCCCTCAACCTCAAGCGGATCGAACACGAGGCCGCCTATCACCACCTGCGCAAGAGCGAGCACAGGGCGCCGGAATACCTGGCGTTGAACCCCCAGGGGCTGGTGCCCGCGCTGGAAGTCGACGGCGTGGTCCTGACCCAGTCGCTGGCGATATTGGAATACCTTGAGGAGACGCATCCCGAGCCGCCGCTGCTGCCGGCCGATGCGCTCGGCCGCGCCCGAGTGCGCGGGCTGGCCCAGCTGGTCGCCTGCGACATCCATCCGATCGACAATCTGCGCGTGCTTCGCTACCTGCGCACGGAGCTCGCCCAGCCGGAACCGACGGTCCAGGCCTGGTACAACCACTGGATCGCCGAAGGCTTCGCGGCGATGGAGCCCATGCTGGCGACGAGCCCGCAGACCGGACGGTTCTGCCACGGGGATACGCCGACCCTCGCCGACCTGTGCCTGGTCCCGCAGGTGGTGAACTCGCGCAATTTCGGATTGGACCTGTCGCCCTATCCGACCATCCTGCGGATCTTCGACGCCTGCCTGGCCATGCCGGAATTCGAGACGGCCATGCCCGGAAACCAGCCCGACGCGGACCCCGCCTAGAACTGTCGATCAGCCGCTGAAGACCGGCCCGCCGTCCAGCCAGCCGCGGCCGGCGGCGTAGAGCGCTTCGACCTCGGGACCGGTGAGCTGGGGCATGTCCAGTTTCACGTCGTAGCCGATGCCGAGCTGGATATAGGCCAGGTGGCGATACCCCGGCGGCATCTGCGCCAGCTTCGCCTGGTCCAGGGCCAGGGTGGCCGCGGGATCGACCGGATCGACCCGGTCCTTTTCATAGATCGGCTGGCGCAGCACAAAGCCCCACCGCCCGTCGCGCTTCTCCAGGAAGTCGCAGAACCGGCCGGTGCAGAGCACGTCGCACAGGACGCCAGTCACCGGACCGCGCTGGGAAATGGTCATCTTGGTCTGGGCGAAGGCCCGTTCGCCCTTCAACTCGATGGTCATGCCGCCGAGGAAGTGCAGGATCGAGACCCCCTTGGCCCAACCTTCCCGGGTGACGCGGATGAAGTCCTTGTAATTGCCCTGGAACCAGGTGGCGTTCATCCGACCCTCGTCGTGCCAGACGGTGGCGAAGCGATCCCAGTCGCCGGCGTCGCGCCACAGCACCCAGTTCTCGATCAGGTCCCGAATGGCGAGCCGGTCGGCCAGTTCAGTATCCATCGCGCGTCTCCATTCCGGGCATTGGGCCGGCGGGCTTTTAAAGGAAGCTTGAGTGGTCGCGTCAAGTCTCGGGCCGGGCCCCGGAGCGCCTATATGGAGGCCATGACGACCTTATCGATTCTCGACCTCTCGCCGATCGTCGAGGGAGGCGACGCCGCCCAGTCGCTGCGCAACAGCCTCGACCTCGCCCGCCACGCCGAACGGCTCGGCTACCGGCGGTATTGGCTGGCCGAGCACCACAACATGCCGGGGGTGGCCAGCGCCGCGACGGCGGTGGCGATCGGCTATATCGCGTCGGGGACCTCGACCCTCCGCGTCGGCGCCGGCGGCGTCATGTTGCCCAACCACGCCCCCCTGATGGTGGCCGAGCAGTTCGGCACCCTGGCCGCCCTCTATCCCGGACGGATCGATCTGGGGGTCGGGCGCGCACCCGGGACCGACCCGCTCACCGCGCGGGCCCTGCGGCGAACCCTGACCGGCGACGTCGACGACTTTCCCCAGGACGTGATGGAGCTGATCGGTTATTTCCGCCCGGCCCAGCCGAACCAGCCGGTGCGCGCGATCCCCGGCGCCGGACTGGAGGTTCCGGTCTGGATCCTCGGCTCCAGCCTCTACGGCGCCCAGCTGGCGGCGGCGCTCGGCCTGCCCTACGCCTTCGCCTCCCACTTCGCCCCGGCCGACCTCGACCAGGCCCTGGCCCTATATCGCGCCCGCTTCCAGCCCTCGGACCAGCGGGCCTCGCCCTATGCGATGCCGGGTGTGACCGTGGTCGCCGCCGAGACGGACGCCGAGGCGCGATGGCTGTTCAGTTCCCTGCAACAGGCGTTCGTGAACCGGAGGTTCGGGCGCCCCGGCCCGCTTCCGCCGCCGGTTAAGGACTACGAAGCCGGGCTGGACCCCCGCGCCAAGGCCGTCCTGGACGACGCCTTGGCCTGCGCCATCGTCGGCGGCCCTGAGACCGTCAAGGCCGGGCTGAAGGCCTTTGTGGCCCGCACCGGGGCCGACGAGCTGATGATCACGGCCCAGGTGTTCGACCATGACGCCCGCGTCCGCTCCTTCGAGATCGCCGCCGCCGCCTTTCAGCCCGGATAGACCGTTCGCCTGGACGAAAGCCGAGATTGCGGCCAAGAACCGGACATGACCGACGGGTTGAACATCGGAGGCGTGCGGGTGGCCGGACGGGTGCTGGCCGCCCCCATGACCGGGGTCACCGACCTGCCGTTCCGCCGCCTGGCCAGCCGGCTGGGCGCGCCCTATGTCGCCACCGAGATGGTCGCCTGCGCCGAGTTCGCCCGCGGCCGCCCCGACGTGGTTCGCCGCGCGGCGGTTGGGGAGGGCTTGCCCTTGATGGTGGTGCAGCTGGTCGGACGCGAGGCGGACTGGATCGCCAAGGGCGCCCGCATGGCGGCGGCGGCCGGGGCCCAGATCATCGACCTCAACATGGGATGCCCGGCCAAGGAGGTCACCGGCATCGCCGCCGGCTCGGCCCTGATGCGCGACCTCGACCTGGCCGAGCGTCTGATCCGCGCGGCGGTGGACGCGGTGGACCTGCCGGTCACCCTGAAGATGCGGCTGGGCTGGGACGACGCCTCCAAGAATGCGCCGGAGCTGGCCTGGCGGGCCGAGCGGGCGGGGATCAAGGCCATTTCTGTCCACGGCCGCACACGCGCCCAGTTCTACGCCGGGGCGGCCGACTGGAAGGCGGTGGCCGAGGTCCGGGGCGCCACCGCCCTGCCCCTGGCGGTCAACGGGGACATCGTCTGCGCGACCTCCGCGCGGCAGGCCTTGCAGCAGTCCGGCGCCGACGCGGTGATGATCGGCCGCGGCGCCTACGGCCGCCCCTGGTTCCCCGCCGCCCTGGACCGGGCGCTGGCGACCGGCGAAGAGATCATCGAGCCCGACGCGCCCGCGCGGCTGGGCATCGTCCTCGACCACCTGCGCGCCAGCGTCGCCTTCTATGGCGAGGCCCTTGGCCTGCGCATCTTCCGAAAACACCTCGGCTGGTACATCGAACGCGCGCCCTGGCCCGCCTCGGCCATCGACCGGCGCAACGCCAAGGGCGCCCTCTGCCGCCTCGACGCCGTGCAGGCGGTGGAGGACGGACTCGTCCGGTTATGGGAGCCGGCCCTGGCGGCGGCCGCCTAGGGAGCGTCGCCTAGAGCCGCCGATCGCCGGCCGGATCGATGAAGGGCTGGGCGGGCAAGGTGAAGCGGACTTCGTTGCGGCCGTAGTCAAGGGACAGCACGTCGAAGAAGCGGATCACGTCCATGCCCATGAGGACGGCCGGCCTGGTCTGCAGATCCCAAAGCGTGAACGGGTGAAGGTCGGTATAGACCACCTGCAGGTTCCGCACGACCAGCTTGCCGACCCGGAAGGTGGGCAGGCCGCCCAGATCGCCTGTGGCCCGTTCACCGGTCGCGCCGAGCAGGACCGCCTGTGTCGGCGCCTCGGCGCCGACGCGCTTCCTGCGGCCGACCGCCCGCTGAAGGGCGCGGTTGCCCACGGTCGTCTCCGACCCGGTGTCGATCATCACCGTGACCTGCAGCCCGTCCAGGTCGGTGTCGATCACCGTCAGCTGGCCGAACCGCTTGCGGGCCTTGATGACGCTGTCGCCGGCGGACCGGTCCGGCTTGCTCGACGGTTCGATCCTCAGCCGCGCCTCGCGCAGGTCCAGCACCACCCTCTGGTCCTTCAGTCCATCGACGCCGAGGATGCCCGGGGCGTGCAGGTACTTGGCCGGCAGCACCGGCAGGTTCAACCGCGACGCCTCGCGGTCACCGATCCTGAAACGCTCCACCGCCGCGGTCGGGAAGTTCTGCTCGCCGCCGATCCCGTGCAGGCGCACCGACCGGCCTGGCGGAAGCGCCAACTGGACGGCGAGCTCGTCGGAAATGATCGAACGGTTGGTGCCGGTGTCGACCATGAAGTCGAACGGCCCCTGGCCGTTGACCATCACCGGCGCGGTCATCCGCCGGAGCAGATCCTCCATGCCCAGGACGTCGGTGGAGCCGCCCTCCGGGGTGAATTGGGCCTCGGGCAGGGTCCTGTCCGGCCCTTCGGCAGGAGGAGCGGCCAAGGCGGCGCCCGGAAACGTCAGACCCGCTCCCAACAAAGCCAGGGATTGGCGACGGGTCTGAAACAGAGCGGCCATGAGGCGATCATAAACCCCTTTTGGACCTTAGCCTAAAGGCGGCTTACATCGGCCCTCGCGAGGGGATAGGCTGACGCCAAGCCCTTGGAGAGTTCACATGAGGAACCTCTGCCTCACCCTGCTCGCCGCGGCGGCGATTCTTCCCGCCGCCGCCTCGGCCCAGCCGGCCAAGCCGCAAGCCAGGCAATGCTTCCTCAGCCGCGATTGGCGCGGCTGGAAGGCGATCGACGACAAGTCGATGTACATCCGCACCGGCCTCAATCAGATCTACCGGATCGATTTCTCGGCCGGCTGCCCGGGACTCACGTCGCCGAACGCGCACCTGATAACCACCAGCCGCTCCGACAACATCTGCTCGGCGCTCGATCTGGATATAAAGGTGTCGGATTTGCAGGGTTTCTCGACCCCCTGCATCGCCAGCAAGCTGTCCAGGCTCACCGCGGCCGAGATGGCGGCCATTCCAAAGAAGCTGGCGCCCTGATCGTCCCCCCCGCCGGGATCGCGAGACGCTGGCGCGCACCCGGGTGCGGCCCTAAGCTCGCCTGATGGCGCAAGACACCTATGAAGCCGAGTTGAGGACGCTGCAGACTGCCCTCGTCCGCACCCAGATGGCGGCGATGGAAAGCGGCGAGAAAATCCTGGTGGTGCTGGAAGGGCGCGACGCCGCCGGCAAGGACGGGGTCATCGCCCGGATCACCGAGCACCTGGCGCCGCGCAACACCCGGGTGGTCGCCCTGCCCAAGCCGACCGACCGCCAGGTCACCCAGTGGTATTTCCAGCGCTACGTCCCCCATTTCCCGGCGGCCGGCGAGCTCGTGATCTTCAACCGCTCCTGGTACAACCGGGCCGGGGTCGAACGGGTGATGAATTTCTGCACCCCGACCCAACTGGAACAGTTCCTGCGCGATGCGCCGGAGTTCGAGCGCATGCTGCTCGAGGCCGACGTCAAGCTGGTCAAGTACTGGCTCGACATCTCCAAGAAGGAGCAGGCCGTCCGTCTGGACGCCCGCCGGACCGATCCCCTGAAGGCGCTGAAGGTCAGTTCCCTGGACGCCGAGGCCCAGAAACGCTGGAAGGACTACACCGTCGCCCGCGACGACATGCTGATGCGCACCCACACCGCCTGGGCGCCGTGGGTCTGCGTGCGCAACAACCACAAGAAGCGTGGACGGCTGAACCTGATCCGCCACCTGCTGCACGCCACGGCGCCGGAAAAGGTCCGCAAGGACATCTCGCCACCTGATCCGGCGGTGGTGTTCGCCTTCGAGCCGTCGTGCCTGACCGACGGCAGGCTGGAGCGTTGAAACCCGGCTGGACTTCCATCTGAAGCCGGAGGATTGGTTCGGATCGATTCCCAGCCCGGAGAGCCCGCATGAGCCCGCGTCGCCGCCTCGGCCGCACCGACCTGAACGTCTCGCCCCTCTGCTTCGGAGGCAACGTCTTCGGCTGGACCGCCAACGAAGCGACCTCATTCAAGCTGCTCGACCGGTTTGCGGACTCCGGTCTCAACTTCATCGACACCGCCGACGCCTATTCGCGATGGGTTCCCGGGCACCAGGGCGGGGAATCCGAAACCATCATCGGCAAATGGCTCAAACGCCGCGGCGGTCGGGATCAGATGGTGATCGCCACCAAGGTCGGCTCCGACATGGGGGCGGGCCGAAGGAGTCTGTCCGCCCGCTGGATCGCCCTCGCCGTCGAGGACTCGCTGCGCCGACTGCAGACCGACTATATCGACCTCTACCAGGCCCACTTCGATGATCCGGACACCCCGTTCGAGGAGGTCCTGTCGGCCTTCAGCGGCCTGATCGCCGCCGGCAAGGTGCGCGCCATCGGCGCCTCCAATCTGACCGCGCCGCGGCTGACCGAGGCTCTGGAGGTCAGCGCCAAGACCGGCCTGCCGCGCTATGAATGCCTCCAGCCGCACTACAATCTGTGTGAGCGGGCCAGATTCGAAGGCGCCCTGGAAAACCTGTGTATCGAACATGGCCTGGGGGTGATCCCCTACTACGGCCTTGCCGGCGGGTTTCTGACCGGCAAGTACCGCTCCAAGGCGGACCTGAGCCAGAGCCCGCGCGGGGCGGGAGCGGCCAAGTACCTGAACGAGCGGGGCCTGGGCATTCTGGCCGCCCTGGACGAAGTCGCCGCCGGCCATGCGGCGACGCCGGGACAGATAGCCCTGGCCTGGCTAATGGCCCGACCGAGCATCACCGCCCCGATCGCCAGCGCCAGCAACCCGGACCAACTGGGCGAACTCCTGGGCTCGGCCCGGCTGGAACTTTCGGCCGGGGATATCGAACAGCTGGATCGGGCCAGCGCGGCCTGACCTGCCGTGTCAGCCCACGTGTTCCTTGGCCGGGTCCGGAGCCCGATCCGTCGAGGGCTCATGGTGCGGACTGCCGTGGCCGAGGTCGAACACGGCGATCCCGTGCGTCGGGCGGCCACGGCCGATCCATTGCGGATCGGCGAGGGTCTTCTGCACGTCCGCCGTCCCCGCCGCCCATAGCTCCAGCATGGTGACCCGGCTGAACTCGTAGTCCTTGGTCGCGGAATCATAGCCTCGATGGCGGTTGATCAGATGCATCACCGTGACCGCCGTGTCCTTGCTGAAGGCCTCGAGCTCGCGGATGCGCGGGTCGGCCGCCACCGCCTTCGGGGCCTCGTCGATCAGCTCACGGATCAGCGACTTCACCCGGTGCAGCCGCAGGTTCATGTCGGTGCTGACGCGGGTGCGGCTGGAATAGCGGATGTCCTTGTCGCGCTCGGCCGCCTCCAACATGGTGCGGGGAAGTTGGCCCTCGGCGCTGAACAGGTCGACCTGGGCGATGGTCAGGTCCTTCTCCTGCTCCTGGTCGAGCACATATTGCAGCGGCGTATTGGAAACGAGCCCCCCGTCCCAATACAACTCGCCGTCGATCTCCACGGGCGGAAAGGCCGGCGGCAGGGCGCCCGAGGCCATGATGTGTTCCGGGCCGATCCGGCTGTGGCGGCTGTCGAAATAGATGAAGTTGCCGCTGCGGACGTTGACCGCGCCGACGGAAAGCCGGGTCTTGCCCCGGTTGATCAGGTCGAAGTCGACCATCTCCTCCAAGGTCGCCCGCAAGGGGGCGGTGTCGTAGAAGCTGAGCGCCTCCGGCGTTCCGGGAAACTGAAGGAACGGCGGCGGCATGCGGGGGGCGAAGAAGCCGGGGACCCCCGCGGCGGCGATCCAGCCGGCGCTGAACTCGACGAACAGGGGCCGATCGCACTGGCGGTCGTCCCAAAGCGGCCGAAGCTGCATCCCCGAGGTCGCCCGCTCCCAGAACCCCCGCAGGCGTTCGACCCGGCGCTCCGGGGGGTTGCCGGCGATGAGGGCCGCATTGATCGCGCCGATGGAGATGCCCGCCACCCAGTCCGGGGCCAGACCGCCCGCGGCCAGGGCCTCGAACACGCCCGCCTGGTAGGACCCCAGCGCCCCCCCGCCTTGGAGCACCAGGACGAACTCTTCGGGCTTGCGCACAGACTTGCTCATGACCCTGGGACTTAGAACAAAAACGCTCAAAAACACAGGGTTAGAGGCCCGATCGGCCAAGCTTGCCGCGGCGTATCGGAACACCTGTCAAAAAGTTGAGCCTGACGCTGATATCGGCGTCAGGCGTCCAGGCGCAGGTTCTGAATCGGCGATGGCGAAAACGCCACGCCCGGAAACGGAGCCCAGACATGATCCATAAGTTCGCACTGCCTGCCCTGGCCGTGCTCAGCCTGGCGGCAGCCCCGGCGTTCGCCGCCGACGCCACCGTCAAGACCACCACCAAGACCGCCACGGCCGTCGCCGCGACCGCCCCCGCCAAGCCCGGGGCTCCGGCCAAGAAGGTCAAGACCGCCATGACGGCCAAGAAGACCGCCGCCAAAGCGGCGAACAAGGATCAACACTAGGCTCTGTCAGGACCAACTCGTTTTACCGAACCCTTTAAGGCCGGCCGTGGCCCCCGACGGCCGGCTTCTTTTTTCGAAGGGCGTCCGCGACGTCGCGCGCCTTGCATCCCCGCCCGCGCCCAGCGACCCTGCACCGCGACGTTTTTTGGACGGGACCGATCCAGAATCGTCGCGATCGATTCTGAGCCTTAGAGCGGGATTCATGCGAAAGATCGGCATCCATCTTTTCGCATCGCGTTCCCGTCCGCCCCCGATGTGAAGGAGGCCGCATGAGCCGCCGCATCCTTGTGATCGAAGACGACGCCGACGCGGCCGACTACATCCTGAAAGGGCTGCGCGAGGAGGGCTACACCGTCGAGCACGTCGCCGACGGACGCGACGGCCTGTATCTGGCCAGCGCCTCCACCTTCGACGCCATCGTCATGGACCGGATGCTGCCCGGAATGGACGGCCTTGCAGTGATCCGCGCCCTGCGCGCCGCCGAGGTCGAGACGCCGATCCTGATCCTCAGCGCCCTGGCCCAACTCGATGAGCGGGTGAAGGGCCTGCGCGCCGGCGGCGACGACTATCTGACCAAGCCTTTCGGCTTCTCGGAACTGTCGGCCCGGCTGGTCAACCTGATGCGCCGGGGCGGCTCCAGGCCGGCCCAGACGGCGCTATCGTGCGCGGACCTTCACCTCGACCTGCTGTCGCGCAAGGTCGCCCGGGCGGGGCGCACCCTCGACCTCCTGCCTCGGGAGCTGAAGCTGCTGGAGCACCTGTTGCGCAACAAGGATCGGGTGGTCACCCGCACCATGCTGCTGGAGCAGGTATGGGACTATCGCTTCGATCCCCACACCAGCCTGATCGACACCCATATCAGCCGCCTGCGCCGCAAGATCGACGACGGTTTCGACAAGCCGTTGCTCCACACCATCCGCGGAACCGGTTACCGGCTGTCGGAGGAGCCTTGAAACCCCCGTCGCTGAGGCGGCGCGGGGGAGTGCTGTGGCCGTGGCAGTTCCCGCTGCTGATGTTCGCGGGGGCGGCGGCCGCCCTGATCGCCGCCCTTCTGATGGTGGACCACATCGGCGAGCGGATGATCGTCGAGGAGGCCCAGGCCGCCGCCACCGCCGAACGGGACTACCTGGCCGCCGTCGGCCGGGAGGAGGGTCTGGCGATCCTGATCGATTCCCTCAATCGGCGGGAGCGGCTCCACGGGGGCGGATTCCGCTACTCCCTGACGGACGCCCAGGGCAAACCCTTGGCCGGGATGACCGGCCTGACCAATCCCCGCGGCGCCGGCAATACCTGGCGCGTGGTCCAGACGGGCGCGGACGGAGGAACCACCCAATGGCAGGTCGTGGCCAGCGCCCTTCCCTCCGGAGCGCGGCTGCAGGTGGCCCAGAACCTGGACCGGCGCGCCGCCTTCCGCGCCGGCGTGTTCCGGGGCTCCGCCTTCGCCATCCTGCTGGCTTCCGGCGCCTGTTTCGCCGTGGGGCTGGCCCTGAACGGCATGCTGCTGTCGCGGGCGCGCGCCATCGCCGACACCGCCGCCCGGATCGCTGACGGCGACATCGGCGCCCGGGTGGCGATCCATGAGCCTGGAGACGTGTTCGACCGCCTTGGACTGTCGATCAACCAGATGCTTGGCCGCATCGAGGAGTTGATGACCGGCATGCGCACCGTCACCGACAGCTTGGCCCACGATCTGCGCACCCCGCTGACCCGGCTGAGAGGCGCCCTGTCCCGCGCCATGGCCCCGGGACTGTCTGAGGCCGAACGGATCGCGGCGGTGGAGCAGGCCCAGGCCGAGGCCGACAGGGCCCTCGGCACCTTCTCCGCCCTGCTCGACATCGCTCAGGCCGAGACCGGCCTGTCCCGCGAGACCATGACCACGGTCGACCTGAGCCGGCTGGTGGCCGATGTCGCAGAGTTGTTCGGTCCGCTGCTCGAGGACGCCGGCCAGTCCTTCAGGCTGAAGGTTCTCCCCGAGCCGGTGCTGGCGCGGACGCATGAACTGCTGCTGCGCCAGGCTATCGGCAACCTGCTGCACAACGCCAGCCGTCACGCCGGCAAAGGCGCCAAGGTGCTTCTGGAACTGGCCGCCCATGACCAGACGCTGCAGGTGATCGTCTCCGACGACGGGCCCGGTGTGCCCGCAGCCGACCGCGGCCGGGTGCAGGAGCGCTTCGTGCGGCTGGACAGGGCGCGCTCGACCCAAGGGTCCGGCCTGGGGCTCGCCATCGTCGCCGCCTGCGCCAAGCTTCACGACGGCGAGTTCGTCCTGGAGGACAATCGGCCGGGATTGCGGGCGGTGCTGACCCTGAGGCGGCCGTCGCTCTAGAGCAGGACGCGTCAACCTCACAGACATGCAAGCCGCCCGTCACCTGCCCGGCAGACCTGGGGCCCACAGTTCGGCCTGTTCATCCGAGCAGCGCCATGACCCCTGCCTCCGATCGCCTCGACGCCGAAGCTCGACGCCTGTTGGGATCCGCCTTCGACGTGCTGGGGCCGGAGCAGCGGCGGGTGGTCGACCAGATCGTCCGTCGGGGCCTGATCGCCCGACAGGAGACCGTCGGCCTGCCCGGCTGGAGCGCCCGGCTGGCCGACGCAGCGGGCCGGATCGGGGGGTCGTGGATATTCGTCGCAGGGGTCTCGGCTTTTGTTTCCGGCTGGGTTCTGCTAAACGCCGCCCTCCTGCCGCCGTCCGGCGCCTTGCCGTTTGACCTTCGCCCTTACGTTCTCCTGAACCTGATCCTGTCAGTGCTGGCCGCTCTCCAGGCGTCGGTCATCATGATGTTGCTCAATCGGCAGGCCGAGAAGACCCGCGACCGGGCGGACCACGACTACGAGATCAACCTCAAGGTCGAGCTGGAAATCATGGGATTGCACGAGAAGATCGAGGCCATGCGCGACCGCGAACTTGCCGACATCCTGGCTCACCAGGTCGAACTGCTCCAGGAACTGCGCGACCGCCCGCGTTCGTCCGCCGCCTGAGATCGAGATGATCCCGTCGCGACTGCGCCGCGTCCAGCGGCCGTTCGAAGTTCTGGCCCCCGTCGTGGCCGCCCCCTTCGCCTTCATGCTCGGCGCCGTGCTGATCCTTACCGGCGCGGCCCCGATCACCCACGACCACCTCGCCGCCGTCGAGGAGAGCGTGCCCGTTCCGGCGCTGGAGACCGCCCACCTCGCCTCCCTGCTTTCGGGCCTGGCGCTCATGGGCGCGGCCACGGGTCTTTGGCGACGCCGGTCGAGCGCGCGGATGCTGGCCCTGTTCGCCGCCACGGTGGCGGCCGCCTCCGCCCTCGCCCGCGGCTTCGATTGGGGGCCGACCCTGTCGAGCCTGGTGTTGGCGGTCCTGCTGGCCGCCACCCAACGCGCCTTCTATCGCCGCTCCAAGCGGATGCATGACGAACTCGACATCCTGACCAACGTGGGCGTGCTGGGCGTGTTCGCCGGCTCGGTGGGCCTTGGCCTGTGGTGCTACAAATCGACCCCGTTCGACGGCGGGCTGTTCACCCGCGTCGGCTATCACGCCGATCCGGCCCGCTTCATCCGCGGCACAGCGGTCCTCGGCGCGGTCTTGCTGTGGATCGCCGCCGTTCGCCTGACCGGCGCCGTGCGGCCTCGCTCGGCCCGTCCCGACCCCAGGACGCTCGAGGCCCTGCGGCCGCTGATCGAGGCGTCTCCGAACACCCTGGCGCGGCTGGCCTTCGCCGGGGACAAGTCGATCCTGGCCTCGCCTGGCGGCGACGCCTTCGTCATGTGGGCCTCCCAGGGACGCAGCATGGTGGCCCTGGGCGATCCGGTCGGCGATCGGGACGCCGGCCGCGCCCTGATGTGGCGCCTGCGCGAGCACGCCGACCGGCTGGATGCGCGGGCGGTGTTCTACCAGGTCAGTCCCGAACGGCTCGCCGACTATCTCGATATGGGCCTGGCCCTGGTGAAGCTGGGGGAGGAGGCCTTGGTCCCCCTGGCGGATTTCTCCCTCTCCGGCCCCGGTCGCAAGCGCCTGCGTCAGACCCATGCCCGGGCGGTTCGCGACGGCCTGAGCTTCGAATTGGTGCATCCGACGATCACCCCGGCGCTGATGGCGGAGCTGGCCCACGTCTCCCACGCCTGGCTGGCCGGGCACGGTCGCCGGGAGAAGGGCTTTTCCCTCGGCCGGTTCGACCCGGAGGTGATCCGGCGCGATCCGGTTGGCGTGGTCCGGCTGCACGGGGATGTCGTCGCCTTCGCCAACGTCTGGCGGGGCGGCGGCGTCGAAGCCTCCGTGGACCTGATGCGGCACCGGCCGGAAGCCCCGGCCGGGGTGATGGAATATCTGCTGATCGAACTGATGCAGTGGGCCCGCGACGAAGGGTTCGAGCGGTTCAACCTGCGCATGGCCCCGCTCAGCGGCCTGGGCGAACATCGCCTGGCGCCCCTGTGGCACAAGATCGGCCGCCTGCTGGCCCGGCGAGGTTCGAGGTTCTACGGCTTCGAGGGCCTGCGCGCCTTCAAGCAGAAGTTCGATCCGGTCTGGACCCCCCGCTACCTCGCCGCCCCGCCCCGGCAGGTGACCGCGGCCCTGATCGACGTGGCGCGGCTGATCGCCCGCCCGGCCTGGCCGCCGCCGGGGGCCGCGCGCCAATTGCTGCTGGCCGGCTTCTACGATTGCGAAGCCGCTCCTGCGGCGGCGGAGCCGGCGCTCGCCTGAGCCGCGCCTCCCGCAACGGAGCCAAACGCAAAAGGCGTTGGACTCTGGCCCAGCTTGAGAGATCATCACCTGTAGACAACCCGTTGAACCGGGACGCAGCGGTCAAGCTGCGCTCAGGGAGGCCGCTCCATGACGTCCACGCCGATCAAGATCGCCATGCTCGCCGCCGCCTCGGCCCTGGCCGTCGCGGCCTGTTCCGCCCCCGCCCCGAAGGCCGGCGGCGGAGCGGCGGGCGGGCCGGTCGCCGACGCCCCGCCCCTGCCGCCGGTCGGCGCCTACGCCACCTCGGAGGAACACTACGCCGCCCTGCAGAAGGCGGCCGGCGGCGGGACCAAGCTCGCGTGGAGCAAGCTGCCCGACTGGAGCGGGATATGGACCCGCAAGTTCGAGGGCCCGCCCTTCGCCTTCGATTCCAAGGGCGGGGTCGAGACCAGGATCCCCGAGGGTCTCTACGGCCGCTCCACCGCTCAGTTGACCCCCGAATACCAGGCCAAGCTCGACAAGAAGATCGCCGAGGTGGCCAAGGGCGTCGAATGGGACGCCCTGTCGAACTGCCTGCCCGCCGGTTACCCCCGCTGGCTGACCGAACCCTTCCTGAAGGAGATCGTCATCACGCCCGCCGAAACCTGGTGGATAAACGAGCAGCAGAGCGAGGTCCGCCGCATCTACACCGACGGTCGCGGCCACGTCCCGGCGGACGAAGCCTATCCCCTGTGGGAAGGCGATTCGATCGGCTTCTGGAACGGCGACACCCTGGTGGTGCACACCAACAACCTGATGGCCGGGCAGTATCAGCGCGGGCAGCCGGACTATTCGGACAAGACCTCGACCGTCGAGGAGATCCGCAAGATCGGCCCGGACATGATGGAGGATCGGGTCACCGTCTACGACCCCCTGTCGCTGACCAAACCCTGGACCGCCACCTTCCATTACGCGCGGGTGAAGACCCCGGACCTCAGGATCAACATGTGGTCCTGCAACGAGAACAACAACGTTGTGAAGACCGCCGAGGGCGCGACCCAGTTCGTCCTGCCCGGCGAGAAGGGCTACAAGGATCCGAACAATCTGGCGGCCGGCGCGAAGAAGTAAGGCCGGCGGTCGTCACCTCCGCTGGGCCAGGGCCTTCGCCACCACCGGGGCCAGGCGGGCGGCGACCAGCTTCACCCCCGCGGGATTGGGGTGGAGCCCGTCCGCCTGCTTCAGCCCGGGCCGGTCCATCACCCCGGCGAGCAGGTCTGGGGCGAGGGCCACGTGCTGGGCGGCGGCGATGGCCGGAAACAGGGCGTCGAAGGCGCGGCCATAGCTCCCCAGGGTCGTCGACGGTGCGCGTCCGCCCGCCAGCACCACCGCGATCCCCCGCTTCTTCAGCCTACGGACGATGGCGTCGAGATTGGCGCGGGTCTGGCCGACGTCGACCCCCTGCAACAGGTCGTTCCCGCCGAGTTCGACCACGCAGAGGTCGGTGTCGGGCTGGACGCTGAAGTCGAGCCGCGCCAGCCCGCCGGCAGTCGTGTCCCCCGAGACTCCGGCGCCGCGAACCCGGGCGGCGACCTTCAGTCCCCGCAGGGCCGCCTCCAGCTGGGCCGGCAGGGCGTCGGCGGCCCGCAAGCCGAGCCCGGCGGTGATGGAGTCGCCGAGGATGGTCACCACCGGGACCGGACCGGCCACGGCGGGGAGGGTGCAAAACCCGGTCAGGGCGGCGAGAACGAGGCGTCTGGTCGGCATGATCTCGCGGCGGGAAAGGCGGGTCCGGTATGGATCAGGATGACTTCGGATCGAATTCGAAACGACGAAACGCGATCTATTCTAAGCATTTAGAACGGGAATGACGCGAAAAACCGATACCCGTTTTTTCGCATCCCGCCCTATGTAGGGGCCCATCGTCTTCTGACAAACCGGCCGATGACCGAAACCGCCTGCGTGCTCGCCCTCGACCACGTCGCCCTCACCCTGCCCTCCACCGCCGGACCGGTGGAGATCCTGCGGGGCGTGAGCCTGTCCGTCGCGCCGGGGGAGCAGGTGGCGATCCTCGGGCCCTCCGGATCGGGCAAGTCGTCGCTGATCTCGGTGGCGGCCGGGCTTGAACGTCCGACCGCCGGAACCGTGCGGCTGTTCGGTCAGGACCTGGCCGCCCTCGACGAGGACGGGCGCGCCCGGCTGCGGCGTGGACGGGCCGCCCTGGTGTTCCAGGCCTTCCACCTTCTGCCCAACATGACCGCCGAGGAGAATGTGGCCGCCCCGCTGGAGATCGCCGGCCGGGCGGACGCCGCCGCGGTCGCGCGCGCGTGGCTGGCCCGGGTCGGCCTCGGCCACCGCGGCGGCCATTATCCGCACCAGCTGTCCGGCGGCGAACAGCAGCGCACCGCCCTGGCCCGGGCCCTGGCCGTGCGGCCCGGCCTGCTGTTCGCCGACGAGCCCACCGGCAATCTCGACGACGCCAACGCCGCCGAGGTGACGCGGCTTATGTTCGACCTGCTGGCCGAGACCGGCGCCGCCCTCGTCATGGTCACCCACGACGCGGGCCTGGCCGCCCGCGCCGACCGGCGACTGACCATGCAGGGCGGACGACTGGAAGCCGCATGACCCTCGCGCTTCGCTTCGCCGGCCGTGAGCTGCGCGCCGGCGTGCGCGGCTTTCGCGTGTTCCTGGCCTGCGTGGCCCTGGGCGTGACCGCGATCGCCGCCGCCGGGTCCACGGCGGAGGCCTTCCGCCAGGGCCTGGCCGCCCAGTCGCGGGAAATCCTCGGCGGCGACCTCGCCGTCACCTTGCAAGGGCGTGCTTTCACCGGCGCCGAACAGGCCGCCTTCCGCCGTCTGGGACGCACCACCGACACCTATCGGGTCCGCGCCATGGCCCAGGCGCCGTCGGGCGCCCGGCGGCTGGTGGAGGTGCGGGGGGTCGACGGGGCCTATCCCCTGGCCGGAACCGTGACCGTTAAGGGCGCGGCCGGACTGCAAGGCGCCTTCGCCGGCGCCGGCGCGGCTGTGGAGCAGGTCCTGCTCGACCGCCTGGGCCTGAAGATCGGCGACCCCCTGCTGATCGGGGACGCCCGGTTCGTGGTCCGTGCGGTGCTCGACCAGGAGCCCGACCGGCTGGCCGGCGGCTTCGCCCTGGGTCCCAGGGTGCTGATCGACCATGCCCAGATGGAGCGGGCGGGGCTGGCGGCGAGCGACAGCCTGTTCACCCAGACCGTGCGCATCGCCTTGCCCATAGGCGCCGACGCTTCCGCAGTGGGCCAAAGCCTGCAGAAGGTCTTTCCCAGCGCGGGATTTCGCGTCCGCGACCGCAACGACGCCGCCGCCGGCCTGCGGCGGCTGATCGATCAACTGGAGTATTTCCTCGGCTTCATCGGCCTTGCCGCCCTCCTGGCCGGGGGGCTGGGAGTCAACGGCGCCGTCTCCAGCTATCTGGAAAGCCGGAAGCCCTCCATCGCGGTGCTGAAGGCGCTGGGCGCGGAAGGACCGCTGATCCGGGATATGTTCCTCATCCGTATCGCCGGCCTGTCGGCGCTGGGGGTGGCCCTGGGGTTGGCCGCGGGCGCGGCGACGCCCTTCGTGCTCGGCTGGCTGTTCAGGGACAGCATCACCATCCCGGCCCTGTTCGCGGTCTATCCTGCGCCCCTGGCCAAGGCGGCGGTGTTCGGCGCCCTGGCGGCGGCGGCCTTTTCCCTCTTGCCCCTGGCCAGGGCGCGGGCGACCCCGCCCTCCAGCCTATTCCGCCGCGACCTGGTCGGTCGCCTGCATCCCGGACCGGAGGCGGTGTTCGCGGTCCTTGCCGGTCTTGGCCTCGCCACCGTCTCCGTCGTCACCGCCCCGAACACCGGGGTGGCGGCGGGCATGATCGCCGCAGTGGCCTTCGCCTACGGCCTATTGTGGTCGTTGGGGCAAGGCGCGACGGCCCTGGCTGCGCGAATGCGCCGCTTCACCAGGGGAGCGGTCCGGATGGGGCTGGCGAACCTGGCCGGACCGGCCTCGGCGGCGCGCACGGTCTCGCCTTCGATCGGCCTGGGCGTCGCCCTCCTGGCCGTGGTGCTGCTGCTGCAATCGACCCTGCTGGCCGAGGTTCGGGAGGCCGCGCCGAACACCGCCCCCGCCCTGATCCTGACCCAGGTCCGCTCGGGCCAAGCCGCCGCCCTCGACCAAGCGGTCGCCCAGGTCGTCGGCCCCTTGGACCCGAGCCGCTACCGGCGCATGCCGATGGCCACAGGACGGATCACCGGCATAGCCGGCGCGGCCGTGCGGCCGGCCGCCGTCGCCCCCGAAGGCCGCTGGGCCTTCGACCAGGACATCGGCCTGACGGTGCTCGACGCGGCCCCCGCGGACGCCGACGTGGTCGAGGGCCGGTGGTGGCCGGCCGGCTATGCGGGTCCCCCGTTGGTGATGCTGGACCAGCGGATCGCCGAGGCCGCCAAGCTCAACCCCGGGGATGCGGTGACCCTGTCGATCCTGGGGCGTGAGGTCGAGGCGCGCATATCGGGCCTGCGCAGAACCGAGCCTGGCCGGTTCGGGACGGGCTTTTCCCTGGTCGTCAGCCCGTCGGCCCTGGCCGGGGCCGATCTCGGACAGGTGGCGCTGATCAAGGCCGACAAGGCCCAGGCGGCAGCCCTCGGCCGGGTGCTGGCCGCGCGCTTCCCCACGGTCACCGTCATCGACGTCCGCGACCAGTTGGAGGCCGCCGGCAAACTGCTCGATCAGCTGTCCACGGGGATCCGCGGCGCCGCCGCCGTGGTCGCCCTGGCGGGATTGCTGGTGCTGGCGGGCGCCGCCGCGGCCACGGCCGAGCGCCGCACCCGCGATGTGGCGATCCTGAAGGTCCTGGGCGCCACGCGTGGCCAGGCCCTGGTCGCCTCGGTGGTGGAATATGGCGCGGTGGGACTGATCGCCGCCGCCACCGGCGTGCTGCTGGGTTCGGCCGCGGCCTATCCGGTGGTGCGCTACGCCTTCCACTTCGACTGGCGGTTCGACTGGAGCGTGATCACCGTGCTTCTGCCCCTGACGGCGACCCTGACCGCCGCCGGCGGAGCTCTGGCCGCCCTGCCCGCCCTCCTGCAGCGGCCCGCGCCGGTGCTGCGCGGGGATTAAAGCGAAAAGACGGGCGCCGGCGGGCCGATCTCAATCCGCGGCGCGGGCGAAAGCCGCGGCGGCGCGGGCGAGGTCTTCGATCCTGCGCCATTCCTTGGCCCGCACCAGGTCGCGCGGGACCAGCCAGCTGCCGCCGACGCAGGCGACGTTCCTGAGCGCCAGGTAGCGAGGCGCCTGCTCGGGGCCGATCCCGCCGGTGGGGCAGAACCGGCAGCCGGGAAAGGGGCCGCCGAAGGCCGCCACCGCCGCAGG
The DNA here is from genome assembly GCA_035493955.1 of Caulobacteraceae bacterium. Taxonomy (GTDB): domain Bacteria; phylum Pseudomonadota; class Alphaproteobacteria; order Caulobacterales; family Caulobacteraceae; genus NCED01. The sequence continues at coordinate 3,037 of DATJHI010000022.1, read as the reverse complement.
CCCGCCCGAGCTCTCCGCCGGAAAGAACTTGAAGCGGCTGAGCCCGAGATCCAGCCCGCGCATGATGTCGGTGGCCGTCGCCACCCCCGGCAACAGGGGCAGCCGGGCCGCCGCCGCCGCCTCGGCCAGCCCTTCGGTCAGGCCAGGGCTGACGATGAAGCGGGCGCCGACGTCCGCCGCCGCCTCCAGGTCGCGCCCGTTCAGCACCGTGCCCGCGCCCACCACCGCCTCCGGCGCCTCGTTGGCGATACGAAGGATCGCGCCCAGGGCCGCGGGTGTGCGCAAGGTCACCTCCAGCGCCCGGATGCCCCCGGCGGCCAGCGCCTGGGCCAGGGGGACGGCGTCGGCCTCCTCCTCGATGACCAGGACCGGGATAACCGGGGCCAGACTCATCAGGCTGTCGAGGGCGAGGGTCATCGGGGCTCCGGTTCGTCGCAGGCCTGGGATATCGTGCCGCCGCACACTTCGAGGAGGCGGCCTTGGCCAAGGACTATATCGAAATCACTCACGAGATCGACGCCTACGCGCTGCAGCTCAAGGCCTTGATCCCCGAGACCCTGTCCGCCTTCGGCCACCTGAGCCGGGCCGCCCAGACCCCAGGCGCCCTGGATCGCAAGACCAAGGAATTGATCGCCCTGTCGATCGCCGTGGCCGGTCGCTGCGACGGCTGTATCGGCTACCACGCCAAGGGCGCGCTGGTAGCCGGGGCCACCCGCCAGGAATTCGCCGAAGCGTTGGGGGTGGCGGTGCAGATGGGCGGCGGCCCCTCGGTTGATTACGCCACCGACGCGCTGAGGGCCTACGACCAGTTCGCGGCAGTCTAGCCTATGGGCCGCGGCCGGCCGGGCTCTCCGGGGGCGCACTCCAGGGCGGCGCGGTCCCACCCGCCCGCGTCGGCGGCTCCGGCGTAGGTCGAGCGGAAGAAGCTCAGCAGCACCGCGTCCGGATCGCCGGCGGTGCGGACCGCCTCGTAGGGCAAAAGAAATTCCCCCAGCGTTCCGTCGTAGCGGGCGGCGTCCGGCACGACCGCGGCGGTGCTGAACCCCGCCGGCTCGGGATAGGCGTAGGCGTAGAAGAAGACCTCCTCGGCCCCGCCGCCGCCCGGCCAGAAGCCGACGCTGGCCACCTCGTGCGAATAGGCCTCGCGGGTCACGGCGTCGGGAAGGTGGGGTATCCCTCCCGGATGGGGCGGGGCCCGGCGACCGGAAAACCGCGTCACGGCCAGGTCAAACCCGCCCCAGAAGAAGTGGACCGGGCTGGCCTTGCCGACGAACTCGGTGCGGAACTGGCGCATCACCCGGTCGGCCTGCACCAGCACCCGCCAGAACCGCCGCGTCCAGACGCCATCATAGGCGCGGGGGACCAGGTCCTCGGCGAAGGGCGTCGCTTCGGGGAGCTCGTTGGGCGCGCCGTGGATCGCGACCGGAACACCGATCCGCGCCAGCGCGCCCATCACCTCGCCATAGAAGGCGGCGACCGGCTTGGGCTCCAGCCTCACCTCCGCCGCGCCGCCGTCCGACAGCCTCAGGGCCAGGACCTGGGCGATGAAGTCGAACTCCAGGTCCAGGACCTTGTCGCCGCAGGGAATGGGTCCCGTCCCCAGGCCGCGGGCGGTCACATAGAGGGGCGTCTGCCAGGAATGATTGAGCCACGGGGTCCGCGCCAGCCGGACCTTGCCGACCACCTGGCTCCAAAGGTGCAGGGTGGTGCAGCTGTCTTTCCATGCCGCGTAGGGCAGGGGCGGCCAGGGCGCGGTCATGGCGACGCCCGTGAAGACGACAGATAGGCATGGATCTGGGCCACCACCGCGGCGCCCTCGCCCACGGCCGAGGCCACCCGCTTGGTCGATCCGGAGCGGACGTCGCCGATGGCGAACACCCCGGGGCGGTTGGTCTCCAACCCCGCCGGCCGGCGCCGGGCCTCGGCCCAGCCGTAGGGCTTCAGGTCGGAAGCCTCCAACGACGGGCCGGTCAGCAGGAAGCCCTTCTCGTCCAGGGCGAAACCGCAATCGACCAGCCATTCGGTATTGGGGTCAGCTCCGACGAACAGGAACAGATGCCGGATCGGCCGGCGCTCCTCCTGGGCGTCGCGCCCGCGCCAACGGACGGCCTCCAGGGTCCCGTCCGGTTCCTGCTCCAAGGCGCAGATCTCGGTGTTCGTGTGCAACTCGACATTCGGCAGCGAGGCGATCCGGTCGATCAGATAACGGGACATGGTCGCCTGCAGCCCGTCCCGGCGCACGATCAGATGGATCCTCGCCGCCTTGGCGGCCAGGAACACCACCGCCTGGCCGGCGGAATTGCCGCCGCCGACCAGGGCGACCTCCTCGCCCCCGCACAGGGTCTGCTCCAGGGCCGAGGCCCAATAGTGGATTCCCCTCCCTTCGCTGGCGGCGAGGCCCGGGATTCCCGGGCGACGGTACTGGGCGCCGCTGGCCACCACCACCGCGCGGCCGCGCACCTGTTTGCCGTCCGTCAGGCTCAGCGACCAGCCGTCGGCCGGGGCGGCGGGGGCCTCGCCGCAATCCAGCCGGCCCGCCTCTTCCGGAATGGCGACCACGGCGCCGAACTTCTGCGCCTGGCTGAAGGCCCGCCCGGCCAGGGCCATGCCCGATATGCCGGTGGGAAAGCCCAGGTAGTTCTCGATCCGGGCCGAGGCGCCGGCCTGGCCGCCAAACGCGCGGCAATCGAGCACGAGAACCGACAATCCCTCCGAAGCACCATATACCGCGGCGGCCAGTCCGGCTGGCCCGGCGCCGACGATGGCCACGTCGTAGACGCGGTCGGGATCGATCGGTCCGACCAGTCCGAGCCACCGGGCGAGTTCGGTTTCGCCGGGATTGCGCAGGAATGCTCCACTCGAACAGAGCACGATCGGAAGCTGCCCAGGATCGATCTCGAAGCGCTCGATCAGCGAGCGCTGGTAGCCCTGATCGACCCCGCCGCGCAGATTGGCGAAGTAGGTGAGCGTCTGCCCGCCGGTCAGCCGGTCGTAGAGCGTGAACTCACCGGGGATGTACCCCACCCGGCGGTGGATC
>DATJHI010000021.1:0-53580 GCA_035493955.1 Caulobacteraceae bacterium | reverse complement strand
GAGCGGCTGGCGGAACTCCGAGCCGGTGCCGTTGCCGAGGATCATCGGCACCCCGCCCAGGAACGCGCAGGCCGTGGTCATCAGGATCGGCCGCAGCCGCTGGTGCGAGGCGGCCACCACGGCTTCCTCCGGCCCCATGCCTTCCTCGCGCTCGAGCCTGAGCGCCACGTCGACGATCATGATGCCGTTCTTCTTGACGATGCCGATCAGGAGGATGATGGCGATGATGCCGATGACGTTGAGGTCCTGGCCGACCGCCATCAGGGTCAGCAGCGCCCCCACCCCGGCTGAAGGGAGGGTCGACAGGATGGTCAGGGGGTGGATGTAGCTCTCGTAGAGCACCCCCAGGATCACATAGACCGCGAGCAAGGCCGCCGCGATCAGGATCGGTTCCGACGAGAGGGACTGCTGGAACGCCTGCGCCGTGCCCTGGAACGCGCCGACCAGGGTCGGGGGCGCGCCGAGCTGGGCGCGGGCCTGGTCGACCGCCATGGTCGCCTGGCCAAGGGAAACCCCCGGCGACAGGTTGAAGGCCAGGGTGGCCGCCGGGAACTGGCCCTGGTGGCTGATGGTCAGGGAGGCCGTGCCGTTGGGGTCGGCCTTGACGAACAGCGACAGAGGCACGGGCCTGCCGGTCGCCGGCGACAGGATGTAGACCGAATTGAACAGGGCCGGCGTCGCCTGCAGCGCGGGCGGTCCCTCCACCACGACGTGGTAGCTGTTCAGTTGGGTGAAGTATTGGGCGACCTGGCGCTGGCCGATCTGGTTGTAGAGGGCGTTGTCGATGTCGCTGGGCGAGATGCCGAAGCGGCCGGCGGCGTCGCGGTCGATCTTCAGGTTGACCGCCGCGGCCTGCGACTGCTGGTCGGAGCTGACGTCCTTCAGCTCGGGCAGGGCCTGCAGGGCCGCCAGCAGTTTGGGCGTCCAGGTGTTCAGCTCCGTCAGGTCGGCGTCGGACAGGGTGTACTGGTACTGGGCCCGGCCGGCCCGCCCGCCGACGTTGATGTCCTGGTTGGCCTGCATGAACGTCTGCGCCCCGACCACCTGGGCGAGCTTGGGACGCAGGCGCGCGATGACCTCGTCGGCGGTCGACTTGCGGCCCTCGTCCCTGGGCGACAGGGCGATGTTGAAGTTGGCCTGGTTGGCCCCGCCATTGCCGACGCCGAAGTTGGTCGCGGCCACGTCGGGATCATTGCGGATGATGTCGGCGACCTGTTCGACCTTGGCCGAGGTCTTGGCGAAGGAGCCGTCCTGCGACGTGACCATCGTGCCGGAGATGAAACCGGTGTCCTGCTGCGGAAAGAAGCCGGTGTGGGCGGTGGCGTAGAGGACGACGGCGGCCGCCACGGTGACCAGGAACACGGCCAGGGTCGCCGGCATGTGGCCGAGCACGACGTCGAGTCCCCGCCGGTAGCCGTCCTCCAGGCGCGAGAAGCCGGTCTCCAGGCCCCTGGTGAACCAGTTCGACGGCGGCCCCGGCTTCTTCAGGAACTTGCCGCACAGCATCGGCGTGAAGGTGAGCGACAGCATCAGCGACAGCAGCACCGTGGCGCTGAGCGTCAGGGCGAACTCGCGCATCAGCCGCCCGACCACCCCGCCCATGAACATCAGCGGCGTGAACACCGCGACCAGCGAGATGCTTATCGACAGGATGGTGAAGCTGATCTCGCCGGCCCCCGCGAGGGCGGCCTCGAACGGCTCCTCGCCTTCCTCGATTTTCCGCCAGATCACCTCGACCATGACGATGGCGTCGTCGACCACGAAGCCGACCGCGATGGTCATGGCCATCAGCGACAGGTTGTCGAGACTGAAGCCCAGCGGCAGCATCACCGCCGCCGCCGCCAGCAACGCCAGCGGGATCACCAGGCTGGGGATCAGGGTGGCGCGGACGTCGCGCAGGAACAGGAAGATCACCACCACGACCAGGACGATGGTGATCAGGAGCGTGATCTCGACGTCCTTGACCGAGGCGCGGATGGTCTGGGTCCGGTCGGCGACCATGTGCACGCTGATCGAGGGCGGGATGTTGGCCTGCAGGCCCGGCAGGGCCGCCTTGATGCGGTCGGCGGTCTGGATGACGTTGGCGCCGGGCTGCTTGAACACGAACAGCACGATGGCGCGTCCGCCTTGGCCCAGGCTCCTGTCCGGGTTGTTCACGCCCGGATACATCCAGGCGCCGATCTGGTTGTTCTCGACGTCGGCCACGGCCGAGCCGACGTCCTGGATGCGGACCGGAGCGCCGTTCTTGTAGGCGATCACCACCTTGTTCCAGGTCTTGGGGTCCAGCACCTGGTCGTCGGCATAGACGCCGTAGCTGCGGCTGGGTCCGTTGATCACGCCTTTGGGGGCGTTGGCGGTGGCCGCGGCGATGGCGGTGCGGATGGCGTCCATCTGCAGGCCCAGGTTGGCGACCTTGCGCGGGTCCAGCCGGATCCGCACGGCGGGTTTCTGCTGGCCGCCGATGGCCACCTGGCCGACGCCGACGATGCGCGAGATCTGCTGGGCCAGGATGTTGTCGGCGTAGTCCGAGACCTGGGAGATCGGCGCCGTGTCCGAGGACAGGGACAGGAGCAGGATCGGGGCATCGGCCGGGTTGACCTTTCGGATGGTGGGCGGGCTGGGCAGGTTGGTCGGCAGCTGGCCGCCGGCGGCGTTGATGGCCGCCTGCACGTCCTGGGCGGCGGCGTCGATGTTACGGTTCAGCTCGAACTGCAGGACGATGTTGGTGGAGCCCGACGAACTGGTCGAGGTCATCTGGGTCACGCCGGCGATCAGCGAGAACTGCCGCTCCAGCGGCGTGGCTATGTTCGAGGCCACGGTCTCCGGGCTGGCGCCCGGCAGGGCGGCGTTGACCTGGATGGTCGGGAAGTCGACCTGCGGCAGGGCCGAGACGGGCAGGTTGAAGTAGGCCGCGATCCCCACCACCAGGAAGGCCGCCGCGATCAGCGAGGTGGCGACGGGCCGGTGGATGAAGGGGGTGGAGATGCTCACGGCTTGGAACGCTTCGCGGTCTTGGCCTTGGACGCGACCTTGGCGTCGGGATCGCGCACCGCCACCCGCAGGCCAGGCTTCAGCGACAGCTGCCCGTCGGCGACCACGGTCTCGCCGGGGGAAAGGCCGGCCCGGATCACCGTCAGCTGGTCCTGGGCGATGTCCAGGGCCACCGGGCGCGCCACGACCCGCTGATCGGCGCCGACGACATAGACGAAAGGTCCCTTCGGTCCCTGGTTCACGGCGGCGGTGGGGACGGTGAGGGCGTTGCGCAGGGTCTGCAGGGTGAGGCGGACATTGACGAACTGGCCGGGCCACAGCCGGGCGTCCGGATTTTCGAACCGCGCCTTCAACTGGACCGTGCCGGTGGCGGGGTCGACGTGGTTGTCGGCCACCGTGAGCTGACCGTCCGCCAGCTTCTTGCCGTCGTCCTGGCTGAAGGCCTCGGTGGCCAGGGGCCTGGTGAAGCCGGCCGAAACGGTCTGCAGCCGCTGGAAGTCGCCTTCGGGGACGGTGAAGGTCACGGCGATCGGGGTCACCTGGGCCACGGTGACGAGGCCGGTGGTGTCGGTGGCGGAGACCAGGTTGCCCGCGTCGACCAGCTTGACCCCGACGCGCCCGGACACCGGGGCGACGATGCGGGTGTAGCCGAGGTTGATCTTCGCGTTGGCCACCACGCCCTGGTCGACCATCACCACGCCCTCGTCCTGTTTGACCAGGGCGGTCTGGGTGTCGAAGGTCTGGCGGGCGATGGAATCCTGCGAGAGCAGGGTCTGATAACGGGCCAGGTCCACGCGCGCGCCCTGCAGCAGGGCCTGGTCGCGGGCCAGCGCCCCTTGCGCCTGCATCAGGGCGGCGTTGAAGGGGGCAGGGTCGATCTGGGCCAGCAAGGCGCCGGCCTTGACGAAGCTGCCCTCGCGGTAGGCCAGGCTCTGCAGCCGGCCGCTGACCTGGGCGCGGACCAGCACGTTCTGCCAGGCCTGGGCCGCGCCGATGGCGGTGATGGACACCGGCACGTCCCGCGCCACGGCCCTGGCCACGCTTACGGGAACCGGCGGGGTCTTGGCGGCTTTGGCCGGCTTGGGATGGAACAGCGTCCCCCAGAGCATCAGCAGGATGGCCAAGGCCCCCAAGACGACAAAGCCCAAACGAAAACGTCTTGACGCCGCCATGCACGAGTCCGTCCGCTCAGTCGGGCGCCGGCGATCTGCGCCGATCGTCGGAGATCCGATGATTGGTCAACCCTATAGGCGGGGCCCGTATTTCCGGTGTTTCTGCTTCGACGCGGTTCTGTAAAAATGGATTTCCCAACCAAAATAGCGGGATAGCTCGGTAAGGCGACGCCGGCAGGCCAAATGTGGCGCCGCGCCGCCCAAATTGGCCGCGGCGCGCCTTGTGGCGAACAGAAGGGTGTCCTGCTCGCGGCCCACTCTTCGTCCTCTCCGGGACGATGGAGCCGGGATGGGCCGTTTACTTCGCCTTGAGGCGCCGGTCGTTGGCGGTGACCGTCTTGTGCACGGGAGCCAGGGTCTTGTCGCCGGTGCGGGCGACCAGGGCGTTGAGGCCCATGCCGTAGGCGAAACCGCGACCGAAGAAATCGGCGACCAGTCGTCCTTGCACCATCATCACTTCGAACGGGGTGCGGCAGGTGGCGAGCTGGGCCATTCCGCGGCTCGCCGCGGCGGCCTCCCCGGCGGCGTAGCGCGCGCCCTGGCTGGCCATGGTCGAGGCGCCGGCGGTCATGGCGGCCCCGGCCTCGGAGAAGGCGGCGACCTTCTCGCTGATCATCAGGTTCATCTCGGCGGCGGTCTCGGCCGTGGGATTGGCCATCGACATGGTCCGCGCCGCGATCACGGAGGCGGCGGCCCCCATGGTCTCGTGGCACTTCTGTGCCGTGTTGGCGGAACGCCGCGCAGTGTTGGCAGCCTGGGAGCCTGAGCGGCGAGTTTTCATGAAACCTATAGGGAAAAGCTGACGCCGCAGCCGCAGCTGGACTTGGCGTTAGGGTTGCGGACGCGGAATTCCGCCCCCGCCAGTTCGTCGACGAAGTCGATTTCGGACCCGCGCAGCAGCGGCAGCGAAACCTCGTCGATCAGGGCCGAGGCCCCGTCGCGTTCGATGACCAGATCCTCGGGCTCGCCCGCCTCGACCAGGTCGAACTGGTACTGGAAGCCCGAGCAGCCGCCGCCTTCGACCGCCACCCGCAACATCAGCGTCCGCCCCTCAGTGGAGGCGAGTTCGCGGATACGCCTGGCCGCCGCGGCGCTGAGGGCGACGGGCGTGCGGGCCGAGACCAGACTGTCGAGGTCGAGGGTCATGAATCCCTGCTTATCATAAGTGTATGAGCGATAGGTGAGCGGAGTGCGGCTGCCCCTGGCTTCCGTAACGTCTATATGGGGATTGCGCCGCCCCAGCGAAGGGGCGCCGCCTGACTGGGAGATTCGCCTTGGGTGTTGACGCTTTTCCGCTCCGGGCGCCCTACGCCGCGGACCCTGCGGCCTCGCTGGGCCGCAAATATCCCGAGGCCGAGAGCCGGACCCGCACCCCCTTCGCCCGGGACCGCGACCGGGTGATCCATTGCAGCGCCTTCCGCCGGCTGAAGGAGAAGACCCAGGTCTTCGTGGCCCATGAGGGCGACTACTACCGCACCCGCCTGACCCACAGCCTGGAAGTGGCCCAGATCGCCCGCTCCCTGGCGGTGGCGCTGGGCCTGGACCAGGACCTGGCCGAGGCCGTGGCCCTGGCCCACGACCTCGGCCATCCGGCGTTCGGCCATGCGGGCGAGGACGAACTGCAGGCCTGCATGGCGCCCTACGGGGGCTTCGACCACAACGTCCAGACCTTCCGGGTGGCGACCGAACTGGAGAGCCGTTACCCGACCTTCCTCGGCTTGAACCTGGCGTGGGAAACCCTGGAGGGGATCGTCAAGCACAACGGGCCGGTGATCGACCGGCTGGACCGTCCGGCCTACCGGCCCCTGGCCGATTACACCGCCGACTACGACCTGAGGCTGGACACCTTCGCCTCGGCCGAGGCCCAGGTCGCCGCCCTGGCCGACGACATCGCTTACAACAACCACGACGTGGACGACGGCCTCCAAGCCGGCCTGTTCGCCATGGAGGACGTGGAGGCGATCCCGCTGGTCGGTCCCGCCATCGCCTCGGTGCGTCGCGACTATCCCGGCATAGACGCGCGGATGCTCCGGCTGGAGGCGGTGCGGCGGATGATCGGGGTGATGGTCGACGACGTCATCGCCGAGACCCGCCGCCGGGCCGCCGCCGGCGGGGTCGACACCCCCGAGGCGGTGCGGATGCTCGGCGCGCCCCTGGTGGCCTTTTCCCCCGACATGGCCGAGGACCTGGCCCGCCTGCGCGCCTTCCTGCACGAGCGGATGTACCGGCACTATCGGGTCAACCGCACCCGCAGCCAGGCGCGGCGGCTCCTGCGTGAGATGTTCGAGCTGTTCATGCGCGAGCCCGACGTCATGCCGGGCGACTGGTCCAGCCGGGCCGGCCCGCGGGAGGGGACCGAACGGGCCCGGCTGGTGTGCGATTATATCGCTGGGATGACCGATCGCTTCGCCATAGAAGAACATCGGCGGCTGTTCACCCTGGACATCTGGCATTAACCATCTTGGCCCCTCTTTAGGAGGCTTCGGCCCGGATCGGGTTTTGCTAGACTTGTTAGACGCGCGCGATTCGCTCCGAGCGAACCCGTGCCGCTTTCCTGGAGTACGCCGGCCATGTCCCAACAAGATCGCGGCGCCTACACGCCCCAGACCGACGCCCCCCTGGCGTTCGACGCCCGAGCCCCCCGCGGCGCCCGCCGTCCCCTGCCGATGGCGCTGATCGGCAGCGGCGTGGTGCTGCTGGTGCTGATCGCCGCGGTGGTGATGTATTACCGAAGCGGCGTCCGCTCCCCTGCCGCCGCGACCGCGGCCGTCGGCCAGCCGGTGACCACGGTCAAGTCGCCTCCGGCCGCCAACGCCAAGGACGAGGATCCGTTCTCCAACCTCGACGTCTATGCGGCCCAGAACGTCCCGGCCACCCCCGCGGCCCAGCCCGCCTTCACCCCCCCGCCGGAGCAACCCCAGGCGCGCCCTGCGCCCAAGTCGGGGCTGACGGTGCAGACAGTGGGGGATTCCCCGGTCCATGCCGTTCCGGGAACGCCCGCTCCGACGGTCGCGGCGGCCGTTCCCGCCAAGCCGGCTCCAGCCCCGACCGTGGCCGCCGCCGCCGCGTCGCCGGCCAAGCCCGCTCCCGTGGTGGCTGCTCCGCCGGCTTCGGCGCCTGACGCGGCCGCCCCGCCGACCCCGGCCCCGACCGCTCCGGCGGCGGTCCAGATCGGCGCCTATTCCTCCGCCGCCCTCGCCGACAAGGGATACCAGGAGGTGGCCGCGGCCTTCCCGACCTTCATGGGCGGCAAGGTCAAGAAGGTCGAACCCCTGGAACGGGACGGCAAGATGCTGTTCCGCACCTCGGTGACGGGCTTCGCCAGCCACAGCTCCGCCCAGGCGTTCTGCGCGGCGCTGAAGGCTTCGGGTCACGTCTGCCTGGTCAAGGGCTGACAGGCGGCTGTGAGCGCCGCCTGCATCCTCGGCTGCGCCGGCCCGGCGCTCAGCGCCGACGAAGCTGCGTTCTTCCGCGACCTGCGGCCGTGGGGCTTCATCCTGTTCGCCCGCAATATCGTGGACGCCGAGCAGACCCGCGCCCTGACCGCGGCCCTGCGGGAAGCCTGCGACGACGAGGGCGCGCCGGTGTTCCTCGACCAGGAGGGCGGACGGGTGCAGCGGCTGCGTCCGCCGCTGGCCCTCAACCGTCGGCCGGCCGCCCTGTTCGGCGCCCTGTTCCGCGACCGCCCGGAAGAAGCCGAGGAGGCGGTGCGGCTGAACCACCGCCTGATCGCCCATGAACTGGCGGCCCTGGGCTTCGACGCCGACTGCGCTCCCTGCGTCGACCTGCGGGTCCAAGGCGCCCACGACATCGTCGGCGACCGCAGCTTCGGGTCCGAGCCCTCGGCGGTGGCCGCCCTGGGCCGCGCGGCCATCGACGGCCTGACGGCCGGCGGGGTGGCGCCGGTGATCAAACATATCCCCGGTCACGGCCGCGCCGGCGCCGACAGCCATTTCGACCTGCCGGTGGTGGAGACGCCGCTGGAGGTGCTGGAGAGGACCGACTTCGCCCCGTTCCGGGCCCTCGCCGACGCCCCCATGGCGATGACCGCCCACGTGGTCTACGGCGACATCGACCGGGAGGCCTGCGCCACCCTGTCCCATCGGGTGATCGGGACGGTGATCCGCGGCCACATCGGTTTCGACGGCCTGCTGATGTCGGACGACCTGTCGATGAAGGCCCTGGGCGGCGCCTTCGAGGATCGCACCCGCGAGTCCCTGCGCGCCGGATGCGATGTGGTCCTGCACTGCAACGGCGACATGGCCGAGATGCAGGCGGTCGCCTCTGAGGTTCCGCGCCTCGGCGCCCGCCCCGCCGAGCGCGCCGCCGCGGCCCGCAGCCTGATGCGCCGGGTGCAACCCTTCGATCCGGAAGGCGCCGAGGCCCGGCTGCTGGAGCTTGGGCTGGAAGGGCGCACGGCATGACCGACGCCGCCGAGCTCGATTTCGACGCCGCCGCCGATGCGGCGGAGGACGGAGAGGCCCTGGTCATCGACCTGGAAGGCTTCGAAGGGCCGCTGCATGTGCTGCTGGCCCTGGCCCGCACCCAGAGGGTCGACCTGCTCAAGCTGTCGATCACCGCCTTGGCCGACCAGTACCTGGCCTTCATCCACGCGGCCCGCCGCCGACGCTTCGCCCTGGCGGCCGACTATCTGGTCATGGCCGCCTGGCTGACCTTCCTGAAGTCGCGGCTATTGCTGCCCAAGCCGGAACGCGCCCGGGGCGGGGAGCCGGCGGCGGAGGACCTGGCCGAGGCCCTGGCCTTCCGGCTCGCCAAGCTCGACGCCATGCGCCAGGCGGTGGAACTTTTGAAAAGCGCGCCGCAGACCGGGCGCGACGTCTTTGTCCGCGGCGATCCCGATGCGGTGATGATCGCCTCGACCACCCGTCTCGACGTCGACCTCTACGCCCTGATCCAGGCCTATGTTCAGCAGCGCCGGCGCGAGAGCAACCGTCGCTACCGTCCGGCGCAGCGGATCGAGGCCTACCCCCTGGAGGAGGCGCGCACGCGGCTGAAGAGCCTGATGGGCGAGCTGACCGCCTGGACCCCGCTCGACGGCATCGCGCCGCACCGGCGGGGAGAGGGGCCGACCCAGGCCTCCTATCTCGCCTCCACCCTTTCGGCCGGGCTGGAGATGGTCAAGGACGGGGCCCTGGAGGTCCGTCAGCTCGAGGCCTTCGCCGCCCTCTATATGCGCGCCCGTCGCGGGGCCCCGGACATCGCGGCGTGACCGACCTCGCCGAAGCCGAGCGCATGGTCGAGGCGCTGCTGTTCGCGGCGTCCGAACCGCTCAGCGCCGCCGACCTGGCCCGGCGGATGCCTGAAGGCGCCGACGTCGGCCGGGCCATCGCCGCCTTGCGCCAGCGCTACCTTGGCCGCGGGGTCGAGCTCGAGTGCGTGGCCGACCGGTGGCGTTTTCGTACGGCCCCGGACCTTTCCTTCCTGATGACCGAGGAGCGGCAGGAGCACCGGCGCCTCTCCAAGGCGGCGATGGAGACCCTGGCCATCATCGCCTACCACCAGCCGGTCACCCGGGCCGAGATCGAGGCGGTGCGCGGGGTGAGCCTCAGCCGCGGCACCCTGGACCTGCTCCTGGAGATCGGCTGGGTGCGGATGCGCGGCCGCCGCCGCTCGCCGGGCCGCCCCGTCACCTACGGCACCACCGACGGTTTCCTGGAACACTTCGGCTTGGCCTCCCTGGCCGACCTGCCGGGGGCGGCGGACATGAAGGCCGCAGGCCTTCTGGACCTCGACCTGCCGGCCGATTTCACCGTTCCGAACCCGTCGCTGACTGTTTCGGATGAAGACCCGCTGGACGGCGACGAAACGCCGGAGTTCGCCCAGGACTTTCTGGAGGGCGAGGGGCGTTAGGGCGGGCGAGCCGAAGTGTTCGCTTCGCCGGTGTGCGGCTCGCCGTCCGAACGCGCTCGAGGCTCTTCAAAGATTGGCGTCACCGCCGCCCGGTCGCCAGGGCGAACGAGGTTCCGACGGCGTGGGGCGCCGCCGGCAGCCAGGCCGGTCCGCCTTCCTCCCACTGGTCGTCGGTCAGTTGCTCCAGTCCGGAGCCGTCCGCGCGCATCATGAAGATCTCGCCATAGGGCTGCGGGGCGCCGGTGTACTGGGCCTCGTCCTTGAAACCCTTGGCCGAGCCGGTGAACAGGATCCGGCTGCCGTCCGGCGACCAGGCCAGGTGGGCGTTGTTGCCCGCCCCGTGCGTCAGCTGCCTGACGCCGGTTCCGTCCGGGCGGACGGTGAAGACCTGGAAGTCCTGGCCGATGCGGCGGACGAAGGCGATGCGGTCGCCGCGCGGCGACCAGATGGGGAAGTTGTCCTCGACGGTGGTCAGGGTCTTCACCGACTTGTCCACCAGATCCAGAATACGCAGGCCCTGGCCGTCCGGCCCCTGGGTCCGGTAGACCAACCGCTTCCCGTCGGGCGCGAAGGCGGCGAAGGCATTGTTGTTGCGGCCGGACGTGACCACCCGGAAGCCGCTGCCGTCGTCATTGAGGATGGCCGTCTGGGCGCCGCCGTTGACCGGGTCCTTCGGCTTCTTGTCGCCGATCGAAAAATCCAGGAAGGCGGAGAACAGCCCGACACCCACCACGATCTGCTTGCCGTCAGCCGACCACTGCGGCGCCAGGATCAGGCCCGGGCGTTCCAGGATCGCTTGCGGGGCCTTGCCGTCCTCGACGACAAGCAGCTTCGAGACGGGGCCGGCCGGCACCGTCGTGGCGAAACGCAGCCGGGGGGAGTCGACGGCCGGCAGAAGGGTGGTGGCGTAGAGCTGGAATTCAGGGTTCCGGCTCCACAACCGCGTCGGCTCGGCGCTCCGGCTATCGGCGAAGCGGCTGTAGACGACCTGTTTGCCGTCCGCGGACCATGAAGGCTCGCGCAGGTCCCCTCCGGCGGGTCCATGTCCGCCATCGGAATAAAACAGGCCGGATCCCGCCGCGTCCTGCCGCAGGTAGCCGACCCTGCCGCCGGGCAGCAGCGCCGGCATGGTCTTGGCGCCTGGCCCGGCGGGCACCGGCGCTGTCGCCCCCGTGCGGATGTCGATCGTCTCCAGGACATCATCGGTCTGCCCTTTGCCCACCCGATTGCTCCACGTGTCCTGGGCGGCCATGCAATAGGCGACCACATGCGTGCTGTCGGCCGACCATTTCGGCGAACCGCAGGCGTCCTTTCCATCCGAGGTCAGGCGCTTCAGGCCCGTCCCATCGGGATGGATCAAATAGATGTCGACCACATGCAGCCTTTCCCAGCGGCCCTTGGCCGGGGGCAGGCCGCCCCTGCGATCGGACGAGAAGGCGATCCAGCGGCCGTCCGGCGACCAGGCCGGCCGGAAGTCGCCGCCGTGGCCCGACGTCAGCGGCCGGGCCTTGTGCGTCGCCAGGTCGAGGATCCACAGGTTCGCGTATCCGGCCGCCCGCGTGGAGACGAACACCAGCCGTTCCTCATCCGGCGAGAACGCCGCCTGGTCGTCGAATGAGGGGCTGCGGGTCAGGCGCTCCAGCCCGGTCCCGTCCGGATGCACGCGGTAGAGGTCGGCCGGGCCATCCCGCTCGGAGGTGAAGGCGATCCAGTCGCCCTTCGGCGACCAGGCGGGATTGTAGTCCATGCCCCCGGCGCCGAGCAGGGGACGTTCCCCGCCGCCATCGGCGTCGGCGATGGCGAGCACGGCCTTGGCCGGGGCGAAGCGGGTGAACAGGACCCGGTCGGCGGCAAGGGAGGCGGTCGCCGTCAGAGCCGCGGCCAGAGCGCAGAGCGCGAAGGCGCCCTGGCGGATGACGCGGCTTTTCGTCCTCGGGGTTTGATCGCCTCGGGCGATATCTGGAAATTCAGACCGGACCGAGCGCTCCAGCCGGAGCTTACCATCCTGATAGATGGTGCGGATCGCCGCCGACCGCAGCGACACATTCAAGGCAGCGTGGAACATGATCAGCTCCCTTTGTTAAGACTTTCTCAACCTTAACGTGAATGGGGCTTGCGGGTTAGTGGGATGATTCGATTTGCATGCTGTCGTCGTCGGACGGCCGCTCGGCGGCAGATCAACCTGCCTTGCCCCTCAAACGGCCGTAGCCTCTCACCCCCGCCGCTTCGCCGGGGGGTCCCTCCGGGGCGAGGCGAAGCCACGTCGCTTGCGCACCCGCGCCCATCCTGTAAGAGCGCAGCTATGGATCGTATCGCCATCGTCGGGGGCGCGCGGCTGGAGGGGGAAATCCCGATCAGCGGGGCCAAGAACTCCGCCATCAAGCTGATGGCGGCGAGCCTGCTGAGCGACCAGCCGCTCCGCCTCACCAACATGCCCCGGCTGGCCGACACCCGGTTCCTGGGCAAGCTGCTTCGGCGCCTGGGCGCGGCGGTGATCGAGATGGACGGGCCCGAGGGGTCCGAGACGGTCCTGCACACGCCGGAGATCACTTCGGCCCTGGCCCCTTACGACCTGGTCCGGCAGATGCGGGCCTCCTTCAATGTGCTGGGGCCGCTGATCGCCCGCACCGGCCACGCCAAGGTCAGTCTGCCCGGCGGCTGCGCCATCGGCGCCCGCCCGGTCGACCTGCATCTGAAGGCGCTTGAGGCCCTCGGCGCCCACATCGATCTGAACGAGGGTTACGTCTACGCCCAGGCGCCGCGGGGCCTGGAGGGCGCGACCATCGCCTTTCCCTTCGTTTCCGTCGGCGCCACCGAGCACACCATGCTGGCCGCCGTCCTGGCCGACGGCGAGACGGTGCTGGAGAACGCCGCCCGCGAGCCGGAGATCGTCGACCTGGCCGAATGCCTGAACGCCATGGGCGCCAAGGTCGAGGGCGCGGGCTCGCCCACCATCCGCATCAAGGGCGTGGCCAAGCTGCACGGGGCGGTCCACGCCGTGGTGCCCGACCGGATCGAGACCGGGGCCTTCGCCTGCGCCGTGGCCATGGCCGGCGGCGACGTCACGCTCACCCAGTCGCGGCCAGAACACGTGCGCGCCCTGCTCGACGCCATGGCCGCGGCGGGAGTCGAACTCGACGAGACCGTCGATACGATCCGCGTGCGGCGGGGGGCGGGCAGGCTCAAGGCGGCCGACATCACCACCGAGCCCTATCCCGGCCTGGCCACCGACCTGCAGTCGCCCTTCATGGCCCTGATGACGATGGCCCAAGGGGTCAGCGTCATCCGCGAGACCATCTTCGAGAACCGCTTCATGCACGTGCCGGAGCTGGCGCGGTTGGGCGCCGACATCTCCATCGCCGGCAACGAGGCGCGGGTCACCGGGGTCGAGGCCCTGACCGGGGCCCAGGTCATGGCCACCGACCTGCGGGCCTCGGTCAGCCTGGTCATCGCCGGACTGGCGGCCAAGGGCGAGACCGTGGTCAACCGGGTCTACCACCTCGACCGCGGGTTCGAACGCCTGGAACAGAAGCTGGGCGCCTGCGGGGCCAATGTGCGCCGGATCTCCGGCGACCAGGAGGAGGCCGCATGAGCGCGGACCCCAAGGCTGCGACGCGGCTGAAGCTGCTGGCCGAGGACGCCGACGACTTGGCGATCATGTCGGCCGCCCTGCAGGATGCGGTGGCCAAGATCGGCGACATCCAGTTCGAGGCGGGCGCCCGGCGCCTGACCCTGTCGCTGAACCGGTTCCGCTGGGAGGCCGGGGATGGCGATGGCGGCCAGCGCGTCCGCGCCGGCCTGCAGTTCGGCGGGGTGATGAAGCTGCAGACCCGCCGGATTCGGCGCGACGCTCCCGAGGCGGTGATCGAGCTGCTGGCCATCGAGTTCGAGCCCCTGGGCGACGGCGACCCCGGCGGCGCGGTGGTGCTGCGCTTCGCCGGCGACGCCGACATCCGGCTGGAGGTCGAGTGCATCGACGCGGCCCTGGCCGACGTGTCCGACCCGTGGCCGACGCCTCGCCGACCGGGGCACGCCTGACCCCAGGCTGGACTTTTCCGCCGCAAAGCCCTTTGAAGCGCCCATGCGCCGCTTCGATGCCTCAAGGTCCGATTTCGAGACCGCCTTCGCCGCCTTCCTGGACGAGCCTCGAGGCTCGCCCGCCGACGTGGACGCCTCGGTGGCCGAGATCCTCGAGCGGGTGCGCACTGAGGGTCTGGCGGCGGTGCTCGACTATGCGCGCCGGTTCGACAAGGCCGAGCTGACCGAAACCACCGTCCGTGTGACCCCCGAGGAGATCGCCGAGGGTACGGCCGCCTGCGACCCGGCGGTGCGCGAGGCCATAGCCTTCGCCGCGCGTCGCATCCGCGCCTATCACGAGCGTCAACGTCCCGCCGACGACCGTTTCACCGACGAGGCCGGGGTCGAGCTCGGCTGGCGCTGGACCGCCCTGGAGTCGGTGGGGGTCTATGTGCCGGGGGGGCGGGCCGCCTATCCCTCCACCGTGCTGATGAACGCGGTCCCCGCCGCCGCCGCCGGGGTCGAACGCATCGCCATGGTCACCCCGCCAGGCCGGATGCAGCCCGCCGTCCTGGCCGCGGCCCAGGAAGCGGGCGTCACCGAGATATGGCGCGTCGGCGGCGCCCACGCCGTCGCCGCCCTGGCCTATGGGGCCGGGCCGATCCGGTCGGTCGACAAGATCGTCGGCCCTGGCAACGCCTTCGTCACCGCCGCCAAGCGGCGGCTTTATGGGGTTGTCGGGATCGACGCCCTGGCCGGCCCCTCCGAGATCGTGGTGGTGGCCGACGCCGCCAACGATCCGGCCTGGATCGCCGCGGACCTCCTGTCGCAGGCCGAGCACGACCCGGACGCCCAGTCGGTCCTGATCACCGACACCGACGCCTTCGCCGACGCCGTGGTCGAGGCCGTGGAGCGCCAGTTGGGCGAACTGGCCACGGCCGAGGACGCCCGCGCCGCGTGGACCCGCCACGGGGCGGTGGTGATCGCCCCCCTTTTGCGTTCGCCCGAACTGGTCAACCGGCTGGCCCCCGAACACGTGGAGTTCGCCGTCGCCGATCCGGATGTCCTGGCGGGACAGGTGCGCCATGCCGGAGCGATCTTCCTCGGCCGGCTGACGCCCGAGGCCATCGGCGACTATGTGGCCGGCTCCAACCACGTCCTGCCCACCAGCCGGGCGGCGCGGTTCTCGTCGGGCCTGTCGATCTACGACTTCCTCAAGCGCACCTCGATCGTCCGCTGCGACGAGGGGGCCTTCGCCGTCCTCGGCCCGCACACGGCGGTCCTGGCCCGCGCCGAAGGCCTGCCGGCCCACGCCCGTTCGGCGGAAATCCGGCTGGAGGCGTTGCAGAAGCCGGCGCGGGGCCCCCTCGGCCGGGGCTGACGTCCTGCCGGTCTTTGTTCCAGGCTTGCTGCGATGCACAAGCCACGTCATGCTCCCGGCCGATGGCTGAGGATCGCGACAGGCGGCGGCTCGGATCGGTCGAGATCGACGAGGCCTCGCTCGCGCCGGCCACGCGCGACGTCGAGCACGAGCGACAGGCCGCGATCTTCGACCTTCTGGAAGACAACCATTTCGATCCCGTGGGGGCCCCGCCGGGTCCCTACGGCCTGACCATCTCGCTGGTGGAGAACCGGCTGGCCCTGGACATCGTCGGTCCCGGCTACGTCCACCGGCATCTGTTGTCGCTGACGCCGTTCCGGGGACTGATCAAGGACTACTTCATGGTCTGCGAAAGCTATTACGAGGCGATCCGTCATTCGACCCCGCACCAGATCGAGGCCTTGGACATGGGTCGCCGGGGGCTGCACGACGAAGCTTCGGGGCGGCTGCGGGAACGGCTGGCGGGGAAGGTCGAGACCGACCACGAGACCGCGCGCCGGCTGTTTACCCTGATCTGCGCCCTGTACCGGCGGGGGTGAAGTGACGTCGAGCGATCCTCCCGTGGTGCTGTTCGCCTGCAATCTCAATCGGGTCCGCTCGCCGATGGCCGCGGCCCTGGCCCAACGGCTGGGGCTGGGCGCCGACAGTTGCGGCCTGAGCGCGACGGACGCCGTCGATCCCTTCCTGGCTGCGGTCATGCTGGAGGTCGGCGTCGATCTGTCCGAGCACCAGCCCAAGACCTTCGCCGACGTGAACGGCGAGACCTTCGACCTGATCATCGCCCTCACGCCCGAGGCCCGGGAGCGGCTGGCGGGCAGCGCGACCCCGGTCGAGTATTGGCCCACCGCCGATCCGACCCTGGCCGACGGTTCGCGCGAGCAGCGCCTCGACGCTTATCGCGAGGTGCGCCGGGCCCTGCAGCGGCGGCTGTCCGAGCGCTTCGGGGCCCCATCGACCTGAGACCGCCGATCGGGCTAATGCTGCGGCCTTCGCAACCCGCCGGGACCGGCGCCAGACCATGAGCACCCGATCATCGCCTCCCAATCCGCGCCCCTGATCCTGGCCAGCGCCAGTTCGCGCCGGCTGGACCTCCTGGCCCAGATCGGCCTGGTCCCCGACGCCGTCGACCCGGCCGAACTCGACGAGGCGCCGTTGAAGGACGAGACGCCGCGCCTCCTGGCCCTGCGCCTGGCTCGGGCCAAGGCGCAGACGGTGGCGGCGCGCCGGCCGGGCGCCTTCGTCCTGGCCGCCGACACCGTGGTCGCGGTGGGCCGGCGTGTCCTGCCCAAGGCAGAGACCGAAGACCAGGCGCGCGCGTGTCTCGCCCTGCTGTCGGGACGCGGGCACTGGGTGGGCACGGCGGTCGCCGTGGCGGCTCCGGACGGGCGCATGGCGGCGCGCCTGGTGGAAACCAAGGTGCAGTTCAAGCGGCTCTCCCCCGGCGAGCTCGCGGCCTATCTCGCGGACGGCGACTGGCGGGGCAAGGCGGGGGGCTATGCCGCGCAAGGGGCGGCGGGGGCTTTCATCATAACCCTGCGCGGATCCTATTCGGCCGTGGTCGGCCTGCCTCTGTACGAGACCCGCTGTCTGCTGGACGGGCTGGGCTTCCGGTGAGCGGCCGGCGGCGGCTGTACCTCGATCCCGCGCCCGGGGAGGCGAGGGGGGTCGTCACCCTGGACGGCAAGCCCGAGCGGCTGCTGATCGAAAGGGGCGACGAGATCGGGGTCCAGCAGCCCGGGGCGACGGTCGTCGCCCGCGTGCGCCGGATCGAAAAGGGGCTGGCCGGGGTCTTCGTCGACCTAGGCGAGGGGCCGCAGGGCCTGCTGACCCTCGCCGGCGACGCCGTGCGGCTGGCGGAAGGCGCCGCCGTCGAGGTCGAGATCACCGCCGCCGCGCGGGGGGACAAGGGGCCCCTGGTCCGTCTGATCGGTCCGGCCGAGGGGGGGCCGCGGCTGCTCAGGCCGGCTCCGGACATGAAACGGCGCCTGCAGGCCTTTGCGCCTGGGGTCGCCATCGCCGGCGGCGCCGAGGCGCGGGCGGCCGCGGACCTGGCCGAGGAACGGGCGCTGGCGATCGAGCATCCCTTGGGGATCGGCGGGGCGAACCTGGCCATTGAGCCGACCCGGGCCCTGGTCGCCATCGACGTCGACGGGGGCGGCGCCGTCGGCGGCGACCGCCGCCGTGGCGAACTCAGGATCAACCGCGAAGCCGTCGACACGGGCGCGCGACTGTTGCGGCTGAAGGGCCTGGGGGGGCTGGTGGTGTTCGACCTGGCCGGCCGCGGCCAGGACGGCGACGCCGTGGCCCAGGCCGCCAAGGTCGCCTTCGCCCCCGACATGCCGGGGGTCGCCTTCGGACCGGTCACCCGGTTCGGGACCTTTCAGTTGACCCTCCCCTGGCGCGCGCGCCCCCTGGCCGAGGCGCTGAACGATCCGGACGGACGTCCGTCGGCGGCGACCGTCGCCCGCCGGCTGGCCCGCGCCGTCGAGGCCGAGGCCCTGCGCTGCACCCGGGTGCTGGCCGTTTGCGCCCCTGAGGTGGCGGCGGCGACCGAGGCGATCCGGCCGGCCCTGGTTGAACGCCTTGGGCCGAGGTTCGATATCAGGGCCGACCCCGCCTGCTCCCGCGAGGCGTTCGAGACCCGGCCCCATGACTGACACCGCCCGCGCCTGTCCGATCTGCCGCAAGCCTGAGGACGCCGCCTACCGGCCGTTCTGTTCGCGACGCTGCGCCGACGTCGACCTGCAGCGCTGGTTCACCGGCCGCTACGCCGTGCCGGTCGTGGATGGCGAGAACGGCGAGGACGACACGCCTTCGGACACCGATCGCTGACGACTGGACAGGGCAGGGGGCCTCCCCTATAGACGCCGCTCTCAAGAGCGCCTGGGTAGCTCAGTTGGTAGAGCAGCGGATTGAAAATCCGCGTGTCGGTGGTTCGAATCCGCCCCCAGGCACCACTTTTCCCATCGAAAACGCCATCGAAAACCCACGCGTCGGCGGCTCGATCCCGCTGGCGGGTCGCGCTCCCTTCTATCGATGAGGCGGGCCAACCCTGCGGCGGGTCGTCAGCGGAGCCTTCCGGCCGTGGGGTCGAACTGGTCCAGGACTGAAGGCCGGCCATCGCCGCGCCTCGTCCCGCGCCGGTTCAAGGCGGAAGCAACGGGATCGGGTGCGACAATGACCCTAAAGCCGGCCCGTCACTTTACTGTTGTGAAATTGCTGCATCGCAGCATTTTTTCCCGCTATAGTTGAAATTAATCGAGATTAGTTCAGCGAACGCCAGCTTAATCGTTGTGCGTTGCAACCTGGTTACACGCGGCGGCGCTCTGCAGTTGAAAGTGCCACTTGACGTGGTCCAAGGGGATTGCCAAAGGAACGCGACCGCAACCTCCAATTTTTAGCGGTCGACCCTGATCGGACTTTCGGTCAGGTTGGTTATTGCGCCTTCGAAAGCCGAAGCTGGGCCAATTGGTCAGAGCGGCGATCGGGTCGGTGCAGCGAAAGCGGCTCGGGCCTGTCGGAACAGATAGAGAGCCGGGTGCGTAATTTTGTGGGGTAGACGCTCTCGCGCGACGACCCTGGGTCCTCAATGTGCTAGACCAACCAGGAACTGGCGAACGATGCTGGAAACCAAAAAAGCGACAACTCTAATCGCCCTCCTCGGCGCCGTGGCGCTGTTGACGGTGAGCGCGCCTGCTTTCGCTCAGGCGCAGGCTGACAACGCCGCCGCTCCCGCGGCCGCTGCGGACGCCAATGCGGCCGCCCCGGCCGCCGACGCCGCCGCCCCGGCCGCCAACACCACCGATGCGCCGCCGGCCACCATCAAGAACGCGGGCAAGCTGACCCCCGTCCAGATGTTCATCGATGCGACCCCGGTCGTTAAGGCTGTGATGATCGGCCTGCTGCTCTGCTCGGTCCTTTCCTGGACCCTGCTGGTGGTCAAGACGCTGGAATTCATGTCCCTGAACAAGGCCACCGACCGCTTCGTCGAAGCGTTCCGCGGCGCCCGCTCGATCGCGGACATCAATCGCCTCGCCACCTCGGAAGAGTTCGAAGGCAACCCGTTGGCCGACATGGCCGCGGCGGCTTCGGGCGAAGTCGAGCTGTCCCGCCAGGCGGGCCTGCAAGTGACCGGCGAACACCGCGACTCCACCCTGGGCCGCGCCCAGGCCGCCGTCGCCGCCGTGCAAGCGGGTCTGGCCAAGCGTCTTTCGGGCGGCATGCAGTTCCTGGCCTCGGTCGGCTCCTCCGGTCCGTTCATCGGGCTGTTCGGCACCGTCTACGGGATCATGAACTCGTTCATCGGCATCGCGAACACCAACACCACCAACCTGGCCGTCGTGGCGCCCGGCATCGCCGAAGCCCTGCTGGCCACCGGTATCGGTCTGTTCGCCGCCATCCCGGCGGTTATCTTCTACAACTACTTCCAGACCCGGATCGCCGCCTTCGGCACCCGCACGGAAGGATTTGTGGCCGAACTGCTGAACGCCATTTCGCGGCAGCTCGACAAGGGAGCCTGACCTAGATGGGCGCCAAGCTCTCAGGGGGCGGCAGCTCGAAGTTTCAGATCGAGCAGAATAGTGAGATTAACGTCACGCCGTTCGTCGACGTGATGCTTGTTCTCCTGATCATCTTCATGGTGGCGGCTCCGCTCGCCTCCGTGTCGGTGGTTCTGGAACTGCCGCCCGCGATGGCCAAGCCATCGACGAATCCGCCGAAGCCGATCTACATCTCGATTCAGAAGTCGGGGAGCCTGTATATTGGGGATTTCGCCACTTACCGCGAGCGGATTGGAGAGGATTTGCGCAAGCAGATCGGCACCCGCAACCCGGAGAAGGAGCGGATCTTCATCCGCGCTGACAAGCAGACGTTGTACGGTGACTTCATGGGCGTGATGAACGCCCTGCAGGACAACGGGTTCTACAGCGTGGCCCTGATCGGCACCGACCAAAATCGGCCGACCCTGCCCAAGTAAGAACGGGAGATACCATGGCTGAAGAACAGCAAGCTCCCGAGCACCACTACGACCCGCTCTGGGACGAGGGACGCAGTAGGAAGAAGGGCCAAAAGGCGACGATCGCGATCATTCTCTCGATCATCGTCCATGCGATCCTGTTCTACTACATCTACAAGACCAAGATGGAGATCCACTACAAGCAGTACTCTGACGAGGCTGTGAAGGTGGATCTGGTGAAGGCGGCGGTCAAACCGCCGCCTCCGCCGCCGCCGCCCCCGCCGCCGCCGCCGACGGATAAGCCCCCGCCGCCGCCGCCGCCGATCACGCCGCACATCACCGAGGCGCCGCCGGTGAACATCCCGGCGCCGCCGCCGATCCAGATCGCGCCTCAGCCGCCGCCGGCCCCGCCGGCGCCGCCGCCGGCCGCCCCGGCTGCGCCGCCGGCGCCGCGGGTCATCACCAACCCCGACTGGTCCGCTCGGCCGAACGGGGAAGACATGGCCCGCTATTACCCGGAACGGGCGCAGCGGCTGGAAAAGGCCGGCAACGTGACCATCCAGTGCACGGTCACGGCCAAGGGCAGCGTCGCCAATTGCGCGGTGCTGTCGGAAGATCCGACTGATTTCGGCTTTGGGGAGGCTGCGATGAAGTTGTCGCGGCTGTTCAAGATGAAGCCGAAGACCGAAGACGGCCAGGCCGTGGACGGCGCGACGGTGAAGATCCCGATCGCGTTCCGCATCGCCAACTAGTCCTTCAAGGGACAGGCTGACCCTGATCGGACCGCTCCGGGATTCCTCCGGGGCGGTCCTTTTCTTTTGCGACGCACCCGCTTGATCGGCGGGCGGGGGGGCTCTAGAACCTCCCCACGACAGGTAAGCCGCCTTAGCTCAGTTGGTTAGAGCGCTAGATTGTGGATCTAGAGGTCCTCGGTTCGAGCCCGAGAGGTGGTACCATCGCCGCCGGGGCTCGCCTGCCGGCCCGCCATTCACCAAGACGTGACGACTAAGGGGCGCTGCGGTGCGGCATTTGTGCTGCATTGCGGCGAAACTCGTCTGGACTCGGAACTCCGGAGCGCCCAATCTCCTTAATGATCGGTGAAGTCGGGCGGGTGGATGGGGATGTTCATGGCGGACGTGGTGCTTCAATTGCCGGTGGCCGTCGACGAAGACCAGCTCTTCGGCGCCTATGTCAGCCAGTTCATGGAGACGAGGGCCGGCGACGTCGAGCGCTACGCGGCCTTTTGCGACGCTCCCTATCTGATGATCCATTCGGATCCCGCGGTCGGCGACCAGGTCCGGATCCTGACCTTCCAGGAACGTGACGCCGCCTCCGAATTCTCCACCGGCTGGGCTCTTGTCCGGGGGGACTCAGCTCCCCGTCCGCCTGGAGCTTCCCGGCGTCGCGCCTAGGTCCTCGACGGCGCGCCTTCAAACCCTGTAGTGACGCGGCTTCGCCTGAAGACCGCGGTCCGATGAAACCATTGCAAGGACGAAAAGCGACCATCGCCGGGGCCGGCGCCCTGGGCTTGGTCACCGCCCTGCGCCTGGCCGATGGCGGAGCGCGGGTGACGGTATGCGATCCGGCCGCCGCAGGGGATAACGCGTCCGGTGTCGCGGCCGGCATGCTGGCCCCTGCTTTCGAAAGCGCCCTCGACCTCGACGGGGGCGACCATTTCACCCTGCTGGCCAGGGCGCGAGACCTATGGCCGGCCCTGGTCCGCCGGGTAGGCCTGGAGCAGGGACTGGATCGCTCCGGGGCCGCGCTGGTCGCCCTGGCCGGAGACGAGGAGGCGTTGGCGCGCGCCGAGGCCCGCCTGCTGGCCCTGGGCCTCTTTCCCACGCCTCTGACCGGGACCGAGATGCGGCGATTGCATCCGGGCCTGTCTGACGATGTCGCGGCGGGATTGTTCACCGGCGAGGACTGGCGGATCGAGCCCCATCCCATGCTCGCGGCCCTTGCGGAGGCCCTCGCCCGCGCCGGCGGCCGGATCGTCCGCGCCCGGCTGGAGGCCGCCGATGGCGGCTTCACGCTCCAGGGCCGGCCGGTGGAGGATGTGGTGGTCATCGCCGGCGGAGCCCAGTCCGCGGGTCTTGTCGCTGCGGCTCCGGAACTGGCGCGGCTGTCTCCGGTCAAGGGCCAGATCCTGCGGTTCGAGGCCGGGCCGACCGCCGGGCCCGTGGTCCGGAGCCTGCACGGTTATCTGGCGCCCCAGCCCGGCGGCCTCCTGGCGGGCGCGACCATGGAGCCGGGGCGCAGCGATCGGGATGTTGACGACCTCGTCCTGGCCCGCCTGCGGGCCAACGCGGCGCGGCTGTTCCCGCACCTGGCCCATGGGCCCGCGGTCGGCCGGGCCGGGGTGCGGGCGGCGACCCCCGACGGCGCGCCCCTGGTCGGGCGCAGCGCCGCTTGTGGCGTTCAGGAGGTGGTGCTGTGCGTCGGGGCCCGGCGCAACGGCTGGCTGCTGGCCCCGCTCGCCGCCGAGGTGGTGGCGCGGACCCTGGCCGGGGACGCCCCTGGTTCCGAAGGGGCCGCCTTCGACCCCGGCCGTTTCGGCTGAGCTGGCCGGGATTTGCGCGAAAAGGTCGGCGTCCGCCTTTTCGCCCCCCGCTCCGGCGCAACCGCGGCGGCGGGCAACCGTTCGCACTGTATGGCTTCCTGGATGATCGATGCGGTGGGCGTGGCCGCCGCCCTCTGCTCGATGTCGAGCTTCACGCCGCAGCTGGTGAAGATCTGGCGTGAACGCGACGCGGACTCGGTCTCGCTGCGGATGTACGTGGTCACGGTGACGGGCTTCGGCCTGTGGACCGCCTATGGGCTGCTGCTCGGCAGTTGGCCCCTGGTGGGCAGCAACCTGGTCAGCCTGGGGCTGTCGGCCGCCATCCTGGTGCTGAAGCTGCGGTTCACGAAAAAGGCCGCGGAGGTTTCCCCCCGCGGCCCGTCCTTCCGGCGGTCAGGAACCGACTAGCACTTGTAGTACATGTCGAATTCGACCGGGTGCGGATGGAGGGTGAGGCGCATGACCTCTTCCATCTTCAGCTCGATATAGGCGTCGATGAAGTCGTCGGTCATCACCCCGCCCTTCTTCAGGAACTCCCGGTCGCGGCTGAGGTTGTCCAGCGCCTCGCGCAGCGAGCCGCAGACCTCGGGGACCTTCTTCTGTTCGCGCGGGGGCAGGTCGTAGAGGTTCTTGTCCATGGCCGGACCCGGATCGATCTTGTTCTCGATCCCGTCGATGCCCGCCATCAACAGAGCCACGAAGGTCAGGTAGGGGTTGCCCATGGGATCGGGGAAGCGGGCTTCGATCCGCTTGCCCTTGGGGCTGTCGACGTGCGGGATGCGGATCGACGCCGAACGGTTGCGGGCCGAATAGGCCAGCTTCACCGGCGCCTCGTAGCCCGGCACCAGCCGCTTGTAGCTGTTGGTGGTCGAGTTGGAGAAGGCGTTGATGGCCTTGGCGTGCTTGATGATGCCGCCGATGTACCAGAGGCAGGTGTCGGACAGGCCGGCGTACTTGTCGCCGGCGAACATCGGCTTGCCGCCCTTCCAGATCGACTGGTGGACGTGCATGCCCGAGCCGTTGTCGGCGAACATCGGCTTGGCCATGAAGGTCGCGGTCTTGCCATAGGACTGGGCGACGTTGTGGATGACGTACTTATAGAGCTGCATCCGGTCGGCCATGGTGATCAGCTCGGCGAACTTGAGGCCGAGTTCGTGCTGGGCCGGCGCCACCTCGTGGTGGTGCTTTTCCGGCTTCATGCCCAGCTCGCCCATCACCGCCAGCATTTCGCCGCGCAGGTCCTGGGCGGAGTCGATCGGGTTCATGGGGAAGTAGCCGCCCTTGGGGCCGGGCCGGTGGCCCATGTTACCCTCGGGGTACTCCTTGGTCGAGCTGACCGGCAGTTCGGTGGAGTCGTAGGAATAGAAGGTGTTGTGCGGTGCGGTGCCCCAGCGCACGTCGTCGAACACGAAGAACTCGGCCTCGGGGCCGAAATAGACCGTGTCGCCGATGCCCAGGCTCTTGACGTGGTTCAGGGCGGCCTTGGCGATCGAGCGCGGGTCGCGGTCGTAGGGGGTGCCGTCGTCGGGGTTCACCACGTCGCAGAACAGCGCCATCGTGGTCTGCTGGTAGAAGGGGTCGATGATGGCCGAATCCAGGTCCGGACGCAGCTTCATGTCGGACTCGTTGATCGCCTTCCAGCCGGCGATGGACGAACCGTCGAACATGGTCCCGTCGGACAGGAAATCTTCATCGACCAGGTCGATGTCGAAGGTCACGTGCTGCATCTTCCCGCGCATGTCGGTGAAGCGCACGTCCACGTATTTGACTTCCTTTTCCTTGATCTCGGCCAGGATGTCGGCGGGCTTCTTCATGGAATTTCCCCTGATTGACGTCGATTGTCGCGTTTAGGCCGGGCGCGCCGACCATGCAATCCGCCCGATGAGACCCCCCGAAGGGGTTGGGAAGGGGCGTGCTCCCCGAAGCTTTGGTTCAAGTCGTCAGATCGCCTGCGCGCCGCTCTCGCCCGTGCGGATGCGCACCACGTCGAGCACCTCGGAGACGAAGATCTTGCCGTCGCCGATGCGTCCCGTCCGGGCCGCCCCGGTGATCGCCTCGATGGCGCGGGCCAGCTGGTCGTCGGCGATGACGACCTCGATCTTTATCTTCGGCAGGAAGTCCACGACGTACTCCGCCCCGCGGTAGAGTTCGGTCTGACCCTTCTGGCGTCCATAGCCCTTGGCCTCCAGGACGGTCATGCCCTGGACCCCGAGTTCCTGCAGCGCCTCTTTCACTTCGTCCAGCTTGAACGGCTTGATGACGGCTTCGATCTTTTTCATCGACACTCTTGGACGAATTGTACGGGCGGTGGGGCCGCGGCGATCCGGGCCACGGAGCATTTTAAGCCGGAGGGCTCAAGCCCGGGCTCAGGCGGCCAGCCGGGCTTGGGCCTAGCAAACTTGCGGCGCCTATAAAAGAGGCCGTGTGCGCCTAAAAACCGAGCACATGCCCGCGAGGGCTTGAGAGGCGGTTTCCCACCGTCCAGGATCGCGATATGGCGGGCTTGGCCGCGGGGCGGCGGCGAAGACAATGACGCAATCTCGCGAAATCCTCACCGTAGCCGAAATCCAGGCCGCCGATCGGACCGCCATGGAGGCGGGGACGAGCGGCCTTTTGCTCATGGAGCGTGCGGGCGCCGCCGTTGCGGAAGCGGTCGCGGCCCGCTGGTCGCCGCGGCCCGTACTGGTGCTGTGCGGCCCTGGGAACAACGGAGGCGACGGCTACGTGGCGGCCGTCCGGCTGGCCGAGGCCGGCTGGCCGGTGACCGTGGCCGCCGCCCGCGACCCGGCCCAACTGCGCGGCGACGCGGCCCTGGCGGCCAAGGGCTGGACGGGAGAGGTGCGCACCCTCGCCAAGGCCGAGGCGCCCGCGGACGAGGGCGTGGTGATAGACGCCCTCCTCGGGGCCGGGCTGGCGCGGCCCCTGGAGGCGGGGGTCCAGGCGGCCCTGCGCCGGGCGACGGCCCGGGGCGCCCCCCTGGTGGCGGTGGACCTGCCCTCCGGACTGGCCGGCGACACGGCCCGCCCGCTCGGCTTTGTCCCCCAGGCCGCCCTGACCGTGACCTTCCACGCCAAGAAGCCGGCCCACGTCCTCGAGCCGGGGCGGAGCCTGTGCGGCGAGGTGCTGGTGGCCGACATCGGTCTCCCGGCCGCGGCCCGCGGCGCGGCGGGGCTGTGGGAGAACACCCCGGCCCTCTGGGCCCGGCGCCTGCCGTGGCCGGACGCCCGGTCGCACAAGCACAAGCGGGGCCGGCTGGTGGTGGTCAGCGGCAACCAGTGGAGCACCGGCGCGGCCCGGCTGGCGGCGCGGGCGGGCCTCAGGATCGGGGCGGGACTGGTGACCCTGCTGTCGCCGCTGGGGGCCCTGGCGGTCAACGCCGCCCAGCTGGAGGCGGTGATGGTCCATCCCTTCGAGACCGACGCCGAACTGCAGCGGGCCGCGGCCGAGGCCGACGCCGCCGTGATCGGTCCGGCGGCCGGGATCAACAACGCCACGGTGCTGAACCTGATGGCCCTGGCCCGCACCGGCGCGGCCCTGGTGGTCGACGCCGATGCGCTCAGCGTGTTCCACGACAACCCCCAAGGCCTGTTCTCGGTGCTCGATCGCGACGACGTGCTGACCCCCCATGTCGGCGAGTTCGAACGGGTGTTCCCGGGCCTGCTGGCAGCCAGTGCGGAGCGGATCTCCGCGGCCCGCGAGGCGGCCGTGCGCGCCGGCTCCGTGGTGCTGCTGAAAGGTCCCGACACCGTGATCGCCGCCCCCGACGGCCGGGCCGTGGTCAACACCAACGCCGCCCCCTGGCTGGCCACCGCCGGCTCCGGCGACGTCCTGGCCGGCTTCGTCGCCGGTCTGATGTCCCAGGGCATGGACAGCTTCGAGGCCGCCTGCGCCGGGGCCTGGATCCACGGCGAGACCGGCCGCCGTTTCGGACCGGGGCTGATTTCGGAGGATCTTCCGGACGGGGTCCCGGCTGTGTTGCGGGGATTGTGGGAAGGCCGCTAATCCGGCGTGCAATGGTCGTATTGCTGTCATCACCGCGCAAAGTCGGAGGGCTAAACCACCCGTCGCCGGGGGACGATCTCGTCGGAGGCGAAGATGGAAGCCGAGCTGGACTTGCTGCGCCGCGCCAACACCGAGTTGCAGGCCTGGGTGCGCGACCTGCTGGAAGAGAACCGATATCTGAGACGCCAGGCCATCGATCGGCGCGAGCCGGAGACCCCCGCCACGCGGGAAGTCGCCACCCCCTCCGCGGCCTGACCGCTCCGCCCCTCGGCCTGGAGCGTGATCGGCTCGGCCAGGAGGTTCCTGCCCACACAGGTCCCGCGGCTTGCGCCCGCCCGCCTTCAGCCCCGGGGACGGCCCTTGCCCCCAGGCGAGGAAACCCCTTATGTGCGCCCCATGCGGATGTGGCGGAACTGGTAGACGCACTGGATTTAGGTTCCAGCGCCGCAAGGCGTGGAGGTTCGAGTCCTCTCGTCCGCACCAGGCGGCGTCGGGCGGGGCAGGGCATTCGGCTTTGACCCCGCCCCGGTCATGACATAAGACCGCGGCTTCCCCTCGGACCCTCCGGTCCGGGGTCGTTCGCCATTCATAAAGAGCGGCCGGAACGCGCGCGACAGGTGCGCCGCCGGCCCGACCCGTTGGAACATCGTCATGACCCTGCAGATCGTTGAAAAGTCCGGTGAAGGCCTCAGCCGCGTCTACGGCGTCACCGTGTCCGCCGCCGACCTGAGCCAGCGCCTGGACGCCCGCATCGCCGAGATCAGCCCGCAGATCCAGCTGAAGGGCTTCCGCCCCGGCAAGGTGCCCGCCACCCATGTGCGCAAGATGTACGGCAAGGGGCTGATGCAGGAGATCGTCGAGCAGTCGGTCTCCGAGGGTCAGCAGCAGGCGCTGGAGCAGGCCAAGGTGCGCCCGGCAGCCTCTCCCGACGTGACCCTGGAGTCCGACCTCGGCGCGGTGCTGGACGGCAAGGCCGACCTGTCGTTCCAGCTGGCCATCGAGGTGATGCCCGAGTTCGAACCCATCGACGTGACCGCTGTCGAACTGACCCGGCCAGTCTATGCGCCCAGCGACGAGGAGGTCTCCGCCGAGCTCGACGAGATCGCCGCCCAGAACCGCACCTACGAGGCCAAGACCGGCAAGGCCGCCAAGGCCGAGGACGGCGACATGGTGGTGGCGGATTTCATCGGCCGCATCGACGGCGTCGCCTTCGAGGGCGGGACCGGCGAGGACGCCGAGATCACCATCGGCTCGAACCGTTTCATCCCCGGTTTCGAAGAGCAGCTGATCGGGGCCAAGCCGGGGTCGACCGTCACGGTCAAGGTCAACTTCCCCGACGACTATCCGGTCGACGCCCTGAAGGGCAAACCGGCGGAATTCGAAGTGACGGTCAAGGAAGTCCGGGCCGCCAAGGCCGGCGTCGCCGACGACGCCCTGGCCGAGCGCCTGGGGCTGGCCGATCTGGCCGCGTTGAAGGCCGCGCTGAAGAGCCAGCTGGTCGGGCAGTACGACCAAGCCTCCCGCTACAAGCTGAAGCGCGCCCTGCTCGACGTCCTCGACGCCGGCCATTCCTTCCCCTTGCCGCCTCGCATGGTCGAGGCCGAGTTCGAGGCCATCTGGCGCCAGGTCGAGCAGGACAAGACCGCCGGCGAGCTGTCCGAAGAGGACGCGGCCAAGACCGACGACCAGCTGCGGGCCGAATACCGCCGCATCGCCGAGCGCCGGGTGCGCCTGGGCCTGGTCCTGGCCGAGATCGGCCGCAAGCACGACGTGGCCGTCACCGACGCCGAACTGAACCAGGCGATCAACAACGAGGTCCGCCGCTATCCCGGCCAGGAGCGCGAGGTGTTCGAGGCCTTCCGCACCCGCCCCGAGCTTCAGGCCTCCTTGCGCGCGCCGATCTATGAGGAAAAGGTCGTCGACCTGATCATCGCCAAGGCCAAGGTCGCCGACAAGGCCGTGACCAAGGACGAGCTGTTCAGCGAGGACGAACTGCCCGCCGGCTATGGCGAAGAGGGCGAAGCCAAGGCGGCCAAGCCGGCCAAGAAGCCCGCCGCCAAGAAGGCCAAGGCCGACGCCGAGGCCGCCCCCGCCGCCGAAGACAAGCCGGCCAAGAAGCCGGCGGCGAAGAAGAAGGCCGATCCCAAGGCGTAAGACTTGATTCCCCTGTCCCGGTTTCGGGCGGGGGCTTGGCGCCTTCGGGCGGGAAGCGCGCGGGCGGGGAAGGACCTCCCGCCCCGACTTGCGCCTCGCTCAAGCGCGGCCGATATATTGGATCGAAGCGGCGGCGCGGCGATTCACATGCGCGGCCCGAGCATCATCGAAAAAGGCCAAGCCCTATGTACGACCGCGACCCCGTGCACACCGCCATGAACCTCGTCCCCATGGTGGTCGAACAGACCTCGCGCGGCGAGCGGGCGTTCGACATCTTCTCGCGCCTGCTCAAGGAGCGGATCATCTTCCTCACCGGCCCGGTGGAGGACGGCATGGCCTCCCTGATCATCGCCCAGCTGCTGTTCCTGGAGTCGGAAAGTCCGAAGAAGGAGATCTCGATGTACATCAACTCCCCGGGCGGGGTGGTGACGTCGGGCCTGGCGATCTACGACACCATGCAATACATCAAGAGCCCGGTGACCACCGTCTGCGTCGGCATGGCCGCCTCGATGGGGTCGTTCCTGCTCTGCGCCGGCGAGGCCGGCCACCGGGTCGCCCTGCCCAACGCCCGCATCATGGTCCACCAACCCTCCGGCGGCTTCCGCGGCCAGGCCTCCGACATCGAGCGCCACGCCGAGGACATCATCAAGACCAAGCGCCGGCTGAACGAACTTTACGCCAAGCACACCGGCAAGTCGGTCGAGGACATCGAGCGCGCCCTGGACCGGGACAATTTCCTCTCCTCGGAAGAAGCCAAGGCCTTCGGCCTAGTCGACCACGTCTACGAGAAGCGCGACGCGGCCGAGGCCGACGCCTAGGCCGAGGTCACGGCTTGCCCGCCGGTCTGCCGGTGAACAGGCGCATGCCGCTTTCGTCGGCGATATCGAGCATGGGCCGGTCGCCGTCGGTGTCGCCGTAGGCGGCCGCCAGCCGGATGTCGTCGCCGAAAACTTCGCGCAGGCGGCGGACCTTCTCATGTCCGCGGCAATTGAGCCCGTCGAGACCGCGGCCGACCCGGCCGTCCTGGTCATAGACGAGGCGGGTGCCTATCAGCATGTCGGCGTCCAGGCCGCGGGCGAAGGGGGCGACGATGGCTTCGGGAGAGGCGGTGACGATCACCATCCGCGCCCCGCTCTGACGGTGCCGGCGCCAGGCCTTCAGGGCGTCCGGGCGGAACAGCAGCGGCGCGGCCATGGCGGCGAATTCGGCGGCCTCCTCTTCCAGCAGGCCGCGGGGGAGGCCGGTGAGGAAGGTCTCGACAGTGGCGGCCTTCAGCCGGGTGAGGTTGCGGTGGAACAGCCAGGCCGCCGCCGCCGGCGCCAGCCTGGCCATGCCGGCGTAGTAATCGAGCGGGCCCGACTGCCAGCGCAGGAAGGCGGTGAAACTGTCGCGCACGGTCAAAGTGCCGTCAAAATCGAACGCCACCACGGGTCCGGAACGCGACATTCCGGCGCCATCCGACGTCTGGCGTTCTGAACTGGGCATCACCATCTCTTTCTAACTCGGTCTGTCCGACGTTTGTGCAAGGGCGGCGCCGGGAGGCTCGAAGGCCTTGTTGGTCCGATTGAGGTGTGGTCGAATACCGGGCCTTTAGGATCGTCAGGGTTCCGTAAGTGTCGTGGCCTATGGTCTGTAGACCGGCCCCCCTTCGGGTTCGTCCTCGGACGGCCTGAGACCCGGCTGCCGCCCCTTTCGGGCGTCCGTCGGACAGTGAGAGAAGCGCCTATGACCAAAGCCGCGAGCGGCGACACCAAAAGCACGCTGTACTGCTCCTTCTGCGGAAAGAGCCAGCACGAGGTGCGCAAGCTCATTGCCGGGCCGACCGTGTTCATCTGCGATGAATGCGTCGAACTGTGCATGGACATCATCCGCGAAGAGCACAAGATCGCCTTCGTAAAGTCCAAGGATGGCGTGCCGACGCCGCGCGAAATCCGCGAAGTGCTCGACGATTACGTCATCGGCCAGGACCATGCCAAAAAGGTGCTCGCGGTCGCGGTGCACAACCACTACAAGCGCCTCAACCACGCCCAGAAGAACAACGACGTCGAGCTGGCCAAGTCCAACATCCTGCTGGTGGGCCCCACGGGCTCCGGCAAGACGCTGCTGGCCCAGACCCTGGCGCGAATCATCGACGTCCCCTTCACCATGGCCGACGCCACCACCCTCACCGAGGCGGGCTATGTCGGCGAGGATGTGGAAAACATCATCCTGAAGCTGCTGCAGTCGGCCGACTACAACGTCGAGCGGGCCCAGCGCGGCATCGTCTACATCGACGAGGTCGACAAGATCAGCCGCAAGTCGGACAACCCCTCGATCACCCGCGACGTGTCGGGCGAGGGCGTCCAGCAGGCCCTGCTCAAGATCATGGAGGGTACGGTCGCCTCGGTGCCGCCCCAGGGCGGTCGCAAGCACCCGCAGCAGGAATTCCTGCAGGTCGACACCACCAACATCCTGTTCATCTGCGGCGGGGCCTTCGCCGGCCTGGAGAAGATCATCGCCGGCCGCGGGCAGGGGACCTCGATCGGCTTCGGCGCCAATGTGAAGGACCCGGACGAACGCCGCACCGGCGAGGTGCTGCGCAACGTCGAGCCTGACGACCTGCTGCGCTTCGGTCTGATCCCGGAGTTCATCGGCCGCCTGCCGGTGATCGCCACGCTGGAGGACCTGGACGAGGTCGCCCTGGTGAAGATCCTGACCGAGCCGAAGAACGCCCTGGTCAAGCAGTACCAGCGCCTGTTCGACATGGAGAATGTCGGCCTGACCTTCACCGACGACGCCCTGCACTCGATCGCCAAGAAGGCCATCCTGCGCAAGACCGGCGCCCGCGGCCTGCGTTCGATCATGGAGGGCATCCTGCTCGAGACCATGTTCGAGCTGCCGACCTACCAGGGCGTGGAAGAGGTGGTGGTCAACGGCGAGGTGGTCGAAGGCCGCGCCCAGCCGCTGATGATCTACGCCGAAAAGCGCGGCGGCCAGGCTTCGTAGGTTTCCTTCTCCCCTTGCGGGAGAAGGTGGCCCGGAGGACCGGACGAGGGGGCGCACGACCTCATCCGGCCTGGCGTCTTCGATGCCTCGGATGTCGCGAGACCCGTCGGCTTCGCCGACACCTTCTCCCGCAGGGGAGAAGGGCAGTCCCCGGCGCCTTTCCCCTCTTAACCTTCCGCCGCGTCCATTCGTCCCCAGGCGGGCCGATCTGCCCCGCTTGAACATGGCGAAGAAGAAGCCACATTTGTGAAGACCTGAGTCCGTCGCCTTTTCGGGACGGACGGGATAACTGCCCTCCCGCCGACGCGTAAGTCCGTGGCGACGGGGCGGTCCCGACCGGCCGCGCGCGGATGATCCGGCGCCGGCCATGGAGTGCATGATGTCAGATATCCGAATCCTTCCGGTTCTGCCCCTGCGGGACATCGTGGTGTTCCCGCACATGGTGGTTCCCCTCTTCGTCGGCCGCGACAAATCCGTGCGGGCGCTCGAAGAGGTCATGAAGGGCGACAAGCAGATCCTTCTGGCCACCCAGAAGAGTTCGTCCGACGACGATCCCGCGCCGTCGGCCATTTACGACGTCGGCGTCGTCGCCAGCGTGCTGCAATTGCTCAAGCTGCCGGACGGCACCGTCAAGGTGCTGGTCGAGGGCAAGAGCCGGGCCGCCCTGCTGCGCTTCACCGGCCAAAGCGACTATTTCGAAGCCGAGGTCGCCGACCTCGAAGAGGACGGCGAGGACGCGCCCGAAGCCAATGCGCTGAGCCGCGCCGTGGCCGAGCAGTTCGAGAACTACGTCAAGCTGAACAAGAAGGTGCCGCCCGAAGCCCTGGCCTCGATCCCCCAGATCGTCGAGCCGGGCAAGCTGGCCGACAGCATCGCCGCGCACCTGTCGGTCAAGATCGCCGACAAGCAGGCGCTGTTGGAAATCTTCAACGTCGCCAAGCGGTTGGAGAAGGTCTACGCCCTGATGGAGGGCGAGATCTCCGTGCTGCAGGTGGAGAAGAAGATCCGCAGCCGCGTCAAGCGGCAGATGGAGAAGACCCAGCGCGAGTACTATCTGAACGAGCAGATGAAGGCGATCCAGCGCGAGCTGGGCGAACAGGACGACCAGCGCGACGAGCTGCTCGACCTCGAGAAGCGGATCAAGAAGACCAAGCTGTCCAAGGAGGCCCGGGCCAAGGCCGACGGCGAGCTGAAGAAGCTGCGCAACATGAGCCCGATGTCCGCCGAATCCACCGTGGTCCGCAACTACCTCGACTGGCTGCTGTCGATCCCGTGGGGCAAGTCCAAGTCCAAGACCATCGACCTCGTCGAGGCCGAGCGGATCCTCGACGAGGACCACTACGGCCTGGAGAAGGTCAAGGAGCGGATCCTGGAGTACCTGGCCGTGCAGGCCCGGACCGGTTCGCTGAAGGGTCCGATCCTGTGCCTGGTCGGCCCTCCGGGGGTCGGCAAGACCTCGCTTGGCCGCTCGATCGCCAAGGCGACAGGGCGCGAGTTCGCCCGGGTGTCCCTGGGCGGCATGCGCGACGAGGCGGAGATCCGCGGCCACCGGCGGACCTACATCGGCTCCATGCCCGGCAAGATCATCCAGTCGATGAAGAAGGTGAAGGCGACCAACCCCTTCTTCCTGCTGGACGAGATCGACAAGCTCGGCGCCGACTGGCGGGGCGACCCGTCCTCGGCCCTGCTCGAGGTTCTGGACCCGGCGCAGAACTCGACCTTCAACGACCACTATCTGGAGGTCGACTACGACCTGTCCCAGGTCATGTTCGTCACCACGGCGAACAGCCTGAACATGCCGCAGCCGCTGCTCGACCGGATGGAGATCATCCGCATCCCCGGCTACACCGAGGACGAGAAGATCCAGATCGCCAAGCGCCACATCCTGCCCCGGCTGGCCAAGGACCACGGCCTGAAGGACGGCGAGTGGGTGGTGCCGGACGAGGCCATCCGTGACCTGATCCGCTACTACACCCGCGAAGCCGGCGTCCGGAGCCTGGAACGCGCCTTGGGCAACCTCGCCCGCAAGGCGGTGCGCGACATGGATCGGGAGAAGATCACCCAGGTGACCATCGACTCCGAACGTCTGGCCAAATACGCCGGCGTGAAGCGGTTCCGCTACGGCGAGACCGATACCGAGGATCAGGTCGGCATCGTCACCGGCCTGGCCTGGACCGAGTTCGGCGGCGAGATCCTGACCATCGAGGCGGTCAAGATGTCGGGCAAGGGGCGGATGACCGTCACCGGCAACCTGAAGGACGTGATGAAGGAGTCGATCTCGGCCGCCAATTCCTATGTGCGGTCGCGGGCGCCTCACTTCGGGATCAAGCCGACGGTGTTCGACAAGGTCGACGTCCACGTGCACGTTCCCGAAGGGGCGACGCCCAAGGACGGCCCGTCCGCGGGGGTGGCCATGGCCACGGCGATCATCTCGGTGCTCACCGGCGTGCCGGTCCGCAAGGACGTGGCCATGACCGGCGAGGTCACCCTGCGTGGTCGGGTCCTGCCCATCGGCGGCTTGAAGGAGAAGCTGCTGGCGGCGCTGCGCTCGGGGGTGAAGACGGTGCTGATCCCCGAGGAGAACGAGAAGGACCTGGCCGAGGTGCCGGACAATGTGAAGTCGCAGCTGGAGATCGTCCCGGTCTCCACCGTCGACCAGGCGTTGGCCCGGGCCCTGGCCGGACCCCTGACCTCGATCGAGTGGAACGAGGACGACGAGGCGACCCCGGTCGTGGCCGCGGTGGTCGACGACCTCGACCCGGACGCGGTGATGACCCACTAGGACGGCCCGTCCCGAAAGCGAAAAAGGCGGTGCGGAGGCTCCCTTCGCGCCGCCTTTGTTTTGACGAAATGGGTCGCCCAGCCTCATACTCGAAACAGCGGGGTAATCTTCGCCTAAAGCCTTCAGGACGGCCGTCGCATCGGCCTCGACCCAAGGCTTCGCGCTCAAAGCAGGAGGTTGGGGTATCACCATGACCAAAGCCGAACTGGTGGCGGCCATTGCCGAAAAGTCCGGACTGACGCGAACCCAGGCCAAGGATGGGTTGGACGCCTTCATCGGCTCCGTGACCGCCACGGTGAAGGGCGGCCAGGAAGTCCGCATCGTCGGCTTCGGCAGCTTCGTGCCGGTGGAGCGTCCGGCGGGCCTGGCCCGCAACCCGCGCACCGGGGAAAAGGTGCAGCGCGAAGCCTCGCGCACCGTCCGCTTCCGTCCGGGCGAGGCCCTGAAAGGGGCGATGAAGTAGCACTCCGAGGCGGCGAACCAACGGCCGCATGCGTGGGGCGGCTAGCTCAGCTGGTCAGAGCGTCTGGTTTACACCCAGAAGGTCGGGGGTTCGAGCCCCTCGCCGCCCACCATTTTTCGCGTTTCTTCCAATGGCGGACATAGTGCCGAATGTGGCCGGCCAGGAGGGGCAATGCGACGGCGTACCATGTTGGCGGGTTCCGCCGCTGCGATCGCCATCCCGTGGCAGTCAGGCTCTTCTTCGGCCGGATCGGCGTTCCGCATTCGAGTGCTCCCAGGCGACCCTGATTGGCCGAGCGATGCGGATTGGGCCACGCTCGCTTCCGCCGTCGGGGGCCGGTTAGAGCGCGTCGCCATTCGGGTAGACGATGCCGACAAGGCGCGCCTCTCGAACCCGTTCTATGTCCACGACCAACCCCAACTAACCCAGTCGGCCGGGTGGCTTGACGCGTGGACCTCCGAGCCGAGCGCGTATGTGGTCAGGGCTGCAAGCGCCGAAGACGTAGCTGCGGCGGTCCGGTTCGCTCGCGCGCGGAGACTTTGCCTAATCGTCAAAGGTGGCGGGCACAGCTATGTCGGCGGCTCGAATGCGCGCGGGTCGCTGCTCGTGTGGACCCACGACATGGACGGCGTCGAAACGCACGACACTTTCACTCCACACGGGCAGGCGAAACCGGCAGGTCCTGCGGTGACCTTGGGGGCCGGCTGTTTGTGGGGACGTGTCTACGACGCCGTCACCACCAAGCTTGGCCGCTATGTCCAGGGTGGGGGCTGCACAACTGTCGGCGTCGCCGGTCTGATACAGGGGGGCGGGTTCGGCAGCTTCTCCAAAGGCTTCGGCCTTGCTGCCGCGAGTTTGCTTCAGGCGGAGGTCGTGACCGCCGATGGTGCGGTCCGGACCGTCAACGAACATCGCGACCCGGACCTGTTTTGGGCGCTGAAAGGCGGCGGAGGCGGAACCTTCGGGGTCGTGACTAAGGTGACGCTTCGGACGCATGAACTCCCCGAGAGCTTCGGCGCGGTACGCTGGACGGTTAGGGCGAGCTCGGACGCTTCGTTCCTCGGTTTGCTTGACCGCTTCCTCGAACATTGCAGCTCCAACCTGATCAATCCCCACTGGGGGGAGCAGGTGGTGGCGACTCCGGAAAACGCCCTTATCGTCGAACTGAACTATCAGGGGCTAACCGAGGCCGAAGCGCGATCTGCCTGGCGGGACGTGGAGGCGTTCGTTTTGGCCCATCCAGGCGACTACCAGAGCCGTGGTTTGTCCGTGACGCCCGTGCCGTCACGGCGGTATTGGGACGCCGCCTATTTCCGAGAACATGCGCCGAATGCGATCAGGAGCGATGACCGTCCGGGTGCACGGCCCGCGGATTTCTGGTGGAGTGGCGATGGCCAACAGGCGAGCGCAATGGTCTACAGCATCGTCTCGGCTTGGATGCCCGCCGGCTTATTGAAAAGGGCCCAGCGGCCAAGGCTGGCGGGCGCGTGGTTTGCTGCGTCGCGTAAGTGGACGATGGCCTTTCACCTAAACAAGGGTTTGGCCGGCGCTAGCGAAGCGACCCTCGCCGAATCCCGCAACACCTCGATCAATTCCCAAGTCGTCGACGCCTTCGCCCTGGCAATCACCGGGAGCTTCGGCCCCGTAGGGGAGCGGGTCCTGACGCCCAATCGCGTCGCCGATGGCCGCGCCAAGGCTGCCGAGGTCCGGT
Organism: Caulobacteraceae bacterium; assembly: GCA_035493955.1. Lineage (GTDB taxonomy): Bacteria > Pseudomonadota > Alphaproteobacteria > Caulobacterales > Caulobacteraceae > NCED01. The sequence continues at coordinate 16,537 of DATJHI010000021.1, read as the reverse complement.
CAGCTATCGAGGAGCTTCGGCGCGTTGCGCCGAACGCCGGGGCCTATCTGTCTGAGTGCGACTATTTCCTCGAAAACTGGCGTGAAGCGGCCTGGGGAGCGAACTCACGACGGCTCGAAAAGATCAAACGCCGGTACGATCCCGATGATCTCTTCATCGTGCACCACGGGATCGGCAGCCACAGATGGAGCACCGATGGGCTTTCCCGGATTGCTTGATTTCGGTTTCGGGTCAGCTACCGCCCCGTGACGGCTTGGTCGGGGCTCGCCGAGGCGCCTCGTCAGAAATAGGCCGCCAGGTTGCGCCGGATGCGGTCCAGCACCGGCTCATGCGGGTCCGGCGCCGCGAAGGTCTTGCCGGTGATGACCTCGAAGGCCTGGACATAGACGGCCGCGGTCCGGCGGATCATGTCGGCGGGGATTTCGGGGATCTCGTCGCGATAGGGGTCGCATCGTTCCGCCACCCAGCTGCGGACGAAGTCCTTGTCGAAGCTGTCCGGCCGCTCGCCGGCCTCGAAGCGGGCGGCGTAGCTGTCGGCGATCCAGTAGCGGCTGCTGTCGGGGGTGTGGATCTCGTCGGCCAGGACGATCCGTCCGCTCGCATCGGTCCCGAACTCGTACTTGGTGTCGACCAGGATCAGGCCGCGTTCCTGGGCCATCGCCTGTCCGCGGGCGAACAGGGCCAGGGCGTAGCCGCTGACGGCGTCCCATTGGTCCGCGCTGAGCAGGCCCTGGCCCACGATCTGGGCGGCGGTCAGGGGCTCGTCGTGGCCGCCGTCGAAGGCCTTGCTGGTCGGGGTGATGATCGGTTCGGGCAGCCGCGCGTTGTCGCGCAGGCCGTCGGGCAGGGCGACCCCGTACATCTGCCGCTGCCCCTTCTTGTAGAGCGTCAGGATCGAGGTGCCCGTGGTCCCGGCCAGATAGGCGCGCACCACCACCTCGACCGGCAGGATGTCCAGGCGCTGGCCGATGACCACGTTCGGGTCGGGATAGGCGAGCACGTGATTCGGACAGATGTCGGCGGTGGCCTCGAACCCGTGGCGCGCGGTCTGGGTCAGCACCTGACCCTTGCATGGGATCGCCGCCAGGATGCGGTCGAAGGCGCTGAGCCGGTCGCTGGCGATGATGATGCGCCGCCCGTCCGGCAGGTCGTAGTTGTCGCGCACCTTGCCGCGGTAGTGGTTCGGCAGTTCCGCGATGGTCGCGTCGGCCAGGGCCGGGGGGAGGAGGGGAGGAACGCCCATGGTCTAAGCCTGCCGCGCCATGACCATGCAGACGGCGGCGATCACCAGCAGCACGGCCGCGGTCCGGTAGGCCAGGGCGATGCGCGGGCGCGCCGCCTCCTCGGTGATCTCGCCCTTGGCCAGCCGCCGGGCGGCGGGCCCGACCATGGCGCCCTGGACCCCGGCGGCGGCGATGGCGGCGACGACCCCCACGGCGAGGATCGCCTGCGGCGTCCCGAAGTGGGCGCCGTAGTACAGGCTCCAGAGGTAGGCGCCGCTCGCGAAGGCGACCACCGCCGCCCCCATCTCCAGGCGCAGGAAGGTCTCGCCCCCGACGCCGCGGTTCAGCGCCACCAGTATGGCGGGCGCGGCCCAGGCCAGGGCCGCGAGCATGTGCAGGGGCAGGATGAGCAGGGGCAGCATCTGCATGGGGAGCTCCCGGGGTCGACGGCCCGCGGCGGAAGCGTCTGGCCGCCTTAAGTTGCGGCGTATGAATGGCGCGAATGACGGGACTCGAACCCGCGACCTCCGGCGTGACAGGCCGGCGCTCTAACCAACTGAGCTACATCCGCAACACGATCCGGGGAGGCTGTCGGGCCCGTCGGCGTGAGGGGCGTGAGATAGGCCGGGCCGCCGCCAGGTGTCAAGCCGAGCGGCGCCTTTGCGCACAGGGGCAAGTTTCTGCGTCCCAGCCCTTTCAAGGTTCCCAACCGGGCGCTAGAACCCGGCGGCTTGAGTCCCCGTAGGCCGAGGGCGCTATGAACGCGTTTTTGCTTCAGTACCTGCCGATCGTGATCTTCCTCGGGATCGCCGCCGCCATCGGCGTGATCTTCCTGGTCGCGTCGTGGACGCTTGCGCCCACCCATCCGGACCCGGAGAAGATCTCCGCCTACGAGTGCGGGTTCAACGCCTTCGACGACGCGCGGATGAAGTTCGACGTCCGGTTCTACCTGGTCTCGATCCTGTTCATCATCTTCGACCTCGAGGTCGCCTTCCTGTTTCCCTGGGCGGTCAGCCTCGCCCACATGCCGCACGCGACTCAGGCCTTCGCCTTCTGGTCGATGATGTGTTTCCTCGGCGTGCTCACCGTCGGCTTCATCTACGAGTGGAAGAAAGGGGCCCTCGAATGGGAGTGACTCCCGTGTCCGGCCCGACCTCGTCCTCCGGCCTGATTCTCCCCGCCGGCGCCGCCGGCCGCACCAGCGTCCAGGGTTACGACCCGGTCACCCACGATCCGTTCTTCGACCAGCTTTCCGACACCCTGGCCGACAAGGGGTTCGTGACCGCGGCCCTGGACGACGTCATCACCTGGGCCCGCACCGGCTCCCTGATGTGGATGACCTTCGGCCTGGCCTGCTGCGCGGTGGAGATGATGCACACCTCCATGCCGCGCTACGACGCCGAGCGCTTCGGCATGGCCCCGCGGGCGTCTCCGCGCCAGTCCGACCTGATGATCGTGGCCGGCACCTTGACCAACAAGATGGCCCCGGCCCTGCGCAAGGTCTACGACCAGATGCCCGAGCCGCGCTACGTGGTGTCGATGGGCTCCTGCGCCAACGGCGGCGGCTATTACCACTACAGCTATTCGGTCGTGCGCGGCTGCGACCGCATCGTGCCGGTGGACGTCTATGTGCCGGGCTGCCCGCCCACCGCCGAAGCCCTGCTGTACGGCCTGCTGCAACTCCAGAAGAAGATCCGCCGCACCGGCGCGATCGACCGCTGATCCGAACCCAATGGCCATCCCCTACGTCACCGACGAGACCCTGACCCAACTGGGCGAGGCCATCGTGGCCAGTTCCGCCGGGGCGGCGACCGGCTTCGCGGTCGCCTATGGCGACCTGAACGTCCGCGCCGAGGCGGGCCGCATCGCCGAGCTCCTGACCCTGCTGCGCGATTCGCCCGTCTTCCGCTTCCACCAACTGGTCGACATCACCGCGGTGGACTATCCGGAGCGGACCCGGCGCTTCGACGTGGTCTACCACCTGTTGTCCCTGACCAAGAACGTGCGGGTGCGCATCGCCGTCGAGACCGACGAGGACACCCCGGTGCCGTCCGTGACCTCGGCCTATCCGGCCGCCGACTGGTTCGAGCGCGAGGCCTTCGACATGTTCGGGGTGTTCTTCTCCGGCCATCCGGACCTGCGCCGCATCCTCACCGACTACGGCTTCCACGGCTATCCGCTGCGGAAGGACTTCCCTATGACCGGCTACGTGGAGGTCCGCTACGACGACGCCCTCAAGCGGGTGGTCTACGAGCCGGTGAAGCTGCCGCAGGAATTCCGCCAGTTCGATTTCCTCTCCCCCTGGGAAGGCGCGGCCTATCTGCCGGGGCAGGGGAGCAAGTACGTGTTGCCCGGGGACGAGAAGGCGCCGGTTCCGGCCGCCCCTGCCGCAGGGGAGAAGAAGTGATGGACGACGCCGCCGAAACCGCGCTGGCGACGGTTCAGCCCCAGAGCCCCGAGACCCCGGTCCGCAAGTTCAACATCAACTTTGGCCCCCAGCACCCGGCCGCCCACGGCGTCCTGCGCCTGGTGCTGGAGCTGGACGGGGAAGTGGTCGAGCGGGTGGACCCGCACGTCGGCCTGCTCCACCGCGGCACCGAGAAGCTGATGGAGGCGCGGACCTACCTCCAGAACATCCCCTATTTCGACCGCCTCGACTACGTGGCGCCGATGAACCAGGAGCACGCCTTCTGCCTGGCCATCGAGCGGCTGGTCGGGGTGGACGTGCCCCGGCGCGGCCAGATCATCCGGGTGCTGTTCTGCGAGATCGGCCGGATCCTCAGCCACCTGCTCAACGTCACCACCCAGGCCATGGACGTGGGCGCCTTGACCCCGCCGCTGTGGGGTTTCGAGGAGCGCGAGAAGCTGATGGTGTTCTACGAGCGCGCGTCCGGCGCCCGTCTGCACGCCAACTACTTCCGCCCCGGCGGCGTCCACCAGGACCTGACGCCCTCGCTGATCGAGGACATCGCCGCCTGGTGCGAGACCTTCCCCAAGGTCCTCGACGACATCGACAATCTGATCACCCCCAACCGCATCTTCAAGCAGCGCAACGTCGACATCGGCGTGGTCAGCAAGGAGCAGGCGTTCGAGTGGGGCTTCTCCGGCGTGATGGTGCGCGGCTCGGGCATCGCCTGGGACCTGCGCAAGTCCCAGCCCTACGACGTCTATGACGAGATGAAGTTCGACATCCCGCTGGGCAAGAACGGGGACTGCTACGACCGCTACCTCTGCCGCATGGAGGAGATGCGCCAGTCGGTCTCGATCATGAAGCAGTGCCTGGCGCTTCTCGAGACCAACCGCGGGCCGGTGCTGACCGAGGACGGCAAGGTGGCGCCGCCGCGGCGGGCCGAGATGAAGCGGTCGATGGAGGCGCTGATCCACCACTTCAAGCTCTACACCGAGGGCTTCCATGTCCCCGCCGGCGAGATCTACGCCTGCGTCGAGGCGCCCAAGGGCGAGTTCGGGGTCTATCTGGTCGCCGACGGGACCAACAAACCCTACCGCTGCAAGATCCGCGCGCCGGGCTTTCCCCACCTGCAGGCGATGGACTGGATGAACCGCGGCCACATGCTGGCCGACGTGTCCGCCATCCTGGGGTCCCTCGACATCGTGTTCGGGGAGATCGACCGGTGAGTGTGGCTGAGATCGCCCAGGCGCAGCTCGACGCCTACAACGCCCAGGACCTGGACGCCTATTGCGGCTTCTTCACCGACGACGTGCAGGTCGCCGACCTGAACGGGGCGGTGAACCTGGAGGGGGTCGAGGCCTATCGCGCCCGCTACGCCGGCGCCTTCGGCCAGTTCCCCCAGAACCGCGCCGACCTGCTCTCGCGCATGGTGGTGGGAAACACCGTGATCGACCACGAGCGGGTGTTCCGCTCCCCCGACGCGACCCCCTTCGAGGTCGCCGCCATCTACACCTTCCGCGGCGACAAGATCGCCCGCGTCGATTTCGTGAAGGCCTGATCCGCGATGTCCGTCCGCCGCCTCGCCAAGGAGCAGCCCGCCAGCTTCGCCTTCACGCCGGAAACGATGAAGACGGTGGAATGGTGGCTGGCCAAATACCCCGCCGGCCGTCAGCAGTCGGCGGTGATCCCGCTGCTCTGGCTGATCCAGAAGCAGGAGGGCTGGGTGTCCGAGCCCGCCATCCGCGTGCTGGCGGGCCTGCTCGACATGGCGGTGATCCGGGTGCTGGAGGTCGTCACCTTCTACACCATGTTCCAACTCGAGCCGGTGGGTAAGGCGGCCCTGATCCAGGTCTGCGGCACCACCCCGTGCATGCTCCGCGGCGCCAACGCCCTGATGGACCTGTGCAAGGAGAAGATCGGTCCGAAGGACCACCTGTCGGCGGACGGCCTGTTCACCTGGCAGGAGGTCGAGTGCCTGGGCGCCTGCTGCAATGCGCCGATGGCCCAGATCAACGACTACTTCTACGAGGACCTGACGCCGGAAAGCCTGGCCGGCATCATCGCCGACTTCGCCGCGGGCAAGGCCCCGGCGCCGGGCTCCTACATCGGCCGCAAGGCCTCCGAGCCGCAAGGCGCGATCCACACCCTGACCGATCCCAAGCTGTACGACGGCTCGGCCGCCCAGAAGATCACCCTGCCCAACCTGCCCGAGCCGGAGCCGGCGGCATGAACGCCTTCGACGAACGCCTCGCCCTGGTCGAGCAGCGCCGGCAGATGATGCAGATGCTGGCCATAAGCGCCGGCGGCCTGATCATGGCCGGCTTCGGGCTCGCGACTTACATCATCGACCATGGCCATTCCCGGTTTTCGCTGGGCTGGGTCGCGCTAGGCGTGGCCGTCGGCGTCGGCGGGCAACTGAATTTCCTGCGCCAAATCATGCGCAACAAAGACAAAGGGATGACCTGAGCATGGTCGGCATCCTCGAAGACAAGGACCGCATCTTCACCAACCTCTACGGCCTCCACGACTGGGGCCTGGAGGGGGCGAGGCAGCGCGGCTGCTGGAACGCCACCGGCGACATGCTGGCGGCCGGGCGCGACTGGGTCATCAACCAAATCAAGAATTCGGGTCTGCGCGGCCGCGGCGGCGCGGGCTTCGGCACCGGCCTGAAATGGTCGTTCATGCCCAAGGTGGTCGGCGACCGCCCCCATTACCTCGTGGTCAACGCCGACGAGTCCGAGCCCGGCACCTGCAAGGACCGGGAGATCATGCGCCACGATCCGCACCTGCTGATCGAGGGTTGCCTGATCGCCTCCTTCGCCATGCAGGCCCACGCCTGCTACATCTACATCCGCGGCGAATACGTCCGCGAGCGCGAGGTGCTCGAGGAAGCGATCAAGCAGGCCTACGCGGCCAAGCTGATCGGCAAGGACAATGTCCACGGCTGGGACTTCGACCTCTACGTCCACCACGGCGCCGGCGCCTATATCTGCGGCGAAGAGACCGCCTTGCTGGAAAGCCTGGAGGGCAAGAAGGGCCAGCCCCGCCTGAAACCGCCGTTCCCCGCCGGCGCCGGCCTCTACGGCTGCCCGACCACGGTGAACAACGTCGAATCCATCGCCGTCGTCGGGACCATCCTGCGCCGCGGGGCGGGCTGGTTCGCCGGCATGGGCCGGCCTAACAACACCGGCACCAAGCTGATGTGCGTGTCCGGCCATGTGAACCTGCCGTGCAACGTCGAAGAGGCGATGTCGATCCCGCTGAAGCAGCTGATCGAGGATCACTGCGGCGGCGTGCGCGGCGGCTGGGGCAACCTCAAGGCCGTCATCCCGGGCGGCTCCTCGGTGCCGATGATCCCGGCCGAGCAGTGCGAAACCGTGCTGATGGACTTCGACGCCCTGCGCGAACTGAAGTCGGGCCTGGGCACGGCGGCGGTGATCGTGATGGACAAGTCCACCGACCTGATCAAGGCCATCGCCCGCATCAGCTATTTCTACAAGCACGAGAGCTGCGGCCAGTGCACCCCCTGCCGCGAAGGGACGGGGTGGATGTGGCGGGTGATGGAGCGGATGGCGCAGGGAAACGCCGATCCCAAGGAGATCGACCTGTTGCTCGAGGTCACCACCCAGGTCGAGGGCCACACCATCTGCGCCCTGGGCGACGCGGCGGCCTGGCCGATCCAGGGGCTGTTCCGCCACTTCCGCCCGGAGGTGGAGGCGCGGATCGCCGAATACCGTTCCGGCAAGCCCCACGTGCAGGGCGCCACCTTGATCGCGGCGGAGTGAGACATGCCCAAGGCTAAGGTCAACGGCGTCGAGATCGAATTCGAGCCCGGCATGACCGCGATGCAGGTCGCGGAACTGGCGGGGGAGGAGATCCCCAAGTTCTGCTACCATGAGCGGCTGTCCATCGCCGGCAATTGCCGCATGTGCCTGGTCGAGGTGAAGCCGGGGCCGCCCAAGCCCCAGGCGTCCTGCGCCCTGCCGGCCAGCGACAACATGGAGATCTTCACCAACACCCCGATGGTGAAGAAGGCGCGCCAGGGCGTGCTCGAGTTCCTGCTGATCAACCACCCGCTGGACTGCCCGATCTGCGACCAGGGAGGCGAATGCGACCTCCAGGACGAGACCATGGGCTATGGCCGCGACGACACCCGCTATCTGGAGAACAAGCGGGCGGTCGAAGAGAAGTTCATGGGTCCGCTGATCAAGACGGTGATGACCCGGTGCATCCAGTGCACCCGCTGCGTGCGCTTCGCCTCCGAAATCGCCGGCACGCCGGAGATCGGCATGATCTCCCGCGGCGAAGACGCTGAAATCACGACCTATTTGGAAGCCGCCGTCACCTCGGAGCTGTCCGGCAACCTGGCCGATATCTGCCCCGTCGGCGCGCTCACGCACAAACCCTGGGCTTTCAACTACCGCCCGTGGGAACTGAAGAAGACCGATTCCATCGACGTCATGGACGCCCTGGGCTCGGCCATCCGCGTCGACGCCCGCGGCCCCGAGGTCATGCGGGTGCTGCCGCGAGTGAACGAGGAGATCAACGAGGAGTGGATCTCCGACAAGACCCGCCACGCCTGTGACGGCCTGATGCGCCAGCGGCTGGACCGGCCCTATGTGCGCAAGGGCGGCAGGCTGGAGCCTGCGACCTGGGCCGAGGCCTTCGCCGCGGTGGCCGCGAAGATATCGGCCGCCTCTCCCGACAGGATCGGCGTGATCGCCGGCGACCTGCAGGACGCCGAGTCGATGAAGGCGGCCCTGGACCTGTTCAAGGGCCTGGGCGTGAAGAACATCGACTGTCGCCAGGACGGGGCCAGGCTCGGCGGCGGGTCGCGGTCGGCCTATCTGTTCAACACCACCATCATGGGCCTGGAGGACTGCGACGCCCTCCTGCTGGTCGGGACCAATCCCCGCGTCGAGGCGCCCCTGGTCAACGCCCGCATCCGCAAGATGTGGCTGCAGGACAAGATGAAGGTCGGCGTCGTCGGCGAGGCGGCCCAGCTCAACTATGACTACGACTATCTGGGCGCAGGCCCCGCCTCGCTGAAGGCCCTGGCCACGGGCGCCTTCGGCGAGGTGCTGAAGGCCGCCAAGAATCCGGCCGTGATCGTGGGACAGGGGGCCCTGGCCCGGGCCGACGGGGCCGCAGTGCTGGCCGCCGTGGCCAAGGTCGCCGCCGACTTCGGCATGATCCGCGACGGCTGGAACGGCTTCAACGTCCTGCACACCGCGGCCGCTCGCGTCGGCGGCCTCGATCTCGGCTTCCTGCCGGGCGAAGGCGGTCTGGACGTGGCCGGCATGCTGGATGCGGCGGGCCAGGGCAAGCTCGACGTGCTGTTCCTGCTCGGCGCCGACGAACTCGACACCGCCAGGATGGGCAAGGCCTTCGTGGTCTATCTGGGCAGCCACGGGGACGCGGGCGCCGCCCGCGCCGACGTGATCCTGCCGGGGGCCGCCTATACCGAAAAGCCGGGCCTCTATGTGAACACGGAGGGCCGGGTGCAGATGGCCAACCGCGCCGTCTTCCCCAAGGGCGAGGCCCGCGAGGACTGGGCGATCCTGAGGGCCCTGTCGGAATCCCTGGGCGCCACTCTGCCCTACGACACCCTGGAGCAATTGCGCGCCAGGCTGATGGCCGACCATCCGACCTTCGGCCAGGTCGACTACGTCGCCGCCGGCGCGGCCCTGGACCTGAACTCCCTGGGCGCCAAGGGCGACCTCGACGACACCGCCTTCGCCTCGCCGGTGGAGGATTTCTACCTCACCAACGCCATCGCCCGCGCCAGCGTGACCATGGCGGAATGCTCGGCCCTCGCCACCGCGCGGGGCCGGGTCATGGCCGCGGAGTAGGGCGAGATGACCAACTTCTGGGCCACTCCGGGCGGCTGGACGCTGCTCACCGTCGGCGAGATCCTGCTGGTGGTGGTGGGCGTTCTGGTGTCCGTCGCCTTCCTGATCCTGGCCGACCGGAAGATCTGGGCCGGGGTGCAGATGCGCAAGGGCCCCAACGTGGTGGGTCCCTTCGGCCTGCTGCAGTCCTTCGCCGACCTGACCAAGTTCGTGCTCAAGGAACTGATCATCCCCGCGGGCGCGGACAAGGTGGTGTTCCTGCTGGCGCCCCTGATCACCGTGATCCTGGCCTTCGCCGGCTGGGCGGTGATCCCGTTCGCCCCCGGCTGGGTGGTGTCGAACATCAATGTCGGCATCCTCTACCTGCTCGCCACCTCGTCGCTGGGGGTCTACGGCATCATCATGGGAGGCTGGGCCTCCAACTCGAAGTACCCCTTCCTCGGCGCCCTGCGCTCGGCGGCCCAGATGGTGTCCTACGAGGTCTCCATCGGCTTCATCATCATCACCGTGGTGCTGCAGTCGGGATCGATGAACCTGTCGACCATCGTGGCGCACCAGGACGGGGGCTTCTGGAACTGGCACGCCTTCGGCGGCGGGGCCAACTGGCCCACCATCGTGGTCATGTTCCCGATGATGGTGATGTTCTACGTCTCGGCCCTGGCCGAGACCAACCGCCCGCCCTTCGACCTGCCCGAAGCCGAATCCGAGCTCGTGGCCGGCTATCAGGTCGAGTACTCGTCCTCGGCCTATCTGCTGTTCATGATGGGCGAGTACATGAACATCGTGCTGATGTCGGCGATGATCTCCATCCTGTTCTTCGGCGGATGGAACTTCCCGTTCCCGACCTCCTGGATCTCGTCCTGGGCGCCGCCGTTCCTGACCAGCTTCCTGATGTTCCTGTGCCTGGCGGTGAAGATCGGCTTCTGGTTCTTCATGGTCGCCATGGCCAAGGCCATCGTCCCCCGCTACCGCTACGACCAGCTGATGCGGCTGGGCTGGAAGGTGTTCCTGCCCACTTCGCTGGTCGCCGTGGCTTTGATCGCCGCCTGGCGTGTGTTCGGCAACGCGGCCTGAGGAGCAAGAGTCAGATGTCTTTCGCCGCCCGTATCACCCAGGCCGCCAAGGGCGCGGCGCTCATGGACTTCGTGGGCGCCTTCGGCATGGCCATGCGCTACATGATCCGGCCCAAGGCCACCATCAACTACCCGTTCGAGAAGGGCCCGCTGTCGCCGCGGTTCCGCGGGGAGCACGCCCTGCGCCGCTACCCCAGCGGGGAAGAGCGCTGCATCGCCTGCAAGCTGTGCGAGGCCATCTGCCCGGCCCAGGCCATCACCATCGAGGCCGAGCCCCGGGCCGACGGCAGCCGCCGGACCACGCGCTACGACATCGACATGGTGAAGTGCATCTACTGCGGCTACTGCCAGGAGGCCTGCCCGGTGGACGCCATCGTCGAGGGGCCGAATTTCGAGTTCACGGTCGAGACCCGCGAGGAGCTGCTCTACGACAAGGAGAAGCTGCTCGCCAACGGCGACCGTTGGGAGCGAGAGATCGCCAAGAACCTGGAACTGGACGCGCCCTACCGTTAGAAGCGGGGCGCGAATCTGGGGGCGCGCGAGCGTCTGGAAGACCGAGCTTTTGTAAGGGGTCGCCCCGCCCGGTGGGGGCGGGGTGGGTAAGGACGAGACCGCGCGCATGGATCTGCAGGCGTTAGCCTTCTACGTGCTTTCGGCGATCATGATCGGGTCCGCCCTCCTGGTGGTCTCGGTGCGCAATCCCGTGCACTCGGTGCTGTTCCTCATCACCTCGTTCTTCACCGCCGCCGGCCTGTTCGTGCTGCTCGGGGCCGAGTTCCTGGCCATGCTGCTGGTGGTGGTCTACGTCGGCGCCGTCGCGGTGCTGTTCCTGTTCGTGGTGATGATGCTGGACGTGGACTTCGGGTCCCTGCGGACCGGCTTCGCCCGCTATCTGCCCGCGGGCCTGGTGGTCGCCGGCGTGCTCCTGGCGGAGATGATCCTGGTCTCCGGCGCGGTGGCTGCGCGCGGCGCGGCCGCCCATGCCGTCGACACCCTGCCGTCGGGGGTCTCCAACACCGAGGCCATCGGGCGGGTGCTCTATACCGACTACATCTACTTCTTCCAGGCGGCGGGCCTGGTGCTGCTGGTGGCCATGATCGGAGCGATCGTCCTGACGCTGCGCCATCGCCCCGGCGTCAAGCGCCAGAACATCGCCGCCCAGACCGGACGCACGCCCGCGCTCGGAATGGTCGTGGTCGAGGTGAAGACGGGCGAGGGGATCGTCGAATGAGCTCGGGCGTCGGCCTGTCGCAATATCTGGCCGTCGCGGCCATGCTGTTCACCATCGGCGTGTTCGGCATCTTCGTGAACCGCCGCAACATCATCGTCATCCTGATGGCGATCGAGCTGATCCTGCTCGCGGTGAACATCAACCTGGTGGCCTTCTCGGTCTATCTGCACGACGTGGTCGGGCAGATCTTCGCCATGTTCGTCCTGACCGTCGCCGCGGCCGAAGCCGCCGTCGGCCTGGCCATACTGGTCACCTTCTTCCGCAACCGCGGCGACATCGCCGTGGACCAAGCCAATATGATGAAGGGCTGAGCGCGGACCCATGAAGCTTCTGCTTACCCTTCTGGTGTTCGGCCCGCTGTTCGCCGCCGCCGTCGCCGGCCTGTTCGGCCGCAGGATCGGCGACAAGGCCTCCATGGCCGTCACCACCGGCTTGCTGTTCCTGTCCTGCGCGCTCAGCTGGTACACCTTCGGCCAGGTGACCTGGGGCGGGATGGAGGCTCAGACCTTCACCCTCGCGCCCTTCATCGGCGTCGGCGACTTCCAATCGTTCTGGTCGATCCGCCTCGACACCCTGTCGGCGGTCATGCTGATCGTGGTGACCACGGTCTCGGCCCTGGTGCACCTCTATTCGTGGGGCTACATGGCGGCGGACCCGTCCAAGCCCCGCTTCTTCGCCTATCTGTCCCTGTTCACCTTCGCCATGCTGATGCTGGTGACGGCCGCGGACTTCATGCAGATGTTCTTCGGCTGGGAAGGCGTGGGCCTGGCCAGCTACCTTCTGATCGGGTTCTGGCACCACAAGCCCACCGCCAACGCCGCGGCGATCAAGGCCTTCGTGGTCAACCGGGTCGGCGACTTCGGCTTCGCCCTGGGGATCATGACCGTCTACTGGATGTTCCACACCATCCGGTTCGCCGAGCTGTTCCCGATGGTCGCCGCCAAGGCGGGGACCAACTGGCATTTCGCCTGGACGACCTGGTCGGCCCTGGATCTGGCCGCGGTCCTGCTGTTCATCGGCGCCATGGGCAAGTCGGCCCAGTTCTTCCTGCACACCTGGCTGCCCGACGCCATGGAGGGCCCGACACCCGTCTCGGCCCTCATCCACGCGGCGACCATGGTCACCGCCGGCGTCTACATGGTCTGCCTGCTGTCGCCCCTGTTCGAGTACGCGCCTGCGGCCAAGAACCTGGTCACCGTCATCGGCGCGGTCACCGCCCTGTTCGCCGCCACGGTCGGCCTGACCCAGAACGACATCAAGCGGGTCATCGCCTATTCGACCTGTTCGCAGCTCGGCTACATGTTCTTCGCCGCCGGGGTGGGCGCCTATCAGGCGGCCATGTTCCACCTGTTCACCAACGCCTTCTTCAAGGCGCTGCTGTTCCTGGGCGCGGGCTCGGTGATCAACGGCATGCACCACGAGCAGGACATGCGGAAGATGGGCGGCCTGATGAAGTACATGCCGCTGACCTATGCGGTGATGACCATCGGCACCATCGCCATCACCGGCCTCGGCATACCGGGCGTCGAGTGGGGTTTCGCCGGCTTCTACTCCAAGGACACCATCATCCACGCCGCCTGGGTCGCCGGGCAGAACAACCCGATCGGCTACTTCGCCTTCGTGATCGGGGTGCTGGTGGCCGGTCTGACCGCCTTCTATTCCTGGCGGGTCGCCTTCTTCACCTTCAACGGCCACGCCCGCTGGGCCCAGGACGACCATGCCCACGGGCACGACGATCACGGCCATGACGACCACGCGGTCGCCGCCGCCGTCCATGCCGAGACCCACTCCGAGCCGCTGCCCGACGCCGTGGACGACCACGGCCATGGGGAGTTCAAGCCGCACGAGAGCCCCTGGACCATGCTAGTCCCGTTGCTCGTGCTGTCGGTGGGCGCCGTCGCGGCGGGTTTCGTCTTCGAACCCTATTTCGTCGGCGAGGGCCGGGCCGAGTTCTGGAAGCACGCCATTTTCGTCGCCCCGGCCAACACCGTCCTGGGCGAGCACCCCGCGCCGCTCCTGGCCGCCCAGGCGCCGCTGATCGCGGCCGTCGTCGGCCTGCTGGTCGCGGCCTACGTCTATCTCGTGAAGGAAGGCCTTGGGGCCAGGCTCGCCGCCCGCGGCGGCCCGCTCTACACCTTCTTCTACAACAAGTGGTTCTTCGACGAGCTGTACGACGCGGTCTTCGTCAAGAGCGCCAGGTTCCTCGGCGACGTCTTTTGGAAGATCGGCGACCAGAAGATCATCGACGGCCTCGGTCCCAACGGCGTTGCCTGGGTGGCGATGCTGGTCGGGCGGCGGACCGGCAAGGTCCAGACCGGCTATGTCTACCATTATGCTTTCGTGATGCTGCTCGGGGTGGCGGGGCTCTTGAGCTACGCCCTCTGGGCCTGGGCGCGGTGAGGAACCAGACATGACCGGCATCCTCAGCCTCACCACCTACCTGCCGCTGCTGGGCGTGGCGGCGATCCTGTTCCTGAAGCTGGCCGGCGGCCGCGACGAGGCCAAGGTCGGGACCGCTTCCAAATGGATCGCCCTGGCCGCCACCCTGGCGACCCTGGCTCTGTCGATCCTGCTGGTCGCCAACTTCAACCCGTCCGATCCGGGCTTCCAGTTCCAGGAGGACATGCCCTGGTTCGCCGGCGCCGGTTACCGCATGGGCGTGGACGGCGTTTCGGTGCTGTTCGTCCTCTTGACGGCCTTCCTGATGCCCCTGTGCATCGCCGCCTCCTGGACCTCGATCAAGGACCGGCTGCCCGAATATATGGTCGCCTTCCTGCTGCTCGAGACGCTGATGGTCGGCGTCTTCTGCGCCACCGACCTCGTGCTGTTCTACATCTTCTTCGAGGGTGGCCTGATCCCGATGTTCCTGATCATCGGGGTCTGGGGCGGCAAGAACCGGGTCTACGCGGCCTACAAGTTCTTCCTCTACACCTTGCTCGGCTCGGTGCTGATGCTGGCGGCGATCCTGGCCATGATCGGCATCGCCCACACCAGCTCGATCCCGGCCCTGATGGCCTTCCACTTCGATCCGCGCCTGCAGGTGTTGCTGTGGCTGGCCTTCTTCGCCTCCTTCGCGGTGAAGATGCCGATGTGGCCGGTCCACACCTGGTTGCCCGACGCCCACGTGGAGGCGCCCACGGCCGGCTCGGTGATCCTGGCCGGCATCCTGCTGAAGATGGGCGGCTACGGCTTCCTGCGTTTCAGCCTGCCCATGTTCCCCCACGCCTCGACCCTGTTCACGCCGCTGATCTTCGCCATGAGCGTGATCGCCATCGTCTACACCTCTCTGGTGGCGTTTAGGCAGACCGACATCAAGAAGCTGATCGCCTATTCATCCGTCGCCCACATGGGCTTCGTGACCATGGGCATCTTCTCCGGCAACGCCCAGGGCGTGCAGGGGGCGATCTTCCAGATGCTCAGCCACGGGCTGATCTCGGGCGCCCTGTTCCTCTGCGTCGGCGTCATCTACGACCGCATGCACACCCGCGAGATCGCCTTCTACGGCGGGCTGGTGAACCGCATGCCCTGGTACGCGGCGGTCTTCATGCTGTTCACCATGGGCAATGTCGGCCTGCCGGGCACCTCGGGCTTCGTCGGCGAGATCCTGTCGATGACCGGAACCTACGGCGCGTCCACCTGGACCGCGATCCTGGCGGCCACCGGCGTGATCCTCTCGGCGGTCTACATGCTCACCGTCTACCGGCGCGTGGTGTTCGGCGAGATCACCAATCCGAAGCTCGCCGGCATCGCCGACCTCGAGTGGCGCGAGGTGGTGATCTTCGCGCCGCTGATGGTCGCGACCCTCGTCATGGGCGTCGTGCCCAAGATCGTCTTCAACTTCACCGGGGCCTCCGTCGACCATCTGACGGCGGCCTATCGCGCGGCCATCGGGGGCTAAGTGGTAATGGATTTCTCCGCAGCCCTTGCGATCGCCCAGCCTGAGCTGGCGCTCGCCATCGGCGCGCTCGTGTTGCTGGTCGTGGGCGCCTTCTCGCCGAAGAGCTATCAGCTGGTCGGCTGGGCGGCGGTGCTGGTGCTGATCGGCGCGGCGGTCGCGGCCGCCACCCAGCCGTTCGGCTCGGCCTTCGCCGGCGGCCTGGTGTTCGACGCCGGCGCGGCCTTCGCCAAGGTGGCGATCTATGTGGCGAGCGCGGTCTGTATCCCGCTCGGCCAGCGCTGGTTCGCCCGTCGGGGCGTGACCAACTTCGAGTTCCCGATCCTGATCCTCATCGCCGCGCTCGGCATGGGGATGATGGCCTCCTCGGGCGACCTCATCTCGCTCTACGTCGGCGTCGAGCTGCACTCCCTGGCGCTCTATGTGCTGGCCGCCATGTACCGCGACGACGCCAGGGCCTCGGAAGCGGGCCTGAAGTATTTCGTGCTGGGCGCGCTCTCGTCGGGCCTGCTGCTCTACGGCGCGAGCCTGGTCTACGGATTCGCCGGCTCGACGGTCTATGCCGACATCTCGGTCGCGGTGCACCACGGCGCCAACACCGGCGTGCTGTTCGGCCTGATCTTCCTGGTCTGCGGCCTGGCCTTCAAGGTCTCCGCCGCGCCCTTCCACATGTGGACGCCGGACGTCTACGAGGGCGCGCCGACCCCGGTCGTGGCCTTCTTCGCCGCAGCCCCCAAGCTCGCCGCCATGGTGCTGTTCGCCCGCGCGCTGGCCCAGGGTTTCGGCGGCGCGGCCGGCCAGTGGCAGCAGGTGCTGGTCGCCATCGCCCTGATCTCCGTGGCGGTGGGCGCCT
>DATJHI010000020.1:0-60837 GCA_035493955.1 Caulobacteraceae bacterium | reverse complement strand
GCCGTCGCGCAGCACCAGGCCGACACATATTCCGTACTCGGCGGCACGTTCTCCGCCTTCGAGGTCATTGGCGTGCTGCTGTTCATCGGCGCGATGGGCAAGTCGGCGCAGATCGGTCTGCATGTCTGGCTGCCCGATGCTATGGAAGGCCCGACGCCGGTCTCGGCCCTGATCCACGCCGCGACCATGGTCACGGCCGGCGTCTACATGGTCTGCCTGCTGTCGCCGATGTTCGAGTACGCGCCGGTCGCCAAGCACATCGTGGTCGTCATCGGCGCCGTCACCGCGCTCTTCGCCGCCACCGTCGGCATGGTGCAGAACGACATCAAGCGGGTGATCGCCTACTCGACCTGCTCGCAACTCGGCTACATGTTCATGGCCGCCGGCGTCGGCGCCTACCAGGCCTCGATGTTCCACCTCTTCACCCACGCCTTCTTCAAGGCGCTGCTCTTCCTGGGCGCGGGCTCGGTGATCCACGCCATGGCTCACGAACAGGACATGCGCCGCTACGGCAACCTGGCGAAGTACCTGCCGGTGACCTTCGCGGTCATGACCATTGGCACCATCGCCATCACAGGGCTGGGCATCCCTGGCCTCGATCTCGGCTTTGCCGGCTTCTACTCCAAGGACTCGATCATCCACGCCGGCTACGAGGCGGGCGTGGCGGGGGACCCGATGGGTTACTTCGCCTGGGTGATCGGGGTCTTCGTCGCCGGCATGACCGCCTTCTATTCCTGGCGCCTGGCGTTCTTCACCTTCAACGGCCATGCCCGCTGGACGTCCGAGGACCTGAAGCACCACTGGCACAACCGCGATCACGCGCACGACGATCATGGCCACGCCGACGACCATGCGAGCGCCGCCCAGATCGAGACGCATTCCGAGCCCGACCACGGCGAGCACGTGAGCCTGCCGCACGAGAGCCCGTGGACCATGCGCCTGCCGCTGATCCTGCTCTCCATCGGCGCCGTCGCCGCCGGTTTCGCCTTCGCCGAGAAGTTCGTCGGCGCCGAGCAGGTGGAGTTCTGGCGCGGCGCGATCTTCACCGCGGCCAGCAACCACGTCCTCGCCGGCCGCGAGCCGCCGGAGTGGATCGTGCTCGCGCCGCTCACCGTCTCGGTGCTCGGCCTGCTGATCGCGGCCTACGTCTATCTGATGCGCGAGGGGCTGGGCGCACGCCTCGCGGCTAACCGCGGTCCCCTCTACCTGTTCTTCTACAACAAGTGGTTCGTCGACGAACTCTATGACGCGACCTTCGTCCGCGCGGCGAAGTTCCTGGGCGACCTCTTCTGGAAGGGCGGCGACCAGAAGATCATCGACGGGCTCGGACCCGACGGCGTCTCCGCGGTCTCCTATCAGATCGGCAAGGGGGCAGGGCGGCTACAGACCGGCTTCCTCTACCACTACGCCTTCGTGATGCTCCTGGGCGTCGCGGCCATCCTCTCCTACGCCCTCTGGGTCTGGAACGCGTAAGGGAGCGCCGCGACATGCCCATCCTCTCCCTCATCACCTATGCGCCGCTGCTGGGCGTCGTCGGCATCCTGGCGCTGCGCCTGTTCGGCAAGCCGCAGGATCCGAAGACCGTCGAGGCTTCGAAGTGGATCGCGCTGGTCGCCACCCTCGCGACGCTGGCGCTGTCGGTCCTGCTGGTCGTGCAGTTCAACCCGAACGACGCGGGGTTCCAGTTCGTCGAGGAGACGCCCTGGTTCGCGGGCTTCAGCTACCGCATGGGGGTGGACGGGATCTCCGTCCTCTTCGTGCTGCTGACCGCCTTCCTGATGCCGATCTGCATCGCGGCCTCCTGGAAATCGATCGAGAAGCGCGTGTTGGAATACATGTTCGCGTTCCTGCTTCTGGAGACGCTGATCATCGGCGTCTTCTGCGCGCTCGACATCGTGCTGTTCTACATCTTCTTCGAGTTCGGCCTGATCCCGATGTTCCTCATCATCGGCATCTGGGGCGGGCAGCGCAGGGTCTACGCCGCGTTCAAGTTCTTCCTCTACACCCTTCTGGGTTCGGTCCTGATGCTGGCCGCGATCCTGGCGATGATCGGCATCAGCCACACGAGCTCGATCCCCGAGCTGATGACCTATCACTTCGACCCGGCCGTCCAGAGATGGCTGTGGCTCGCCTTCTTCGCCTCCTTCGCGGTGAAGCTGCCGATGTGGCCGGTCCACACCTGGCTGCCCGACGCCCACGTGGAGGCCCCGACCGCCGGTTCGGTGATCCTGGCCGGCATCCTGCTGAAGCTCGGCGGCTACGGCTTCATGCGCTTCTCGCTGCCGATGTTCCCGCAGGCTTCGCAGTTCTTCACGCCGCTGATCTTCGCGCTCAGCGTGATCGCCGTGGTCTACACCTCGCTGGTCGCCTTCCGGCAGGTCGATTTCAAGAAGCTGATCGCCTATTCGTCGGTCGCGCACATGGGTTTCGTGACCATGGGGATCTTCTCCGGCAACGCCGTGGGCGAGCAGGGCGCGATCTTCCAGATGCTGAGCCACGGGGTGATCTCGGGCGCGCTCTTCCTCTGCGTTGGCGTGGTCTACGACCGCATGCACACTCGCGAGATCGCCTTCTACGGCGGCCTGGTGACCCGCATGCCCCTCTATGCGGCGACCTTCATGCTGTTCACCATGGGCAACGTCGGCCTGCCGGGCACCTCGGGCTTCGTCGGCGAGATCCTGACCATGACCGGGGCCTATGGCGCCTCGACCTGGACCGCCCTGTTCGCGGCCTCCGGGGTGATCCTGTCGGCGGTCTATGCGCTCAGCCTGTATCGCCGGGTCATCTTCGGCGAACTGGCCAATCCGAAACTGGCGGCGATCGCCGACCTGGAGCTGCGCGAGGTGGCCATCTTCACCCCGCTGATCGTCGGCACCCTGGTCCTGGGCGTGCAGCCGAACCTGGTGTTCCAGGTCACCGGGCCGGCGGTCGACCAACTGCTCCACCTCTGGCGCGCCGGCGCCGGCCTCTAATCGAAGACGGGGACGTAAGAGAGATGAGTTTTTCCGGCGCCCTGGGGATCGCTCTGCCCGAGCTGGTCCTGGCTATCGGCGCACTGGTCCTGCTGGTGGTCGGCGCCTTCCGCGGCGACCGTTCGACGAGCCTCGTCTCCACCGGCGCGGGCTTGGTGCTCGCCGCCGCCGCCGCGGCCGCCTGCTGGGGCCCCATGGGCGCGGCCTTCTCCGGCGGCTTCGTCGCCGACCAGGCCTCGGCCTTCGCCAAGGTGGCGATCTATCTGATGAGCGCCATCGCCATCCTGCTCGGCGACCGCTGGCTGCACCGGCTGAATGGAGCCAGGTTCGAATATCCGGTGCTGATCCTGCTCGCCGCCCTCGGCATGGGCGTCATGGCCTCGGCCGGGGACCTGATCTCGCTCTATCTGGGCGTCGAGCTGATGTCGCTGGCCACCTACGTCCTGGCCGCCTTCCGCCGGGACGACGCCCGCTCGTCCGAGGCGGGCCTGAAGTATTTCGTGCTCGGGGCTCTGTCCTCGGGCCTTCTGCTGTACGGCGCTTCGCTGATCTACGGCTTCGCCGGTTCGGTCCGTTTCCCGGAGATCGCCCACGCGGTCGCCGCCGGGGCCGGGACCGGGGTGATCTTCGGGGTGGTGTTCCTGATCTGCGGCCTGGCCTTCAAGGTCGCCGCCGCGCCTTTCCACATGTGGACGCCCGACGTCTACGAGGGGGCGCCGACCCCGGTGGTGGCCTTTCTCGCCGCCGCGCCCAAGCTGGCCGCCATGGTGCTGTTCACCCGCGCCATGCTCCAGGGCTTTCCCGGCGCCACCCACCAATGGGCCCAGGTGGTCCTGGCCGTCGCCGTCATCTCCATGGCGGTGGGGGCCCTGGCGGGCCTGGTGCAGAAGAACCTGAAGCGACTGCTCGCCTATTCCTCGATCGCCAACATCGGCTACGCCCTGATGGCCCTGGCGACCGGTACGGAGCAGGGCGTCCAGGCCCTGCTGGTGTTCATGGTCCTCTACATGATCGACGTCACCGGCTTCTTCGCCTGCCTGCTGGCCCTGAACCGCAAGGGCGAGCCGATGGAGACCCTGCCGTCCCTGGCGGGCCTGGCCAAGGAGCGTCCCGGCCTGGCCCTGTGCCTGACCGGCCTGTCCTTCTCGACCATGGGCATCCCGCCGTTCTCGGGCTTCTGGGGCAAGTTCTACGTGTTCAAGGCGGCGATCGCCGCGGGCCTGTGGCCTGTGGCGGTGTTCGGCCTGGTCACCAGCGTGGTGGCGGCCTTCTATTATCTGCGCATGGTCAAGACCATGTGGTTCGACCCCAGCCCCGGTCAGACCGATCCTGCCCCGATCGACGCCCGCGCCATCGCCGCGGCCGCGGCCCTGTTCTCCTTCCCGCTGGTGCTCGCGGCGCTCGCGGCCCTGGACCCCTTGGCGCGTCTGGCGGCGACCGCCTTCCACATCGTGTGACCCAGGTTGCAGAGCGGTCCCGACCTCGGCGCTCCCTTCGTCCAAGGGGGGCGATTCAGACATGACCGACCCCGTCCTGTGGCTCGACACGGTCGACTCCACCAACGCCGAGGCCCGGCGCCGGGCAGAGGCCGGCGAGGAGGGGCCCCTGTGGATCGCCGCCGAGCGCCAGACCGCCGGCCGCGGTCGCCGCGGCCGGGAATGGCGGACCCCGGGCGGCGGCCTCGCCGCCACCTTCCTAACCTGCAGTCCGCTGACCGCCGCCGAGGCCGCGGGCGTCTCCTTCGTCGCCGCAATGGCGGTGAGCGACTTGGCCGGGGCCTATGTGCCGGAGGTCCTGGTTTCCCTGAAGTGGCCCAACGACGTCCTGGTCGACGGTGAGAAGCTCGCCGGAATCCTGGTCGAGACCGGGCCTGCGCCCAGGGGCGGGGTGTGGCTGGCGGTGGGGATCGGGGTCAACCTGTCCGCCGTCCCCCCCGATGTCGAGCGCCCGGCCACAGCCCTGTCCCGGCACCTTGCGCTCGGCTGCGACACGCCGACCCCGCGGCAGGCCCTGGCGGTCCTGGCCAAGTCCTTCGATTGCTGGCGCCAGCTTTGGGAAAAGGCCGGTCTTCCCCTGATCCTCGACGCCTGGTCCGGCCGCAGCGTCGGCATTCCCGGCCCCTGCACCGCGCGCCTGGCCGACGAAACCCTGGAGGGGACCGCCGAAGGGCTGGACTCCGAGGGCCGCTTGCGGCTCCGCTTGGCGGATGGCGATTTGCGCCGCATCGCCGCCGGCGACGTGTTTTTCGGGAAGGCGTGACCGCATGCTGCTGGCGATCGAGCAGGGCAACACCAACACCCTCTTCGCCGTCCACGACGGGGCGGCGTGGATCGCCCAGTGGCGCACCGCGACCGAGGCCGCCCGCACCGCCGACGAATATGCGGTCTGGCTGGTCCAGCTGCTGCAGATGCAGGAGCTCAAGTTCGCCGACCTCGACGATTGCATCATCTCCAGCGTGGTGCCCCAGTCCCTGTTCAACCTGCGCAACTTTTCGCGGCGCTACCTCAGCGTCGAGCCTCTGGTGGTGGGGGAGAACGCCGAACTCGGGATCGCCATCCGCATCCAGAAACCCTCCGAGGCGGGGGCCGACCGGCTGGTCAATGCGCTGGGCGGCTTCCTCGCCCACGGCGGCCCGCTGCTGCTGGTCGACTCCGGCACAGCCACCACCTTCGACGTGGTCGGCGCCGACGGGGCCTTCGAGGGCGGGGCCATAGCCCCCGGCATCAACCTTTCCATGCAGGCCCTGCACGCCGCCGCGGCCAAGCTGCCGCGGGTGGCGATCGCCCGCCCGGCCCACGTGATCGGCACAGGCACTGTCGAGGCGATGCAATCTGGGGTATTCTGGGGCTACGTCGCCTTGATCGAGGGCATGATCGCCCGCATCAAGGCCGAATATCAAACCCCGATGAAAGTCGTGGCCACCGGCGGGGTCGCGTCCCTGTTCGAGGGCGCGACCTCCGCCATCGATCTGTTCGATCCCGATCTAACCTTGCGGGGGCTCCTGGAAATCGTCAGGCGCAATCGCCATCTAAGGCCCTCATGATTCCTGCAAAAAACGACGAACTCGTCTTCCTGCCGCTCGGCGGGTCGAACGAGATTGGCATGAACTTCAACCTCTACGGCTTCGGGCCCCCCGACGATCGCAAGTGGATCATCGTCGACGTGGGCGTGACCTTCGGCGACCCCTCGACCCCGGGCGTCGACATCATCATGCCGGACCCGAGCTTCATCGAGGACCAGGCCGAGAACATCCTGGGCATCGTCCTCACCCACGCCCACGAGGACCACATTGGCGCCCTGGGCTGGTTGTGGCCGCGGCTGAAGGCGCCCCTCTTCGCCACCCCCTTCACCGCTTTCCTGATCCGCGAGAAGCTGCGCGACGCCAACATCCTGGACGAAGTGTCGCTGACCGAGGTTCCCCTCGGCGGCAAGGTGAAGCTCGGACCGTTCGAGGTGACCTATTTCGCCGTCGCCCACTCCATCCCCGAGCCGAACGGCCTGGCCATCAAGACGCCGCTGGGCACGATCCTGCACACCGGCGACTGGAAGCTGGACGACGCGCCGATGGTCGGCGCCGTGGCCGACATGGGCGCCATCCGCCGCTTCGGCGACGAGGGCGTGCTGGCCATGGTCTGCGACTCCACCAACGTCTTCGTCGAGGGCGAGTCCGGCTCGGAGGAGGGCGTCAGCGAGGCCCTGTTCAAGCTGATCGGCGGCCTGAAGGGCAGGGTGGCGGTGGCCTGTTTCGCCTCCAACGTCGCCCGCCTCGACAGCGTCATCCGCGCCGCCGAGCATGCCGGGCGCCGCGTGGCCCTGGTCGGCCGCTCGATGCACCGGATCACCGCCGCCGCCAAGTCGGTTGGCCTGCTCAGCGACGTGAAACCGTTCATCGCCGACACCGAGTGCGGCCACTTCCCGCCGGACAAGATTCTCTATCTGTGCACCGGAAGCCAGGGCGAAGCGCGCGCGGCCCTGTCCCGCATCGCCGACGGCTCCCACCCCCACGTCAAGCTGGGGGAAGGGGATAGCTGTATCTTCTCCTCGCGGGTCATCCCGGGCAACGACATCCCCATCCGCAACCTGCAGAACAAGCTCGCCGACCGGGGCGTGCGCCTCTACACCGAGCGCGACCATCCGGGCATCCACGTCTCCGGCCACCCCTGCCGCGGGGAGCTGGCCCAGATGTACCAGTGGGTGCGGCCGCAGATCGCCGTCCCCACCCACGGCGAGCGCCGCCATCTGCTCGAGCACGTGGCCTTCGCCCGCGACCTGCAGGTGCCCGAGCAGATCGCGCCCCGCAACGGGGACATGGTCCGCCTGGCCCCCGGTCGCGCCGCGGTGATCGCCGAGGTCGAATCCGGCCGCCTGTTCCTCGACGGCGGGGTGCTGACGCCCGAGAACAGCGACCCCTTGCGCGAACGCCGCCACGCCGCCGCCAACGGGGTGCTGATGGTTTCGGTGATCCTGGACCGCAAGGGCCGCCTCGCTGCCGAGGTGGCGGTGCGCTCCATCGGCCTGCCCGGCGACGACGACTACACCCTGGAAGACGCCCTGACCGACCTGGCCGAGGAAGCCGAAGGGGCGATCAAAAAGCTCGGGCCCGAACAGCGCCAGGAGGACGGCTCGGTCGAGGCCGCGGTCGCCCGCACCCTGAAGAAAGCCTCCCAGCGGATATGGGAGCGCCGTCCCGTGGTCGAGACCCTGGTGGTCCGGGTATAGGAACAGCCCATGGGCGTGGTCTTCTACATCTCGGTCTATTTCGTCATCTGGTGGACGGTGCTGTTCGCCGTGCTGCCGTGGGGGATCAAGAACCACCACCAGGAGGGGATCGACGTCCCCGGCGGCGGCGACCCGGCCTCGCCGGTCAACCCCAACCTGAAGCGGAAGTTCATCACCACCACCTGGGTGTCGGCGATCTGCCTCCTGGTGCTGATGGCGGTGCTGGAGTTCCACCTGATCACCCTGCCGCCGCTGCCGGCCGGGCCGTCCGGGTTCCACTGATCGCGGCGTAACGCCTGCGGTTTAGGCGCCGCTGCGTCCTTCGCCCAAACAATCGGCGCCCGCGGACGATCTCGCCGACTCCGGTCCGCAGCGCATGACCCGTCCGCCGCGACCGGGCATTTGGGGTCCCATGCCGGTCCTCCGGCTGCTCCTGATGTTCCGGTGGCGATAACTTCGGGCCGCGTCTCACAAGGACGCGGCCCTTTCTTGTTTGGTCGCCACGGCCTCGCCCGCTATGGAAGCGTCAGGCTTTTTCCGGAGACTCAGTGAACATGCAAAGGGCGCTCAGCGTCACCCGCGCCGATTTTCCCGATTGGTACCAGGCCGTCGTGCGCGAAGCCGACATGGCCGAGACCAGCCCGGTGCGCGGGGCCATGGTGATCAAGCCATGGGGCTACGGCGTCTGGGAGCTGATCCAGGCCGAGCTAGACCGGCGCATCAAGGCGACCGGGCACGAGAACTGCTATTTCCCCCTGTTCATCCCGATGAGCTTCCTGGCCAAGGAGGCCGACCACGTCGAGGGATTCGCCAAGGAGATGGCGGTCGTCACCCACCACCGCCTGCGCACCGTAGACGGCAAGCTGGAGGTCGATCCCGACGCCAGGCTGGAGGAGCCGCTGATCGTGCGGCCGACCTCCGAGACCATCATCGGCGACGCCTTCTCCCGCTGGGTGAGGAGCTACCGGGACCTGCCGCTGCTGATCAACCAGTGGGCCAACGTAGTGCGCTGGGAGATGCGCACGCGCCTGTTCTTGCGCACCTCCGAATTCCTCTGGCAGGAGGGCCACACCGCCCACGCCGACATGACGGAGGCCCGGGAAGAGACCCTGAAGATGCTGGAGGTCTATCGCGAGTTCGCCGAGACCGTCCTGGCCATGCCCGTGGTCGCGGGGGAGAAGCCCGAGAACGAGCGCTTCCCCGGGGCGGTGAACACCTATTCGATCGAAGCCATGATGCAGGACGGCAAGGCCCTGCAGGCCGGCACCTCGCATTATCTGGGCGTCGGTTTCGCCGAAGCCCAGAACATCCGCTTCCAGACCGACAAGGGCGACTGGGCCCATGCCCATACGACCAGCTGGGGGGTCTCCACCCGGCTGATCGGCGGGGTGATCATGACCCACGGCGACGATGACGGCCTTCGCCTTCCTCCCGCCATAGCCCCGCGTCAGATCGTGGTCGTGCCCATGCTGCGCGACAAACCCGAGGACGCCGAGGTGCTGGCCTATGGCGAGGCCTTGGTCCGCGACCTGACCGGCCTGACGGCGCTCGGCCAGCCGGTCCGGGCCCTGCTCGACAAGAAGCCGATCAAGTCGTCGGAGAAGCGCTGGAACTGGGTGCGCAAGGGCGCGCCGATCATCGTCGAGATCGGCCCGCGCGACGCCGCCGGCGGCCAGGTGACCTACATGCGCCGCGACCAGATCCGCGACGGGGACAAGGTGCGCTCGCTGAACGCCGACCGCGGCGCCTTCCTGGGCTCGGTTCCGGCCCTGCTGGCCGAGATCCAGGCCGCCCTCTACGCCGAGGCCAAGCAGCGGCTGGAGGCCAATATCGTGGACGGGATCGCCGACTTCGACGGCCTGGCCGACTATTTCGGTCCCGCCGCCGACGACGAGGCGGCGTCGGCGTTCAAAGGCTGGGTCCGGGTGGCGTGGTCCAAGCCCACCGGGGCGGAACTGGACAAGGTCGACCAGCGGCTGAAGGCCCTGAAGCTCACCATCCGCAACACCCCGTCTGTCCAGCCGGCCGGGTCCCTGGGCCCGTGCATCTTCACCGGCGCCCCGGCGGTCGAGACCATCCTCGTGGCCCGGGCCTATTGATGGGCAAACCCGCCGTCTATCCCACCGCCGGCCCGTTCTCGGCCTGGGAGCGCTCCATCGCCGCGCGCTACCTGCGGGCCAAGCGCAAGCATGGCGGGGTGGCCCTGATCTCGCTGATCTCCTTCGTCGGCGTCACCCTGGCGGTGGCGGTGCTGATCATCGTCATGTCGGTGATGAACGGCTTCCGCACCGAGCTGCTGACCCGGATCCTGGGCTTCAATGGCCACATCTACGTCTCCGGCCCGGCCGCAAACGGTCCGGGGCGCGAGGCCATGATCGCCCGCCTGCGCGCCGTGCCCGGCGTGGTCCAGGTGGTTCCGGTGGTCGAGGCCCAGGCCATGGTCACCGGCCCGACCCAGATCACCGGCGGCATCGTCCGGGGGATGCGCCCCGCCGACCTCGCCGCCACCTCGATCATCGCGGGCAACATGCGCCAGGGCTCGTTGAAGGGGTTCGGCGAGGGGGACTACGGCGGCGACATCGTCCTGGTCGGCGCGCGCCTGGCCGAGACCGTGGGGGTCAAGGCCGGCGACACCCTCTCCCTGATCTCCCCCAGCGCCGGCGCGACGGTGTTCGGGGCCGCGCCCCGGCGCAAGAGCTACACCGTGGGCGGGGTCTTCAGCGTCGGCATGAGCGAATACGACGCGGCCTTCATCTACATGCCGATGGAGCAGGCCCAGCTGTTCTTCGGCCGCGACAGCGCCATCGACCTGATCGAGGTCAACCTAGCCGACCCCGACTCCCTCGACAAGCTGTTGCCCGCCGTCCGGAACGCCGCGGGCGCCGGGGCGCTGGTCACCGACTGGCGCGACCGAAACCACAGCTTCTTCAACGCCCTGCAGGTGGAGCGGACCACCATGCGGCTGATCCTGATGATGATCGTGGCCATCGCCGCCATGAACATCATCTCCGGCCTGGTCATGCTGGTGAAGAACAAGAGCCGGGACATCGCCATCCTGCGCACCATGGGGGCGAGCCAGATGGCCATCCTGCGGATCTTCTTCATGGCCGGGGCCTCGATCGGGGCGCTCGGCACCCTGACCGGTCTCGTGCTCGGTTCCTTGTTCTGCATCTTCATCGACCCGATCCAATCGGTGGTCGAACGGGTGACGGGGGTCAGCGTCTTCTCGCCCGACACCTATTTCCTGGCCCGCATCCCCGCCCGGATCGAATGGTCGGAGGTGGCCATCGTCACCCTGTTCTCCCTGCTGATGAGCTTCATCTGGACCTTGCCGCCGGCGTGGCGGGCGTCGCGTCTCGATCCGGTGGAGGCGCTCCGCTATGAGTGAGGGCACCCCGGCGCTCAGCGTCCGCGACTTGGTGCGCAGCTACCCCTCCGGGGAGCGCACCCTGCATGTGCTGAAGGGGGTGGATCTCGACGTCTATCCCGGCGAGATCGTCGGCCTGATCGGGCCGTCGGGATCGGGCAAGTCGAGCCTGTTGCACGCCGCCGGCCTGCTCGAACGGCCCACGGGCGGCCGCATCGTCCTGGACGGGGTCGACACCTTCAAGATGGGCGACCGCCAGCGCACGCGGCTCAGGCTCAACGCCATCGGCTTCGTCTACCAGTTCCATCACCTGCTGCCCGAGTTCAGCGCCCTGGACAATGTGGCCCTGCCGGCCCTGATCGCCGGGGCGAACCGCAAGGCGGCGCTGGCGCGGGCGGAGGAATTGCTGGTCCACATGGGCCTGGGCGAGCGTCTGCAGCACCAGCCCGCCCAGATGTCCGGCGGCGAGCAGCAGCGGGTGGCCATCGCGCGGTCCCTGACCAACAACCCGCGCCTGGTCCTGGCCGACGAGCCCACCGGCAACCTCGATCCGGCCAACTCCGGCGCGGTGTTCCAGGCCCTGTTCGACCTGGCCCGGATCCAGGGCGTCGCCGCGCTGATCGCCACCCACAACATGGAGCTGGCCGGCTATATGGACCGGGTGTTCGCCCTGAAGGACGGACGGCTGGTCCCGCAGTAGACCTTGCCGGCGCTCCCTTTGCGGGAAGGGGACATTTACCTCCGTCTCCGCTAAACAACCCCCATGATCAACCTCCTGCTCGTGGGCGTGGGCGGCGCGACGGGCGCCATGGCGCGCTATCTGACCGGGGTCGGCTATGGCCGCCTGTTCGGACCGGGCCAGCCTTATCTGGCCACCGCCTTCATCAACGTCCTGGGCAGCCTGTTGATGGGCGTGCTGGTGGGGGTGCTGGCCCTGAAGGTGTCTGAAGCGGGGATGCGCTGGCGGCTGCTGCTGGCGGTCGGGGTGCTGGGCGGGTTCACCACCTTCTCCAGCTTCTCGCTGGAGGCAGTCTTGATGCTGGAGCGGCGGGCCTATGGCGCCATGGCGGCCTACATCCTTGGATCGGTTGTGTTTTCCATTCTCGGCCTGATGTTGGGCCTGTTGGCGGTTCGGAAGGTCTTCAGTTGAGCGTCCGTGAAGTCCGCACCCTGATCGTCGGCGCCGCCGAAGAGGGCGTGCGCCTCGACCGCTGGTTCAAGCGGCGTTGGCCGCACCTCAACCATGTGCAGATCCAGAAGCTGGCCCGCTCCGGCCAGATTCGCGTCGATGGGGCGCGGGCCAAGCCGGAGGATCGCCTGGCGGCCGGGGCCCAGGTGCGCGTGCCGCCGTTGCCCGACGCCCCGCCGGCAGGGGAAAAGCGCGAGGCGGGACTGACCAGCCGCGACATCGCCTACGCCAGGTCGCTGGTGCTGTACGAGGACGAGGAGGTCCTGGCCCTGAACAAGCCCTCGGGCCTGGCGGTCCAGGGCGGCACCAAGACCCTCCACCACATCGACCGCCTGCTCAGCGCCTGGGGCGAGGGGATGGACCGGCCGCGGCTGGTGCACCGGCTCGACCGCGACACCTCCGGCGTCCTGCTGCTCGGCAAGAGCCCGTCGGCGGCGGCGAATCTCTCAGGAGCCTTCGCCAAGCGACGGGCGAAGAAGACTTATTGGGCCATCGTCTCAGGCAATCCAAAGCCCGCCGCCGGCCTGATCGAACTGCCTCTGGTGAAGAAGGGAGTCGGCGACCGCGAGCTGGTGGTCCCGGCCGATCCCGAGGAGTTCGGGGCCGAGCCGGCCGAGACCGAATATGTCACCATCGCCCGCGCCGCCCACCGCGCCGCCTGGATGGCGTTGCGGCCCCTGACCGGGCGCACCCACCAGCTGCGCGCCCACATGAAGGCGATCGGCCATTCGATCCTGGGAGATCCGAAGTACTCGGACGAAGCGGCCGCGGCCATGTCCGAGGGGTTGAAGCTGCAGCTGCACGCCCGCCGGCTCGAGCTGCCGCATCCCTCGCGCGGCTCGCTGATCATCGAGGCGCCGATCAGCCGTGAGCTGAAGCTCGGTTTCGACCGCTTCGGCTTCGATCCCCACGAGGCCGAGGCCGATCCGTTCCCGCAACGGGGCCGACGGCGGTGACCCGCCGGCCGCTGGCGATCTTCGACGTCGACGGCACCCTGGTCGACAGCCGGGCCACCATCAACGCCGCCATCAGCCACGGCTTCCGGTCCATAGGGCGTGAGCCGCCGTCCTATGACGCCGCGCGCAAGGTCGTCGGCCTCAGCTTCCGGGATTCGCTGTTCGAACTCGCTCCCGACCTGACCGAGGCCGAGATCCAGCGGGTGGCCGAAGGCTATCGTGAACTGTTCTGGAGTCGGCACGACGCCCCCGGCTTCGTCGAGACACTCTACGAAGGCGCCGAAGTGCTGCTGCGTCGGCTGCGGACGCAGGGGTGGAAGATCTCCATGGCCACCGGCAAATCCCGTCGCGGGGTCGAGTCGGTGCTGCGGATGCACGGCTGGGCCGACCTGTTCGATTCCACCCACTGCCCTGACGAGCATCCGGGCAAGCCCGACCCCGGCATGGTGCTGGAGGCGATGCGGGTCCTCGACGCGGCCGCGGCGGAGACGGTGATGATCGGCGACACCAACCATGACATGCGCATGGCCAGGGCCGCGGGCGTCCGCGCCCAGGGCGTCGCCTGGGGCTTCCAGACCGCCGCCGAGGTGGCCGAGGCCGGGGCGGACCACGTGGCCGAGACCTGGGCCGAACTGGACGAACAGCTGGACCGGTTCGCGGCGAAGCTTCGCGCGGGCTGCTAGACCAGCCCCTGCACCGGCGCGGCCGCGGCGCCGTTGGGGAAGACGGCCGTTTCGACCGCCCGGCGATCCAGGCCCATATGGTCGATCAGGACGCCCTTGAACACCGAACGGACGTCGAGGGTGGGGGCGAGGTCGCGGTTCTCGAACAGCTTGTCGTCGGCCAGGGTCGGCCAGTCGCCGACGATGCCCCCCGGCTTCAGGGCCCCACCGGCCAGCACCAGGGCCGAGGCGGTGCCGTGGTCCAGGCCCAGGGTGCCGTTGATCCGCGCAGTGCGGCCGAACTCGGTGGCGACCACCACCACCGTGTCCTTCCAGGCAGGCCCAAGACCCGTCTCCAGTCCGGCCAACACCTGGTCGAGGATGCGCAGCCGGTTCGCCAGCTGGCCCTCGGCCGCGCCCTGGCGGGCGTGGGTGTCGAAACCGTCCAGGGACAGCACCGCCATTTGCGGTCCGTTCGGCGCGGCCAGGAACCTGGCGGCGGTGACGGCGAAGGCCTGTGGGTCGCCGGCGTTGGGGGCTTTGCCGTCGCTCAGCATGTCGGCCATGGATTCGGTCTGCAGGCCGCTGGCCAGGGCCGGTCCGAGCAGGCGATCGCCCGCGTAGAGGTCCTGCAGCGCCGCGACCAGGCGGTCCGAGGACGGGGGAGCCGCGCCTCCCGGCGACCAGGATTGCGCCTGGGTCGGACCGCGCAGGATCAGGGGCGTCTGGGCCCCGACCGAAAGCGCCTTCAGCGGCTGGCCGCCGCCCGCGGCGAGGGCCCGGTTCAGCCAGCCCGTGGTCGCGCCATAGAGCTTGGCGCCGCCGCTCTCCAGCAGGTCCTGGGCCTCGAAATGCGAGCGGATGCGTTCGGGGATCGCGACCGCCGGCGCGATCCGCGCCTGGCCCGCCCGGTTCATCCGGTAGAGGTTCTCCAGCTTGGGGTGCAGGCCGAAGGTCTCGTCGAGCCTCAGCACCGCCTCGGCGGGAATGGCGATGGGCCCGCGTAGGGCCGCATAGTTCGGGTCGCCGATCGGCGGGATCAGCGAGCAGCCGTCCATGCCGCCGCGGGCGATGATCACCACCAGCTTGCGGTTGGCGGTGGCGGCCGCGAAGGCGCGGGACCCCAGGAAGGCGGCGCCGAAACTGCTGGCGAGCACGGCGCGGCGGCTGAGGGCGAGGGGGGCTGAGACGGTCATCGGCGTTGGAACTCCGGCGACATCAGGAGGAGGGCGAAGGCTTCGTCGCGGCTTTCGGCCCGGGAAACGGCGGTGTGGGTGGCCGTCGACAACTGCGCGCCCAGGGCCGCGTCGGCGACCTCGACCGGCGGGTCCATCGGGGCGTAGCGGGCGGAGAAGGCGCGCGCCCAGCCCAGGCGCTTGACGATGGCGTCGGGGGCCGCCCAGTCGGCGGTCAGGTCGGACCAACCGTTGGGCTGGGGCGCCCCGAACGGGCGCTGGCCGAGGAGGGTCAGGGGCTGGGCCACCTCGCGCGGTCCCACGCTTGGGGCGGCGGCCGCAGCCCGGTACCCCGAGACCAGGAACTCATAGGGGGTCTTCAGCTTGGCCTGGGCGGGGTCCCAGGCTTCGGGCGCGGCGATCAGGGCCTCGGCGACCATGGCGAGATCGCCGCGGCTGTCGCGGAAGGCCTTTTCCAGGCGGGCGGTCAGGGGGGGCGGCGGCTCGTCGGCGACGAAATGGATCGCCAGCTTGCGCGCGATATGCGCGGCGGTGGCCGGGTGGTTGGCCAGGTCGGCCAGGACCTTCGCCCCCTGCTCCTCCTGGCCGTCGCCATAGCGGCGGCCCATGATCTGCCGGGGGCCGGGCTCGTGCATGACGGCGCGATAGATGTAGGCGCCCTGGTCGGCCCCGGCGTTGAGGCCGCCCATGGACCAGCCGGTCAAGGCCCGGGCGAATTCGGTGACGTCGGCCTGGGTGTAGCCCGCATCCGCGCCGACCGTGTGCAGTTCCATGATCTCGCGGGCGAGGTTCTCGTTCAGGCCGAGCTTGCGGTTCCTGCCGGCCTGGCTGTCCGGTCCAGCCGACTGGGCCTGGTCGAGATAGAGCAGCATTCCCGGATGGCGCGAGGCGGCCCCGAGCAGGGTCTCGAACCGGCCGAACACATGAGGCCGGATCGCCTCGCGTTCGAAGGGCCCGGTGGCGATGGCCACCTGCGGGGCCTTGGCCGCGACAGTGAAATGGTTGGCCCAGAACAGGGTCCAGCGCTCGCGAAAGCCCGCCGGGGTGGTGGAGGCGAGCTGGAAGCGGGCCAGCATCTCATCGACATTGCCCGCGTTCAGCGACTGGGCCGCCGCCTTGCGGGCGTCCATGTCCGCGCCGGCGTTCCTGACCGCCACCTGATAGGTCTTGAAGCCGTCGAAGCGCTCGCGCATGCCGGGAAGGGCCGCGCCGTTCAAGGTCGGCTGGTCGGCGCCCCGCGCGATCACCTGGCTGTGCAGCCAGCCCCTGGGATCGGCCTTAGCCTCGGCGATCTCGCCGGGTCTCGCGCCCAGGCCGAAACGGGTGACCGCGATCGCGGCGTCTAGGTCTCGGTTTGCGGCCATGCTAGCTGCCTCCGCTATGCCCGCCCCGACTTTTAACGGGGTCAGGTTACCGAGTCTGTCGCACGAATTGGAGGCATTTGCGTGGCCAAGCTGGATGAGGGCGAGAAGCCGCGCCGCTTCTACAAGGCGGCGGCCAGCGCCCCGGCCGCCGGCGGTTTCGCGGTGCTGCTCGACGGACGGGGCGCCAAGACCCCCGCCGGGGCGCGGCTGATCCTGCCGACGGCGGCCCTGGGCGATCTGGTCGCGGCGGAGTGGGAAGCGCAGGAGGAGCGCATCGACACCCACGCCATGGGGGCCACGCGCCTGGCCTTCACCGCCATCGACCGGGTCGCGGCGGCGCGGGCTGCGGTGGCCGGAGAGGTCGCCAGCTACGCCGGGTCGGATCTGCTCTGCTATCGGGCGGAGGAGCCCGCGGCCCTGGCCGAGCGCGAGACGGCGGCCTGGGGTCCCTGGCTGGCCTGGGCGCAGGACCGGTTGGGCTTCGCGCTCGCCGCCTCGGTCGGGATCGCCCCGATCCGCCAGGCTCCCGAAGCCTTGGCCCGCGCCCAGGCCCTGGCGGCGGAGATGGACGATTTCGCCCTCAGCGGCCTGGCCTATGCCGCGGCGCTCTACGGCTCGGCGGTGCTGGCCTTCGCCGTGGCCGCCGGCGCGCTGGATGCAGCCGACGCGTTCGAGCTGTCGCGCCTGGACGAGGCCTTCCAGGAGGAACGCTGGGGCGTCGACGCCGAGGCCGCCGCCCGCACCGAGGTCATGCGCGGCCAGGCGAGGATGCTGGGCGACTGGTTCGCGGCCCTGTCTTAAATCTACCCCGCCGCGCGGACCTGGGCGGCGTCGCGATAGGCGCGCAGCTTCTCCGACACCAGGAACGAGAGCTCCAGCGCCTGGTCGGCGTTGAGGCGCGGGTCGCAGTGGGTGTGGTAGCGGTGGCTGAGCTCGTCCTCGGTCAGGGCGCGCGCGCCGCCCAGGCATTCGGTGACGTTCTGGCCAGTCATCTCCAGGTGAACGCCGCCGGGGTGAACCCCTTCTGAATCAGCTATCTCAATGAAACTCCTCACCTCGGCCAGGATGCGGTCGAAGGGGCGGGTCTTGTAGCCGTTGGCGGCTTTCAGGGTGTTGCCGTGCATCGGGTCGGTGGCCCAGACCACGGTGCGGCCCGCCGCCTTGGTCGCCGCCATCAGCCGCGGCAGGCGATCGCCGATCTTCTCGGCCCCGAAGCGGCCATAGAGGGTCAGCCGCCCGGCCTCGTTGGAGGGATTCAGGGCGTCGATCAGGCGGAGCAGGTCGTCCGGCTCGACCGTAGGGCCGACCTTCAGGCCGATGGGGTTCTTGATCCCCTTGCAGTACTCGATATGCGCCCCGTCGAGCTGGCGTGTGCGTTCGCCGATCCACACCAGATGGGCGCTGGTGTCGTACCAGTCGCCGGAGGTGGAATCGACGCGGGTCAAAGCCTCCTCGAAGCCCAGCAGCAGGGCCTCGTGGCTGGTGAAGAACTCCACCTGGCTTATCACCGGCTGTTTGTCGTGACGGATGCCGATGGCGTCCATGAATGAGAGCGCTTCGGAAATCTTGTCCGCCAGTTCGCGGTAGCGCGCGCCCTGCGGGCTGTCGGCCACGAAGCCCAGGGTCCATTTGTGGATGTTGTAGAGGTCGGCGTAGCCGCCGGTGGCGAAGGCGCGCAGCAGGTTCAGAGTCGCCGCCGACTGGTTGTAGGCCTGGACCAGCCGCTGCGGATCGGGCGCGCGGCTTGCCGTGTCGAAGGCCTGGCCGTTGACGTTGTCGCCCCGATAAGAGGGCAGGGTGACCCCGTCGATGGTCTCGGTCGGCTCCGAGCGCGGCTTGGCGAACTGGCCGGCGATGCGCCCGACCTTCACCACCGGCTTGCCCCCGGCGAAGGTCAGGACCACCGCCATCTGCAGGATCAGGCGGAAGGTGTCGCGGATGTTGTCGGCGGCGAACTCCTTGAAGCTCTCCGCGCAGTCGCCGCCCTGCAGGAGGAAGGCGTCCCCGTTGGCGACCTGACCCAGCAAGGTCTTCAGCCGCCGCGCCTCGCCTGCAAAAACCAGCGGCGGCATGGCCCGCAGGGTCGCTTCGGCCTGGGCCAGGGCGGCCGCGTCGGGATAGTCCGCCGGCACGTGCTTGGCGGGCTTGGTTCTCCAGCTCGACGGGGTCCAACGCTCGGTCATCGGGGTCTCTTCGCGCGGGAAGCCCGCGTCTTCAAAGGGAGCGCCGGTATAGGCGCAAAATCGTTTCGGGGAAAACGCGGGAACGGGCTTTGAGCCTCCGTCCAACCGCCTGGCCGCCCGTCCACATGGGGCGGCCCGTCCTGGCTAGGCCAGGTACGCGCCGCCGGCCCGCCAATAGCGGGCGGTCGTAAATCGAAGGGCGGCCGACGCGGTCATGAGCGCCACTTAGGGCGCGGTCGCTCCACCGTCAAGATCGGGGCCGATCTCCACCTCGGCCGCGCGCGCCTTGGCGAGGGCGATGCAGACGGCCGCGGTCAGGGCGCCCAGGGCCAGCCACCACTCCTGCCAGATCCCGAAGCTGAGGGCGCCGATGGTGAGATAGGCGCTGACCGCCGCGGCGATCGCGGCGGCGAGGCGTCGGTCGATCGCCTCCAGCCGGTCGATCTGCACCAGGATCCAGCTCCAGAACAGGGCGGCGAGGCCCGCGCCCACCGCGCCGAGTTCGAGCCAGAGCTGGATGGCGCCGTTGTGGGTGTGCAGGGGGATGTAGGGACTGAAGGTGCGGGCCGCGTCGATGCCCCAGCCCAGGTACGGATGCTCGTGGATGCGGGCGGCGGCGAAGCGCCAGATGTCGAGCCGGATGGCCCAGGACTGGATCCGGACGTCGTCGGGCGCCGGATGCAGCATCTGGCCGCTGTCGAACAGGGCGATCAGCACCGGCGCGGCGGCGAAATACAGCACCGTCCCCACCAGCAGGGCGATGAGCGCCGGCCGGCCGAGCAGGCTGACCGCGAAGAACACCGCCGTGGCCACGCCGAAGGCCGCGACCGGGGCGTCCGCGTTGAGCACGAAAGCGCCGACCAGGGTGGCCGCGGCCAGGGCCGCCGCGACGAAACGCAGGCGCGGACTGTCGAACCGCACCGCCGCGGGCCAGAACAACAGCGCCAGCACATAGGACGCACGGCTGAGGTCCCTCAGGCCCCGGTCCGTCCGGGGGGCCTGATGCGCCAGGGTCCGGATGGCCCGGTAGAGCGGGGCCTGGAGCACCGCGTCGACCATGAACACCGCCGCCATCGCCGCCAGGCCGATCCCCAGCACCAGGGTGGCGCGGCGGGCCGTGGACGGGGGCAGGGACAGGGCGGCGATGGCGAAGGCGCCGTAGAGGGCGAGTTCCAGGGGCAGCTTCAGGGCGGTGAGCTCTCCGGCCTTGTGGCGGCTGAAATCCGGATGGGGCGGTGCGGCCACGCTCCACAGCATGGAGGCCATGGCCCAGATCACCAGGACGAGCAGGATGGCGACGCCGAGATCGGGGCGACGGCGGCGCAGCAGGGTCGGCAGGCAGGCGAACCCGGCCAGTCCGACCAGCAGGGCGAACCCCAGGTTGCCGAAATAGGCGAAGAAGGGGGTCGCGCCGAAGACGCCGACGACCACGGCGCCGACCCAGGTCCGCCTCCAGGTCCGGGCGGCCTCGCCCGGCGGCGGCGCTCCGTCCGCGCTTCCGGCGACGCCGCTCATTCCGCGGCTGCGAGTTCGTTGGGGACGTATTTCTCGCGCAGGGTGACCAGTTCCTCGGCGGCGGTGGGGTGCAGGGCGCAGGTCTCGTCCCACTGGGCCTTGGTCAGGCCGGCCTTCACCGCCACGGCGGCGATCTGGATCATCTCGGCGGCGTCGGGGCCGACGATGTGGACGCCGACGACCCGGCCGGTGGCGGAGTCCACCACCAGCTTCATCAGCATCCGCGCCTCCTCGCCGGCGAAGGCGGTGCGCATGGGCCTGAAGCGGGTCAGGTAGATGTCCACCCCGCCGAGCTGGTGGCGGGCCTCGGCCTCGGTCAGGCCCACCACGCCGACGGTCGGCTGGGAGAAGACGGCTGTGGGGATGCCGGCGTGGTCGAAGCGGGTAGGGCGGCCGTAGAATTCGGTCTCGGCGAAGGCCGCGCCTTCGCGGATGGCCACCGGCGTCAGGTTCACCCGGTCGGTGACGTCGCCCACCGCCCAGATGTGGTCGACGTTGGTCTTGGAATAGTCGTCGACGGCGATCGCCCCCGCCGGGTTCAGCTTCACTCCGGCCGCTTCCAGATGAAGGGCGGCGACCTCCGGCTCGCGGCCGGTGGCGAACATCACCTGTTCGGACTGGATGGTCATGCCGTTGCTCAGGTGGCTGGTCAGGGTCCCGTCCTCGGCCCTTTCGATGGTGTTGTGCTCGCAGGCCAGGGCGACTCTGAGGCCGCGCTTGTGGAATTCGTCAGCGATATGGGAGCGCACGTCCTCGTCGAAGCCGCGCAGCAGGTTGGAGCCGCGGTATATGAGTGTGGTTTTCACCCCCAAGCCATGGAAGATACAGGCGAATTCAACTGCTATATAACCTCCGCCCACCACCACGATGGACTTGGGCAGCCTGGGCAGGTGGAAGGCCTCGTTGGAGGTGATGGCGTGTTCGACGCCGGGGATGGCGGGCGTCTTCGGCTTGCCGCCGGCGGCGATCAGCACCTTGGCGGCGGTGATCCGCCGGGTGGTCCCGTCGGGGGCGGCGACCTCCAGGGTGTGGGGATCGACGAAACTGGCCCAGCCGAGGAACAGGTCGGCGCCGGCCTTCTTCAGGTTGCTGGTGTAAATACCTGAAAGTCTTGCAATTTCTATATCCTTGGTGGTGAGGAACTCGGTCCAGTCGAAGCGGGCGTTTTCCAACCCGTTCCAGCCATAGGCCTTGGCCAGTTCGAATTCCTTCCTGAATTCCGAGGCGTAGACCATGAACTTCTTGGGCACGCAGCCGCGGATCACACAGGTTCCGCCGACCCTGTAGGCCTCCGCCACCGCCACCTTGGCCCCGCT
The DNA here is from genome assembly GCA_035493955.1 of Caulobacteraceae bacterium. GTDB lineage: Bacteria > Pseudomonadota > Alphaproteobacteria > Caulobacterales > Caulobacteraceae > NCED01. Next base: position 39,398 of record DATJHI010000020.1, on the reverse strand, counting down.
CATGGCGGCCAGCCTGGCGGCGCGGACGCCGCCCGAACCGGCGCCGATGACGAACAGGTCGTAGTCGTATTGGGACATGGAATCCTCGCTGCCCGGCCTTCCGGCCAAGCCAAGATAGGGGCTCAGGGTGCGATCCGCTCGACTCCGCCCGGGGTCCCGATCAGGCCCTCGTCGGCGAGGTCGAGAAACAGGCCGTGCTCGACCACTCCGGTGACGCTTTTCAGGGCGTCGGCCAGGCGGGTGGGATCGGGGACGACCCCGCAGGCAATGTCGTAGATCACCCCCCCGCCGTCGGTCATCACCACCGCCCCATTCCGGACGCGCAAGGCAGGGGCGGCGCCCAAGTCGCATTCGGCCAGGGCGTCGAGCAGCCGACGGGCCGTGGTCCTGTGGCCGAACGCCACCACCTCGACGGGCAGGGGAAAGGCGCCCAAAGCCTTCACCCGCTTGGCCGCGTCGGCGATGACCACGCAGCGGCGCGAGGCCTCCCACACCAGCTTCTCGCGGAGCAGGGCTGCGCCCCCGCCCTTGATCAGGGAAAGGCCGGGGCCGATCTCGTCGGCGCCGTCGACGGTCAGGTCGATCTCGCCCGCGTCGTCGAGGTCGAGCAGCGCCAGCCCCCGCGCCGCGGCCAGGGCCTCGGTGGCGGCCGAGGTGGCGACGCAGCGCAGTTTCAGCCCTTCGGCCGCGGCGCGGGCGGCCAGGGCCTCGACGAACCAGGCGGCGGTGGAGCCGGTGCCCAGGCCCACGGTCATGCCGTCCTGGACCAGCCGGGCGGCGGCCTCGCCGGCGGCGCGCTTTTGAGCGTCGGCGCTCATTTGGATTTGTTCCTGGCGCGGAAGGCGGCGGCCCAGCCCGGTTTCTCGACCTGCCGGCCGCGGGCCAGGGCCAGGGCGTCGGCGCCGACGTCCTCAGTGATCACCGAGCCGGAGCCGACATAGGCGCCGTCGCCTACCGTCACCGGCGCGACCAGGGCGGTGTCGGAGCCGATGAAGGCGCCCGCGCCCACGTGGGTCTTGGCCTTGGTGAAGCCGTCGTAATTGCAGAAGACGGTCCCGGCCCCGATGTTGGCCCCGGGCCCGACCGATCCGTCGCCGAGATAGGACAGGTGGTTGGCCTTGGCCCCGGCGCCCACCTCCACGTTCTTCACCTCGACGAAGTTGCCGATGTGGGCGCCCTGGCCGATGTCGGCGCCGGGGCGCAGGCGCGCATAGGGGCCGACGATCGCGCCCTCGCGCACGGTGGCGCCCTCCAGGTGGCTGAAGGCGCGCACCACCGCGCCGGTCTCGACCGTCACGCCCGGCGCGAACACCACATAGGGCTCGACCACGGCCCCCGCGGCGATCTTGGTGTCCCAGGACAGCATCACCGTCTCGGGCGCCGGCATGCCCACGCCCCCGTCGAGGAAACGCTTGCGCTGGCGGCGCTGGAACACGGCCTCGGCCTCGGCCAGTTCGGCCTGGCTGTTGACCCCCTGGACCCGGACCTCGTCGGTATAGACCACCCGCACGTTCATCTGGCGCGAGCGGGCGATGGCGACCACGTCGGTGAGGTAGAATTCGCCCTTCGCGGTCTGGGTCACCGCCGCCAGCAGGTTGAACAGCAGGGGCGCGGGCGCGGCCAGGACCCCGGAGTTGCAGCGTTTGATCTGCAGCACGGCATGGTCGGCGTCGGCGGCCTCGACGATCCGCAGCAGGCCGCCGTGGGGATCGACCACCAGCCGCCCGTAGGCGCGGGGGTCAGCGGGCTCGAACCCCAGGACCACCAGGTCCACGCCCCCGCGGCGGGCCGCGAACACCGGCTCCACCCCCTTGGAATCCAGCAGGGGGGTATCGGCATAGGTGACCACCACGTCGCCGGTGAACCCGGCCAGGGCGGCCTCGGCGGCGCGGACGGCGTGGCCGGTGCCCAGCGGCGGATCCTGGATGGCGACCGATTCGGCTCCAAGCCTCGCGGCGGCGTGACGGGCGACCTCGGGGGAATGGGCCCCCGCGACCACCACGATCCGCTCGCAGCCCAGGCTCTCGGCCGCGTCGATGGCCCGGTCGAGCAGGGTGCGCCCGCCCACCCGGTGCAGGACCTTGGGCGTCTTGGACCGCATTCGCGTGCCCTGGCCGGCGGCCAGAATGACGGCGGCGCGTGCGGTCATGAGATGTCCTTTGGAATCGTCTAAGGTTGAGGTCGGGCGCGATTTAACCGAAACCAACGGCCCTTTGACAGTCCCGCTCCCCAAGAGCCCTTTCGAGCCCCTGAAGCGAACCATGAGTCTGAGCGGCGCCACCATCGCCTTCGACCTCGACGGCACCCTGGTCGAGACCGCCCCCGACCTGATCGGGGCGCTGAACATCGTCCTTGGCGAGCGCGGCCTGCCGCACCTGCCGGTGGAGGCGGCGCGGGTGCTGGTGGGGCGCGGGGCCCGGGCGCTGCTGGAGCGCGGATTCGCCGCGGCCGGAGAACCCCTGGCCGAGAACGAGGTCGGCGGCCTGGTCGCCCGGTTCATCGAGGTCTACCGCGGCCGCATCGCCAGCGAGAGCCGGCCCTTCCCCAACCTGATCCAGGCTCTGCACGACCTCACCGCGGCGGGGGCCCGGCTGGCGGTCTGCACCAACAAGCGCACCGACCTGTCCCTGGCCCTGCTCGACGCCCTGGAGATGACCGCGCTGTTCGCCGCCGTGGTCGGCTCGGACGGCGCGCCGGCGGCCAAGCCCGACCCGCGGCACTACATCGCCGCCATCGAGGCCGCAGGGGGCGACCCGGCCCGGTCGCTGATGGTCGGCGACAGCGTCAACGACGTGGCCTCGGCGCAGGGGGCGGGCGCTCCGGTGGTGGTGGTCAGTTTCGGCTACACGGACACGCCGGCGCACCAGCTCGGGGCCGAAGCGGTGATCGACGATTTCAGCGAACTGGTGGCCGTGGCGGAACGTCTATTGTCCGCCTTGCCGGGCGTCAGCGCCTCCGCTATAGGCACGCCCTCCCCAGCGGATGCGTAGCTCAGCGGGAGAGCACCTCGTTCACACCGAGGGGGTCACAGGTTCAATCCCTGTCGCATCCACCATTCTTTTCAAGATATTGCGCCTTCTCCGCGGACAAGTTCCGCACAGGCGCGCCCGGTGAACCAGCGGGCGGCCTCAGCCGGCCTCGCAAAGCCATCTGCGTTTCAAGGAAAAGGTAGCTGGACCGTCGTCCGCGCTCCGGTCATCGGCCGAAGACTTTCCTCGACAGTCGCCGGCCGCCGGATAGGATGTCCCCGATACGGACCGCCAAGGTCCGACCTACGGAGGACGCCATGACCAGATTCGCCCTGCTGCTCGCCGCAGCCGTTCCCTTGCTGGCCGCCGCGCCGGCCCTGGCCCAGGTCCAGAGTGCGCCGACCCCCGGCTGCACCGCCACGCCGGCCCAGCTCGACGCCAACCGCAAGGTGGCCATCGCCTTCTTCCGGCGTGGCGCGACGGTCGATGATCGGCTGGCCCTGCTCGATCCCGGCTACATCCAGCACAATCCGCGCTTCAAGAAATATGCGGTCGACAACAAGGTGAGCGACATCGAGGCCTTCAAGGCGGTGATGGCCCAGGGCGGCGGTGGCGGCGGCGGCGGTGCCGCTCCGGGCGGTGCGGCCCCGCCCCAGGGCGATCCCCTGGCCATCGTCACGGCCGAATGCGACCTCGTCACCATCGTGCACAAGAACTTCCGCCAGGATCCGACCGCCGCGCCGGGGACCTGGTTCGAGGCCTATACCTTCGACACCTTCCGGGTGAAGAACGGCAAGCTGACTGAGCACTGGGACGCCGCGGTGATCGCCCCGCCCGCCCCGGCGCGCTGATCGGGGGCGGGATGAGCCCCCGATAATCCGGGTTATCGGGGATAATTTCCGATAATCGCCGATTATTACGATAATCACCGATAACCTTCGAATCGGGCGTGTCGCTCCCTCGACAGCCGCCGGCCGCCGTTTAAGGATGCCGCCGATATCGGACTGCAAAGGTCCGAACGCCCGATTTGGAGGATGCCTATGACCAAGTTCGCCCTGCTGCTCGCCGCGGCCGTTCCCTTGCTGGCCGCCGCGCCGGTCCTGGCCCAGGCCCCGGCCCCGGTCCGGGCCCAGGTCCAGACCAACCCGGCGCCGGGCTGCACCGCGACGCCGGCCCAGCTCGAGGCGAACCGCAAGGTCGTCATCGCCTTCTTCCGGCGCGGCGTGACCCAGGTGGAGCGGCTGGCCATGGTCGATCCCAGCTACATCCAGCACAACCCGCGCTTCGTGAAGTTCGCGGCCGAGCATCACATGAGCGACTACGACGCCTTCAAGGCGGTGATGGGCGGCGGCGGCGTGACCGGGGTCGGGGCCGGTCCCGGCGGCGGCGGCGGCGGCCTGCCGGCCCCGCCCCCCGGCAGCCCGACTCCGCCTCAGGGCGATCTGCTGAACATCGTCACCGCCGAATGCGACCTGGTCACAGTGGTCCACAAGAACTTCCGCCAGGACCCGACCGCGGCCCCGGGCACCTGGTTCGAGCTCTACGGCTTCGACACCTTCCGGGTGAAGAACGGCAAGCTGACCGAGCACTGGGACGGCGCCGCCATCGAGGCGCCGCCGGCGGCGCGCTGATCCGAAGGCGGGGCGGCCGGGCTTTCCGGTCGCCGCCGCTTTCCGCTTCGCGGCGTTCGAGCCTAAGCTCCGGGGTCAGGAGCGTGCGCCGTGCCCTTCCGCGATCCGATCACCGACCTGCCTACCCATGCGGTGACCAACCAGCCGCCGCCGCTTGAGGACTACGACCTCTACGCCACCGATCCCGGGTTGCAGGCGGCCCTGGCGCGCGAGGGCGCGGGCTGGGCCGAGGCCGAGGCGGCGGCCATGGGCCGGGCGGCGGGGTCGGCGGCGGTGATCGCGGCGGGCTTCGCCGCCAACCGCCATCCGCCGGAGCTGAAGGCCTTCACCCCGACCGGCGCGCGGATCGACGAGGTCGAATTCCACCCGGCCTGGCATCAACTGATGCGGCTGGGGCTGGAGGCGGGGACCCATTCCATCGCCTGGACCGCGGGGCGGCCCGGCGGCCACGTCGCCCATGCGGCGCTGGAATACCTGCTGACCCAGGCCGAGGCCGGGGTCTGCTGCCCCGTCACCATGACCTACGCCGCCGTCCCGGCCCTGCGCCAGGTCCCGGCGCTTGCGGCCGAATGGGAGCCGAAAATCCTCGCCCGCGCCTACGACCCGCGGATGATCCCGGCGGCCGAGAAGGCGTGCGTCACCGTCGGCATGGCCATGACCGAGAAACAGGGCGGCTCGGACGTGCGCGCCAACACCACGGTCGCGCGCCCTGTCGGCGACGGCGCGGTGGAGCTGACCGGGCACAAGTGGTTCTGCTCGGCCCCGATGTCGGACGGTTTCCTGACCCTGGCGCAGGGGGAGGGGGGATTGGGGTGCTTCTTCGCGCCCCGCTTCACGCCGGACGGTCGGCGCAACCGCATCTTCGTCCAGCGACTGAAGGACAAGCTCGGCAACCGTTCCAACGCTTCGGCCGAGATCGAATACGACCGCGCCTGGGCCACGCCCGTCGGCGAGCCCGGCCGGGGCGTGGCCGCGATCATGGAGATGGTCCGCCACACCCGGCTCGACGCCGCCGTGGTCTGCGCCGGGATGATGCGCCAGGCGGCGGTGCAGGCGATCCACCACTGCGCCCACCGCTCGGCCTTCGGGCGGCCCCTGATCGACCAGCCACTGATGAAGGCGGTGCTGGCCGACCTGGTGGTGGAGGCGGAGGCCGCCCTGGTCCTGGTCATGCGGGTGGCGCGGGCCTTCGACGGGGAGAGCGAGGCCGAGCGCGGTTTCGCCCGGCTCGGGGTGGCGGCGGCCAAGTTCTGGGTGACCAAGCGCCTGCCCAACCAGACCTACGAGGCCTTGGAGTGCCTGGGCGGGGCCGGCTACGTCGAGGAGTCGATGGCCCCGCGTCTCTACCGCGAGGCGCCGCTGAATTCGATCTGGGAGGGGTCGGGCAACGTCAACGCCCTCGACGTGCTGAGGGCCCTGGGCCGGGAACCGGAGGCGCTGGCGGCCTATCTCGACGAGGTGGAGCTGGCGCGCGGCGCCGACACGCGCCTGGACAAGGCCATCGACGCCCTGCGCGGGGCGGCGGCGTCGCCGCGGGAGGCCGGGGCGCGGCGGCTGGTCGAGGACATGGCGGTCGCGCTGCAGGCCGCGCTGCTGGTGCGCCACGCCCCGCCGCCGGTGGCGGAGGCCTTCATGGCGACGCGCCTGCCGGGGTCGATGCGCGGAATCTACGGGGCCCTGCCGGAAGGGCTGGCGCTGGACGCGGTCATCGACCGGACCCGGGCGAGCTGACCGGCGCCTCAAGGTTTACCAAATCTTAATAGGGCGCCCACAGTTGCGGAAGTGACACACTGTGGCATTTCCTCGTTTCGCGGCAGTTGAGATATCGGAACCGATGCCCTAGCTACGGGGTGCGCCGCTTTAAGGGCGCATCAGGGGATATCTATCTATAATGAAAAACGTTGTTGTTGCTTCTTTCGCTGCCGCGGCTGCTGTTTTTGCGTTGGCCTCGTCTGCGTCCGCCCAAACCCTTTCCGCGCCGAAGGTGTACGGGAACCTGGGCTATACCTACGTCAACGATCGCGACTCCGACGCGAACGCCAATGTGCTCACCGGCCGCCTGGGCGTCCGCCTGCACCCGAACTTCGCCCTTGAAGGCGAAGCCGGCTTCGGCATCGGCAGCGACACCGTGACGGCCTCGGGCGTCAGCGCGAAGGTCAAGGTGGACCACACCTTCGCCGGCTACGCCGTGGCCTACCTGCCGGTCACCCCGCAGTTCGAACTGTTCGCCCGCGGCGGCTACGGCACCACCCGCATCAGCGTCAAGTCGGGCACGGTTTCGTCGGCCGGCAGCGAGGATAGCTGGAACTACGGCGTCGGCGGCCAGTACATGTTCGACGGCGTGAACGGCCTGCGCGCCGACTACACCCGTCACGACTTCCGGAACAACGCGGGCTCGTTCGACGCCTGGGGCGTCTCCTACGTCCGCAAGTTCTAAACCGGTCCGGGTCCTCCCGGTTCGAGAGCGCCCCCGGTCCGCCGGGGGCGCTTTTTCGTGCGCGCCGTTAAATCGCAACACGACGTAACGGTCCGTGTCTTGCCGCGAGTCGGCCGGGCTTATAGAGGGCGCGGCCATGAACATCGCCTTCATCGACCTCAAGGCCCAGCGCGCACGCCTGAAGGAGCGCATCGACGCCGCGGTCATGCGGGTGCTGGACCACACCGCTTTCGTCATGGGCCCGGAGGTGGGCGAGTTCGAACGGGCGCTCGGCGATTTCGGCCGCGCCGCCCACGTCCTGTCCTGCGCCAACGGCACCGACGCCCTGGCCCTGCCGCTGATGGCCTGGGGGATCGGGCCGGGGGACGCGGTGTTCTGCCCAAGCTTCACCTTCGCCGCCACCGCCGAGGTGGTCCCCTGGTTGGGGGCCCAGCCGGTGTTCGTCGACGTGCTGCGGGACACCTACAACCTCGACCCGGACCGTCTGGAACAGGCCATCCAGGAGGTGAAGGCCAAGGGCGAGCTGACCCCGCGGGCGATCATCTCCGTAGACCTGTTCGGCCAGCCCGCCGACTATCCGAGGATCGCCGCCGTCGCCCGCCGCCACGGGCTGAAGCTGATCGCCGATTCGGCCCAGGGATTCGGCTGCGCCCTGGACGGCGAACAGCCCCTGCACTGGGCGGACGCGACCACCACCAGCTTCTTTCCGGCCAAGCCCCTCGGCTGCTACGGCGACGGCGGGGCGGTGCTGACCAATGACGCCGACCTGCACGCGGTGCTGGTCTCCCTGCGCAACCACGGGGCCGGCGCCGACAAGTACGACAACGTCCGCATCGGCATGAACAGCCGGCTGGACACGATCCAGGCCGCCATCCTGATCGAGAAGTTGGCGGTGTTCGCCGACGAGATCGAGGCCCGCAACCGCATCGCCGCCCGCTATCGCGACGGCCTGAAGGGCGCGGTGTCGACGCCCCAGGTGATCATCGGCGGGGTCTCGACCTGGGCCCAATATACTGTGGAGACGGACGACCGGGACGGCCTGGCCGCCCACCTGCGGGAGCGGGGGATCCCGACGGCCATGTACTATCCCCGACCCCTGCACATGCAGACCGCCTATCGGGACTATCCCGTCGGCGGCGGCGGCCTGCCTGCGACCATGGCGGCGGCGGGCCGGGTGATCAGCCTGCCGATGCACTCGGACCTGGACGAGCCCACCCAGGACCGGATCGTGGCGGCGGTGCGTGCGTTCGTGGGATAAGCCGCCCGTCCACTGGAGCCCGACGCCATGACCGAGCCATCCCCCTCCGGCTTCGACCTGACCCCGCCCGATGCGGCCTCCCGTGCGGCGCTCGAGGCGGGACTGACCCTGGAGGAGCGGGACGTCCTGCTCCACCACGGCACCGAGGCGCCCTTCTGCGGGGTGCTGCTGAAGCAGAAGAGCGCCGGAGTCTATTGCTGCCGTCTGTGCGGCCTGCCCCTGTTCCGCGCCGACGAGAAGTTCGAGAGCGGCACGGGGTGGCCCAGCTTCACCGCCCCCTACGACCAGACGCACCTGAAGTTCATCCGGGACACCGCCCACGGCATGGTGCGCACGGAGATCCGCTGCGCCCGCTGCGACAGCCACCAGGGCCACGTGTTCCCGGACGGCCCGCCGCCCACGGGCCTGCGCTTCTGCATCAATTCGGTTTCGCTGAGCTTCATCCCCCGGCACCAGCCCTTCCCCGACCCTATGAAGCGGGGCGAGGCGGACCTGGAAGCGGCCACGGGGGATTGAACCTCGCCCCTCCCGGCCGTGGGGAGAGGCGGGGCGCGTCTTCGGTCACGCGTCGACGGCGCGGGCCTGCCTGGCCGCTTCGACCATGTTGATCAGCGCGGCGCGGGTCTCGGGCCATTTGCGGGTCTTCAGCCCGCAATCGGGATTGACCCACAGCTGGTCGGCCGCCAGGCGGCTGCGGGCGGCGTTCAGCAGCTCGGCCATCTCATGGACGGCCGGCACCCGCGGCGAGTGGATGTCGTAGACGCCGGGACCGATCTCGGCCGGGTAGGCGTAGCCGGCGAAGGCGTCCAACAGCTCCATCTTGGAGCGCGCGGTCTCGATGGAGATGACGTCGGCGTCCATGTCGCCGATGGCGGCGATGATGTCGTTGAACTCCGAGTAGCACATGTGGGTGTGGATCTGGGTGTGGTCCGCGACGCCCGAGGCGGTCAGGCGGAAGCACTCCACCGCCCACCGCAGGTAGTTGTCCCAGTCGCTGCGGCGCAGGGGCAGCCCCTCCCGCAGCGCCGCCTCGTCGATCTGGACGATGCCCGCGCCGGCCGCCTCCAGGTCGACGACCTCGTCGCGGATCGCCAGCGCGATCTGGCGGCAGGCCAGTTCGCGCGGGACGTCGTCGCGCACGAACGACCAGTTGAGAATGGTCACCGGTCCGGTCAGCATCCCCTTCATCGGCCGGTCGGTCAGGCTCTGGGCGTAGCGCCACCACTCGACCGTCATCGGCTTGGGCCGCGAGACGTCGCCGTAGAGGATCGGCGGCCGCACGCAGCGCGAGCCGTAGGACTGGACCCAGCCGTGCCGGGTGAAGGCGAAGCCGGCCAGTTGCTCGCCGAAATACTGGACCATGTCGTTCCGCTCGAACTCGCCGTGGACCAGCACGTCGAGGCCGATCTCCTCCTGCCAGGCCACGGTGCGGGCGGTCTCCTCGCGCAGGAAGGCCTCGTAGCCCGCGTCGCTGAGCTCGCCCTTGCCGTGGGCCGAGCGGGCTTTGCGCACCGCCTCGGTCTGCGGGAACGAACCGATGGTCGTGGTCGGGAACGCCGGCAGGTTCAGGCGCTCGATCTGGACCTTGCGCCGGGCGGCGAAGCCGGACGCGCGCCGGGTCATCGCGGCGTCGACCCGCGCCAGCCGCGCCGTGACGGCTTCGTCGTGGATCTTCGCCGACGTGCGCCGGGCCCGGGCCGCCGCCGCGCTGGCGGCGAGCGCCCCGGCGACGCTGGCCCAGCCCTTGTTCAAGGCCCCCGCCAGAATGACCAGTTCCTCGATCTTCTGGACGGCGAAGGCGAGCCAGCTCCGTACGTCGGGGTCCAGACCCGTCTCCAGATCGAGATCGATCGGCGTGTGAAGCAAGGAGCAGGAGGGCGCCAGGACGATCTCCCGCTCGTCCTTCAGCAGGGGGCCCAGACGGTTGAGGATCTTCTCCAGGTCGGCGCGCCAGACGTTGCGGCCGTCGATCACGCCCAGGGACAGGACCATCGCCGCCGGGGCGCGGGCCAGGACGTCTTCGAGCTGATCGGGCGCGCGGACCACGTCCAGGTGCAGTCCGGCCACCGGCAGGGCGAGCGCCGTCTCCAGGTTGTCGCCCAGCCCGCCGAAATAGGTGGCGAGCATCAGCCTGATCCCCGGAGCCGCCCGCGACAGCAGCCCGTAGGCTCGCGAGACGGCGGCGCGGTCCGCGTCGTCCAGGTCGAGCGCCAGGGACGGTTCGTCGATCTGGACCCAGGTCGCGCCCGCCCCCTCCAGCCGGTTCAGCATCTCGGCATAGACCGGAACCAGGTCGTCCAGCAGGGTCAGGGGATCGAAGCTCTCGTCCTTGCTCTTGGCGAGCTTCAGGAAGGTGACCGGCCCCAGCAGCACGGGCCGGGTGTGGACGCCCTGGGCCTTGGCCTCCTCGAACTCGTCCAGCGCCTTGGTCGAGGACAGGGCGAAGGTCTGGCCGGGCGACACCTCCGGCACGAGGTAGTGGTAGTTGGTGTCGAACCACTTGGTCATCTCCGCCGCCGGAACGTCGACGCCGGGGTGGTGGCGGCCATGGCCGCAGTCGGCGTGCTCGGCCTCGCCCTGGGCGCCGCGCGCCATGGCGAAATAGGTGTCGAGCGTCACCGGCCCGCCGGTCCAGCCGTAGACGCCGGGCACGGCGCCCACCATCGCGCTGGTGTCGAGCACGTGGTCGTAGAGCGAGAAGTCGTTGCTGGGGATGTGATCGACGCCGAGGTTCCGCTGGCGGGCCCAGGTTCGGGCGCGCAATTCCGCGGCGACGGCCAGCAGGGCCTCCGCGTCGCTCCTGCCGGACCAGAACCGCTCAAGCGCGGTCTTCAACTCCCGGCGCGGGCCGATGCGGGGGAAACCAAGGGAAGCGACGGTGACGGTCATGATGCCAAGCCAATCTGTTGTGGCGAGGCGATCAGACGCGAGCAGGCGCGCGCCAGCGGGCTGGTCACGCCTGACTTGCGGCCTGACCGGACACCCCGCCGGAGGACGTTATCTATCGGGGCAGGTCTCCTGGCTCACGGGTCAACGCCTCTGTCCTGGCCTTCCCGAGACGCCACCGTTGAAGTTCGGCGTCCCAGTGACACGTATCGGACAGCGGCTCGCCGCTCACAGTTGCGGGGGCAGCTCCGGAATAGGCCCGAGGGCCAGCACCGGCTTCCATCTTAGCCCCAGGGAGCGAACCCCCGAGGGTACCACGATGGGCGGGAACAAAGCCCACGAGCCGCCCCTTGTCAACCGACGGATACGGATAAGGACATCTTCATATCAACTTGGTCGGGGAAGCCTACGGCACGTATAGTTCGGCTTGTTGTTTCCCGCTGATCTTGGCGGCCGTGCGCCGGGCGCGCGAATCAGAGCGCGGCCCTTATCCTCTGCGCGGTTTCGGCCCGGTGGGCGTCGCTGGCGTAGCGCACCCGCCGCCACACCATCGACCCGCCGGAGAACAGCTTGTCTCCGAAGAAACGCGGGACGATGTGGACGTGCAGGTGGGGCACGCTTTGGCTGACCACATTGTTCTGGGCCACGAACACCCCGTCGGCGGCGAAGGCGGCCTTGAGCGCCACGGCCACGGTCCTGGCAGCCAGGGCCAGGGCCGTCACCGTCGCCGCGTCGGCCTCGAACAGGGTGGCGACGTGGGCGCGGGGGATCAAAAGGCAGTGGCCGATCGCCAGCGGGGCGTGGTCGAGAAAGGCGAGGGTGGCGGCGTCCTCGTAGACCACCTCCGTTGGGGTTTCGCCCGAGGCCAGGGCGCAGAAGGGGCAGGGGCCCGGCTTACGCGCCAAGGATCCAGCCTTCCTCCCGCTCGGCCGTCTCCACCAGGTCCGGCTTGGCGTCCTTGGGCGGAGCGAAGGCGCCGGCCAGCTTGCCGGCCTCGTCCAGCTTGGCGAAGTGCTCGGCCAGGGCCCGGACCTGGGCGCGGTCGGGAATTTCCCCCGGCTCCGGCCTGGCCGCGACCAGGGCGGGATAGACCTCGGCGGCGACCAGTTCGCGGCCCTGCAGGTCGTCCGGGGTCAGCGCCCGCCAGCCGGTCTCGAACGGCCAGACCAGCGCCTTGTCCCCGAGTTCCTCCTTCAGCCTCTTCACCGCGGGGATGCCGACCAGGGCCTGGCCGCCGACGGCGCCCGCGCCGGTGAGCTGCCACATGCTCTTGGCCCCGGCCTTGCCCAAGCCTTGCGTCGCCAACTCGGCGCGGCGGAGCTGGGCCGGCAGGGCGGCGTCGAGGGCGGACGCGGCCGGCCTGGTCGGCTGCAGCCAACGTTGCGCGTCCTTGGGCGGGGTTCCCCAGAACGGCCGGGCCTCGTCGGTCATCAGCCGGTTGATCTTGGCGGCGACGGCGAAGCGGTTGTTGGTATTGTCGGCCTTGTCGACGATGTTGGCGCCGAGGAAGCTCCACATCCCGCGCCAGTCCGGCTCCTTCAGCTTCAGGGCCTCGGCGGTGCCGGCCGGGAAGCCCAGCGAGAAATCGAAGCCCAGCAGGGCCTTGTCGCCCCGGCGGCGCAGGTCGGCCAGGATCTCGCGCAGCTGGACCTCGGCGGCGTGGCGGGTCGGCGGGTTGAAGGCCTCGAAGGTCAGGCGGAAGCGGATGTCGCGCTTCATCACCCCGATCCAGACCGAATCCTTGCCGAGCTTGGGCGCAGCCGCGGCGCTCCAGTCGATCATCACATAGGCGTTGAACAGACGGGACACGCGGGACCTCGTTGGCCTGGAAGCGAGCGCTTGTAGCGCGCGGCGCCGGCCAAGCCGAGACAAAACCAGCTTGTGCGCGAGCAAAGATGCGAGGCCCGCCCTTGCCCCGGCGACGCTTCGCGGACACACATCCGGCGGCTTTGGACTTTCCGGGAGATGGCCTTGTTGTTGAAGGCGGGCGTGGCGGGGGCAGGGGTGTTCGGCGGCTATCACGCCCGCAAGTATGCGAGCCTGCCGGACGTCGACCTGGTGGCGGTCTACGACCACCACCTCCCCAGGGCCCAGGCCCTGGCGGCCGAACTGGGAGCGAAGGCCTTCGACGACCTGGACGCCTTCCTGGAGGCGGTGGACGTGGCGACCGTGGCGACGCCGGCCGACAGCCACGCGCCCCTCGCCCGCTTCGCCCTGGCGGCCGGCCGTCATTGCTATGTGGAGAAGCCGCTGGCGGTCGGGCGCGACGATGCGGACGCCCTGGTGACGGCGGCGGCCGAGTGGGGCCTGGTGTTGGCCTGCGGCCACCAGGAGCGGGTGGTGTTCCAGGCCATGGGGCTGATGTCCGCCCCCGAGCGCCCGCTTCGGATCGAGGCGGTGCGGCGGGGGACGCCGTCGGACCGCAACCGCGACGTCTCCTGCGTGCTCGACCTGATGATCCACGACCTGGACCTGGGGCTGGCCCTGGCCGGCGGGTGGACGGACGTCGAGGCGAAGGGCGGCTTTGACGACCTCGCGGCCGAGGTGGATTTCGGCGGCGGCTGCACCGGCCGGTTCGAGGCCTCCCGCGTCGCCGAGTGGCGGGAGCGGACCATGCGGCTGGTCTATCCCTCCGGTGCGGTCGAGATCGACTTCCTGGCCCCGTCGTTCGCCGACGGGGCGAGGTTCGGGCTGAACGCGGACTTCGCCGCCACGGCTCAGGGGCGCGATCCCCTGGGGGCCAGCGTCGCGGCCTTCCTGGCGGCGGTGCGGGGCGAGGCGGCGCGGCCGGCGGTCACCGGCGCGGAAGGGGCGGCGGCCCTGGACCTGGCCTTGGCGATCGAGGCGGCGGCGAGGGGGCGAGGGGGCTCGTTCTGACGCTTCGCCCGTCTTGCCTCCCCATACGCCCCCTGATAAACGCTCCCGTTCCGGCGAAGGCCGTACGCGCCGGCGGCTAGCCGCTTCCGGCGCGTTCTCTATTGTCCGGAATGCGCGTAGGAGTGTAGCTCAGCTGGTAGAGCATCGGTCTCCAAAACCGAGGGCCGGGGGTTCGAGTCCCTCCACTCCTGCCATTCGAATTCACGGGCATGGCGCCCATATGAGGCTCGGGAACGCAGAGCGGCGTTTCCGGAACACGGGAATAGAGTAGCCGTCATGGCCAAGGATCAGGGCGTGAAGACGCCGACAGTGCAGAAGGCGAAGGGATCGGCGCGAACTCCCGCGACGGCCGGGGTTTCGCCTTCCGTGGCCGCTCCGGCCCCCAAGCGCCGGACCAATCCGGCGCAGTTCGTCACGGAAGTCCGCGCCGAGGCGCGCAAGATCACCTGGACGTCCTGGAAAGAGACCTGGATCACTTCGGTGATGGTGCTGATCATGGTGGTGGTGGTCTCCCTGTTCCTGCGGGTCGTCGACCTCGGGCTGGGCCTCACCATCCAGCAGATCCTCAAGCTGGCGAGCTGACCTCATGACCGACCTTCAAGCCGCCACGGCCGACGCGCCGAAGTCCAACCCCCACCACAAGTGGTACATCGTCCACGCCTACTCGAACTTCGAGAAGAAGGTGGCCGAGAACATCCGCGAACAGGCCAAGACCCAGGGCCTGGAGGACTGCTTCTCCGAAATCCTGGTGCCGACCGAGGACGTGGTCGAGATCCGCCGCGGCCGCAAGATCAACGCCGAGCGCAAGTTCTTCCCCGGCTACGTCCTGGTTAAGATGGACCTCACCGACGAGGCCTATCACCTGATCAAGAACACCCCGAAGGTGACCGGCTTCCTGGGCTCCGGCTCCAAGCCCATGCCGGTCTCCGACAAGGAAGTCGCCCGCATCATCGGCGCCATCGAAGAGGGGGTGGAGCGTCCCAAGCCCACCATCCGCTTCGAGATCGGAGAGACCGTCCGCGTCACCGACGGCCCGTTCCAGAGCTTCTCCGGATCGGTCGAGCAGGTCGACGAGGAGCGCGCCCGCCTGCGTGTGACCGTGTCCATCTTCGGACGCGCCACCCCGGTCGAGCTCGAGTACGGCCAGGTGGAGAAGGGCGGCTAAGAATCCCGTCCTGCTTTGCGTCCCTTCGAGACGTCGAGCGTGACGCGAGCACACGCGCCGGCCACATGCCGGTCCGCGTGAAATCCGTGGGAGGGGAGCGGCTGTCGTAACCCCGCACCACGGCTTCTGCATCGGTCCGCAATCCCGCGGCCCGAAACACGGAGACAAAGATGGCCAAGAAGATTCTCGGCTACGTGAAGCTGCAGGTTGCAGCCGGCTCCGCGACCCCCTCGCCGCCCATCGGGCCGGCGCTGGGTCAGCGCGGCGTCAACATCATGGGCTTCTGCAAGGAGTTCAACGCCCGGACCGCGGACGTGCCCAAGGGCACCCCGCTGCCGACGGTGATCACCGTCTACCAGGACAAGTCGTTCACCTTCATCACCAAGACCCCCCCGGCGACCTTCTTCCTGAAGGAAGCCGCCGGCATCAAGTCGGGCTCCGGCAAGGTGGGTCGCGAGTTCGCCGGCAAGGTCACGCGCGCCCAGCTGCGCGACATCGCCGAAAAGAAGATGAAGGATCTCAACGCCAACGACATGGACGCGGCCACTCGGATCATCGAGGGCTCGGCCAGGGCGATGGGCCTGCAGGTGGTGGACTAAGCAGATGGCAAAGCAACCCAAGCGCATCCAGGCCTGGAAGGGCGACCTTACCAAGACCTATCCCGCCCTCGACGCCGTCAAGCTGGTCAAGGAAAACGCCACGGCCAAGTTCGACGAATCCGTCGAGATCGCCGTCAACCTGGGCGTCGACCCGCGCCACGCCGACCAACAGGTCCGCGGCGTGGTCAACCTGCCTTCCGGCACCGGCCGCGACGTCCGCGTCGCCGTCTTCGCCCGCGGTCCCAAGGCCGATGAAGCCACCGCGGCGGGCGCCGAAGTGGTGGGCGCCGAGGACCTTTTGGAAAAGGTCCAGGGCGGTTTCATGGACTTCGACCGGGTGATCGCCACCCCGGACATGATGGCCCTGGTCGGCCGCCTCGGTAAGGTGTTGGGCCCCCGCGGCCTGATGCCCAACCCCAAGGTGGGCACCGTGACCATGAACGTCGGCCAGGCGGTGAAAGACGCCAAGGGCGGCGCGGTGGAGTTCCGGGTCGAGAAGGCGGGCATCGTCCACGCCGGCATCGGCAAGGTCTCCTTCACCGAGGAGGCCCTGCTGGCCAACGTCAAGGCCATGGTCGAGGCCCTGAACCGGTCCAAGCCGACCGGCGCCAAGGGGACCTACATCAAGAGGATCTCGCTGTCCTCGACCATGGGTCCGGGCGTGAAGGTCGACACCGGGTCGGTCTCGGCTTAGGCGCGAACTTCAGCGCAGAACGAATGGGGCGGTCGCAGCGATGCGGCCGCCCTTTTTCGCGCCGTCCCGGCGCTACAGCAGTTCCTTCACGGTTTCGGACGGGCGGCAAAGTTTCGTTCCCTTGGGCGTGACCACGATCGGGCGCTCGACCAGGATCGGATCGGCGACCATGGCGTCCAGGATCGCCTCGTCGGCGGCGGAGGGCGCGGTCAACCCGAGCTCTTCGGCGCGGGTTCCGCGGGTGCGCAGGATGTCGCGCGGCCGCGCACCCATGTAGGCCAGGAGCGCCATGAGCTGCGGCTTGGTCCAGCCGGCCTTCAGATATTCGACCACCGTGGGCGTGTGGCCGGCGGCGCGCACCGCCTCCAGCACGTTGCGCGAGGTGCCGCACGCGGGATTGTGAAAGACGGTGATGGGGAAGGCGTCGGTCATGGACGGGTTTTCTCCTGCAGAAGCCAGCCGAACAGGCCCACGGCGGCGATCGAGCCGAGGACCTGGGCGGCGATGAACGTGGGCGCCGAAACTGGCGCTATGCCGGCGAAGCTGTCCGACAGGCTCCGCGCCAGGGTGACGGCGGGGTTGGCGAACGAGGTCGAGGCGGCGAACCAGTAGGCGGAGGCGATATAGAGCCCCACCGCGGTCGGCGTGAAGCCCGGCCGGAACCTGAGGGTGGCGAAGATCACCCCCACCAAGCCGAAGGTGGCGACGAATTCCGAAAAGGCCTGGGCCGGCCCGTCCCGCAGCTTAGTCGAGACCTGCAGGATCGGCTCGGCGAACATGGCGTGGGCGGTCCACACCCCCAGGACCGCGCCCGCGGTCTGGGCTGCGACATAGGCCAAGGCCGCCTTCCAGCCGAGTTCGCGGCGCAAAAGGAAGGCCAGGGTCACCGCCGGATTGAACTGGGCCCCCGAGACGGGGCCGAACATGACGATCAGCACGGGGAGGGCGGCGGCGGTCGCCAGGGTGTTGCCCAGGAGGGCGATGGCGACGTTCCCGCCCGCCAGCCGCTCGGCCATGATGCCCGAGCCCACGACCACCGTCAGCAACAGGCCCGCGCCCAGCGCCTCGGCGGCGAGGCGGCGGGAAAGGCTGAATCCGGTCATGCCTCGGCCGAATGGGCTGGGTCGGAGGATTTGCCGATCTCGTCCATGCTTTGCTTCAGCGACAGACGGTCCAGCTTGGCGATCGGCAGGCTGGCGAAGATGCCGATCCGGTTGCTCAGCATCCGGTAGGTGTCGGCGAAGGCCAGGGCCACCTCGGTATCGGAGCCTTCAACGCCGGCGGGGTCGGGCATGCCCCAGTGCGACGAGATCGGCTGGCCGGGCCAATAAGGGCAGATCTCGCTGGCGGCGTTGTCGCAGACGGTGATGACGAAATCGAGTTCCCGCGCGCCGGGGGCGGAGAACTCCTCCCAGGATTTCGAGCGCAGGGCGCCCGTATCGTACCCGAGGCTGGAAAGCAGTTTGACCGCCTGGGGATGCACCTCGCCTTTGGGCATGGAGCCGGCCGAATAGGCCCGGAATTTACCCCGGCCGAGCCGGTTCATCACGCACTCGGCCAGAATCGACCGGGCCGAGTTGCCGGTGCAGAGGAACAGGACGTTGAAGGGTCCGGCGGGCTCGTTCGACGACATGGCTTCCTCCGTTCGGTCAGGCGCAACAGGCGGCGCGGGCGGCGATCTCGGCGACGGGGCCGCAGACCTCGGGAGCCCCGCCACAGCAGTCCTGCATCAAAAAGCCGAGCAGCTCGGCCATGCGGCCGTAGTCGGCGGTGTAGATGATCGAACGCCCTTCGCGACGTGACCGAACGAGACTCGCGTGGCTCAGGAGGTTGAGGTTGGCCGACAAGGTGTTGGCCGGGCAGCCGACGGTCCGGGCGATGTCCCCGGCCGCCATGCCGTCCGGCCCACCCTGCACCAGCAGCCGGAACACGGCCAGACGCCCCTCGTGGGCCAGGGCGGAAAGGGCGGCGGCGGCGGACTTGTTCTCCATACTTCCAGAATAATGGAATTATGTGACGGAAGGAAGTCGCCCGGACGCTTTGCCAAGGTCGGGCGATTGGGGCCTAATCGCCCAGGATCGCGGGAGCAGGCGGTGAGCCGGGACCATATCAATATTCGACCGGCCGAGGTCGCCGACGCCGCCGCGGTCCAGGCCATCTATGCGCCGATGGTCGAGCGGACCACGATCTCGTTTGAAGAGGTCGCGCCGTCGATCACCGAGATGGGCGAGCGTATCGCCGTGGCGCTGCAGACCCATGGCTATTACGTTGCGGAGCGGGATGGTCGGGTAGTGGGTTACGCCTATGGCAGCCAGCACCGCGCCCGGGCCGCCTATCGCCGGTCGGCGGACGTGGCGATCTATGTCGCCGAGGAGGCCCGGGGGATCGGCGTCGGGCGGGCTCTCTATCAGGTGCTTCTGCCGCGGTTGAGCGATCTCGGATTTCATCGCGCCTACGCCGGCATAGCCCTGCCCAACCCGGCCAGCATCGCCCTACACGAGTCCGTCGGGTTCGCGCCGGCCGGGATCTACCGCGAGGTCGGGTTCAAGTTTGACCGCTGGCTGGACGTGGGCTGGTGGGAGAAGCGATTGGACGACGGCTGAGGATCGGTTCGGTCCGACGTTTCCAGTTTCATGGATGCGAAGGGAATCCACATCCGGTTGAACTTCCCGCCCGCTTCCTGTATCAGCGCGCGTTCCGGCGGCGAGGGTTGCTCCTTACCGCCGATCCTGTCCGAGAACTGCGGGGACCCCAAGAGCTTGCTTGGCGGGTCCTTAATCCTTCCACCGCGGGGAGACGGGGAGCAAACGCCGCATCGACGATCCGTGCTTCGCGCCGGAGGTCGGCGGCCGCGCATCCTTGGGACAGGCTGATCGGCTTCGCGCCGGGCTCGAAAGAGGCCGGCAAGAGGCTTTTCGGCTGCCGGATGGTCCGGCCGCTGTAAGAACGAGTAACGGAGACCGCAATGGACCGCGCTCAAAAGTCGGAAGCCATCGACACGCTGAAGGGCGTGTTCGACGACGCCGGCGCCGTGGTCGTGACCCACTACATGGGTCTGACCGTTGCGGAAATGACCGACCTGAGGGGCCGCCTCCGCAAGGAAGGCGCCTCGCTGAAGGTGGTGAAGAACACTCTGGCGCAAAAAGCCCTGGCAGGGTCCAAGGGAGAGGCCGGCGACGCCCTCTTCAAGGGGCCCGTGGCCATCGCCTATGCGGCTGACCCTGTCTCCGCCGCCAAGGTCGTGACCGAATACGCCAAGGGGAACGACAAGTTCTCCATCGTCGGCGCGTTCATGGGTCCGACCGTGCTGGACCAGAAGGGTGTGGCGGCTTTGGCCACCCTGCCTTCGCTGGACCAAATCCGCGGAAAGCTCATCGGCCTCCTCAACGCGCCCGCGACCAAGATCGCCGGCGTGCTGCAGGCGCCCGCGGGGCAGCTCGCTCGGGTCATGGGCGCCTACGCGTCCAAGTCCGACGCCGCCTAAGCCGCCTGGTCATCTCCGCCTAATCCAACTCCAACCTCCGCCTATAGGAACCTTATCATGGCCGACCTTTCCAAGATCGTCGAAGACCTGTCCAAGCTCACCGTGCTGGAAGCCGCCGAGCTGTCCAAGCTGCTGGAAGAAAAGTGGGGCGTCTCCGCCGCCGCTCCGGTGGCCTTCGCCGCCGCCCCGGGCGGCGCTGCCGCCGCTCCGGCCGAAGCCGCCGAAGAGCAAACCGAGTTCACCGTCGTCCTGACCGCCGGCGGCGACAAGAAGATCAACGTCATCAAGGAAGTCCGCGGCATCCGTTCCGACCTGGGTCTGAAGGAAGCCAAGGACCTCGTCGAAGGCGCGCCGCAGAACGTGAAGGAAAACGTCTCCAAGCAGGAAGCGGAAGAGATCAAGAAGAAGCTGGAAGAAGCCGGCGCTTCGGTCACCATCAAGTAGGCAGGCCTCGCGGCCGCTACGGTTTGCGGGCCCGGAGAAACCTCCGGGCCCGTTTTCGTTTCCCGCTTGCCGAGACAGGACGTCATGCCCGAGTTCTCCGCCGACTGGTTCACCGCCAACATCCCCCATTGGAAGGCTGCGCTCGCCTTCGTCCGCTGGGACGCGGACCAGCCCAGGACCGCGGTCGAGATCGGTTCATTCGAGGGCCTCTCCAGCCTGTGGATGCTGGAGAACCTGCTGCGCCATCCGGACAGCCGTCTCCATTGTATCGACACCTTCGAGGGCGGGGTGGAGTACACCCAGGCTCAGAACGACGGGATGTTCGACCGCTTCGTGGCCAACGTCGGCCAGGCGGCGGGACGGACCAAGGTGACGATCCATCGCCAGCGGTCCAACAAGGCCCTGCTGAAGCTGGCGGCCCAGGGCCTGCGGTGCGATTTCGTCTATGTCGACGGCTCGCACCAGGCGCCCGACGTGCTGAGCGACCTTGTGCTGTCGTTTGAGATCCTGAAGCCCGGCGGCCTGATGATCTGCGACGACTATCTGTGGTCCCACGAGGAACTGGGCCGCCAGGACATCCTGAACTCGCCCAAGCTCGCCATCGACGCCTTCACCAACATCTTCCGGCGCAAGCTGATCTTCGTCGCCAACAGCCGGACGTGGCAGTTCACCTGTGTGAAGAGAGAGGACTAGGCGTTTTCGCGGTCGAGCCCGCCTTATGGGGCGAATGATGGTTTTGTCCGCCGGACGGGCGGCGGTCATGGCTTGACTCCGCGAAAAACCTTCCCGAACCCCCTTCCATTCGGCTTGCAGATGGCCTATCTCGGGCCCCTCGCGAAATTCCGATTCGATTCCGCGCGATTCGTCGCGCCGCTATAGCTCCGAGGCATGGTCCGTCGCCCTCCGACCATGCGAGGGAGCTCCCCTCCCGTCCTCCCAAAAGGGTGGGGCAGGGGTTCCAGCGTCCGGCTTCCGTTCACACGGGGGTTGAGGGTGGACGCAGGACACAGATTTCCGGCGCTCGGAGTTCCTTCCGCGCGCCCACAAGGGAACATTGATGGCTCAGTCCTTCACCGGCAAGAAGCGGATCCGGAAGTCTTTCGGCCGCATCCCCGAAGCCGTGCAGATGCCGAACCTCATCGAGGTTCAACGCTCCTCCTACGAACAGTTCCTGCAGCGCGAAGTCCGCCCCGCCGATCGGGGCGAGGAGGGTCTGGAGGCCGTGTTCAAATCGGTCTTCCCGATCAAGGACTTCAACGAGCGCGCGGTGCTCGAATACGTCTCCTACGAGTTCGAGGAGCCGAAGTACGACGTCGAGGAATGCATTCAGCGCGACATGACCTTCGCCGCGCCGCTGAAGGTCAAGCTCCGCCTGATCGTGTTCGAGAACGATGAGGAGACCGGCGCCCGCTCGGTCAAGGACATCAAGGAGCAGGACGTCTACATGGGCGACATCCCGCTGATGACGGAGAAGGGCACCTTCGTCGTCAACGGCACCGAGCGGGTGATCGTCTCGCAGATGCACCGCTCGCCCGGCGTGTTCTTCGACCACGACAAGGGCAAGACGCACGCCTCCGGCAAGCTCCTGTTCGCCGCCCGCGTCATCCCCTACCGCGGCTCCTGGCTCGACTTCGAGTTCGACGCCAAGGACATCGTCTACGTCCGCATCGACCGGCGCCGTAAGCTGCCGGCCACCACCTTCCTCTACGGCCTCGGCATGGACGGCGAGGAGATCCTCACCACCTTCTACGACGTCATCCCCTTCGAGAAGCGCGAAGGCGGATGGGCCACCCCCTACAAGCCCGAGCGGTGGCGCGGCGTGAAGCCGGCCTTCCCGCTGATCGACGCCGACACCGGCGCCGAAGTGGCCGCCGCCGGGACCAAGGTCTCGGCCCGCGCCGCCAAGAAGCTGCAGGACCAGGGCGTGAAGACCCTGCTGGTCGCCCCCGACGCCCTGATCGGCCGGTTCCTGGCCCGTGAAGCCGTCAACATGCAGACCGGCGAGATCTATGCCGAGGCCGGGGACGAACTCGATCCGGCCTCCATCGCCGCGCTGGAGGAGCAGGGCTTCTCGACCATCGAGGTGCTGGACATCGACCACGTTACGGTCGGCGCCTACATCCGCAACACCCTGCGGGTGGACAAGAACACCGGCCGCGAGGACGCGCTGTTCGACATCTACCGGGTCATGCGTCCGGGCGAGCCGCCGACGGTGGAAGCCGCCGAGGCCATGTTCCGCAGCCTGTTCTTCGATTCGGAGCGCTACGACCTCTCGGCCGTCGGCCGGGTTAAGATGAACATGCGCCTGGAGCTGGACTGCCCCGACGACGTGCGGATCCTGCGCAAGGAGGACGTCCTGCACGTGCTCAAGGTGCTGGTCGGCCTGCGCGACGGCCGCGGCGAGATCGACGACATCGACAACCTCGGCAACCGCCGGGTCCGCTCGGTGGGCGAGCTGCTGGAGAACCAGTACCGCGTCGGCCTGCTGCGCATGGAGCGGGCGATCAAGGAGCGGATGAGCTCGGTCGACATCGACACGGTGATGCCGCACGACCTGATCAACGCCAAGCCGGCGGCGGCGGCGGTGCGCGAGTTCTTCGGCTCGTCCCAGCTCAGCCAGTTCATGGACCAGACCAACCCGCTGTCGGAGATCACCCACAAGCGCCGCCTGTCGGCGCTTGGGCCGGGCGGTCTGACCCGCGAGCGGGCGGGCTTCGAGGTCCGCGACGTGCACCCGACCCACTACGGCCGGATCTGCCCGATCGAAACGCCGGAAGGCCCGAACATCGGCCTGATCAACTCCCTGGCCACCCACGCTCGGGTGAACAAGTACGGCTTCATCGAGAGCCCTTACCGCCGGGTCGTCGAGGGCCAGACCACCGAGGACGTGGTCTATATGTCGGCGATGGAGGAGGCCAAGCACGTCATCGCCCAGGCCAACGTCTCCCTCGACAAGGGCCGGCTGACCGACGAACTGGTCACCACCCGAATCAACGGCGACGTCACCCTGTCGGCCCGCGAGCACGTCGACTTCATGGACGTGTCGCCCAAGCAGGTGGTGTCGGTGGCCGCGGCCCTGATCCCGTTCCTGGAAAACGACGACGCCAACCGGGCGCTGATGGGCTCGAACATGCAGCGCCAGGCGGTGCCTTTGGTGCAATCGGACGCCCCGCTTGTGGGGACGGGCATGGAGGACGTGGTCGCCCGTGACTCGGGCGCCGTGGTCATCGCCCGCCGCACCGGCGTGGTCGAGCAGATCGACGGCACCCGCATCGTCATCCGCGCCACCGAGGAGACCGACGCCAACAAGCCCGGCGTCGACATCTACCGGCTGTCGAAGTTCCAGCGCTCCAACCAGAACACCTGCATCAACCAGCGTCCGCTGGTGCGGGTGGGCGACCAGATCCGGGCCGGGGACGTCATCGCCGACGGCCCCTCGACGGAGCTGGGCGAACTGGCCCTGGGCCGCAACGCCCTCGTCGCCTTCATGCCCTGGAACGGCTACAACTTCGAGGACTCGATCCTGATCTCCGAGCGGATCGTGTCCGACGACGTCTTCACCTCGATCCACATCGAGGAGTTCGAGGTCATGGCCCGCGACACCAAGCTGGGTCCCGAGGAAATCACCCGCGACATCCCCAACGTCGGCGAGGAGGCCCTGCGCAACCTCGACGAGGCGGGCATCGTGGCCATCGGCGCCGAGGTCATGCCGGGCGACATCCTGGTCGGCAAGGTCACGCCCAAGGGCGAGAGCCCGATGACCCCGGAAGAGAAGCTGCTGCGGGCCATCTTCGGCGAAAAGGCCTCGGACGTGCGCGACACCTCGCTGCGCCTGCCGCCGGGGGTCACCGGCACGGTGGTCGAGGTCCGGGTGTTCAACCGGCACGGCGTCGACAAGGACGAGCGGGCCCTGGCCATCGAAAGGGCCGAGATCGAGCGTCTGGGCAAGGACCGCGACGACGAGTTCGCCATCCTGAACCGCAACATGACCTCGCGCCTGCGCGAACTGATCACCGGCAAGGTCGCCGTCTCCGGTCCCAAGGGCCTGGGCCGCGGCGAGGTCACCGCCGACAAGCTGGAGGAGATCGCCCCCGGCCTGTGGTGGCAGATCGCCCTGGACGACGAAAAGGCCATGGGCGAGCTGGAGGCGATGAAGCGCCAGTTCGACGAGGCCCGTAAGCGCCTCGACCGCCGCTTCGAGGACAAGGTCGACAAGCTGCAGCGCGGCGACGAGCTGCCGCCAGGCGTGATGAAGATGGTCAAGGTGTTCGTCGCGGTGAAGCGCAAGCTTCAGCCCGGCGACAAGATGGCCGGACGTCACGGCAACAAAGGGGTCATCTCCAAGATCCTGCCGATCGAGGACATGCCCCACCTGGAGGACGGCACCCACGTCGACGTGGTGCTCAATCCTCTGGGCGTGCCGTCGCGGATGAACGTCGGCCAGATCTTCGAGACCCACCTGGGCTGGGCCTGCGCGGGCCTGGGCAAGCAGATCACCAAGCTGGTCGACGACTGGCGCACCAGCGGCGGCCAGCGCCAGGCGATCATCGATCGTCTGCGCGAGATCTATGGTCCCGACCAGGAACTGCCGGACAACGACGACGACCTGATCGAACTGGCCCGCAACCTGGCCAAGGGCGTTCCGATCGCCACCCCGGTGTTCGACGGCGCGCACATCTCGGACATCGAGGACATGCTCGAATCGGCCGGGTTGAACCGTTCAGGCCAGGTGATCCTGTTCGACGGCCAGACCGGCGAACAGTTCAAGCGCCCGGTCACGGTCGGCTACATCTACATGCTGAAGCTGCACCACCTGGTGGACGACAAGATCCACGCCCGCTCGATCGGCCCCTACAGCCTGGTCACCCAGCAGCCGCTGGGCGGCAAGGCCCAGTTCGGCGGTCAGCGTTTCGGGGAGATGGAGGTGTGGGCGCTCGAAGCCTACGGCGCCGCCTACACCCTGCAGGAGATGTTGACGGTGAAGTCGGACGACGTGGCCGGCCGCACCAAGGTCTACGAGGCCATCGTCCGCGGGGACGACAGCTTCGAAGCGGGCATCCCGGAAAGCTTCAACGTGCTGGTCAAGGAGATGCGCTCCTTGGGCCTCAACGTGGAGCTCGAGAACCACTAGCGCCCGCATCGGTCCCGGTCGCGCCGTCGGGTGCGGCCGGGGCCGGCACAATTCAGCGCGGAGGGCGCGCCGTCAGCACCCCTCCATCGCTCGTCGATCACTGACGACAGACTGGGAACTCTCATGAACCAGGAAGTCCTGAATATCTTCAATCCGGTCGCGGTCGCCCCGACCTTCGACCAGATCCGCATCTCCCTCGCCTCGCCGGAGAAGATCCGCTCCTGGTCGTTCGGCGAGATCAAGAAGCCGGAGACCATCAACTACCGGACCTTCAAGCCGGAGCGCGACGGCCTGTTCTGCGCCCGCATCTTCGGTCCGACCAAGGACTACGAGTGCCTGTGCGGCAAGTACAAGCGCATGAAGTACAAGGGCATCATCTGCGAGAAGTGCGGGGTCGAAGTCACCCTGGCGCGGGTCCGGCGCGAGCGCATGGGCCACATCGAGCTGGCCAGCCCCGTCGCCCACATCTGGTTCCTGAAGTCGCTGCCGAGCCGCATCGCCATGATGCTCGACATGCCGCTGAAGGACATCGAGCGGGTGCTCTATTTCGAGCACTACATCGTCACGGAACCGGGCCTGACGCCCCTGAAGCAGCACCAGCTGCTCACCGAAGACGACTACATGCGCTACCAGGACGAGTTCGGGGACGACAGCTTCACCGCCGAGATCGGCGCCGAGGCGGTCCGCGGCCTCTTGATGGCCATCGACCTGCCCAAGGAAGCCGACCGGCTGCGCGCCGAGCTGGCCGACAACCCCTCGGACATCAAGCAGAAGAAGTACTCCAAGCGCCTCAAGATCATCGAGGCGTTCATGGAGTCCGGCAACAAGCCGGAGTGGATGATCCTGACCGTGGTCCCGGTCATCCCGCCGGAACTGCGTCCGCTGGTGCCCCTGGACGGCGGCCGCTTCGCCACTTCCGACCTCAACGACCTGTACCGCCGGGTCATCAACCGCAACAATCGCCTCAAGCGCCTGATCGAGCTGCGCGCGCCGGACATCATCATCCGCAACGAGAAGCGGATGCTGCAGGAGGCCGTCGACGCCCTGTTCGACAACGGCCGCCGCGGCCGGGTCATCACCGGCGCCAACAAGCGTCCGCTCAAGTCCCTGGCCGACATGCTGAAGGGCAAGCAGGGGCGCTTCCGCCAGAACCTCCTGGGAAAGCGCGTCGACTACTCGGGCCGGTCGGTCATCGTGGTCGGTCCCGAGCTGAAGCTGCACGAGTGCGGCCTGCCCAAGAAGATGGCCCTCGAGCTGTTCAAGCCCTTCATCTATGCGCGCCTCGACGCCAAGGGCCTGTCCGGCACCGTCAAGCAGTCCAAGCGCATGGTCGAGCGCGAGCAGCCCCAGGTCTGGGACGTGCTGGAAGAGGTGATCCGGGAACACCCGGTGATGCTGAACCGCGCCCCGACCCTCCACCGCCTGGGCATCCAGGCGTTCGAGCCCAAGCTGATCGAGGGCAAGGCCATCCAGCTTCACCCGCTGGTCTGCGCCGCCTTCAACGCCGACTTCGACGGCGACCAGATGGCCGTGCACGTCCCCCTGAGCCTCGAGGCCCAGCTGGAAGCGCGCGTCCTGATGATGTCGACCAACAACATCCTGTCGCCCGCCAACGGCCGCCCGATCATCGTGCCGTCGCAGGACATCGTGCTCGGCCTCTATTACCTGTCGATCGCCAAGGACAAGGAGCCGGGCGAGGGCAAGTGCTTCGGCAACCTGTCGGAGATCGACGCCGCCCTGGACGCCGGCGTGGTCACCCTGCACACCAAGATCAAGGCCCGCTTCGACGAGACCGACGAACAGGGCGTGCGGGCGATCCGGCTGATCGACACCACCCCGGGGCGGATGAAGCTGGCCGCCCTGCTGCCGCAGAACCGCAACATCGGCCACCGCCTCGTGGCCAAGCCGATGACCAAGAAGGAGATCGGCAACCTGATCGACGCCGTCTACCGGCACTGCGGTCAGAAGGCGACGGTGATCTTCGCCGACCAGATCATGGGCCTGGGCTTCAAGGAGGCCGCCAAGGCCGGCCTCTCCTTCGGCAAGGACGACATCGTCATCCCCGCCCGCAAGAAGGTCCTGGTCGAGGAGACCCGCAAGCTGGTCGAAGAGTACGAGCAGCAGTACGCGGACGGCCTGATCACCAAGGGCGAGAAGTACAACAAGGTCGTCGACGCCTGGGCCAAGTCCACCGACCGGGTCGCCGACGAGATGATGCTGGAAATCTCCACCGGCGAGAAGGACCCGAAGACCGGCCGCGAGAAGGAGATCAACTCCATCTACATGATGGCCCACTCCGGCGCCCGCGGCAGCCAGGCCCAGATGAAGCAGCTCGGCGGCATGCGCGGCCTGATGGCCAAGCCGTCCGGCGAAATCATCGAGACCCCGATCATCTCGAACTTCAAGGAAGGCCTGACCGTGCTGGAGTACTTCAACTCCACCCACGGCGCCCGTAAGGGTCTGGCCGACACGGCCTTGAAGACCGCCAACTCGGGCTACCTGACCCGCCGTCTGGTCGACGTGGCCCAGGACTGCATCATCACCGAGGAAGACTGCGGCACCACCCGGGGCATCACCCTGCGGGCCGTGGTCGAGGGCGGCGACGTGCTGGTCTCGCTCGGCCAGCGGGTCCTCGGCCGCTCGGCGGCGGAGGACATCAAGGATCCGTCCACCGGCGAGGTGATCATCCCCGCCGACGCCTATCTGGACGAGGTCCAGGTCGACCTCCTGGAAAAGGCTGCGGTGCAGTCGATCAAGGTCCGCTCGGTGCTGGTCTGCGAAAGCAAGGTCGGGGTCTGTGGCGCCTGCTACGGTCGCGACCTGGCGCGCGGCACCCGGGTCAACATCGGCGAAGCGGTGGGCGTCATCGCCGCCCAGTCGATCGGCGAGCCGGGCACCCAGTTGACCATGCGCACCTTCCACATCGGCGGCACCGCCCAGGTGGCGGAGCAGAGCTTCTTCGAGTCCTCCAACGAGGGCGTGGTGAAGTTCGCCATGGGCAATACGGTGAAAGGCTCCGACGGCGATCTGGTGGTCATGAACCGCAACATGCAGATCGTGGTCCAGGTCGACGGCAAGGATCGGGAATCCTACAAGCTGCCCTACGGCGCGAAGCTGAAGGTCGCCGAGGGCAAGACCGTCAAGCGCGGCCAGCGCCTGGCGGAATGGGACCCCTACACCACTCCGATCATCACCGAAGTGGGCGGCAAGGTCCGCGCCGAGGACCTGGTCGAAGGCTTCTCCGTGCGGGAAGAGACCGACGAGGCCACCGGCATCGCCAACCGCGTCGTCACCGACTGGCGGGCCTCGCCCCGCGGCTCGGACCTGCGCCCGGCCATGGCCGTGCTGGACGAGAGCGGCAACTACAAGAAGCTGGCCAACGGCGGCGACGCCCGCTACCTGCTGCCGGCGGGCGCTGTTCTGTCCTTCGGCGACGGCGACGAGGCCAAGCCCGGCGACGTGCTGGCCCGTATCCCCACCGAAAGCGCCAAGACCCGCGACATCACCGGCGGTCTGCCTCGAGTGGCCGAGCTGTTCGAGGCCCGGCGGCCGAAGGACTGCGCGATCATCGCCGAGATGTCCGGCAAGGTCGAGTTCGGCAAGGACTACAAGAACAAGCGCCGCATCAAGATCACCCCGGAAGAGGGTGGCGAGCCGGTTGAGTTCCTGATCCCCAAGGGCAAGCACATCGCCGTCCACGATGGCGACTTCATCGCCAAGGGCGAGTACATTATCGACGGCAACCCGGACCCGCACGACATCCTGCGGATCCTGGGCATCGAGGAGCTGGCCAACTACCTGGTCAATGAGATCCAGGAGGTTTATCGCCTGCAGGGCGTGCCGATCAACGACAAGCACATCGAGACCATCGTCCGTCAGATGCTGCAGAAGGTCGAGATCATCGAGCCCGGCGACACCGGCCTGATCCGGGGCGACCACCTCGACAAGCCCGAAGCCGAAGAAGAAAACGCCAAGGCCGAAGCCCGCGGCGGCCGCCCGGCCATCCTGGCTCCGGTGCTGCTCGGCATCACCAAGGCGAGCCTGCAGACCCGGTCGTTCATCTCGGCGGCCTCCTTCCAGGAGACCACCCGGGTGCTCACCGACGCCAGCGTGCACGGCAAGACCGACACCCTGGAAGGGCTGAAGGAGAACGTCATCGTCGGCCGTCTGATCCCGGCCGGCACCGGCGCCTATCTGCGCGGCCTGCAGCGCATCGCCACCCAGCGTGACGAGGCCCTGACCGCCAGCCGCGAGGAGGCCCTGGAGGCCTTCCCGGCCGAACTGGAAGTGGTGCATTCCACCACCACCCCGGCCGAGGCCCCCGCCGAATAGGCGGGCGGCGCCCGATCAAGACAGACGGCCCGGGAGCGATCTCGGGCCGTTTTTCTTTGCCCCCTTGCCCAAGCCTGTGGGAGGGGCTCGTTTTCGCGATCGGCGCGGCGACGCCTTGGCGTTGCGGCCGGGCCCGTGATCCAATGGGGCTCTCGCCCACCGGTCAGGGAACGCCATCATGCGCATCGTCGGAATCGCCGGAAGCCTGCGCCAGGACTCCTACAACCGCTCGCTGCTGCGCGCCGCGGCGGGGCTCGCGCCGCCCGGCATGAGCATCGAGATCCACGACCTGATCGACGTGCCGCTCTACAACGCCGACGTCGAGGCCGCGGGCGACCCGCCGGCGGTGGCGGCGCTGAAACAGGCGATCATGGCGGCGGACGGGGTGTTGATGGTCACCCCCGAATACAACCACGGGGTCCCGGCGGTGATGAAGAACGCCGTCGACTGGTGCTCGCGCCCGCCGCGCACCGCGCCGCTCAACGCCAAGCCGGTGGGGATCATCGGCGCCTCCCCGGGCGTCGTCGGCTCCGCTCGCGGCCAGAGCCAGCTACGCCAGGCCTTCGAGTTCACCAACTCCTACTGCATGCCCCAGCCCGAGATCCTGGTGTCCAAGGCCCACGAGAAGTTCGACGCCGCCGGTACGCTCACCGACGAAGCCACGGCGAAATTCCTTGCCGAGTACCTTGTCGCCTTCAAGGCCTGGGTCGCCCGGTTCACGGCGGCGTCAGCCGCGTCTCCTCGGTAAGGACCCCGACCGGCGGGGTGAAGACGCAGGGAAGGCCGGGGATCTTGATCTTCGCCGAGGTCGTCCCGGGCGTGCCGCCGAACAGGGAGGCGAAGTTGCAGGACAGGCCAGGAGGCTTGCCCCCGCCGACGGTGTTGTGGACGGCGTCGTTGGCTGCCACCACCGCGTCGTAATAGGCGCGCTTGTCCGGGGGGATGCCGCTGAACCGGTAGGAACTTTCGGCCAGATGCACCCGGCGGGCCGCCTCGTCGGCGGCCCGCGCGTTGGCGAGGCGCGTGTTGAAGGCGTCGATCTGATTGCGGCAGCGTTCCTTTTCCGCCGGGGTCAGCAGGATCAGGTCCTCCGGTTCGCAGCCCGGATGGCGCCCTGCGCCCTGGCCCGCCGTCGCCCCGGTCACGGCCTGGCCGGGACCGGCGGCCGTCGCAGCGCGGTTCTGTCCGGTCGGCGCGGTCGCGGCCTGGGCCTGGGCCCCGTCGGCCGGGGCGGACAAGGCCAGGGACTGGCTCGGACGGAGCAGTTGGGAGGGCGCGGCGGGGCGGGTCGCCGCCGGGACGGCGGCCGCCTGCTGCACGGACGGACGCGGCGCCAGGGTCGGCGGGGCGGTTTCCGGCAGGGTCGGCCCCTCGGCCGGCCGCAGTTCGGGCCGCGGACCGGTTTTGAGCGCGGGCACGGAATTGGCCAGCTGCACCGGGGGACGCGGCGCCACGGTCGGGGGCGCGGTCTCCGGAAGGGCCTGGGCCTGCCGCAGCTCCGGCCGGGGAGCGGGCTTGGCTGCCGGCACGGTGTTGGCGAATTGGACGGAGGGCCGGGCCGCCAGGGTCGGCGGGGGCGCAGGCTCCGGCTCGGCCAGGGCCAGGGTCGGCGGCGGGACGAATCTGGGGACCGCAGGCTTGGCCGCGGCGGTGATCGGGCTGACCGCGTCGACCGGCGGACGCAGGGCCAGGGTCGGCAGATTGCTGGGCTCGGCGGCTGCGGCGGCGCGCAGGCCAGCGTCATTGGCGGAGGGGGCGAGCGCCAGATTGGGGGCCGGCTCGAACCTGGGCGGGGCCGCCGGCGTGGCCGGACCGGCCTGAGTCGTCGGCAGCGCGGGAGCCGGTTGCGCCGCGGAGGGAGCGTCCAGCGTGCGCAGGCCGGCCGCGAGGGCGCTGCCGGCGGCGGGCGCGGCGGCTCCTCTCAGCCCCGAGGCGGATTGGGGGGTGAGGTCGACCTCGACGGGGGGCGGGGGCGGGGGTTCGAACTCGGTGTCCCAGATCACCGAGGGGCCGGGGTGGACCGAGGTCAATACGATCAGCCATATGGCGTGGACGGCCAGAGAGGCCGCGACCGCAACGATTTTCAGGCGGCGCCGCCTGTTCAAGGTGGACGATGACGCCAACCGCTTACCCGCAACGGCTCAGCCTCGACGCGAGACCGGGAGTCCAGCCTAACCGGAATAGGACTGGGTGTCTTCGGCTTCCGGAGCGGCAAGGCGCGGCCCGAGCCGGAGAAATGCCGACCGCCCTATGAACGGCCGGCATTCGAGGCTACTCACCTCGGCTGAATTCGTGATCTGGCGCGACGGCGTCCGGCAGGGGGATGACATGGCGATTTCACTCTACGATCTCAGCGTCGCCAGCTATCTGCAGACCCTCGACGCCATGAGCGGCTTCCTGGAGAAGGCCAAGGCCCATTTCCAGGAACAGGGCGTCGACCTGGCGACCATCGTCGACATGAGTCTGTTCCCGGACATGCGCCCCTTTCGCTTCCAGGTGCAGCAGGTGGCGTTCCATTCGGTCAAGGCGCTCGAGGCGGTCGAAGCCGGGATCATCAAGGTCGGCCCCCGCGAGCTGCCCCAGCACGACTACGAGGGACTGCAGGCGCTGGTCGTCGACGCGCGGCAGGCTTTGCGCAAGTTGACGCCCGAGGCGGTGAACGCCCACGAAGGGGCCGAGATGGTGCTGGAGGCGCGCGGGACCCAGCGGGTGTTCACGGCCGAGGGCTTCGTGATGTCCTTCGCCCTGCCTAACTTCTATTTCCACGCCACTACCGCCTACGACATCCTGCGCGCGGCCGGCGCGCCCGTCGGCAAGCTGGACTTCATGGGAGCCCTGCGCCTGAAGGTGTAGGGCAGGGGAGGTCTTCCCGCGAGGGGGAGACCTGCCGGCCGCGGACGTCGGACCAGGTCCTGGCGTCCAGGCCCCAGCGGGCCGCGACCTGGCGGTCCAGGCCGACGGTCAGGCCCGGAGCCGGGATGGGCGAAGGGGTGAAGCCGAATTTCTGCAAAAGGCCGATCGACGCGTCGTTGTCGATGGCGACGTCGGCGGACACCTCCTGCAGGCCGACCTCGTCGAAGAGGTGGGTCAGGACCGCCGCCACGGCTTCGCCGCCCAATCCCCTGCGCCGCCATCGGGCTGCGGTCACGTAGCTGATCTCCCGCGCGGCGCCGGGCTGGACCGCGAAGTACATGACCGCGCCGACGGTCTGGCGCCTGATCCGGTGGACCATCGCCCAGGCGCCGCCGTCGCGCGGATCGATCCCGTGGGAAGCCTCGACCCAGCGCCGCGCGGCCTCGGACACCTGGCCGGCGCCGGGGTTTTCCCGGGCGAGAAGGTCGAGATCGTCCACGGTCAGGCGCCGCAACACCAACCGGGGGGTCGCGATCGATCGGCGTCTCAAGGCAATTCCCCGACGTACTGAAAGGCCCCAGGGCGTGGCTAGAACCGGTCGATGGCGGGAGATGGACCGGACTTTTTCCGCAAGGTTACGATGTCGCCGGCGTCCGAAGCCGATCTGACATGCGCGGGGGATGCGCTGCGCCGATCTCATCTGTATCGACAGGCCATGGCCTATTTCCGCAACGGCGCGGTCAACCGCGTCAACCTGCACTTCGGCATCCAGGCGCTGGCGCAGGGCAGCGGCGGCCTGTTCACCCTGGTTGTGCTGCTGCGGGCAGGGGTCTCGGTCCCGCAGGCACTCGTGGCCCAGGCGGTGATCCTGGCCTTTCGGTTCGTGTTCCGGCCGGTCGTCCTGCCGCTAGCCAAGCGATGGGGGCTGCGGCCGCTGGTGATCGCCGGCGCCCTGGGTGTCGCCTGCCAGTACCCCCTCGTCCCCCTGGTCCACGGGGCGGACCGCGCCTTTCTGGCCTTCTGTATCGTCGCCTCGATCGCCAACGCCTTCTACTGGGCTTCCTACCACGCCTACTTCGCCGCTGTCGGAGACGCCGAGCACAGGGGCCGCCAGATCGGCGTGCGCGAGGCGGTCGCCGCCGTGGTCGGGATCATCGCGCCCCTGGTCGGGGCCTGGTTGCTGCTGGCCATCGGCCCTGGCTGGACCTTCGTCGCCGTGGGCCTGGTCCAGGCGCTGGCGGCCGCGCCCCTGCTGGGGGCGCCGGACGTGCCGATCCGGCAGATCGCGCCGGGGGCGTTCCACGCCGCCCGGCTCGGGGTGGCGATGTTCGCCACCGACGGCTGGTTCGTCGTCTGTTACAGCGTGGTCTGGCAGATCGCCCTGTTCGGGGCCCTGGGACGCAGCTTCGCGGCCTATGGCGGGGCCATGGCCCTGGCCGCGGCGGCGGGGGCTGTGGGCGGCCTGCTGCTCGGCCGCCATATCGACATGGGTCACGGCCGACGCGCCGCCTGGCTGGCCTATGGAATCGCTTCGGCCGTCGTGCTGTTGCGGGCGGCGAGCCTGGGTTCGCCCTGGCTGGCGGTCGTGGCCAATGTGCCCGGCGCCCTGGTGGCGGCGCTTTTGACCGCGGCGCTGATGGCCCCGGTCTACAACCTGGCCAAGGCCGCGCCCTGTCCTCTGCGTTTCCACGTCGCCCTGGACGGGGGCTGGGACATCGGCGGCTTGTTCGCCTGCCTGACGGCGGCGGCCGTCGTCGCGGCGGGCGGCGGGCTGGCCATTCCCCTGCTCCTGGCCCTGCCGGGGGCCTTCGTCGCGGTGGCCCTCTTGAGGCGGTATTATTCGAACGACGTCCCGGGCGGGATCAGGCCACCCGCCCCACCCGCGTCGCGTTGATCTCGCGGATCGTCGGCGTGCCCATCTGCTGCATGGTCATCCGGAATTCGGCGCGCAGGATCTCGAGCACGCGTTCGACGCCGTCCTGGCCGAAGGCGCCCAGGCCCCAGATGTAGGGCCGTCCGATGCCCACCCCCCGCGCGCCCAGCGCCAGGGCCTTGTAGATGTCCGCGCCGTGGCGCACCCCGCCGTCGACGAAGACGGGAACCCGGCCCTTCACCGCCTGCACCACCTCGGGCAGGCACTCGATGGTGGGGCGCAAGGTCTCGATCGAGCGTCCGCCGTGGTTGGAGACGATGATCCCGTCCGCCCCGTGCTGGACCGCGAACCCGGCGTCTTCGGCGCTGTCGATGCCCTTTATCAGCACCTTCATCCTGGTCAGCTTCTTCAGCTGTTCGAGGGTCGCCCAGGTGGCGAAGTTCGGGCTGCCCGCCGTGCCCGAGAGTCCGTCGGCCATCGGATGGTGCATGGCGACGCCCGGCCCGCCAGTGTGGCACGCGACACAGTTGCGGGTGTCCATCCGCGCGAAGCGGGTCGCGGTGGGGGTATTGCGCCCGGCGAGCAGGTCCACGGTCCAGACCAGGGCCGGGGCGCCCGCGTCCTCGATGCGCTTCACCAGCTTGACGGTGTCGGCCCACACCACCGGCATGTAGAGCTGTTGCCACGGGGGGGCGCCGAGCGTTTTGGCGACATCCTCCACCGAGTAGGTGGTGGCGTTCGACAGGATCATGGCGTGGCGCCGGGCCTTGGCGGCGCGGGCCGTGGCCAGTTCGCCCTCGGCGTGATAGGCGCGCTGCCCCCCCACCGGACAGAGGAACAGCGGCGTTTCCCACTTGGCGCCGTAGACCTCGGTCGACAGGTCCGGCTTGGAGACGTCGACCAGGCGGCGCGGCTTGAGGCTCACATGCCGGTAGCCCTCGACATTGGCCCTCAGCGTCAGGTCGTCGTCGACTCCGGTGGCCATATAGCCCCAGTGGGCGGGGGGAACGATGCGCTTGGCGGGCTCCTCGAAGTCCATCACCTGCAGCGCGTCCTTGGCGCTGGCGAGCACCGTCGGGTCGCGGGTGGCGGCGACCTGCTGGGCGAGGGCTCGGGCGGCGGGGGTCAACGCCACGCTGGCGGCCAGGAAGCGAAAGAATTGGCGACGGCTCTCGATCACGCCCACGTATCGTCTCCCCATGATTCAGAGGCGTCGAAGCGCCGCCGTTATGGGGCCGTAACAGAAACCGAACCGGAGCGGCAGGCAAGGGGACCCCGTCTCAAACCGCAGCGGCCAAGAGGCTCGACGCCGCTTCGCTTGACCCCTCCCGCCATCCCGCGTATGAGCCGCCCCAGTTGAAAGCTGATGCGTATGGGCTTGACGCCCGCCGGAACGCCCAAAGCGCGCGTCCCGGCCTGTCGTGTTTTTCAGCGCAGATAAAACCAACCGGGCCGAAAGGCGCGGAAGAAGGCAAACGAGGGCGTTCGGCCGAAAGGCGCAGTCCTCCACACAAGGATACCTAAGTGCCTACGGTCAACCAGCTCATCCGCAAGCCGCGTCAGCCCAAGCCGACCCGGAACAAGGTGCCCGCGCTGAAGGGCTCGCCCCAGCGCCGCGGCGTTTGCACCCGCGTCTACACCACCACCCCGAAGAAGCCGAACTCGGCTCTGCGTAAGGTCGCCAAGGTGCGCCTGACCTCGGGTATCGAGGCGGTGTGCTATATCCCCGGCGAAGGCCACAACCTGCAGGAGCACTCCGTGGTGCTGATCCGCGGCGGCCGGGTGAAGGACCTTCCCGGCGTGCGCTACCACATCCTGCGCGGCGTGCTCGACACCCAGGGCGTCAAGAACCGCAAGCAGCGCCGTTCGCACTACGGCGCCAAGCGCCCGAAATAAGGATCAGATAGATGTCCCGCCGTCGCCGCGCAGAGAAGCGCGAAGTTCTGCCGGATCCCAAGTTCGGGGATCTCGTCGTCACCAAGTTCATGAACTACATCATGTACGAGGGCAAAAAGGCCGTCGCCGAAAACATCATCTACGGCGCCTTCGATATCGTCGGCGCCAAGCGCCGCGACATGGACCCGATCGCGGTGTTCCATACCGCCCTCGACAACGTCGCCCCCTCGATCGAGGTCCGCTCCCGCCGGGTCGGCGGCGCGACCTATCAGGTTCCGGTGGAAGTGCGTCCCGAACGCCGTCGCGCCCTGGCCATCCGCTGGCTGGTCAACGCCGCGCGCAACCGCGGCGAGAACACCATGACCGAAAAGCTGGCGGGCGAGCTGCTCGACGCGTCCAACAACCGCGGCACGGCGGTGAAGAAGCGCGAAGACACCCACAAAATGGCCGAAGCCAACCGGGCCTTCTCGCACTACCGCTGGTAAGCCACTACATAGCGAGCTTCCAGGCGCGGGCGGTTTGAGTTAAACCGCCCGCGCCTCCTTATCCGACATCCCCCCGCGCGCCAGTTCGAGGCGCGGCCCGACCGCAGAGCCCTTTCCAATGTCCCGCCAACACGCCATCGAAGACTACCGCAACTTCGGGATCATGGCGCACATCGACGCCGGCAAGACCACGACCACCGAGCGGATCCTGTACTACACCGGCAAGAGCCATAAGATCGGCGAAGTCCACGACGGCGCTGCGACCATGGACTGGATGGAGCAGGAGCAGGAGCGGGGGATCACCATCACCTCCGCCGCCACCACCGCGTTCTGGAACGGCAAGCGCCTCAACATTATCGACACCCCCGGCCACGTGGACTTCACCATCGAGGTGGAGCGGTCCTTGCGCGTCCTCGACGGCGCCGTGGCGGTGCTCGACGGCAACCAGGGCGTCGAGCCCCAGACCGAAACCGTCTGGCGCCAGGCCGACCGCTACGACGTCCCGCGCATCGTGTTCGTCAACAAGATGGACAAGATCGGCGCCGACTTCGAGATGTGCCTGCGCACCATCCGCGAGCGCCTCGGCGTCAAGGCGGTGCCGATCCAGCTGCCGATCGGTTCGGAATCGTCGCTGAAGGGCTTGGTGGACCTGGTCCGCATGAAGGCGGTGATCTGGGAGAACGACGGCCTGGGCGCCAACTACCACGACGAAGAGATCCCCGCCGACATGCTGGAGGCGTGCAAGACCGCGCGCAACTACATGGTCGAGAACGCGGTCGAGCTCGACGACGAGGCGATGGAAGCCTACCTCGGCGGCGAAGAGCCCTCGGAAGCGGTGTTGAAGAAGTGCCTGCGCAAGGCGGTGCTGACCGGCGCCTTCTATCCGATCCTGTGCGGCTCGGCCTTCAAGAACAAGGGCGTCCAGCCCCTGCTCGACGCCGTGGTCGACTACCTGCCCTCGCCGGTGGACATTCCGCCGACCCCGGGCATCGACTACAAGACCGAGGAGCCGATCGTGCGCCGGGCCTCGGACGACGAACCCCTGTCGGTCCTGGCCTTCAAGATCATGGACGACCCCTTCGTCGGTTCGCTGACCTTCTGTCGCATCTACTCGGGCAAGCTCGAGACCGGCATGGGCCTCCTGAACTCGACTCGCGACAAGCGCGAGCGGGTCGGCCGCATGCTGCTGATGCACTCGAACAACCGCGAGGACATCAAGGAGGCCTACGCCGGCGACATCGTCGCCCTGGCCGGCCTCAAGGACACCCGCACCGGCGACACCCTGTGCGACCCGCTGAAGAGCCCGGTGATCCTGGAGAAGATGAACTTCCCGGCTCCCGTGATCGAGATCGCCATCGAGCCCAAGTCGAAGGCCGACCAGGAGAAGCTGGGCGTCGCCCTGGCCAAGATGGTGGCCGAGGACCCGTCCTTCACCGTCCATACCGACCAGGAGTCGGGCCAGACGATCATGAAGGGCATGGGCGAGCTGCACCTCGACATCAAGGTCGACATCCTCAAGCGCACCTACAAGGTCGACGCCAACATCGGCGCGCCGCAGGTGGCCTACCGTGAAAGCCTCGGCAAGAAGGCCGACATCGACTACACCCACAAGAAGCAGACCGGCGGCACGGGCCAGTTCGCCCGCATCAAGGTCATCTTCGAGCCGGGCGAGCCGGGGTCCGGCTTCGTGTTCGAGAACACCGTGGTCGGCGGCAACGTCCCCAAGGAGTTCATCCCCGGCGTCCAGAAGGGCCTCGAAGCGGCCAAGGAAAACGGCCTCCTGGCCGGCTTCCCCCTGATCGACTTCAAGGCGACGCTCTACGACGGCGGCTACCACGACGTGGACTCCAGCGTGCTGGCGTTCGAGATCGCGGCGCGGGCGGCCTTCCGCGAGCTTCGCGAAAAGGGCGCGCCCAAGTTGCTCGAGCCGATCATGAAGGTCGAAGTGCTGACCCCGGACGAGTACATGGGCGACGTGATCGGCGACCTGAACAGCCGCCGGGGCCAGATCCAGGGCACCGAGACCCGGGGCAACGCCCAGGTGGTGACGGCTTTCGTTCCTTTGGCGAACATGTTCGGCTACGTCAGCCAGCTGCGTTCATTCAGCCAGGGACGCGCCCAGTTCACCATGCAATACGACCACTACGAGGTTGTGCCGAAGGCGCAGGCCGACGAAGTGATCAAGAAGTACGCCTAACCCAACCCTAGACAGAGGACAGGCCCGGACAGGGCTGGAGCTTGAAATGGCCAAGGAAAAGTTCAACCGCAACAAGCCGCACTGCAACATCGGCACGATTGGTCACGTGGACCATGGCAAGACGACGCTGACGGCGGCGATCACGATGACGCTGGCGAAGGCGGGGGGTGCGAAGGCGATGTCCTAT
>DATJHI010000019.1:0-31337 GCA_035493955.1 Caulobacteraceae bacterium | reverse complement strand
TCACGCCCGATGAAGTCGCGGACCGCTACCGTGGAGAAATAAGCACGGGGACGCGTAGGAACTGGCGATCGATGCGGATCGGCCCATCGTTCGTGAAGGTCGGAAAGGGTGTCCTATATCCGGAAGGCGAACTGGATGCGTGGGACCGCAAGAATGTGGTACAGTGTCGGGCTGCTCGGTGATCGGGCGTGACTAACGAGTTGGGGACGGTATCGTCGCCAAGGGCGGGTAGAAACAGCCCCCACTTCGCGTCCCCCGCCCGCATCGGGGATTCCATTTTTAACAGTAATTTCAATACATTGCAGCGTCCTCCTCGGGTCGTGCACAACCATCCGTCGGGGGATCCGACGCCGTCGGGCGCCGACGTGGAGATGACCCGGCAGGTGGCCGACGCCGCCCGGGCGCTGGGCCTCCTGGTCCACGACCACCTCGTCGTCGGCCGCGACGGCGTGGCCAGCCTCAAGGCGCTGGGGCTGTTCTAGGCGCCCGGCCGTGGCGCCGATCCTCAAGCCACGGGGCAAAGGGTCCTGAAAGGGGACCGGGCAAGCGCGGAAACAGCCATGGTGTCCGCCGTGGTCTAGGGATCCTCCGGCCCCTACAGGAGGCGGGTCGGCCAGTTCATCGTGCGCCACATGTGCGAGGCCGGCGTGTTGTCCCAGCCGAGACCTTCCTTCGGCTGCCTGAAGTGCCGGCCGATGATGTCCTCGAACGCCTCGATCTCGACGACGGCGTTGGGATCGAAGGAATAGATGTCGTAGAGGGTGATCATGCGCGCGGTCATGTACCATTTGTGCCGGCGTGCTTCCTCGTACTCCCTGACGATATAGGGTTCGGGCCTGTAGTCCGGGCCGAACAGCCTGCGATAGAGCTCCGGATATTCGTAGCCGACCGACTCGTCGGGGAAGAAGCGCAGCGCCTGGTGCGCGCGGATCGCCCAGGATATCTCCTCGTCGACATAGGGCTCGAGCATCTGCGCGCCCCAGTAGCCGTGGTCGCAGCGGATGAAGCCGCCGACGGCGATGTCGTGCAGCAGACAGGCGAGGACGGTCTTTTCCGGCAGCCCGGCCTTCAGCGCGTGATCGGCGCTCTGCAGCACATGTGCGGTCGACGCCATGCGCAGCTTCATGAAGTCGACCAGGGTCGGCGCGTCGGGCAGGCGCGGCAGGCGCTTGTCCTCGGTCATCAGGAAATGCTGGCCGGGGTTGTTCTTGATGACCTCGAAGACGTTGAGGTTCTTCACCTCGCCCTCCCACATGCCGTAGAGCACCGAGCGGGCGGGCATCTTCTCGTTGAGCTCACGGAGCATCTGCTCCTCCAGCGCATCCGCGCGTTCGGACGGCGTCATGGGAGGGGCTGGGGTCGGGATGTCCATGATCGTTTCCTCGGCCCTCATGGCCTTTCCCGGCGGCCTTGCGGGCAATCTACACCGATTTTCCCGCGCCTGAAGCGACGGCTGGGCGCGTCTAGGCGGCGGCCTCCGCCCGGACGCCGGCCTCCCATTCGTGCAGCTCGGGCTGCTCCAGCAGCAGTTCGCAATAGGCGCCCGCGGGCCCGAGGTCGCCGAAATCGCTCAACCGGACGCCATAGGTGCGGAACCGCGTGGCCACTGGGGTGAAGAAGGCGTCGGCGATCGACCACGCCCCGAGCAGGAACGGCCCGCCTGCGCCGAAACGCTGGCGCAGGTCGGTCCACAGGGCGACCATCCGCCGGATCTCGTGGCGGGTCATGTCCGAGATCTCCGCCACGTGCGGAACCGCGGCCAGGTCCATCGACAGCTCGCCGCGGATCGAAGGGAAGCCCGAGTGCATCTCGGCCACCGCCGAACGTCCGACGGCCCGGACGGCGATGTCGGCCGGCCACAGCCCCGCCTCGGGGAAGCGGTCGGCCAAGTGCTCGCAGATCGCCAGCGAATCCCACACCACCAGCTCGCCGTCCCGCAGCGCCGGGACCTTGCCGCTGGGAGACAGGGGGGCGATCTCCTCCTCGGTGGTGGGCAGGCGAAGGCGCACCGGAATCTCGGTGAAGGCCAGGCCGGCGTGCTTCATCACCAGCCAGGGCCGCATCGACCAGCTCGAAAACGCCTTGTCCCCGATCACCAGCTCCATGGCCTCGTTCCTTCCGTTCTGTCCAATCGATGGGGCGATTTCACCCGGCCGTGAAAGGCTCTAGCTTGCCCCGCTTCAACGCCCAAGCAGGGGTTGGCGATGCAGGGGGCCGAATGACCGATCAAGCCGGGGACGGCGGCGCGCCGCCCTTTTCGCCGCCCTCGCCCCCCATCGGGCGAGGCTATCGCGCCTATGTGATGGGCGTGCTGGTGCTGATGTACACCTGCAACTTCGTCGACCGCAGCCTGTTGGGCGTGCTCGGCCAGGCGATCAAGGCCGACCTGACCTTGCAGGACTGGCAGCTCGGCGTCCTGGCCGGGCCGGCCTTCGCCCTGCTGTACTCCCTGGGCGGCCTGCCCGTGGCCCGGCTGGCCGAACGGAGCGGACGGGTGGGCATCATCTCCGCGGCGATCGCCGTCTGGTCGACCATGACCGCCCTGTGCGGCGCGGCGGCGGGGTTCTGGACCCTGGCCCTGGCCCGGGTGGGGGTGGGCCTGGGCGAGGCCGGCTATGTCCCTGCGGCCTATTCGCTGGTCGCCGACTACTATCCGCCGAGCCGGCGGGCCTCGGCCCTCGGCGTGTTCACCCTGGGGGTCCCGTTCGGGGCCCTGTTCGGGGCCGTCCTCGGCGGAGCGCTGGCCCAGGGGATCGGCTGGCGATCCGCCTTCCTGGTCCTGGGGCTGCCGGGCCTGCTGCTGGCCCTGCTGTTCCGCCTGACCGTGCGCGAACCGGCGCGCGGCGGCCTCGATCCCGCCTTCAGCTCGGGGGAGGCGACCCCCAGCCTCGGGGCGGTGCTCCGCCACGTGCTGCGCAAGCCCGCCTTCGTCCACCTGACCGTGGGGGCGTCGCTGACCTCCTTCGCCGGCTACGCCGTGGTCCAGTTCGCCATCCCCTTCCTCCTGCGCGGCTACGGGGTGGACCTGAAGACCGCCTCGACCCTCTATGGACTGGTCGGGGCCCTGGCGGCGGCGGTGGGCATCGCCGCCGGCGGCTACCTGGCCGACGCGGCCGGCGTGCGCGATCCGCGGTTGCGGGCGGTGGTCCCGGGCCTGGCCCTGATGCTGGCCGCGCCGCTCTATATCGCCGCCTTCCAGCAGCCGACCCTGCTGGGCCTGGGCGCCATGGTCATCGCGCCGGCGATCCTGCAGTACCTCTACATGGGACCGGTGTTCGCCCTGGCCCAGAACATGGTCGGCGCCCGCATGCGGGCCACCACCACCGCCATCGTCAACATCACCCTCACCGTGATCGGCCTCGGGCTGGGGCCGCCCCTGATCGGGGCGCTGAGCGATTTCCTGGCGGCCAGGGCCTACAACGGGCTGATGCCGTTCGTCCGCGCCTGTCCCGGCGGCGTGGCGCCGGCGGGGGCGACGGGCTTCGCCGCCGACAGTTGCCGCCTCGCCTCGTTCCACGGCCTGCAGGAGGCGCTGATGGTCGCCGCGGCGATCTATCTGTGGGCCGGATTCCACTTCCTGCTCGCCGCACGGACGCTCAGGCGGGACCTGGAATCGTGATCTTCCTCCCCGCCGGAGAGGGGAAGCGACGGCCTAGTTCAAGCCCAGGGCCGCGGCCGTTTCCGGGGTCATCTGGCCTTCGGCCAGGCCGTGCTGGTGCTGGAAGGCGCGCAGGGCGGAATAGGTCGTCGGCCGGCCCGCGCCGTCGGCGGGGCCGGGGTCGAAGCCGCGGGCGATCAGGGCCTGCTGCATCCTTTGGATGAAGGCCCGGTCGGTCCGTTCGCCGCACACCACCCGCGACCAGCCCTGGCGGGCCGGGCGGATCAGGGTTCGGGTCTCGACGGTGCGGTAGGTCGCCGGATGCCGCACGACCTCGTCGCCGCCCGGGCGCACCACCCGCTCGACATAGGTGGTGCGGTAGACCGCCGGACGGCGGCGCTCGATCCAGCCGCCCCGGCTGACCAGCACCCGACGCACGACCTTCTCCTGGCGGGCGGGGCCGACCAGGTCGTAGCTGCGGCCGCCCGCAACCTTCACCCGGCGCTCGACGGTCTCGTAGCGGGCGGGAACCCAGACCCGGCAGACGACCTCGCCGGTGGGCTGGAGCATGGTCTGACCCGAAGCGGTCTCGCCATAGGCCAGGGGCGCGCTGGTGCGCCGCCATTCGGCGTGGGCGGCCTCGACCTGGACGGTCTCGCGGACGATCTCGTAGCGGGCGGGCTCCACCACGTGGCGGACCTGGCCCGGATGCTCCACCCAGGCGACCTCGGTGCGATAGACCGGGGCGGTGTGGATCCGTTCGATGACCTCCGGGCGGACCAGCACGCGGCGGGGCGTCCGTTTGACTACCGCCGCGGCCCGCCGCGTCTCGGTCCAGGGCCCGCGCACCAGCACCTGGCGCCTGGAGGAGCGGTATGCGGCGGGGAGCATCACCTTGCCGTAGCACTCGCCCGGACGGGCGTTGGCCGGCGGCGGCAGGTCGCGGGCCTGGGCGGACGACAGGCTGAGCGCGCCCGCTAGGCACGAGAGGCCGGCGGCGGTCAGAGCGAAGGCCAGACGAAGACGCGACATGGTTCTCAACCTTATAGCCGTGGACCCGATCCTAGGCCGTCCCCGAACCGTCAGCTTTTAGCAGGGCGGACACGGGCGCGGCAGGGCCTTCTCCTGCGGCGCGAGCAAGAACGGCGCCATCGGCGGCGCCGAGCCGGCTTGACATCCCCTGCCCGCGCCGCGCATCAGCCGGGCATGATCCCCCGTTACGCCCGCCCAGAAGCCGCCGCCCTGTGGTCCCCCGAGACCCGCTACCGCATCTGGTTCGAGATCGAGGCGCACGCCGCCGACGCCATGGCCGAGCTGGGGACCATCCCCAAGTCCGCCGCCGCGGAGATCTGGGCCAAGGGCAAGGACGCCCGCTTCGATCCCGACCGCATCGACGAGATCGAGGCCGTCACCAAGCACGACGTCATCGCCTTCCTGACCCATGTCTCGGAAATCGTCGGGCCCGAGGCCCGGTTCCTGCACCAGGGCATGACCTCGT
The DNA here is from genome assembly GCA_035493955.1 of Caulobacteraceae bacterium. Classification (GTDB taxonomy): domain Bacteria; phylum Pseudomonadota; class Alphaproteobacteria; order Caulobacterales; family Caulobacteraceae; genus NCED01. The sequence goes on along the minus strand of DATJHI010000019.1, from coordinate 26,241 downwards.
CGGACGTGCTGGACACCTGTCTCGCGGTGCAGCTCGCCCGCGCCGCCGACATGCTGATCGAGGACGTGGACCTGGTCCTGGCCGCGCTGAAGAAGCGGGCCTTCGAGCACAGACTGACCCCCACGGTCGGCCGCAGCCACGGCATCCACGCCGAGCCCACCACCTTCGGCCTGAAGCTGGCCGGCCACTACGCCGCGTTCGCCCGCGCCAGGGAGCGGCTGGCCATGGCCCGGTTCGAGGTCGCCACCTGCGCCATCTCCGGCGCGGTCGGCACCTTCGCCAACGTCGATCCCCGCGTCGAAGCCCATGTGGCCGAGAAGATGGGCCTGACCGTCGAGCCGGTCTCGACCCAGGTGATCCCCCGCGACCGTCACGCCGCCTATTTCGCGGCCCTGGCCGTGGTCGCCGCCTCCGTCGAGAACCTGGCCACCGAGATCCGCCACCTGCAGCGGACCGAGGTCCTGGAGGCCGAGGAGGCGTTCAGCGTCGGCCAGAAGGGCTCCTCGGCCATGCCGCACAAGCGCAACCCGGTGCTGACCGAGAACCTGACGGGCCTGGCCCGGCTGGTGCGCTCGGCCGTGACGCCGGCGCTGGAGGACGTCGCGCTCTGGCACGAGCGCGACATCAGCCATTCCTCGGTCGAACGCGGCATCGCCCCGGACGCCACGGTTCACCTGGACTTCGCCCTGCGGCGGCTGGCCGGGGTGGTCGACCGGCTGCTGATCTACCCGGAGAACATGCAGAAGAACCTCGACCGCCTCGGCGGCCTGGTCCACTCCCAACGGGTGATGCTGGCCCTGACGCAAAAGGGCGTGAGCCGCGAGGACGCCTATGCGGCGGTCCAGCGCAACGCCATGCGGGTCTGGCGCGGCGAAGGGGTCTTCCTGGACTTCCTGAAGGCGGATGCGGACGTGCGCCCCCACCTGTCGGACGCGGAACTCGAAGACCTGTTCGACCTCGGCTATCACTTCAAGCACGTGGACACGATCTTCGCCCGCGTGTTCGGGACGCAGGGCTAGCCGACGGCCGCCAGCATCGCCACCAGCGGAGTCAGGACCGCCGCGGGCCGATCACCCGGCAGGTCGTGACCGCTGTCGGGAACGACCTCGATCGAAACGAAGGGATGGGCGGCGTAGAGCGCCCGCTCCGACTCCGACGCCAGGCTCGGAAGACGATCCACCAGGCGCCGCGGCTCCAGCGGGTCGGACGCCAGGAGGACGTGGGTCGGGACCTCCAGGGCGGCCAGGATCGGCCGGTAATCCCGCTCCTCCACCGCGTCCACACTGAAGCCCAGCACGTCCCATATCCAGTCGGCGAAGCTCGGCGCGGCCGCAAGGACCTCGCGCAGCACGTTGCGCAGCGGCCAGAGGCCCGCCACGGTCAGGGGCGGGTCGACGGCCAGGATAGCCCGCAAGCCCGGCGCCTTCATCGCCATGGCCACGACGCCGCCCATGGACACGCCGAGCACCGCCAGCGGCCGCTCGGGAAACAGCGCCGCAACCGTCTGGTCGACCCCTTCCGCAAAGCTCCAGGGCGAGTTGACCGCGAAGGCCGGGGTCGCATTCATTCCAGGAAGGTCGACGAAGGCGACGTCCGCCTCGGCCAGCACCGTCGGCAGGGCGGTCAATTGGCCCGCCGGCGGGAAGACGCCCCGTATCACCAGCAAGAGCGGGCGGGTCGGCGCCAGGCGAAGCCAGTCCGCCCAGATCGTGACGACGCCTTGCGTGGTCTCGACTGTCCGGGCCTCCATGTGCGCTCGCTCCACCGGCAGGTCCGCGGCGGAACCCCGCGCCACCCATAATCCCCCCGCCCTGCCGGATTCCAGGCCTAAGTCACCCCGTCCGCCCGCGCGGAACCGCCGGTCGGCGAAGTCAAACCGCCTATGGCTCCGCCTAAAGCGCCCCTAGGCTTCCTTGGCCTCGTAGTGGACGAGGGTCACCCGCCCGTGGCGTAGTTGGCGATGTCGGCGGCGGTCTTCTGGCCGGCCTCGGAGGCCACGGCGGCCTCGAAGGCCGCCCTGTCGGCGAAGTCGCCTTCCCAGATGCAGAACCAGGGCGAAGCCTCGCCCAGGCCCTCGACCGCGAAGCTGTGGCGGCTGGCCGTCAGCCCCGGCATGGTCCGCGCCAGCGGCAGGTGGCTTTCCTCGTAATAGCGGCGGAACCGGTCCGGATCGGCGGGCGGCGGATAGAGCGCGACCACCTTGTACATGTGTTCCTCCCCTGAATTGGAGGAGGGTCGCGCCGCGGCAGCCGAAGCGGCTTAACCCACCTCGACCCGGTAGCTCTCGATCACCGCATTGGCCAAAAGGCGGTCGCACATGGCCTTGACCTGGCTCTCCGCGGCGGCGCGGTCGCCGTCGGGCAGGTCGAAGTTGATGGTCTTGCCGACCCGCACATGGGCGACCTCGGGGAACCCCAGACCGTGCAGGGCGCCCTCGATCGCCTTGCCCTGGACGTCGAGGACGCCGGGCTTCAGGAACACTTCTACTTTGGCCTTCATGTTCAGGTGACTCCGCCCTCGATCACCCGGGGCATCTCTTTCATGATCCCCAGGCGCCGGGCCACTTCGGTGTAGCTTTCGATCACATTGCCGAGGTCGCGGCGGAAGCGATCCTTGTCCAGCTTCTCGCTGGTGATGGTGTCCCACAGCCGGCAGCTGTCGGGGCTGATCTCGTCGGCCAGGATGATGCGGGAGAACTCCCCGTCCCAGACCCGGCCGTATTCGATCTTGAAGTCCACCAGGGTGATGCCGACCGCCCCGAACATGCCCGACAGGAAGTCGTTGATCCTGAGGGTCATCGCCAGCATGTCGTCGATCTCCTGGGTCGAGGCCCAGTTGAAGGCGGTGATGTGCTCTTCGGTGACCATCGGGTCGTTGAGCTCGTCCTTCTTGTAATAGAACTCGATGATCGAGCGCGGCAGGGGTTGGCCCTCGGCGATGCCCAGGCGGGTCGACAGCGAGCCGGCGGCGATGTTGCGGCACACCACCTCAAGGGGAAGGATCTCCACCTCCTTGATCAGTTGCTCGCGCAGGTTCAGCCGCTTGATGAAGTGGTTCTGGATGCCGATCGTGTTCAGCCGCGTCATCACATATTCGGAGATGCGGTTGTTGATCACGCCCTTGCCGTCCAGCACCGCCTTCTTCTGGGCGTTGAAGGCGGTGGCGTCGTCCTTGAAATACTGGATCAGCGTGCCGGGCTCCGGCCCCTCGTAGAGGATCTTGGCCTTGCCTTCGTAGATCTTCTTGCGCCGGGTCATCGCGCTCGCTCCGGACGGAGACCCGCCAGTCGGAAAATGAAAATCGCGCGCGGGTCATTTTCGCGCGCGGTCCGACTCGGGCCATCCATCGATTTATAACCCCTCCAACCTAGCGGAACGGGGCGGGTGGCGCAAACCGCGCCCGCCGGCGTGGAGGGCGAATCGCACGCCGGCGGGGTCCTGGGATCAGCGCCCGTAGAAGTAGGGCGCCGGAGGGCGGCCGTAAGGGTCGGCGTAGGCGCCCGCGTCGCCGGCCGCCTCGTCGTTGAAAGCCTGGCGGCCGGGCGGCTGATAGAGGTCGCCCGCCCGCGCGGCGCGGTCGTCATAGAGGTCCTCGCGCGGAGCCGGCCGGGCCGTGCGGCGGGGGTCCGGCGCATAGGCCGGCGGGACGTCCCGCGCATCCTGCTCCAGGGCGTAGTCGCGGGCCGCCGGCGCCGGAGCGCGTTCGGCGTCCGCGCGGCCGTAGGCGCGCTGACGCTCGGGACCGACGGTGGACATCAGCGCGATCGGCACCGAGACCGAGCGGGCGCCGGCCGGGGCCGGAGCGGAGGTCCGCTGCAGGCTGGTGGGGATCGGGCTCTGGCCCGAGGCCTGGATCACGCACTGGCCGGTGTCGATCATGGCGTGGGCGCCGACGCAGAACACGTCCTCGTATTCCGGCCCCGCGGCGGCCATGCACTGGTAGAGGTTGAGCTTGGCCATCTTCATGCAGTCGGCGCTCTTGGCGTCGCCGAGCAGCGGCGCGATCATGTCGATCCGGTCTTCGCCGGCGCGGCCCAGCACCGCAAGCGCGGCGACGGCCAGGCCCCGCTCCACCACCGGGGTCGGCGCGACCGTGCGGCCGGGGGATTCGGCGGCGGTCTTGCGCAGGGACACGATGGTCTGGATCAGGGCGTCGGTGTCCGCGGCCCCCAGGGAGGCCTTGACCGCGCCATGGGCCTTGGTCTCGGCCAGCCGCTGCTCGGCATGGGGGACGTCCTCCTTCGACCAGGCCTGGCGCTGCACGTCATAGGCCGCCTGGCGGACCGCCTGGCCGGACTTGACCAGGTCCGCGCCCATCTGGGCCAGGACGCCGCTGACCATGGCCGCCGCCTCGTCGGCGCCGTCCACCTCCAGCACCACGCCGGGGTCGGCCAGCAGCCGGTCGGCCAGGGCCGCCCGTTCACGCGGATCGCGGCCGAGGTCGTAGACCCCCTGGACGAAGGCCGGGTTCTGCAGGGCGGCGAGGGCCGCGTAGGCCGTCTCGCCCTCCTGGAACTGCTGGATCTCGTAGGCGGAGCTGGTGGAGACCGCCTTGGCGACCGCGTCCCGGTCGGCGAACTTGTCGCCGATGGCGCCGGCCTTGCGCATATAGGCCTCGAAGGCGCCGGCCGAATCGATGATGCGGGCGGCGATGGCCGCCGAGGGCCCCTCCACCGGAGCAGCCTTTCGCACCGGCGCCGGCGCGGGCCTCGACTGGGCGGCGTACTGGGCGTTCAAGGTGTCGGGCGGCGAGTTGTCCTCCACAGGCCCGTGCTGGTCCCGCTCGGACCGGTCGGCGGGGACCGCATGGACCGGCGCGTCGCGCACCACGAAGGACCCGCCCTGCGCATGGACCTGGCCGCCGGCCAGCCCCATCGCCGTCAAGGCCGCCAGACTTCTCGTCAAGATTTTCATCGCACCCTCCCCTTGTCCGCGCCGACTGGACAACATCATCAGTCAACGCCCCACTAACAAACGATGGAAATTCAAGTTAACCTTGGATTTTGCGATGTCGAATACTGATTTACGTCAAGCATGCGGCCAGTAGCCGGTGCGGCATTACGTCAAACGGCCCAATTCTGACTAAGTCATTCATCGCCCGTTCAGGTCGGCCCGCAAGGCGGCGGGGCCCGGCCCGACGGCGGCGCCCATCAATCTGACGCGGCGCAATTCCTGTCGCCGCCGGCATCGCCTATATGAGCTGCAAGAGACTCTGGAGCAGCCCTTCATGACCACCTTCGACGACCGCGAGCGCGCTTACGAAGCCGGTTTCGCCCACGACCAGGAACAGGAATTCAAGGCCGAGATGCGGCGCGACCGGCTGATCGGCCTGTGGGCCGGCGAGCGCATGGGCCTGACCGGCCAGGCCTTAGCGACCTACGCCGAAAGCATCATCCGGGCCGACATGAAGGAACCGGGCGACGAGGACGTGTTCCAGAAGGTGATGGCCGACCTGGCCGAAAAGGGCGTCGAGTGCCTGCCCCACGAGCTGAGGGCGCGGATGGACGACCTGCTGGCCCGGGCCCGGGCCGACCTCAAGGCCGGCCGTTGAGATCGAAATGAAATCAGCCGTCGTCGTCTTTCCCGGCTCGAACTGCGACCGCGACTGTGCGGTCGCCATCGAGCGCTCCACCGGCTCCAAGGCCGAGATGGTCTGGCACGCCGACAGCGCCCTGCCCGACGGAATCGACCTGGTGGTGCTGCCGGGGGGGTTCTCCTACGGCGACTACCTGCGCTGCGGGGCCATGGCGGCCCAGTCGCCGGTGATGCGCGCGGTGGCCGAGGCCGCCGGCCGCGGGGTGGCGGTGGTGGGGATCTGCAACGGCTTCCAGATCCTGTGCGAGGCCGGGCTGCTGCCGGGGTCGCTGCTGCGCAACGCCGGACTGAAATACGTCTGCAAGCCGGTGGCCCTCGACGTGACCAACGCTCAGACCCGCTTCACCGCCGCCTATGCCGGCCAGCGCACCGCGACCATGACCGTGGGCAACGGCGAGGGCAATTACTTCGCCGACGAACCGACGCTGGACCGGCTGGAGGGCGAGGGCCAGGTGGTGTTCCGCTATCGCGACAATCCCAACGGATCGGCCCGGGCCATCGCCGGCATCGTCAACGCCGGGGGCAATGTGCTCGGCCTGATGCCCCACCCCGACCGCGCCTTCGAGCCGGAACTCGGCTCGGCCGACGGGGCGCTCCTGTTCCAGAGCGTGGCGGCGAGCGCGTAGCTCGCCACCACCCCCCCCCGAAGAAGCGCAGCCGACAAGGGCCCGCTCAACTAGGTGCTCCGCAACGTCATTGTGGCATTGCCTTGTTGATGCCGGACCGCAAGCGCACCTACGGGTTCACGGCCCTGTCTGGCTGAGCACAAAGGCGATAGCCTAAGGTACAGCTTCGGCGTAGACGGCGAAAATTGGCATTGCAGCACATCGCCGCGGGTCATCGCTCCGCCACGTCTCCACAATTCCTGGGACAGGATCCCATTGGCCCCACAACCATATTGTTGTCATTACAACTATATGATAAGCGACACTTGGCGCACATCAAATCGTCATCTCAGGGCATTGATAGAGCTGGCCGCCACACAAGGAAGTGATCGCGCAATGAAAGAATGAAGAAATGCACTTGGGGCGGCTTAGTTGACTTCACACCACCGATAAGTTTACCCCCAATTGCGCTGAGCATGTCGCCGGATTTAAAAGCTCGCTTAGGTATAATGTCCGAGCACCATGGAATGTGGAGAGACAAAATGACAAGCTTTACAGATATTGAGGTTACCGCGAACCCATCCGTCAGCGTTCTACCGACCGGAAATCAGATAACAACCCTAACATCTATTAACGTCCAGGCAAATGCCGGGTCGAGCACTACGCGCGAATTCCTGATGTGCGCGGGCCTGAGGAGCGGCCTCGGGTCCGGCACCAGCGCCGACAAGGTCGGAATTTACACGGGCGTGGTCGCGCAGGCTGGGAGCGCCGACATTTGGGCCCAGAACACACTCATTGTAGCACAGGCAGCCGCCCCCACGACCGTGAACGCGCAGGGGATCGAGCTCGACATCAACAATCAGAACTCCGATCGCGGAAATACGCCGGGGATTTCTGGCATGACGACACCTTTCGTCCTTGGTTTGAATATTTCTGGCACGGGACCGTACAAGGGAAATGCCGCTTCCGTTATATATGACTACACAACAGACCTTTGGAATCGCGGATACTGCGTTCGTGGCAGTACTGCCCAAGCTGCATTCCGCGACTATTCTTCCGCAACGACATCTTTAGCTATAGAGGGATCTCACACTTACGGTGTTGACCTTCAGAACAGCAACACCGCAAGACCCGTTCGCTTACCTAACACGGGAGCCATTTGGGCGCGCAATAGCGGCAATACCGCCGATATTCCACTGATATGGACGGACGGCTCCGACAATATTTGGATGGGACAGTCGTCGCCGAGCATATTGACCCAATGCAACGTGTCACCTTGGGCGGACAATGCATATACGCTCGGCACAAGCTCGACGCGTTGGTCTGCTATCTATTCTGCAGGTGGTGTCATCACCACATCAGACCCAGCCCTCAAGACTGATGTTGCGCCGCTGCCAGCGGCGCTCCCTCTCATCCTTGATGTGGAGCCGAAGACCTTCAAATGGAGGATCGGCGGCATGGAAGAGGTTGAGGAGGAGCAAGATCAGGAGGTCCAGGCCACCGAATGGTTCGAACTACCGATCAAGGCCGTTGAATTCCGCGACGGAAAGCCGATCCAGGTCACCAAGATCGAACGGCGCGAAGAGTACATTTTCGACTATCTGCCGCTGCTGGACGAAGCGGGGCAGCCCGTGATGGATCTTATACCGGCTCGTCTTACCGACGAAAATGAACACGGTGAGAAGGTTGATGAATTGAGGCCGCGACTTCACAAAACGCCGCGTATGATCAAAAGCAAGGTCAAGATCAAGAAACTGGTCGAGCGCCCTGGCCGCCGTACCCACTGGGGCTTTATGGCGCCCGACATCAAAGCTGCATTCGATCGAGCCGGCGTTGATTTCGCCGGCTATGTTCAAGACGACGACGGCCGGCATCTGCTACGAACTGATCAACTCATTCCCGTGCTCTGGAAGGGCATTCAGGAACTCTCGGGCCAAAACGCCGCCTTGACCGAGCGATTGGCCGGCCTGGAGCGTAAGATTGCCGAACTTGGCGCCCGAGGACGATAAGCGTCAGGAAGTTCGTTATGGTGGGCCCCGGCGCGTCAACTGGGGCCTGCCCTAGGACAGGTGATCCAATAGGAGATCAGTCGGCTTTGGTTCGCTCACTCGTCTGCCATTCGTGCGCTTTCGCGGATGGCTCACCTCAAACGCTCCTGTAATCGCCAGCGGGCTTCTGGGTCGGCCGCCGGTCCAGTTCATAGACTGCCTCCTCCGGTCCAAGAAAGCGTGCTTGACAAGGCGCGACCGCGCTTGCCGGCCTCCGTCCGAGGATGACGAAATTTTTGAGCGTTAAATTCTGGACCTCAGCTCTCGCCCAGCGGCTTAGGCGTTTCCACCGGCTTGTCCGCCTCGGGAGGCTTGCGGCGCTGGAACACGCGCCGCTCGATTTCGCGGCGGTGGGCGTCGGCCGGGGAGTCGGCGACCGGGGTTTCCGGTTTCGCCGGGGGCTGGGGCGGGCCGGGGGGCTGGGTCTGAGCCACTAGCGCTTCTCCCGACCGGGCGGGCGCGACCCGGCCGGACGCCGATTGGCGGCGCTTTCGGCGGTCGCGCCGGAAGCGTCCCCTACCTCCCGCTTCCGGACGCGGGCGGCGTCGCTTCCGGAGAGGCGATCTTCGGCCCCCACGTCGGGGCCCAGGGTGTTGCCGAGACCGCGGCCGTCGCCTTCGGTCAGCGGTCCTTTGCCCAGTTCTTCGATCGCGCGGTTGATGGCCATGGTCGCCTCCAGGTGAGCGTCTGTAAAAGCCGCGGCGAACGGTTCGCGTTCCCCGCCCTGACAGGCGCGCGCGAATAGGCTAATCGGCGAGGTCATGACCGCTCCCGTCCAAACCGCCCCGAAGACCTCCGCCGAACTGGCCGCCGACTACGGCCTGAAGCCCGACGAATACGCCCGCATCCTGGACCGCCTCGGCCGCGAGCCGAAACCGGTGGAGCTGGGGGTGTTCTCGGTGATGTGGAGCGAGCACTGCTCCTACAAGTCGAGCCGCATCCACCTGAGGAAGTTCCCGGTCGCCGGGCCGCGGGTGATCTGCGGCCCCGGCGAGAACGCCGGGGTGGTCGACATCGGCGACGGCCAGGCCTGCATCTTCAAGATGGAGAGCCACAACCATCCGAGCTTCATCGAGCCCTACCAGGGCGCGGCCACCGGCGTCGGCGGCATCATGCGCGACGTCTTCACCATGGGCGCGCGGCCCATCGCCCTGCTCAACGCCCTGCGCTTCGGCAGCCCCGAGCACCCGAAGACCCGGCGGCTGGTGGCGGGCGTGGTCTCCGGCATCGGCGGCTACGGCAACTGCGTCGGCGTGCCCACCGTGGGCGGCGAGACCAATTTCCACCCCGGCTACGACGGCAACATCCTGGTCAACGCCATGTGCGTGGGCCTGGCCGACGCTGACAAGATCTTCTATTCGGCCGCCCCCTCGGCCGGACTGCCGGTGGTCTATTTCGGCTCCAAGACCGGCCGCGACGGCATCCACGGCGCCACCATGGCCTCGGCCGAGTTCGACGAGGCCTCGGACGAGAAGCGCCCAACCGTCCAGGTCGGCGACCCCTTCGCCGAAAAACTGCTGATCGAGGCGACCCTGGAGCTGATGGCCTCGGGGGCGGTGGCGGCGATCCAGGACATGGGCGCGGCGGGCCTGACCTCCTCGTCCGTGGAGATGGCCGGCAAGGGCGGGGTCGGCGTCGACCTCGACCTCGACGCGGTGCCCCAGCGCGAAGAGGGCATGAGCGCCTATGAGATGATGCTGTCGGAAAGCCAGGAGCGGATGCTGGCCATCCTCAAGCCGGGCCGCGAGGCCGACGGCCGCCGCATCTTCGAGAAATGGGGCCTCGACGCCGCCGTGATCGGGTTCACCACCGACACCGGCCGGATCGTGCTGCGCCACAAGGGCGAGGTGGTGTGCGACCTGCCGCTGGCGCCCCTATCCGACGACGCGCCGCTCTACGACCGGCCATGGACGGCGCCGACCGTTCCGGCCCGCCTGTCGGCGGACGACGTCGCCGAACCGGCGGACTACGCCGAGGCCGTCCTGGCCCTGATGGCCTGCCCGGACATGGCCTCCAAGCGCTGGCTGTGGGAGCAGTACGACCGCCACGTCATGGCCGACACCCTGGCCGACCCGGGGATCGGGGCCGACGCCGGCGTCGTGCGGGTGCACGGCACGCGCAAAGCCCTGGCCATGACCTCCGACGTCACCCCGCGCTATGTCCAGGCCGACCCCTACGAGGGCGGCAAGCAGGCCGTGGCCGAGGCCTGGCGCAACCTGACCGCGGTGGGCGCCGACCCCATCGCCATCACCGACAACCTGAACTTCGGCAACCCGGAAAGGCCGGAGATCATGGGCCAGATCGTCAAGGCCATCGAGGGCATGGCCGAGGCTTGCCGAGCCCTCGACTTCCCGGTCGTGAGCGGCAACGTGTCGCTCTACAACGAGACCAACGGAACGGCGATCCCGCCGACGCCGACGGTCGGGGCGGTGGGGCTGTTGCCCGACTACGCCCGCCGCGCCTCCTACGCCCGGATGAAGGGCGGGGACCGGCTGATCCTGATCGGCCACACCCGGGGCGAACTGGGCGCGGGCCTCTACCTGCGCGAGACCCTCGGCCGCGAGGCGGGCGCGCCCCCGCCGGTGGATCTGGCCGCCGAGCGCGCCCATGGCGACCTGGTGCGCACCCTGGTCCGCGAGGGCCTGGTGGAGACGGTCCACGACCTGTCCGACGGCGGGCTCGTGGCCGCCGCCGCCGAGATGGCCCTGGCGTCGAACCTCGGCCTGTGGATCGGCCCTGCGCCCACCGCCCTCCCCGCCCACGCCTGGCTGTTCGGCGAGGATCAGGGCCGCTACCTGCTGGCCGTCGCCCCCGTGCACGAGGCGGCGGTGCTGGCGGCCGCCGCGGCGGCGCGGGTCCCGGCCGCCGCGATCGGCGACGCCGGCGGAACGGCCTTCGCGGCCGAAGGCCTGTTCGAGATTCCGCTGGACCGACTGCGCGCGGTCAACGAGGCCTGGATGCCGGGCTTTATGGGCGCCTAGCGTCCGCGAAGACCCCATCGGGCGGGTCGATGTTGGGGGGATTTTAACCCCGTCGGGCGCAACAACGGCCCCATGCCGATATCCGTCCAGGATCTAGAAGCTTCGCTTCGGAACGCCTTTCCCGACGCCGAAATCGCCATCGAGGATCTGGCCGGCGACGGGGACCACTACAAGGCCCGGATCGTGGCGTCGGCCTTCAGGGGCCTGACGCGGGTGCGTCAGCATCAGTTGGTCTACGCCGCCCTCAAGGGTCGGGTCGGCGGCGAGTTGCATGCGCTTGCCCTGGAAACGCTTCCGACGCCGGATTGACCGCCATGCGATACCGTCCCTTCGGAAACCTGGGCGCCGCCGTCTCCTGTGTCTCGCTGGCCCTCACCGACGAGCCCATGCGCCAGGACGAGCGGGTCAAGCTGATCTACGGGGCCCTGGAAGCCGGCATAAACACCTTCGAGCTGCAGACCCGCGACCCCGAGGTCGCCGCCACCCTGGGCGACGCCCTGGCGGCGGTGGAACGGCGAATGGTGTTCGTCGCCCTCCGGGTCGGCTGGAGTCGCGACCGGTCCGGAGCGCGCATCCGCGACCTCAGCCCCGCCGCCCTCACCGGAACCATCGAAACGGCCCTGGCCTCGAGCCGGCTCGGCCATTTCGAGGTGGTCGTGATCGACGTCGGCGACAACGAGATCCTGCCCGGTCACGTCATTCCCACGCTGCAGGCCTCGCAACAGGCGCACCGGGTGGGGATGCTGGGCGTGGCCGGCGCGGACGGGGTGGACCGTTACCTCGACACCGGCGATTTCGACGTCCTGGCGACCGCCTACAACATCCGGTCGGGCTGGCGCGAACGCAACCGCCTGAAGCACGCCGCCCAGGCCGACATGCCGATCATCGGCTGCGATTTCCAGCCCTTCGCGCCGCGGGCGGCGGCGGCGATCGAGACGGCCAGGCCTTCGGGACCCTTCGGCCTCGGTCGGCTTCTGCACGGCGGCGGGCACAAGGAGAAGATCGCCGACGCCTACGCCTTCCTGGAACGCAGCGGGACGTGGTCGGCCGAGGAGATCTGCCTGGCCTACGCCCTGACCGAGCCGGCGCTGACCACCGTCCAGACCCGCGCCCGTTCAGTCGAACAATTGCAGAGGCTGGCGGGCGCCGCCGAGAAGGAATTGCCCAACGGCGTCGCCGCCCAGATCGAGATGGCGCGCTTTTCCGTCACAGAGTCCGACGGTGCGGCTTGATATGGGCGGCCGCAGCGCCTAGCTCGGGAGGCGACGCCCTTCCCTAGCTCACGGAGGTCCTCGTGACCGACGCTCCCGCCGCCGACGCCTCATCCGATCCCGTCCACGCCTTCATCGACAAGACCCTGGCCGAACACCCGGTGGTGCTGTTCATGAAGGGCGTCCCCGATGCGCCGCAGTGCGGCTTTTCCTCGGTGGCGGTGCAGATCCTCGACCATCTCGGAGTCGATTTTGTCGGGGTCGACGTCCTGCAGGACGAGTCCCTGCGCCAAGGCATCAAGGTCTATTCGGATTGGCCCACCATCCCCCAGCTTTATGTGAAGGGCGAATTCGTCGGCGGCTCCGACATCGTGCGCGAGATGTTCTCGAGCGGCGAGCTGAAGACCCTGCTGGCCGAGAAGGGCGTGACGGCGGCGTAAGCAACCGCCCCTCCGTCCTGGCGCAGACGCGCCGATCCACCTCCCCCGTCCTCTTCGGGACTGTGGAGGAGAACACCTCGCTCCCCTGCGAAGCGGGGGAGCTGTCGCGAAGCGACGCAGGAGCGCTCCAGCCCTCGCCACGCAAAGCAAAAGGGCCGCAGCTCACGCTGCGGCCCTTCGCTTTTGGTTACGGCTCTAAGCGGCTTAGGACGCGTAGAATTCGATGACCAGGTTCGGCTCCATCTTCACCGGATAGGGCACTTCGGCCAGGTCCGGCGCACGGATGAATTTCACCGACATGCCCTTGGCGTCGACTTCCAGATAGTCGGGCGTGTCGCGCTCGCTCGACTGCAGGGCCTCCAGCACCAGGGCCATGTTGCGCGACCGCTCGCGCACCGAGACCACGTCGCCGGGCTTGACCCGGTAGGAAGCGATGTTCACCCGCTTGCCGTTCACCAGCACGTGGCCGTGGTTGACGAACTGGCGCGCGGCGAAGGGCGTCGGCACGAACTTGGAGCGGTAGACCACAGCGTCCAGCCGGCTCTCCAACAGGCCGATCAGGTTTTCCGAGGTGTTGCCCTTGCGGCGCGACGCCTCGTCATAGGTCCGGCGGAACTGCTTTTCGGTCAGGTTGCCGTAGTAGCCCTTCAGCTTCTGCTTGGCTTTGAGCTGCAGGCCGAAGTCGGAAACCTTCTGCTTGCGGCGCTGGCCGTGCTGGCCCGGGCCGTAGGCGCGCTGGTTGACCGGCGACTTGGGGCGACCCCAGAGGTTCTCGCCCATACGCCGGTCGATCTTGTACTTCGCCGAATGGCGCTTCGACATAAACGTCTCTCTTTTTCAGTCGACGCGAACCGGCCCCCCCGTCGGTGGGAGGGCGATTTCAACGGCGGTCGCCGCGTCACCCGTCATAGAAATCCGCGCGGAAACGGCGAGCCGCTCCGCGGGAAAGGGGCTGTATGGCGATAGCGGACGCCGGCGTCAACGGCTTCTTGACGCAAGCGTACGATCGTCGACAGTGGCCGTTGAGGCCCCGTCGCAAGCAAATCGTGGCCTCGAGGGGAGCGCCTTGCGTCTGCTTTTAGTGGAAGACGAGCCGGTCATCGCGCTCGATCTACAGATGCTTTCGACCTCGGCCGGCCATGATGTGGTCGGCGTGGCCGACACCCTGCAGAGCGCCGTCGACATGGCCGCGGCCGAGACGCCCGAGGCGGCCCTGGTGGACGTCAACCTGCGGGACGGATTCAGCGGCGTACAGACGGCGCTGGCCCTGGGCCGCGGCGGCTGCCGGGCGATCGCCTTCGTCACCGGCAACGCCGAACAGCTTCCGCGCGACCTGGCCGGAGCCGTGGGCGTGCTGGAGAAACCCTACACCCAGGCGGGGGTGGAGGAGGTCCTGGCCATCCTGCAGAACGCCTGCGAGGGCCGGCCGGAGGTTCCGGACAAGCCGTTCTACGTGAAGCTGGCGGGAGTCTAGGAAAGCGGCGAGCGCACCTTCACTTCTTGCGGGAGAAGGGTTCAGTCTTCCTGCTTGTTCCCTTCCCGCCTGCGCGCCAGCCGTTCGAGGGTGCGGCCCCGGCCCTTGACCAGGGCGGTGATCACGCCGCGGAAGGTGCGCGCCTCCTGGTCGGTGAACCGGGCCCGGCCCATGGCGACGCGCAGGTTGCGGATCATCGCCGGCTTCTTCTCCGGGGGATGGAAGAAGCCGGAAATCTCCAGTTCCGCCTCCAGGTGTTCATACAGGCCCATCATGACCGCCTGGTCGGCCGGCGGCGCCCGGTCGCGGAAGGCCGGCGGCGCCTCGCCCATCTCGACCACCCGCCATTCGTAGGCGGCGACGCCGACCGCGTGGCTGAGGTTCAGCGAGCGGAACCCCGGGTCGATCGGCATGGTCAGGATGGCGTTGCACAGGGCGATGTCCATGGTCTCCAGCCCCGCCCGCTCGGCCCCGAACAGGATGGCGGTCGGCAGGCCGTCGGCCACGGCCCGGCGCAGGTTCGCCGCCGCCTCGCGGGGGGTGTGGACCGGCAGGGCGGTCTCGCGCGGGCGGGCCGTGGCGGCGTAGACCAGCCGCATGTCGGCGATCGCCGCCTCGACGGAGGGGAACACCTTGGCCCGGTCCAGCGGCCAGACCGCGCCGGAGGCCGCGGCCCAGGCGCGGTCCTGCGGCCAGCCGTCCCGCGGCCGGACCAGGCGCAGCTCGTCCAGGCCGAAATTGGCCATCACCCGCGCCACCGCGCCGATGTTCTCGGCCAACTGGGGCTGGTCCAGGATCACGCAGGGGCGGTCGTGCGGAGGGTGCTCGGGCGGCGGAGCGATCGGGTCCATGATCCGTGGGTAGTGGAGGCTTTCGAGCCCGGCCGCAACCGGCTATAGCGGGCGCCATCGCGCGTCCGCGCCATCCTTAGAAACCCTGCCGAAGGTCGCCTATGCCGAAGATCAAAGTCGCCAATCCCGTCGTCGACATGGACGGGGACGAGATGACCCGCATCATCTGGAAGCTGATCAAGGACAAGCTGATCTTCCCCTACCTCGACATCGACCTCGACTATTTCGACCTGTCGGTCGAGAAGCGCGACGAGACCAACGACCAGATCACCATCGACGCGGCCAACGCCACCAAGAAGCACGGCGTGGCGGTCAAGTGCGCCACCATCACCCCCGACGAGGCGCGGGTGAAGGAATTCAACCTCAAGAAGATGTGGCTCTCGCCGAACGGGACGATCCGCAACATCCTGGGCGGGGTGATCTTCCGCGAGCCGATCATCTGCAAGAACGTGCCGCGCCTGGTGCCGGGCTGGACCCAGCCGATCGTGGTCGGCCGCCACGCCTATGGCGACCAGTACAAGGCCACCAACTTCGTGGTGCCGGGCAAGGGCAAGCTCAGC
Source organism: Caulobacteraceae bacterium (assembly GCA_035493955.1). GTDB lineage: Bacteria > Pseudomonadota > Alphaproteobacteria > Caulobacterales > Caulobacteraceae > NCED01. Next base: position 10,477 of record DATJHI010000019.1, on the reverse strand, counting down.
ATCAAGTTCGTCGGCGAGGACGGGGCGGTGATCGAGCACGACGTGTTCGACTTCCCGGGCGGCGGCGTGGCCATGGCCATGTACAACCTGGACCAGTCGATCCGCGACTTCGCCCACGCCAGCTTCCGCTATGGCCTGAACCGTAACTACCCGGTCTACCTGTCGACCAAGAACACCATCCTGAAGGCCTACGACGGACGCTTCAAGGACCTGTTCCAGGAGATCTTCGACGCCGAGTACGCCGCCGAGTTCAAGGCCAAGGGCCTGACCTACGAGCACCGCCTGATCGACGACATGGTCGCCGCCTCGCTGAAGTGGTCGGGCGGCTACGTCTGGGCCTGCAAGAACTACGACGGCGACGTGCAGTCCGACACCGTGGCCCAGGGCTACGGCTCGCTCGGCCTGATGACCTCGGTGCTGATGACCCCGGACGGCAAGACCGTCGAGGCCGAGGCCGCCCACGGCACCGTCACCCGCCACTACCGCCAGTACCAGAAGGGCGAATCCACCTCGACCAACTCCATGGCCTCGATCTTCGCCTGGAGCCGGGGCCTGGCCCACCGCGCCAAGCTGGACGACAACGCCGAACTGGCCCGGTTCTGCACCCTCCTCGAAAAGGTCTCGGTCGACACGGTCGAGAGCGGCGACATGACCAAGGACCTGGCCCTGCTGGTCGGCGAGAAGCAGTCCTGGCTGACCACCGAAGGCTTCCTCGACAAGATCGCGGAAAACCTCGAGCGGAGCATGGCCCGGGGCTGATCGTCCCGGACCTCCCTTCCCCCCCGCCGGGGGAAGGGAGCCAGCCGACGCGCGACGATTTCGGCCGGAGCCCCGCTTCGGTTACCATGGCCGGCATGGACGACGACCTCACCCTCTCGCCGGACGATCGGCCGCCCCCCGCGGGCGGGCGCAGGCGCTGGGAAGCGGTCGAGACCCGGCTGGACCAGGCCGCGCACGATCGGCGCTTCGATCCCTACGCCGGCCCGCCGCGGCCGGCGCGCCGGCCGCGCCCGCTGCTGGCCATCCTGCTGATCCTGGTCGCGGCGGCTTGCGCCGGGTTCGCCGTCGCGCCGCTGCTGGCCTTCCGGGCCCTGCGCTCGGCGGCCGAGTACGGGGACGTCAAGGCGCTCTCCGAAGTGGTCGACTACGACGCGGTGCGCCAATCCCTGCGCACCCAGCTGCGCCCGTCCTCGGCCGAGCGGAAGCCCCCCGCCGACCTGTTACACGACCCCCTGGGGGCCCTGCGCCGGGCATGGGAGCCGGCCGGGCCCCAGGCCGACGTCGACCTCCTGCTCACGCCGGAGGCCCTGGCCGGCCTCAGCGAGGGGCGCGGACCCGGGGGGCCCAGGGCCGCCCCCGCCAAGGGCCTGTTCGGCGGTCCCGTCCCGGCGGTGCGCTACTGGGGCTTCGACCGGGTGCGCCTGGGGGTGACGGACCCGCAGCGGCCGACGCGCGAGACGGTGTTCGCCTTCCAGCGCCGTAAACTGTTCGATTGGCGGCTGGTCGCCGTGCGCCTGCCGCAGGAGACTCCATGAGGCATAAGGGTTGGATCGTGCTGGCCGCCTGTCTGGCGGCGGTGGCGCTCGTCTATGGATTGCTGCAGCCGGTGTTCGTGTTCCAGGCCCTGGCCAACGCCGGCCAGGCCGGCGACCGCGACCGGCTGGCGGCCATGGTGGACTTCCCGGCGGTGCGGGAGGACCTGAAGGACCAGCTCAGCGCCCGGATCGACGCCGCCCTGAGCAAGGACAGGAGCCCCTTCGGCGCCCTGGGGGCCCTGCTCGGCCCCAGCGTGGTCGACCAGGTGGTCGACGCCGCGGTCACCCCCGAGGGGGTCGCCGCCATCGTCCGCAGCGGCCGCGCGCCCCTGTCGGAGCTTTCGGCCCGCAAGACCGCCCTGCCCCCGCCGCCGGAGACCGCGCCGCCGCCCCCGGCCGCCGCGAGCCTGGCCCCCGCAAAGGCCAGGACCCGCTTCGCCTACACCGGGTTGAACAGCTTCAAGGCCACCAGCGTCTCCAAGGACGGAGCCGAGCTGGGCTGGGTGCTGGAGCGGCGCGGGCTGAACTGGAAGCTGGCGAGGATCGAGCTGCCGCCGGCGTGAGGCCCTCTTTCGTCTCGGCGCTCTAGCCCAGCGCCGCCTTCACCGCGTCGATGCCCGCCTGGGCCGACGCCCCGTCCGGGGCCCCGCCCTGGGCGTAGTCGGGCTTGCCGCCGCCGCCCTGGCCGCCCATGGCCGGCACCGCCAGCCGGATCAGCTCGGCGGCGCTGAACCGGTCGGTGAAACCGGGCGCCACGGCGATGGCGATGGCCGCCTTTCCTTCGTCGCTGACGCCGATGGCCACGGCCACGTCCGCCTGTTTGCGCAGGTCGTCGATGACCGGACGCAGGGCCTTGCCGTCGATCCCCTGCAGCAGCCGGCCGATGAAGCGCACCCCGCCGATGTCCTCGACCGCCGACGCCTCGCCCCCGCCGCCGCCCATGGCCAGCTTGCGCTTGGCGTCGGCCAGGTCCTTCTCCAGCCGCTTGCGTTCGGCCATGAGGGCCTCGATGCGGGCGGGGACCTCGGCCACCGGGACCTTGAACTGTTCGGCCAGGCCCTTGGCCACCCCGGCCTGGTCCAGCAGGAAGCAGCGCGCCGCCTCGCCGGTCAGGGCCTCGACCCGGCGCACGCCGGCGGCGATGCCGACCTCGGCCACGATCTTGAACAGGGCGATGTCGCCGGTGCGGGCGACGTGGGTGCCGCCGCACAGCTCCACCGAATAGGCCCCGGAGCCGGTCAGCGCCCGGCCCAGGGTCAGCACCCGCACGGTGTCGCCGTACTTCTCGCCGAACAGGGCCACGGCGCCGGCCTCGATGGCCGCGGCCGGGGTCATGGACTGGGTGGCGGCGGGCAGGTTCTGGCGGATAACCGCATTGACCTCGGCCTCCACCCGGTCGAGCTCGTCCAGGCTCAGGGTCTGGCCGTGGCTGAAGTCGAACCGCATCTTCTCGTCGTCGACCAGCTGGCCCTTCTGGGCCACGTGGGGGCCGAGCACGTTCTTCAGCGCCGCGTGCACCAGGTGGGCGGCGGAGTGGTTGGCGCGGGTGCGGGCGCGGGCCTCGGCGTCGATGACCAGACGCACCCGGTCGCCCACGGCCAGCCGGCCCTCGGTCACGGTGATGGTGTGCACGTGCAGGTCGCCGGCGTGCTTGGACACGGCCACCAGGTCGCCCTTGCCGCCGGACCATTCGACCGCGCCCTTGTCCGACGCCTGGCCGCCGCTTTCGGCATAGAAGGGGGTGCGGTCGAACAGCGCCTCGACCGTGTGGCCCGCGGTCGCCTCGTCGATCTCGGCCGCCTCGCGGACCAGGGCCAGGACCTCGCCCACGATCTCCGAATGCTCGTAGCCCACGAAGTCGGACGGGCCCAGCCGGTCGCGCAGGGCGAACCATTCGGCGGTGGCGGCCCGGTCGCCCGATCCGCTCCAGTTCTCCCGCGCCATCTTGCGCTGGCGGTCCATGGCGGTGTCGAAGCCCTCCAGGTCCACCGACAGCCCCTTGGCCCGCACCGCGTCCTGGGTCAGGTCGAGGGGGAAGCCGTAGGTGTCGTAGAGCTTGAAGGCGGTCTCGCCCGAAAGGACGCCGCCGGCGGCCAGGCCGCTGGTGGCCTCGTCCAGAAGGGTCATGCCGCGGCCGAGGGTGCGGCGGAACCGCTCCTCCTCCTGGCGCAGGGTCTCGACAATCACCGGCTCGGCCCGCTTCAGCTCCGGATAGGCCTGGCCCATCTCGGCCACCAGGGTCGGGACGAGCCGGTGCATCAGCGGGTCCTCGGCCCCGAGCAGGTGGGCGTGGCGCATGGCCCGGCGCATGATCCGGCGCAGCACATAGCCCCGGCCCTCGTTGGAGGGGCCGATCCCGTCGGCGATCAGGAAGCTGGACGAGCGCAGGTGGTCGGCGATGACCCGGTGCGAGGGGGCCCGGTCGCCCACGGCCGCAACCCCGGTGAGGGCCTCGGAGGCGCCGATCAGGGTGCGGAACAGGTCGGTGTCATAGTTGTCCGACACGCCCTGCAGCACCGCGGCCAGGCGCTCGAGGCCCATGCCGGTGTCAATGGAGGGGCGCGGCAGGGCCGTGCGCGAACCGTCGGCGAACTGCTCGTATTGCATGAACACGAGGTTCCAGATCTCGACGAAGCGGTCGCCGTCCTGGTCCACCGATCCGGGGGGGCCGCCGGGGATCTGTGGGCCGTGGTCGTAGAAGATCTCCGAACAGGGGCCGCAGGGGCCGGTGTCGCCCATCGACCAGAAATTGTCCGAGGAGGCGATGCGGATGATCTTCTGGTCCGGCAGGCCGGCGATCTTCTTCCACAGGCCATGGGCCTCGTCGTCCTCGGCGTAGACGGTGACCAGCAGCTTGTCGGCGGGCAGGCCGAATTCCTTGGTGATCAGGGTCCAGGCCAGCTCGATCGCCCGTTCCTTGAAATAGTCGCCGAAGGAGAAGTTCCCCAGCATCTCGAAGAAGGTGTGGTGGCGGGCGGTGTAGCCGACGTTGTCGAGGTCGTTGTGCTTGCCGCCGGCGCGGACGCATTTCTGCGACGAGGTCGCCCGCGGCGCCGGCGGGGTCTCGGCGCCGGTGAACAGGTTCTTGAACGGGACCATGCCGGCGTTGACGAACAGCAGGGTCGGATCGTTCTGCGGCACCAGCGGCGCCGACGGGATGGCCAGGTGCTCGCGCGCCGCGAAATAGTCGAGGAAGGCGGCGCGAATGTCGTTCAGGCTCGGCATGGCCGCTCCGGCAAAGGGGACTGTTCCCGCGTCCATATAGAAAAGCGCGGCGGTACAGGCCAGCCGCGTTTCGACGGGGCGCACAGGTCGCATCCGCGCTGACGCGATTTTGAGGCCCCAATCCCTTCTCCCCTTGCGGAAGAAGGTGTCGGCGGAGCCGGCGGATGAGGGGTCTCGCGGCGCCGGCCGGACCAGGAAAAAGGCCGCACCGGCCAGTGGCGGTGCGACCCCTCATCCGGCCCTCCGGGCCGCCTTCTCCCGCAAGGGGAGAAGGCAATCGTTGTCGGATCGCTGGTGGTTTCGCCGCGGCGCGGGCGACGAGCCGGCCCCTCCGGATCGGAGGAGCCCAGGAACGCCCGCGCCGCGGCGATGGGGTGCGGGCTTAAGGCCCTTCGTCGGCGTCGGGCTCGGGCGCGCCCAGCAGCTCGTCGGCGATCTTGGTCGAGTTCTTGCGCACCGCCGCCTCGATGGCGTCGGCCATGTCCTTGTTGGCCTTGAGGAACTCGCGCACGTTCTCGCGACCCTGGCCGATGCGGGTGGAGTTGTAGGAGAACCAGGAGCCGGACTTCTCGATGATGCCGCCCTTGACCCCCAGGTCGATGATCTCGCCGAGCTTGGAGATCCCTTCCCCGTACATGATGTCGAACTCGACCTCGCGGAACGGCGGGGCCACCTTGTTCTTCACCACCTTGACCTTGACGTTGTTGCCGACGATCTCGTCGCGGTTCTTGATCGAGCCGGTGCGGCGGATGTCCAGGCGCACCGAAGCGTAGAACTTCAGCGCGTTGCCGCCGGTGGTGGTCTCCGGGCTGCCGTACATCACCCCGATCTTCATCCGGATCTGGTTGATGAACAGGACGATGCACTTGGACTTGGAGATGGAGGCGGTGAGCTTGCGCAGGGCCTGGCTCATCAGCCGGGCCTGCAGGCCCGGCAGGCTGTCGCCCATCTCGCCCTCGATCTCGGCCCGGGGGGTCAGGGCCGCCACCGAATCGATGACGATGATGTCCACCGCGTTGGAGCGGACCAGGGTGTCGGTGATCTCCAGGGCCTGCTCGCCGGTGTCGGGCTGGGAGACCAGGAGGTCGTCCAGGTTCACCCCCAGCTTCTGGGCGTAGCTGGGGTCGAGGGCGTGCTCGGCGTCCACGAAGGCGGCGGTGCCGCCGGACTTCTGCACCTCGGCCACCACGTGCAGGGCCAAGGTGGTCTTGCCGGAGGATTCGGGACCGTAGACCTCGATCACCCGCCCCCGCGGGAGGCCGCCGATGCCCAAGGCCAGGTCGAGGCCGAGGGAGCCGGTGGAGACCGATTCGATCTCGACCACCTTGCCCTTGGCGCCCAGTTTCATCACCGAGCCCTTGCCGAAGGCGCGATCGATCTGGGCGAGGGCCGCCTCGAGCGCCCTCTGCTTGTCCGCGTCTTCCCGTCCCACGAGCCTCAACACCGCTTGGTTCATCCGAAGTCCCCTATCGCACGATTCTGACCCTGGCCCCGGCCGCATCGCAACCTCGCGCGTTTCCAGCCGACCCGGGCAATGTACGCGGTTTGTTCTCGTTGGCAATACGTTCTTTTTCCGCGCCGGAAATCCCCCGCCCGGCGCGATCGACGGGGCCGACGGAACCGTTCCGACGGAGCGGAAGTTGGGTTCGGTCATGCGCAAGAGGAAACGGATGGAGCAGGACCCCGGATCTGCACGCGGTCCGAGCCGGCGGGGTCTGCTCGCCGGCGCGACAGGCATGGCGGCCCTCCCCCTCGCCGCCGCCGCCGCGCCGTCCGCCCCTTCACGCCAGCCGATGGAAGCCAGGCCGCAAATGGAGATCACCCTCAGGGTGAATGGGCGCGACCATCCCTTGAGGCTCGATCCGCGCACCACGCTGCTCGACGCCCTACGCGAACATCTGCACCTGACCGGGTCCAAGAAGGGTTGCGACCAAGGTCAATGCGGCGCCTGCACGGTCCACGTCGACGGCCGCCGCGTCCTCGCCTGCCTGACGCTCGCCGCCGCGGTCCAGGGGCGTCCCGTGACCACCATCGAGGGCTTGGCTCAAGGCGAGACCCTGCATCCCATGCAGGCCGCCTTCATCAAGCACGACGCCTTCCAGTGCGGCTACTGCACGCCCGGCCAGATCATGTCGGCCGTGGCCTGCGTCCGGGAGGGGCGCGCGAGCGACGACGACCAGATCCGCGAGCACATGAGCGGCAATCTCTGCCGTTGCGCCGCCTATCCGAAGATCGTCGCCGCGATCCGCGAGGCCGCCCTGCAGAGCGAGCGCGCCTGATGCGCCCCTTCCGCTACGAACACGTCGCGGACAGCGGCCAGGCCGTGAAGGTCGCGGCGACCGCGACCGGCGCCCGCTACCTCGCCGGCGGCACAACTCTCATCGACTTGATGAAGCTCGACGTCATGCGCCCGACGACGCTGATCGACATCAACGCCCTGGCCCGCGATCACAGCGAAATCCGCCTCGACGGCGGCCAGCTTCGGCTCGGCGCCCTCGCCCGCATGTCCGATGTCGCCGACAGCCCCGTGGTCCGCCGCGAGTTCCCTCTGATCGCCCAGAGCCTCGACCTCGCCGCCAGCCCGCAGATCCGCAACATGGCGAGCCTGGGCGGCAACGTCCTGCAGCGGACGCGCTGCACCTATTTCCGCGACACCAGCTGGGCGGCCTGCAACAAGCGCAATCCGGGCTCGGGCTGCGCGGCGATGCAGGGCGAGAACCGCAGGCTCGCCGTCCTCGGCGTCAGCGACCGATGCATCGCCAGCTACCCCGGCGACTTCGCCGTGGCCCTGGCCGCCCTCGGCGCCGCGGTGGATCTGGAAGGCCCCGCCGGCCGCCGCGCGATCCCCTTCGAGGACCTGCACCGCACGCCTGGCGAGACCCCGGATATCGAGACGACCCTCAAGGACGGCGAGTTGATCACCGGCTTCAGCGTACCGGCCGCGTCCTGGACCCGACGCTCGCTCTACCTGAAAATCCGGGACCGTCAGTCGTACGAGTTCGCCCTGGCCTCGGCGGCCGTCGCCCTCGACCTTTCAGGCGGAACGGTCCGCGAAATCCGCATCGGCCTGGGCGGCGTGGCCGCCAAGCCCTGGCGCGCCCACGACGCCGAAGCCGCCCTGACCGGCAAGCCGATCACCGAGGCCACCGCTCAGGCGGCCGCCGAGATCGCCTTCACGAAAGCCTCCGCGCCCGGCGAACTCAAGTTCAAACCCGACCTGGGCCGGCGCACGCTGGTGCGCGCCCTTTTGCAAGCCCGCGCGATGGAGGTCTGACTGTGGCTGACGATGCAGCAGGCCTCTACGGCAAACCTTCCGCCCGCATCGACGGCGCCGCCAAAGTCACCGGCCAGGCCCGCTTCGCTTCGGACGAGCCGGTCGCCAACCCGGCCTACGCCTATCTGGTCACCAGCGCGATCGCCCGTGGACGGATCGTCCGGATGGATCTCAGCGAAGCGCGCGCCACGCCGGGGGTGCTGGACATTCTCACGCACGAGAACGTGGGCGGCCAAGCCAGGCCGCCCGTCGGCCCCGACCAGAACCCCACCACCACCACCCTGGAAAGCGACCGCATCTGGCATGGCGGCCAGATCATCGGCGTGGTGGTCGCCGACACCTATGAAGCCGCCCGCGAAGCCGCGCGCCGGGTCGTCGTGGACTACGCGGCCGAGACCCCCAGCGCGACCTTCGACAGCCCAGGCGTCCAGAGCGAACCCAGGCAGGCCGCCGATCCCGAGGCGAAGGACCCCAGCAAGGGCGACGCCGCGGCCGCCTTCGCCGCGGCCCCGGTGCAGATCGACGCTCACTATTCGACGCCGACCCAGCACCACAATCCGATGGAGCTGTTCACGACCACCTGCGTCTGGGAGGGGCCCAGGCTCGTCATCTACGAGCCCACCCAGTCCATGTACGGCCTGAAGGCGGCGGTGGCGAAGCAACTGGGCCTCGACCTCGCCAATGTGCGCACCGTCTCGCGTTACGTCGGCGGCGGGTTCGGCTCCAAGGGCGCCCCCAGTTCGCGCACGGTCTGGGTCGCTCTGGCCGCCAGACGCCTGAAGCGGCCGGTGAAACTGGTTCCCACGCGCGACCAGGGTTTCACCGTCTCGACCTTCCGCGCGGAGACCCGACACCACCTGAAACTGGGGGCCACGCGCGACGGCAAGCTTACGGCCGTCAGCCACGAGGGATGGGAGGTCAGCTCGCGCCCCTCCAGCTACAACGTCTCCGGCGTCGAGAGCACGGCGCGGATGTACGCCAGCCCCAACATCGCCACCAAGGTCACCGTGGTCCACGCCGACCGGTCGACCCCGGGCTTCATGCGCGCGCCGCCGGACACGCCCTACATGTTCGCGCTCGAAAGCGGCATGGACGAGCTCGCCTACGCCCTGGGGATGGACCCCATCGAACTGCGCCGGATCAACGACACCCAGACCGATCCGGTCGATGGCAAACCCTTCTCCAGCCGCTCCCTGATGCAGTGTTTCGACCAGGCCGCCGCCAGGTTCGGCTGGGCCAAACGCAACCCTGCGCCCGGCTCCATGCGCGACGGCGATTGGCTGATCGGCTACGGCTGCGCCACCTCGACCTATCCGTCGAACATCGGCCCGGCCGCCGCGCGCCTTTCGCTGACGGCCGATGGCAAGGCGACGATCCAGCTGGCCGCCCACGAGATCGGCACCGGCGCCTACACCACCGTCGCCATCGCCGTCGCGGACGGGCTGGGACTGAGGGTCGCCGACGTCGCCGTCCAGCTCGGCGACAGCGATCTTCCGCCCGTGCCGGTGGCCGGCGGCTCGAACAACGCCGCCTCCACGACCCACGTCGCCGCCAAGGCCTGCGAGGAGATCCGCAGCCGGATCGCGCTCGCGGCGGTGCGGGCCAAGGACGGCGTCTTCGCCGGCCGCGACCCGGCTTCGCTGAAGCTGCGGAACGGCGCCCTGGTCGGCTCCGACGGAAACAGCGAGCCCATCGCCAAAGCCGCCGGCCGCGTGGGCGGAACGATCGAGGTCCACGCCGAAAACGTGCCTGCCGGCCTGCCGCCCGACGCCGCCCAGGGCCTCTATCAGGGCAGGACCCAGATGGTCCGCGGAACAGGCCGCAAGGATGTGACGGCGTTCGCCTTCGGAGCCCACTTCGTCGAGGTCCGGGTCCACGCCCTCACCCGTGAGATCCGCACGCCCCGCGTGGTCAGCGCCTTCGCGGCCGGGACGATCGTCAACCCGCTCACCGCCTACAGCCAGTTCATGGGCGGAGCGATCTGGGGCCTGTCCTCAGCCCTGCACGAGGCCACCGAGATCGATCGGCGTGCGGCGCGCTACACCAACACCAACTATGCCGACTACCTGATCCCGGTGAACGCGGACGTCCCCAAGCTGGACGTCATCTTCGTGCCGGAGGAGGACACCCGCGTGAACCCGCTCGGGATCAAGGGCATCGGGGAGATCGGCATTGTCGGCATGAACGCCGCCGTCGCCAACGCCGTCTTCCATGCCACGGGCAGGCGCATACGCGACCTTCCGATCCGGATCGAGGATTTGCTCTAGAGGCCAGTCCGCTCGACGCGAGCCGGGCGCGCCCCCCCTATTTGGACAGTTCCTCGTAGAGGCCGTCGAGGCGCGCGGGCCGGGACCACTCGTCGCTCTGGTTCTTGATGTCCCAGCCGGGACCCAGGTCGTCGACCTTGACCTTGGCCAGGAGCTCGCCCTTGGGCGTGCCCGCC
>DATJHI010000018.1:0-11386 GCA_035493955.1 Caulobacteraceae bacterium | reverse complement strand
ATAGGACATCGCCTTCGCACCCCCCGCCTTCGCCAGCGTCATCGTGATCGCCGCCGTCAGCGTCGTCTTGCCATGGTCCACGTGACCAATCGTGCCGATGTTGCAGTGCGGCTTGTTGCGGTTGAACTTTTCCTTGGCCATCAGTCTACCCTTGCGCCGGCGGCGGGTTGATCGGTTTTCGAACGCTTGTCGGTTGGAGCGGGTAGCCGGGATCGAACCGGCATCCTCAGCTTGGAAGGCTGCTGCACTACCATTGTGCTATACCCGCCCGTGTCCTTCGGTGTTTTGGGGTTGCTCGCCAGATCAGGACGCGTGGTGGGGGAAGCAGGACTCGAACCTGCGAAGGCGTACGCCAACGGATTTACAGTCCGTCCCCTTTGCCGCTCGGGACATTCCCCCGCACGCGTCTCGATTTTCAGGCTGGCGATTAGGGGCCTCCGAAACCACGGGTCTTGCCGCTATAGACGAGATCGTGAAGTCGAAAGGCCTCGGGCCCAAATCGGAGCGCGTCTTATAGTGTCCTCATTCCGTGAACGCAACGACCGGAAGACCTCCTTTTCCCCCCGGCTGGACGGCGAGGGACGGCAGCGCCGCGTCCCCCGCCCGGGCGGCGGCGCGAGCGGGTCGGGGGACTGGATCTGGGGACGCCACGCCGTGACCGCGGCCCTGGCCAATCCGGCGCGCGCGCCCTTCAAGCGACTGCTCCTGACCCTCGAGGCCCAGAAGGCCGCCCAGGCCGACCCCTCCCTGCGCGCGCTGCTGGCGGCCGCGGGCCTGACGCCGGAGGTGCTGGGGTCCAACGAGATCGCCCGGCTCCTGCCTCCCGGCTCGGTCCACCAGGGGCTGGCCCTCTCCGCTTCCCCGCTCGAGCCGCTCGGTCTGGAGGAGATCGCCGATCCGGCCCAGGGCCTGCTGGTGATGCTGGACGGGGTGACCGATCCACAGAACGTCGGCGCGGTCTTCCGCTCGGCCGCGGCCTTCGGCGCCCGCGGGGTGATTCTGCAGGACCGGCACGCGCCCAATTTCTCCGGGGCGATGGTCAAGGCCGCCGCCGGGGCGATGGAGCGGGTCCCCGAGGTGCGGGTGGTCAACCTGAACCGGGCGCTGGAGCGGCTGGCTGACCTGGGCTGGCGCACCGTCGGCCTGGACGGCGGGGCGGCTTCGACCCTCGCGGAGGTGCTGCATGACCCGGCGCCCACGGTGCTGGTGCTGGGGTCCGAGGGCGAGGGCCTGCGCCGCCTAGTGGGGGAGCATTGCGACGTCCTCGCCCGTATCCCCATGCCCGGCGGGTTCGAAAGCCTGAACGTCTCCGCCGCGGCCGCCGTCGCACTCTACGAGGCGTCGAAAAAAGCGTAGCGCACCCGTCGCAGGCGAACCCGATTGATTTCGGGTCCGGGCCAGCCTTTGTTGCCATCACCCAACGCGTGCTCGGGGGCCGGGGGCGTGCGGGCGTTCGGAGGCTCGGTTTTGATGACGATTCGGCGTTTATCCCGCTTTGCCCTGCAGGGAACGGTTGTCGCGGCGGCCCTGACGCTAGCGGCCTGCGGGGCCGAGCCCTATCCGACTCCCACGCCTGAGCCCCCGCCTCCGCCTCCGCCGATCGCGGATCTGGCCGGGCCGTCCTTGCCGCCGGGCGCGTCGCCCGCCCCGACCGGTCCCTATTCGACCGCGACGCCCGAGGGGGCCTATTCGTCCTCGACCGCCCCCTATCCGGGCCCGCCCTCCGCCGCCCCGCCGATCATCGCCATGGCGCCGATCCCCAACCCGGAGGAGGGCGAGAGCCGCGCCGACTATGTCGACCGGGTGGCCCCGCCGGCTTCGGACGCCGCTTCCGGCTATCGCTACAAGGCGCCGCCGCCCCGCCGGGCGGTGGTCGAGCGGGATCATCGTGTCGAGCGGCGTCATCGTCGGGCCGTCGCCGCGCCCTATTACCCCGCCGCGGCCGTCCCCTATCCCCGCGTCGCCGCCCATCCTCACGTCGCAGCCGCGTCCCATGCCGTCGCCGTGGCTCCGCCTCCCGCCGCCGTCGCCCCCAGGGCCGGCCCCGGGGTTCCGAACAAGGCCGAGGTCAAGCCGGCTCCGAAGCCCGTCGCCAAGCTCGCGCCGCCCGCCACGGTCGCGCCGATTCCCACGGTCACGCCTGCGCCCAAACAGGCTGCGCCGGCTCTGAACCCGGCGACGCCGGCGATCAAGGAGGCCAACGCCCAGGGCGCCACCCCGCTCAGCGACCGGGCCACACGCCTGGCCGCCCTGGAGACTGCCCTGGCCGAGGCGATCCACAAGGACGCCGTGCTGAAGACGCCCTCGCCCTTCACCGCGGGCAAGGCCGTCGAGGTCACCTTGACCATTCCGGCCGATTTCGGCCAGACCGTGAAGGACGAGGCGGCCAAGAACGACCTGTCCGACGCGGCGGCTTCGGTGAACCTGGTCGCGGTCCTGTCCGGCGACGGCTTCTCGGCTACGCCCGACGCCGCCCAGTCCCAGCCCCTGACCCCCGGCCAGCCCACCGAATTCAAGTGGAGCGTCACCGCCCGGGACGGCGCCAAGGGTCCGCTTCACGCCGACGTGGGGGCCGACCTGCTCGGCGCCGGCTCCGACGTGCTGAACCTGGGTTCGGTGCAGACCGGTCAAGGCTTCGGTCTCGGCGCCTTGAGGTCGAACCGGATGCTGGGCCTGGCGATCCTGGCGGTGCTGGCGGTGCTGGTGCTGGCCTGGCTGGCCCGCGGCCGCTCGGGCCCTTCGCGTTCGGCCGAGGCCCGCCGCGAAGCCCGCCGCGCCCGCACCGAGCGGCCGGCGATGGGCGACAGCTAGGCTACTCCGCCCCGCCGAAGCGTTCGGCCCACTCCGCCACCTGGGCGTCCTCGATCTTGCGGAACAGCACCTCGGGGGCGGCCACCTTGCGGCCCGCGGGCAGGCGCGACAGCTCCGCCTTGGCGTCGGAGGACGGCCACGGGGCCAGGAAGCTCTCCCCCAGGGCCTCGGCGACCTTGGCCGCGGCCTCGGGGATGAAGGGCGAGGCGACGCGGCCGAACAGGGCCGCCAGGTTCAGCCCCGTGCGCACGACCACCGCCGCCCGCTCGGGGTCCGTCTTGACCGCCGTCCAGGGCGCGGCCAGGGTCAGGTATTCGTTGCCGGCCACCCACAGGGCGCGCAGCGCCTGGGCCGACTTCCTGATCTCCATCGCCTCCATCTGGGCGGTGAGGTCGGCCAGCCTCTCTGAAATCTCGGCGTAGAGCTTGTCCTCCAGCGGTCCCGGCTCGCCGCCTTCGGGGACCACGCTCCCGCAGCGGGTCTCGGCGAACTTGACGATGCGGTTGACGAAGTTGCCGAACACGTCGGCCAGGTCCCGGTTCACCGCGCTCTGGAACTGCTCCCAGGTGAAGGCCGTGTCCGACCCTTCCGGCGCATTGGCGGTCAGGTACCAGCGCCATGAATCGGCGGGCAGCAGTTCGAGCGCCTGGTCCATGAACACGCCCCGCTTGCCGGAGGTGGAGAACTTGCCCCCATACCAGTTCAGCCAGTTGAACGACTTCAGGATGTCGACCCGCTTCCACGGCTCGCCCGAGCCGATCAGGGTGGCGGGGAAGCTGACGGTGTGGAAGGCGACGTTGTCCTTGCCCATCACCTGGACGTAGCGGACGTCCTCGGCTCCGGCGTCGAGCCGCCACCAGCGCCGCCAGTCCCCGCCCGTGGCGTCGGCCCATTCGACGGTGGCGGCGACATATTCGATCGGCGCGTCGAACCAGACGTAGAACACCTTGTCCTCGAACCCGGGGCGCGGGAATCCGCCCTTGGTCACGGGGATGCCCCAGGCGAGGTCTCGGGTGATGCCCCGGTCGATCAGCCCTTCGTCCAGATGCTTGTAGGCGATGGACCGCGTCAGGGCCGGCCAGTCGTCGGCCTTGGAATCGACCCAGGCGCGGATCTGGTCGGCCAGTTTGGACTGCAGCAGGTAGAGGTGGCGGGTCTCGCGCACCTCGATGTTCTTCGACCCCGAGATCACCGAATAGGGCTCGATCAGCTGGACCGGGTCGAGCAGGGAGCCGCAGTTGTCGCACTGGTCGCCGCGGGCCTTGGGGAAGGCGCAGATCGGGCAGGTCCCCTCGACATAGCGGTCGGGCAGGAAACGCCGGTCGTCGACCGAATAGATCATCTGGTCGATCCGCTCTTCGATCAGGCCGTTGGCCTCCAGGGCCTCGCAGAAGTGCTGGGTCAGGCGGTGATTCGGCGGGTTGGACGAACGGCCGAACCAGTCCCAGGACAGGCCGAAGGCCTCCCCCACCCGCTTCTGCAGCAGGTGCTGCTCGTCACAATAGGTGCGCACGTCCTGGCCGGCGGCGGCGGCGGCCAGTTCGGCCGGCGTGCCGTGCTCGTCGGTGGCGCAGATGTAGAGCACCTCGTGTCCCTGGGCCCGGCGGAAGCGGGCGTGCACGTCGGCGGGCAGCATGGAGCCGGCCAGGTTCCCCAGGTGTTTGATCCCGTTGATGTAGGGCAGAGCCGAGGTGACGAGGATACGGGCCATGGAGGGTCGCGCGGCTTTCGGGACTTGAGGAACGGGCCCGCGCATATAAGCGGCCGGGGCGCGAAAGCGAAGCGGCCTGCGTTGCGCGAAGCCCCGCCCTCAAGGCATAAGGCGGCTTGGCAGGCCCGTGTAGCTCAGCTGGTAGAGCATCTGATTTGTAATCAGGAGGTCGGGGGTTCGAGTCCCTCCGCGGGCGCCGCCGACACGAGGTCCTAATCTGTTCCAAATCTCGCGGCTGCGTTTTACGCCACGGCCGTCGTCGGTTGATGGGCCTTGAGGAAGGCGCGCACCCGATTGACCGTGCGGGCCTTCAGTTCCGCCGGTTCCAGCCAGGGATAGACGTTCACGTCCGCTTTCGGCGCGAGCGAGGCGATGGCGACAGACACCGCATAAGGGTGCGGGGGAGCGTCGTCGGGCAGCACCAGTATCGGGGTCTGGCAGGAGCGCGCGAAGTCGCGCGACACGCTGTACACGAAGTCGGGCCGGGCGCGATAAAGGTTGTGCAGGAACGCCTCGATGGTCCCCATCGACACGTCCGGCCGCTGCTGGCGGAATTCGGGAGCCCAGGTGTCGAGGCCGGACTTGTACATCACGTCCGGATTTTCCGGCCGGTGGCCGACCGGTTGGCTCAGCACGCCCGCGACGACGCGGTCCGGCGCCCGCTCCATCAACTTCAGGCCGAATGGGCCGCCGATGCAGTTGCCGAAGTACATGAACCTGCGGATGCCGAGGTGGTCCATCAGTCCCAGCTGATCGTCGGCGAAAGCGCCCCATGGATCGTCGACGGCGACCGGCCCGGTGGATCCGCTGCCGTTGGCGTTGCGCAGGTCCATGGTGATGATGCGGAAATCGGCCTTGAGCGCCTCCATGACGTTGATGACCGCGGTCGGCCATCTGGCGATCTGCGAGTTCAGGCCGCCGCCGGGAACGGCCAGCAGCGGAAAGCCGGATCCGACGTCCTGGTAGCGGATGCGAACGCCGCCGCTTTCATAGAACCGGCCGGTGATTTCAGGGGGCGCCGCCTGCTGCGCGAACACGCGGGAGCCGGTGGCCATCGCCGTTGCGGCGGCTCCGGTTGCGAGGCATTGCGTCTGACTCTATCGATCATCACACGCCTCCCTTTTGGCCAACCTTCATCAGCGGCCCGATTTTCGAGCCGGAGGATGCAGCTCCATAGACCTTGTCGTCACGCGAAATCTGATCTCGTTAAGTCGCCAGCCGGGCGAGTGGAATGCCCATCGTGACCGTCAGGCCGTCGGGTTTCCAATCGTAGTCCAGCGTCCCGCCCAGCTGCCCGATCACCGTCTTGCGGACGAGGGTGCTGCCGAATCCGTTGGCCTCGGGCGCGCGGGCGATGGGCGGGCCGCCCGCCTCGGACCAGACCAGCAGGAGGCCCTCCCCTTCCTTGCGCCACTCGACCCGGACCGATCCCGTCTCGACCGCCAGGGCGCCGTACTTCGCCGCGTTCGTGGCCAGTTCATGGAAGACCAGCGCCATGCCGTTCAGGGCGTGGTCGCCGCAACGGACCGTCGGGCCGTGGATGACGACGCGCGGTTCGGAATGGCCGGCCTGTGGCTGGTGCGGCAGGACCACCGCCTCGATGACGGCGCCCATGTTGGATGCGCTCGGCGCATGGCCGATTTCCCGAAGATTGCGGCTGACCAGGGCATGGGCGTTCGCGAGCGCGTGCAGCCGGCCCGACAGCATCTCGGCCATCTCGTCCTTGCTGGACGCCTTCCTGGCGGTCATGCGGATCATGCCGTCCGTCACCGCGAACAGGTTCTTGACCCGGTGGCTCATTTCCTGGGTGAGGGTCTCCTGCTCCTCCAGCGCCCGGTGCAGCTTCTCCTGGGCCCGCTGCATGTGCACGGCGATGCCGACGACCGACGCCAGATCGGTCATCGCGTCCGCATGGCCGCGGTCGAAGTGGCCCTCGACGTCGGAGACGATCCACAGCGTCCCCAGAGGCTCTTCGCTGCCGATGTACAGGGGAACGAGCAGGACCTCGGGCACGACCATGTCCGCGTCGGAAATCCAGTCGTAGACCCGCTCGGGGTGGAGCGAGAGGACGGGCCCGTTCTGGTCGAGCGTCACGCCGCATGGGCTGAAGTTCCGCGGCGTCGTCGCGCCGTCGAACGGCGACAGCGTGCCTCTGAGGTATCGCCACCTGAAGACGCCCGGCCACGGGTCCAGTTCGTACAGGCTCAGTCCGGCCGAAACGCCGCCGGTCATCTCCATGGCCAGATCGACAAAACGCGGAAGGATTTCGTCCGGCCGATCCGCCATCCTGGCGGCCAGCTCCAGAATTGCCCGCTTTTCCTGAAGGGGATCGACGGTCTTGCGGACACGCCTGTCCAGCTCCGACGTGATGTAGACGTCGGCTACCCTTGGCTCCAATGCCGGGATCTGGCTCATGGGAAGTCCTTTCCGGCGGGGAGGCTAGCCGTGAATTTGGACAAGCGCCACGCTAACCCGCTGGAAATATTCGGTAATGTCGGGTTGTCGACGCAGAAAGTCGCGATCGTGACCTGTGGCCTTGAATGGCCGCTTGACGGCCGGGCGCGGCCGGATAAGGCCAGGACATGCAGATAGTGTCTCCCAAGCTCGCGCCGATCCTGCTTCTCCTCGGCTCCAACGTGTTCATGACCTTCGCCTGGTACGGCCATTTGAAGTTCAAGGACCGGGCGCTTTGGATCGTGATCCTGTTGAGCTGGGGAATCGCCTTTTTCGAATATTGCCTGGCCGTGCCGGCCAACAGGATCGGCAGCGCCGCCTATTCGGCCGCGCAGCTCAAGGCCGTCCAGGAAGTCGTCACCTTGAGCGTCTTCGCCCTGTTCTCGGTCCTGTATCTGGGACAGAGGATCACGGTGAATCACGTCATCGGATTCGCCCTGATCGCCGCCGGCGCCTTCTTCGTCTTCCGTTCGCCGGTCCAGATCGAGGATGGGGCGCGAAGCTATCGCTCCCAGAAGGTGACGATGCAGCCGCCGACGACGATCAGCGCCCCGCCCGCCAGCACCGGCGGGCCCGGAACGTGGCGGAAGAAGGCGTAGTTCACCACCTGCCAGACCACGAACAGGGTGGCGATATAGAGCCCGACCACCTTCTCGAACGGGACCGGGGCCAGGTTCAGGAACAGGCCGTAGCCGAACAGCAGCACCCCGCCGGCCAGGAACAGGCCCGCCCGCGGGATCCAGGCCCCGTTGCCCAGGGCCAACCGCACGATCGCGTCGCCGCTCGCCTCCAGCGTGGTGGCGACGACAAGGAAACCCAGGATGGCCAGCTTGTTCATGGCCCGCCTCCTAGCAGACGCCGGCGCGTCGGGGCGCCGAAATCGCCGGCGATAGGCGATCTCCGCAGCTCGGATCGATCCGTCCCCATCCTGCGTGCGGGGAAGCGCGAAGGCTCGCGGACTTGACGTCTTCGGGCGCTCAGCTCAATAGATATCAGATATCATGGCGGGGATCGCCTCCAAGCACATAGCGAGGAGCCGGTCGATATCCGTTGGGGAAAGCCGCTCAAGCGTCTCCATCGGGCGCTCCGCCTTTCGAGCAGTAAGGCGAGTCCATATCCCGCCTCTCCACTCGGCGCGGGGGCGTCGATTTCCCGTGACTACCGATTTGTTCAATCAATTCTCCACCGCGGCATTGAAAACGCGGGCGAGGGAATAAGTATAAATGAAAGAGGGGAACGTGAGTAATTCCAAGAATGCAGTAATGGCTTTGTTCGGCGGGGTCAGCGCCTTGGTGCTGGCGACGTCCGCCTTCGCCCAGGATGCAGGCCAGGTCGAATCGGTGGTGGTCACCGCCACCCGGATCCAGACCAACGGCTACACCCAGCCCACGCCGGTCACCGTGGCCCCGGTCGCGCAGCTGATGCAGACCACGCCGAGCACCATTTCCGACGCCCTGAACAAGCTGCCGGAATTCAACGGTTCGAGCGGCAACGCCGGCAACAGCGCCTCGGGCGGGCCCAGCACCGTCTACACCGGCAACTTCCTGAACCTGCGGAACATGGGCGCGATCCGCACCCTGATCCTGCTTGACGGCCATCGGGTGCCCGCGACCGCGGTCAGCGGCGTGACCGACGTCAACACCTTGCCTCAGGCCCTGGTCCAGCGCGTGGACGTGGTCACCGGCGGCGCCTCGGCGGTCTACGGCTCCGACGCCGTCACCGGGGTGGTCAACTTCGTCCTCGACACCCGCTACACCGGCCTGAAGATGCAGGTGCAGGACGGCATCTCCGAGAAGGGCGACGTGCCCTCCTTCAAGTTCAACGTCGCCGCCGGCGCCAAGGTGTTCGACCGCGGCCACTTCATCTTCAGCGCCGAGCACAACCAGAACGCCGGGCTGAAGCGGGCCGGCGACCGCGCCATCACCAACCAGCAGATCGTCATGCTGGGCGCCGGCACCGCGGCCAGCCCCTATGTCCTGGCCAGCGGGGCGCGCATCTCCACCAGCAGCCTCGGCGGCGTGGTCACCGCGGGACCCCTGGCCGGCCAGCAATTCGTCGGGACCGGCACGCTCGCGCCGTTCAATCCCGGCACGCCGACCCAGAACAACGGCATCGCCATCGGCGGCGACGGCTCCTACATCTACGACGCGGCGCTCAGCAGCCCGCAACGGAGCGACCAGGTGTTCGGCCGCTTCCAGTACGACTTCGACAACGACACCACCGGCTACATGCAGCTGAGCTGGAGCGAGAGCGGGACCAGCAATTACGCCCGGAACACCAACCCGGACCTGGCCCTGACCATCTTCAGCGGCAACGCCTACCTGCCGGCCAACGCCCAGGCGATCCTGACGGCGACCAACACGCCCAGCTTCGTGCTGAACCGCAACCCGCGGGACATCATGATCGTGGACAACCTGTTCCAGACCACGACGTCGACGAACTTCAGCACCGGTCTGAAGGGCAAGGCGCTCGGCAAATACAACTGGGACGTCAACTACACCCACGGCGAGGCGCGGGTGCGCTCGCGGCGGCAGAACAACGTCAACTTCGCCAATCTCTACGCGGCCCTGGACGCGGTGAAGGATCCCAGCGGCAAGATCGTCTGCCGGGTGACCCTGACCAACCCGACCCTCTATCCCGGATGCCAGCCGATCAACATGTTCGGCCAGCTCAACGAGTCGGCCGCCGCGCTCGACTACATCTATCAGGACACCAACTTCCAGATCCTGAACAAGATGGACGACGCCTCGGTCAGCATCGCCGGCGACGTGCTGGAAGCCTGGGCCGGTCCGCTGTCCATGGCCGCCAACTTCGAGTACCGCCAGCAGAGCGTCGCCCAGACCAGCACTTCGGTCCCGGGGGTTCCGGACGTGACCGGCATTCGCCTGGGCAAGGCCCCGACCACCATCTGGGCCCACGACCTGGTGGCGCCGCAGTACGGCCAGAACTCGGTGTGGGAAGCCAGCGGCGAAGCGGCCCTGCCCCTCGTCCGCGACATGACCTGGGTGAAGCGCCTCGACGTCTCGGGCGCCCTTCGCTACACCAAGTACAGCTCGAGCGGCCCGGCCACGACCTGGAAGGTCGGGCTGAACTACCAGCCGTTCGACGACCTGCGTTTCCGTTACACCGAGAGCCGCGACATCCGCGCGCCCACCCTGTCCGACCTCTATTCCGGCCAGACGGTGCAGAACATCGTGCTCAATGACCCGCATACCGGCCTGAGCCGGGCGACGCAGCTCATCGGCGCGGGGAACCGGAACCTGGTGCCGGAAGTGGCCCGCACCACCACCATCGGGGCGGTGTACCGGCCCGAGTGGATTCCGCGGTTCCAGATGTCGGTGGACTACTACAATATCTACATCGCCAACGCGATCGGGGCCATCGCCGGCAACAACGCCGACGTCCAGCGCGAGTGCGAAGTCTCGGGCGGGACCTCGCCCCTGTGCGACACCCTCGTGCGGCCGCTGCCGTTCAGCGACCACTCGGCGGCGAACTTCCCGCTCTATGTGAAGACCACCAGCCTGAACGTGGCTGAGACCTTCACCCACGGGGTCGACGTGGAGGCGAGCTACAACTTCTCGCTTTCGCAACTGAACCTGCCGGGGACCATCGACCTGCGGCTGCTCTACAGCTACCAGCCGGTGATGAAGACCCGCTCGTTCCCGAGCTCCCAGGTCATCAACGCCGCCGGGGCCCTGGGCCTTTCCGCCAACCGGGCGACCCTCTTGGCCGGCTACACCGCCGGGCCGTTCAACCTGAACTGGCAGACCCGGTACCAGAGCGGGGTGAAGCGGACCGGCAACCCGCTGCTGATCTACGCCGATCCGGAACTGCCCTCGTACACGCTCAACGACGTGAGCGTGGGCTACCGGTTCAAGGCGGCGGGCCACACCCTGGTGGCCTCGCTGGCGGTCAACAACGTGTTCGACAAGCAGCCCCGGCTGTCGCCGAACCCGAACAACACGGCCACGCCGGGCGCCTTCGGCCCGAACGTCCTGACCGACGACATCATCGGCCGCTACTACACCTTCGGCCTGCGGGCTCAGTACTAAAGTACGCCTAAACGGCGCGTCGTTTCCCAGGGTCCGCAAGGGTCCTGGGAGGCGGCGCGCAAGCCGTTTTGGGGTTGGACGGAATCGCCTCGGCCGTCAAAAGGCTCCGTTTCTCATCAGCTTAAAGCGTGCGGCAGCGAGCCGACTTCCGCGAAGCCCGACCGCCGCATTTCGCTGGCGCGTCGGGACCCCGGTCGCGCCAGCCGGGCGTCGCCCACCCTATTTGGACAGTTCCTCGTAGAGGCCGTCGAGGCGCGCGGGCCGGGACCACTCGTCGCTCTGGTTCTTGATGTCCCAGCCGGGACCCAGGTCGTCGACCTTGACCTTGGCCAGGAGCTCGCCCTTGGGCGTGCCCGCC
>DATJHI010000017.1:0-44978 GCA_035493955.1 Caulobacteraceae bacterium | reverse complement strand
GCGCCCTCGCTGCTGGAGGGCAAACTCGGCAAAGCGAGGGACCTTGGCGCGCAGCTCGCGGTGCTGGACACCCCGCCGCACGCCGACGCCATGGCCCGCCAGGCCGCACGCCTCGCCGACCTGATCCTCATTCCATGCCGTCCGAGAGCCTTCGACTTGGCGGCCATCGAAACGACAGCCGACCTCGTAAGGGCAAGCCGCAAGCGGTCCTTTGTCGTCTTCATGGCCGGGCCGCCGAGAGCGCCGCTCATGTACCGCGAGGCCGAGGAGCTGATCCAAGGCACGTTCGGCCTGGTCATCGCACCGGTCAGGCTGCACGAGCGCGCGGCTTTCCATCACAGCACGGCGAGCGGCCAACACGCCGGCCAATGGGATCCAGCAGGCAAGGCCGCGGGTGAGGCCCGCGCGCTGTGGACGTGGACACGTGAACAGCTGGACATGTCCCCAAGTGAACCTGTGCGCACGGCCCAGGTCGGCTGATGGGGCGCTTCTCCTCGATCAAGACCGAGCGGACAGCCGCCGAGACCAAAGGACCGGACGCCCCTTCTCCAGACCGTGCGGAGCGCGCAGATCGCCTGGCGTCGCGCGCGGGCAAGAAGGCGGTCAGCGGCTATTTCACGCCAGAGCTCAGCCGCGCGCTTCATATGCTGGTTTTGGAGCAGGGCTCGACCCTGCAGGCCCTCATGGGGGAGGCCTTTGACGACCTCTTTCGCAAATATGGCAAGCACCCGTTCGGCGAGCGCTAGACTGCTCGCCACCGTCATGCATCGGCGGACGTGTGCGGCTAGGCGGCCGCCTTCAGGTCCTTGGCGGCCAGCAGCTTGCTGACCCATGCGTTCCACTTTTTCATGCCGGCTCGCTTCTCCGGCATGTAGTTCCAGCGATCGTAGCTCTTGGAGCTGACGTCCTGCAGGGTGTGGTTCTGCAAGCGATCCCGGATTTCCTTAGACACGCCGGCCTTCCCCGCCAGGGTCTTCCAGGTGCGGCGGAGGTCGCGATTGGTCACGACCGGGATCACGCCGCGATCCCGCTGGCGCCACATGAAGCTGTAGAGCGTGCCCGCCGTCACAGGCTTGGACGGGTCCATCGCCGAAGGAAAGTACCAGCCGTACTCGTTGGGCGTGATCGACTCGATCAGCTCGGCGGCCACCTCAGGGACAGGGATCGTGTGCGGCTTGCCGTTCTTGGTCTTCGACCAGTCGATGATCCGTTCCTTGGCGTCCCACTGGTCCTTATGCAGCCGCGCGATCTCTTCGACGCGCTGACCGGTCAGCATCAAGATGCGCACGGCGCGCGTGTAGGGCGGGTGGACAGGCGCGTCGGGGCATTCGAGCCAGCGGAAGAGGCGTACGTACTCCTTCTCCGTCAGCCACCGGCTTCCCACCACCTTGGGCTCAGTGGGAATGCCCGCCGCCGGGTTCATGATGAGCATGAATCGCCGCGGTGCCGTGCTGCGGTAATCGTGCTCCACCTTCAGCCCCCAGGAGAACGCTGCCCGCAGGGTGCTTCGCATGTGATCGGCGAAGGACTTGCGCCCGCGTTCATAGACGGGCCGGATCACGGCTACGATCTCCTCCGGCGTGACTTCGCGTGCGGGCCGATTACGGCCAATCGTATCGGCCAACTTCCCGAGAACGTACTCGACGTTTTCCCAAGAGGGCTTCTGAGCCGCCTTGAGGCTCTCGACGTAGGCCTCGAACAAATCCGCCACAGTGCCCGCACGCGTATCGCTGACCGTCTTGATGCTGGCGCCCTTTTGGATGACGTCGGCGAAGTCGCGCTTGAACACCACCCGCGCATCGGCCAGCGACAGGGACGGGTAGTCGCCAATTTTGGACTTAGTGCGCTTCCCATCCCGCCACTGCTGGGCCATCCAAACGGTGGTGACCCGACTGGGCATCGGTTTGACGATCAGCGCCAAACGGCCGGTGCCGCGGCCTTCCCCGTCAGAGAGGGTCTCTTCTTTTTGGGTGCGCTTCACGCGCTTGATCGCGTGCTGAATCGCGCTGTCGGTCAGGTTCGGCATCGGTGTCTCCTTCCCATCCCCTGGGGACGGTTGGGGGCTGTAACTGGGGACGGTTACCGTCAACCGACCCCACTTTTGGGCCGAAACCATCCCCAGTCAATATGCCGAAAAACACCTGTTATTCAACGGGTTTAGCCGTGATCGAACGTGATCCAAAATCAGTGAGTGGGATGGTTGTGCACCAGGATCACCGCGCTCGCCGCCAGCTCCAGGGCCCGGCGCGCCACTTCGCGCGGATAGACCGGGGCGTGGTCGACGGTGCCGCGGTTCATCACCTCGTCGGCGATCAGCTGGTTCTTCTTGTCGAGGAACAGCACCCGGAACTGTTCGCGCGGCTCATGCGCCAGCGCCGTCCGCACATAGGCGTCGAGCGCCGAGGAGGAGGAGATCGCCACCCGCCGGCCGAGCTGTTCGCGGGCCGTGCGGACGGCGGCCTCATGCACCAGTTTCAGGTCCAGGGCGACCGCCGCCTTCACGCCCTTGACGGTGCACAGTTCCTCGACGCTGGCGCTCCAGACCGCCGAGAGCGAGCCGAACCGGGCGATCAGGGCCTTGGCCAGGGCCTTGGTGTCCCGCTGCGGAATGGCGCGGAACAGGTACAGCTCCAGAAGCTCGTAGTCGGGCAGGGCCGGCAGGCCGCCGGCCCGGGCGCGCTCGCGCAGCCGCTCGC
The DNA here is from genome assembly GCA_035493955.1 of Caulobacteraceae bacterium. Taxonomy (GTDB): domain Bacteria; phylum Pseudomonadota; class Alphaproteobacteria; order Caulobacterales; family Caulobacteraceae; genus NCED01. Next base: position 42,282 of record DATJHI010000017.1, on the reverse strand, counting down.
GGTGGCCGGCGTGATGCGGCTTGGGCGCGGGCCGTGCGGCCAGCCAGAGGTCAGGCTGGCCCGCGGCGTCGGCGAGGGCGGTCGCTGGGTCCATGGGTCGGCAATGTTCCCCATGTGTTCCGGTTTGGCAAGCGTCCATCGCCGGCGCCCGGACGAGCGCCCGGCGCGGCCGCCCTTAGAGCTTGACCGTGGCCCGACCCTGATCCCTCATCTCGCCTGCAAATGGCCGGGCGCGGGACCGAACCGCCGGCCGATACAGGGGAAAACCGATGCGCCCGCTAGCCTGTCTCGCCGCCGCCTTCGCCCTAGCCGCCGTTCCGGCCATGGCGCAGCAACAACTGGCGGGGCGCCCCACCACCCCGTTCAAGGCGACCATGGACCCGATGGCCGCGCCGGCCGGGGTCTATGGGCTGACCGGCTACCACGTCAGCGTGATCGTGAAGGTCCTGCACGCCGGCTTCTCCTACAGCGCTTTCCGCATGAACACGGTGGCCGGTTCGCTGACCTGGGATCCGGCCAGGCTGGAGACCTCCAAGGTGACGGCGACCATCGCCGCCAATTCCCTCAGCACCAACGTCCCCAACTTCGCCGAGACCCTGACCGGTCCGGTCTGGCTGGACGCGGCCAGATTCCCGACCATCGCCTTCACCTCGACCTCGATCCGGCGCACGGGCCCGACCACCGGCCTGATCACGGGAGACCTGACGCTGCACGGCGTCACCAAGCCGGTCACCCTCGACGCCGCGCTGACGGGCGCCGGCCAGGGCCCGAACGGGCCGACGGTGGGCTTCACCGCCACGGCCGTGGTCCGACGGTCGGACTTCGGCGCCGGTCCGGTCATCGACGTCGTCGGCGACGAGATGAAGGTCGAGATCGACCTGGAGTTCATCAAGAGGCCTACCTAGGCCCATCGAGCGCCGGAGACCGCGGGCTGCGCCGTTGAACCCTGGGACAGCCGGCCGCGACGACCGGACGGGGAGGAAACATGTGGCGCAACACTCGGGTGCAGTGGGGGCTCGCCGCCCGCCTGCTGCATTGGCTCGGCGCGTTGATGATCGCGGTCCTCCTGGCGCACGGCTGGTGGATGACCCGCTTCGCCGCCCGGCCGCGGGTGTCCCAGTACGCCGCACACGCCGACCTCGGCTATGTGTTCCTGTTCCTGGTGCTGGCGCGGCTGGTTTGGCGGATGCTCAACCCGACCCCGGCGCTGCCGGCCGGTTCCGCGCGCTGGGAACGGGTGCTGGCGCCCCTGACCCACTGGCTGCTGTACATACTGATGGCGGCCGTTTCGATGGTGGGCTGGGGCTTGGCGGGGACCTTCCGCACCCCGCTCACCGGGGCGGTGTTCGGCCTGGTCCACGTGCCGCAGATCGTGTTCGACACCGGGCTGCACGAGACCCTGGAGGACGCGCACAAGAGCCTCGCCTACCTGCTGGCGGCGGTGGCCGCGCTCCACGTCGCGGCGGCGCTTCGCCACCACTTCGTCAAGCGCAACGACGTGTTGCGGCGGATGATCGGCGGCGCCCGGCCGATGGTCTGAGGGCGGCGCCGGGGCGCTGGAGGCCTAGCCTCCGGCGATGGGCGGCTTGAACTGGTCGGTGGGCGAGGCGGTGAAGACCTCCACCCCCGTCTCGGTGATCCCGACCGAATGCTCGAACTGGGCCGACAGGGACTTGTCGCGGGTGACCGCGGTCCAGCCGTCCGAGAGCAGCTTCACCTGCGGCTTGCCCAGGTTCACCATCGGCTCGATGGTGAAGAACATGCCCGGGCGCAGCTCCTTGCCCTCGCCCGGCCGGCCCAGGTGCAGGACGTTGGGGCTGTCGTGGAACACCTGGCCCACCCCGTGGCCGCAGAAGTCGCGCACCACCGAGCAGCGCTGGGCTTCGACATAGGACTGGATGGCCCAGCCGATGTCCCCGAGCGTGGCGCCCGGCTTGGCGGCGGCCAGGCCCCGCATCAGGGCTTCGTGGGTGACGTCGACCAGCCGTCGGGCCCGCGCCGAGACCTCGCCCACCCCGTACATGCGGCTGGTGTCCCCGTGCCAGCCGTCGACGACGACGGTGTGGTCGATATTGACGATGTCCCCCTCGCGCAGGGCCCGCGGCCCCGGGATGCCGTGGCAGACCACGTGGTTGGGCGAGATGCAGACGGTCCGGGGATAGCCCTTGTACATCAGGCAGGCGGGCAGGGCGCCGTGGTCGAGGGTGAACTCCCGCGCCAGCCGGTCGAGATCCTCGGTCAGGACGCCGGGCACGACATAGGGGATCAGCATGTCCAGGCACTCGGCCGCCAGCCTGCCGGCCTTGCGCATGCCCTCGAAGCCTTCGGGGCCGTGCAGCTTGATCCCGGCGGTGCGGACCGGGGCGGTGGCGGCGGTGTCGGTCAGGCTCATGCGATCAGTCTCCGGAGACCAACATAAACGCTCGGCGCGGTTGGGGTAAGACGGTCTCGCGTCGGCGCCGCGCTGACCTTGGGAACCATTCCCGGTGTCATTTGTTAAAGTGGGTCGCCGCTATGCGCGTTCAGGTTGCGCCGGAATCGGCGCTCCAGGCCGTTTAGGGAGCATGCCATGCAGACCGACACCCTGGTCGTCTCACGCCGCGGCCGGCAGTGGGGCATCAGCGCGGAGGGCGAGGTCCTGCTCATCGCGCCGACCAAACAGCAGGCGACGCACCTCGCCAACGCCGCCGCGAAGGTCCTCAGGGGCAGGGGCGGCTCGGCCACGGTCGTGATCGCCCAGGAGCCCCGCAGCTTCGTCGCTAACGAGGACTGAACGGTCCCGCCGCCCGGTCCATCGCCCTCAGGTTGCGATCCCAGCTATAGAAGTTCTGCCGCGCCTCCTGGACGAAGGGGCTGCGCCGCACCGCCTCGATGAACAGGTCGCGCACGAACCTGCCCGGCTGGCGGACCGGGCGGCGGAACTGGATCAGCAGCACGATGCGGATCTCGTCCGTGTCGTTCCAGACCTCGTGCTCATAGGTGTCGTCGAACACCAGGCACTCGCCCTCGCGCCATTTGACCACGGTGTCGTCCACCGCCATCTCGCACCGCCCGGCCCGCGGCGTCTGCAGACCCAGGTGGCAGGTCAGGATGGCCTTGGTGACCCCGGCGTGGCGGGGAATATGGGCGTGGGGCTTGAGGATGGAGAAGAAGGCGCTGTTCAGCTCCGGCACCCGTTCCAGGAGCCGCGTCGTTTCGGGGCACAGCGCGCAGTTCTCGTCCGAACGGTAGCCGTAGCCCCACAGGAAGAACGAGCGCCAGCGGTCCGGATCGGCGATGCCGCGGTGATCGGGCGACAGCTCGTAAAGGGGCGGCACCGCGCCCAGGTCGCGGACCACATGGGCGGCCTCGGCGGCGATCGTCTCCCAGCCCGCCGACAGGTCGGCCGTCCAGGGAAATTGCGCGGGATCGAACACGGGCGGGTCGCCGACCTGGGAATGGGCGGCCAGGATATAGTCGATCGCTGGCCGGCAGTTCTCGCCGAACCGATAGAGCAGGCTCCGCTCAGGAGCCGAATCCACGGACGTCATGGGTCGGGCCGGGTCCATCCTTTCGGGCGCGCCGCCGGAGCGGGACACCGCATGGCTCACCTGACGAGATGACAGGAAGGCTGGGTTGCCGGCAATAACCTATGCGGTGTTCGGCCGTTTTATCCACATCTGGCGGGGAGGCGCCGGACTTGAGGCCGCCGCGGCTCTGCTCTACCGCTTCGCCGAAGCGCTTCGCATCTGGCGGCCTTGGCGCGATGGAGCCGGTCATGTCCACGTCCCCAGACGATCCGCTCTCGCCCGTCGCCCTGGCCGGCCGGCATGTCCGCCTGGAGCCGCTGTCGCGGGACCACCATGACGGGTTGGTGGAGGCCGTGCGCGACGGCGAGCCGTGGCGGCTCTGGTACACCAGCGTGCCGCCGCCCGAGGGCATGGGACAGGAGATCGAGCGCCGGCTCGGGCTGCAGGCGGCCGGATCGATGCTGCCCTTCACGGTCTTCGACGCGCCGACCGGCCGGATCGCCGGCATGACCACCTATATGAACATCGACAGGGCCGGCCCCCGCGTCGAGATCGGGTCCACCTGGTACGCCGGGCGCGTGCAGAGGACCGGGCTGAACACCGAGGCCAAGCGGCTGCTCCTCGCCCACGCCTTCGACACCCTGGACTGCCTGGCGGTCGAACTGCGCACCCATGTCCTCAATCGGGAGAGCCGCCGGGCGATCGAGCGGATCGGGGCCAAGCTGGACGGGGTGTTGCGCTGTCATGGTCGGGCGAAGGACGGCTCGCTGCGCGACACCTGCGTCTACAGCATCGTCGCCTCCGAATGGCCGGCGGTGCGCGCCAACCTCGAGTGGATGCTGGCCCAGCCGCGCTGACCGCCGTCACCGTCCCGCCAGCCGCAGCAGGACCTTGGCGACGAGGAACACCCCCCACCACCCGGCAAGGGAGAAGGCGGCGCAGGCGATCCAGATCAGGACGCGCACCCAGCCGGGATAGGGTTCCACCACCGGCTCGGAGTCGAAGCGTTTGCTGGTCGCCGGTCGGCGATGGTCTGGATCGATCTTCACCTGGATACCCGCCTGTCCGTCAGCGCCCGCCGTCAGTCGTACTCCGTTGGGGCCAGCATTTCAGCGTATGGAGTCCCCATTTTGGGTATCCACACCAGTGCATACATGTATCTATGGGTAAATCCGCATTTCCGCCCAGTATGGGTTGGATAATGAACGTTAATATACTCAGTCTGAGTGGTCGGTCGATTGTGTCTTCGAGAGCCTCCTGCATCATGGGCCCGCACCATGATCGGAGGGTTTGGCGATGGCGGATATCCTGGACTTCACGAGCGGCCGGCGCTGGGCGGAGCGCCGCTCCGACTGGGCGCCGCCCACGCCGGGTTCGTTCGGCCTGCGGCCTCGGGCCGAGCCGGGCGAGCGGATCGGGTCTTCCCGCGTCCTGCCGCCCCGCCCGACGCGCGCGGTGGTCAACCCGCTGTTCTTCAACGTCCGGTCGTTCGCGTGCGGCGACCGCACTCACACCCTGCAGCTCGGTTTCGTCGACGCCAGCGCCAACGTGGTCTTCAGCGTCTTCAGCAAGTGGCCCTCCGATGGGGCCCTAGAGCCGGGAACGGGGGACCCGCGCCTTTCGGTCGAGCCTGTCGACCCCGAGCCCCTGAACCGGATGCTCGCGTCGGTCTGCCGCGACGCCGAGCTGGTCGGCTTCCACCGGGTGCTGCAGGGCGGACTCCTGCCGCAGAGCGCCATCGGCGCGGCCGCCTCGCTGACCTGCGCCTGGCGTCGGGTGCAGGAGGCGGCCAAGACCCGCCGTCTCTACCGTACGAGGGAGCGCCCGATAACGCTCAACGACGCCCTGCAGTTCGCGGGCCTGAAGCCGATGGAGACCGACGACGCGGTCATGCGCGCCCTAGCAATCCGCGAACTCTGGCTCTGGCTCGACCGCCTGGGATGAGGCGGGTTCGCTCACGCAGTCCAGGAACAGGGGGCTGAGGTCGAAGAAGAACTGGTTCCGGGAGTAGCGGGCCCCGAGGTAGTAGAGCCCGTCCTCCCGGCGTTCCAGATAGCCGGTCGCCAGCAACATCTGCAGCTTGCGGCGCGCGGTCTCGCGCGGGATCTCCGTCACGTCCGCGACGCTGAGCGCGTTGAGGCCCCGGGGCGCCAGGTGTCGGCCGGTGGACCGCGACCGCAGTTCCTGGCCGAGATCGTCCAGCAGGAAGACCAGATAGATCAGGTACTGGTCGAGGTCGCCGTGGAAGCGCGCCCGGACCCGGGTGAGGGCCGAGGAAAGCAGCCCGCCCCAGCGGTAGAAGAAGCGGGGTGCGTCCTGTTCGAGATAGGCGAAACTCGCGTGCGCCGAGGGTGTAGAGGAATCGCGTCCAGGATTGGTTCCAAAATCCACAGATAAACTCCCGGAAATGGCGATTTAACGCCGCATTAAGCACAATATTGTCTAGGTCGATCATCGACATTTTGTGGTGCATTGGCGCGCGTAACTCGCAAAAGACTTATCCACAGGTCTGTTTATATTATAAATTATGTTATAGCGTGGACGGCTGCGGCGCAATGACCTGTCCGGGATTGGCCGGAAAACGGATGTGCGTGATTCTTGCGTAGCCGGCGCCTCAGGGCCCCCCGGGCCGCGCCCATGGAAGCAGGCGTGGGCCGCCCGATCGCGTGAACGGGCGCCGCCGGTTTGCGTTGATCCGTGCATCCCAAACGACGAGGGCGGACATGACCAGGCAGCTTCTGTTCGTTCAGGGCGGCGGCGGCCGCGACGCCCATGACCAATGGGACGCAAAACTCGTCGAAAGCCTCGAGCGGGAGCTCGGGCCCGGTTATGAGGTTCGCTATCCGCGAATGCCGGACGAAGACCGCCCCGAATTCGCGCGCTGGAAGGCGGCGCTCCGCAAGGAGTTCGACAGGCTGGGGGACGGCGCCGTTCTGGTCGGCCATTCGATCGGCGCGACCATCCTGGTCCACAGCCTCGCCCAGGAGCCGCCCGACCGGCCGCCGGCCGGCGTTTTCCTGGTTTCGATGCCCTTCGTCGGCAAGGGCGGCTGGCCGAGCGACGAGATCGAGCCGGACCCGGACCTCGGCGCGAAATTGCCCGCGCAGTCGCCCGTCTATCTCTATCAGGGAGGCGCGGACGAAACCGTTCCCGCCGAACATGTCGAGCTGAATGCGAAGGCGATCCCGCAGGCGGTGGTGCGCAAGCTTCCCGGGCGCGACCATCAGCTGGACAACGACATGTCTGAGGTCGCCGCGGACATCCGCGAACTGGGCCGGCGAAAACCGTCGTGAGTCTCCGCAAGCCGCCGTTTTTCCTCAGTCGGCGATCGAACGGATGACCCTCGCCGGATTGCCGCCGACCAGGGTGTTCGGGGGCACGTCCCTGGTGACGACGGAGCCGGCCGCGACGACCGCGTTTTCGCCTACCGTCACGCCGCCGATGATCGTCGCGCCGGCCGCGATCCAGACGTTCCTCCCGATGACGATGGGCTTGGCGACCACGAAGGCGCGCCGCTGGGACGGCTGGACCGGATGGCCGGAGGTGATGAGGCTCACGTTCGGCCCGATCATCACATCGTCGGCGATGTCGAGCCCGCCCAGGTCATAGAAGGTGCAGTTCTGGTTCACGAAGACGTTGCGCCCGACCCGGATGCCGGACCCGCCGGTGGCGTAGAACGGCGGTATCAATACGAAGCTGTCGTCTACCCTCTGGCCGATGAGGTCGCTGAACAGGGCCCGGACCTCGTCCGCGTCGTCGAACGTCAAACGGTTGAGGGCGGCGGTGATCGCCATCGCCCGTTTGACCTCCGCCGACATGGCCGCCGATTCCGGCGTTCTCCTGGGGATCGTCCTGGTGCGATCGTCATCCGCCATGGGTGACCTTCCTCCGGGGCGCGGTCGCGCGAGCGTGGGACGCGGCGTCAGCCGCCGGTCTCGTCCACCATGATGGCGACGGTCTTGCCTCGGGACAGCGGCTCCCATCCGGCCGCGATGGCGGACGCGATGGCCTTGGCCACGACCTTCGGCGGGATTTGCCCGGGCTGCAGCAGCGGCGTTCCCCGTCTGGGCGGGGGCGCGGCGGGAAACTCCAGCACGGCCTCGCGCTGCCCTTCCAGGTGACGCACCGCGATCGCCATGCCGCGCCAGCCCGCGGCGTCGCTGGACCACTGGGGCTGCCGCTGGATCCGCCAGACATAGGGCTCGCCGTCGACCTTGATCTCGAACTCGAGGCGCCGCTTCGTTTGTGCCATGGAGGGAGTTATCCCGGCCCCCGCCCGCAGGCCAGCCCAGTCTCCGCCGGACGGCGCGTCACCGGCGCCACGGAATCCGGTGCGAGAGGCGGATCGCGCCCCGGCCCATCTCGCAGCGGTAGACCAACACCTCCACCCCCGCGTCGGCCGCGTGGTCCAGCGCGGCGGCGAATACCGGGTCGAGGTCGCGGCACGCGGAAAAGGCGTCGCAGTCCTCCCGCTGCACCGTGAACAGCGCCACCGCCCGGTCGCCGGCCGCGACCATGGCCTCCAGCTCGCCCAGGTGTTTGGCCGAACGCGCCGCCACGCAGTCGGGGAATTCGGCCAGGCCCCCGCCGCGGGAAAGGTGGCAGTTCTTGATCTCCAGCCAGCAGTTGGAGCGCCCCTCGCCGGTCAGCAGGAAATCGACCCGGCTGGCGGTTCCGTACTTCACTTCGGCGCGGACGGTGTCATAGCCCGCCAGTTCAGGGATGGTCCCCTGGAGCAGGGCCTCGGCGACCAGGCGGTTGGGATGCATGGTGTTGACGCCTGCGGCTGTAAGACGCCCAAGAGCATCTATCGTTTCGACCATTTCTAGGGTCCAGGCGAGCTTTCGTTTCGTTCCTTCGGGAGCAGGAGACAACCACACCGTCAGCCCGGGATCGCAAAGCCCGAGCATGGCGCCGGGATTGGGGACGTGGGCAGTCACAAAGCGGCCGTCCTCCAATTCGACGTCGGCTAGGTAGCGCTTATAGCGTTGGATCAGACGGCCGCGCACGAGCGGTTGGGGGAAGTCCATGGGCCGCTTACTCAGTAGGTTGGAGTGGTCCGGACGCCGAAGTGGGGGCGACTCTGGTAGGATTCGCCGGCGGGTGAAGCCAACGTAAAAAGTCGGAACCGCAAGGTGATCCTGGCGGCTGAGAGCCGCTGCATCTATTGCGGCGGGCCTTCCCTACGTCCGCCACTGAGAGGAACCGTCGCAGCCTGATTCCCTCGCTTCGTGTGAGTGTCCGCTTTCCGGAGCGGAGCTAGAGTCTGGTCCGGGCTCTGAACCGACCTTCGGAAGGTCTGCTTTCAGGGCTTGTGTCAAGGTCGTCTCGGAGCCGCCTGCGGAGATCGTTCTTGCAATCGGTCTAGCTTGTTTTCATGGCCCATTGGGCTAGATGCTCTCCCGAAGGACCGGCTTCGGTCCACACGTATTGCCCTGCAAGTCGTAGCAGCCGCTAGGGTTGCGAGACGTAAGCCGGGAAGGCGGCGTTTAACGGCCTAGTCTCGGGCAGTACATAAACGACGCCGGAGGCGGCGACGAATGCGGGCCTGAGGACGCTTTCGTAGAAGGCCACAGGCACGTTTATGCAGCCGTAGGAGATGCGGTTGTCGAATGGAGAGGGGGTCGCCAGCCGTTCCAGGCGGCGGTCCTTGGCTCCGCCGGTGATCACCCGATGCATGGAAACGGCCGCGTCATAGTCAATCCAAATGACGTCGTCCTTGCCGAGATTGCGACCTAACGAAGCGACGAACCGGCCCGCTGGCGTGGTGCGCTCCTCCGGCCGGATCTGGGATAGCTTTCGCTGGCCGATGCCGGGCGCGGAGTCGTCGCCCGTGGCCGAGCCGAGCAGCACGGGCGACACGCCCAGGGGCCTGCCGGCCCCGTCGAAGACCATGATCCGGGCGGCGACCTTGTCGACCAGGACGAAGGCGGAGCCGGCGTTATCCTCGGACGCCAGAATCCACCTCAGCAGCTGCGAAGGCCCCGGCGTCTCCGCCGAGGCTGGCGTCCCGGCCAGCCACGGCGCCAGCAGGGCCAGCGCCCATCCCAGCCGCCGCCGGCGTGTCGCGCTCGCCGCCCTCGCCATTAGTGCCGGTCCTGCTTGGGCGCCCGCATGATCGGGGCCCGGAGCGCGGGGGCGAGAGCCGGCCCCTCGGACTGGACCCGCGCCGCAAGAACGTCGGCCGGGACATCCGGCGCAGCCACGGCCGTCGGCATGGGCTGCTGCAGCGCGACCGCCAGATCGAACGGCATGGCCACGCCGTCTCCGACGATCGACAGCTGCTGGGACTCGAAGGCCCCCGCTCCGACCGTCCCGCCGGCGACGTTGCGCCGGATCGTGGCCGTCTGGGTCGCTTCGTCGGCGATGACCGAGGCGAGGACGAGGCTCGGGGCGCCGTCCACGGTGGTCGAGGTGGTCCCCACAGGGGTCGGGTGAACCGTGGGGGTGGCCGGAACCGTGGTCGGGGCGCCGGGAAGGACCGGCGTCGGCAGTTCGGTGGGGCCGGGCGTCGGTGTCGGGGCCGGAGTCGGCGTGGGCGTGGGCGTGGGCGACGGCGTCACGACGGGGGGCGTCGGTGTCGGGGTCGGGGTTGGGCTCGGAGTAGGAGTAGGGGTCGGGGTCGGGGCGACGACCGCCAGCGAACCCGGCGCGTAGGTCGTCGTGTAATTGGCGATGTTGAAGGTGCCGCCGGAGGCGTTGCTGGCGACGATGGCGTAGCTTCCGGCAGCGGCCGGCACCGGCGCCCCCGCGCTGGTTTCAGTCACGGCGCCGATGGTTTCGCCGTTCTGCAGCCCCGAGGTGGTGAACGCGGTCGGACCGAAGATGTAGGTGTCGCCTTCGGTCTTGCTGGCGCTGTTGGCGGTCACCGTCAGCGGACGGGCCACCACCGGCAGCACCCCATTGACGTAGCTGATGGTGTAGTTCGCGGGGATGAAGGTCGCGGTGGGGGCCGCCCCGCTGGGGATGATGGCGTAGGAGCCGACGGGGGCCGTCGGCGTCGCCCCCGCGCTGGTCAGGGATACGCTGGCGACGGTTTCGCCGGCGATCAGCCCCACACTGGTGAAGGCTGTCCCCGCGAAGGTGGCGGTGGCGCCATACAGTTTCGGCGCCTGGCTGTCGGCGGTCACGATAAGAGGGATCGGAGTGATGTTCCCGGTCGTGGTCCCGGCGCCTGGAGCCACCCCGATGACGGAGAACAGGGCGAACCTGGCCAGGTCGCCGCCGCCCAAGGTGTAGCCGGTGAAGGTAATCGGCTTCAGGATCCCCACGTCCTTGGTGTCGAAAGCCGCAGCGCCGGCGACCAGGGTGACGGTGTTGCCGATGTTCGGGTTGTCAGCGAGCGGGTTCTTGAACTGCAAGGTCGCCGCCGTGGTCCCGTCATAAGGGCGGTCGACGCCGACGGGGAAGACCCACGCCCTGGCGTCCAGAGCGCCGGTCACCTTGGCGTCGTAGTTGGCGATCTCGGTGGCCGTGTTGGCGTAGGTCGCAGGATTGAACCGGATCGCCGTCGTCGCAGACGAGCCCACGACGGCTGGCCCGGCGAAGACCACAGTCCCGGCCAGGGCCCCGGGGCCGGTCCCGTCGCTGTCCGCCCGCAGCAGGATCGCGCCGCCGGCTGCGTTGACGGCGCCGTTCAAGGTCACGTTGTTGTTGGCGTGAAGGTTGATCGACGTGACCGTTCCAGCGCCATTGGCGGTGACGGCGACCACGCTGATGTCGCGCCCGGCGCTCATGTCGATTACGGCGTTGAGGCCGGTGGCGGTGACGGCCGCCGTGGCGAGCACGTCGTTGCCGGCCGCGAGCAGGATCTTCGACCCTTGAGCGCTGGCGACCAGAGCCGCCCCGATCTTGATGTCGTTCTGAGCGTTGAACACGATCTGCGAGTTCTGGGTGCTGGCGGTTATCGCCGACCCCGGAGAGACGATGATGTCGTGGTCGGCATTGAGGGTGAGCTTCTGACTGGTCACCCACGTCAGGGCCGCACCGACCGTGATGTCGCCCAAGCCTGCGCCGCTGGCGCCGTTGTTGGTCGTCGTGATGACTACGTCGGTTCCGGCGTTCAAAGCCGCCTGCAGGTCGCCTGCGTCGATCGTCGCCGCGCTGACGCCCGCGCCAGGCGTGAACACGCCGTTGATGAAGGTTCCGCCGACGGTGCCGGTCCCGATGGTCACGTCGGCTGGGTCGAGCAGCCACGTGCCCCGCAGCCCCCGGGCGGCGGCCGCGGTGACGCGCACGCCGGTGACGTCGAGCCAGTGGCCCGAGGTCTCCACCATGCCGCCGTCGCCCCCAAGCGCTCCGCCTCTGGCGGATATGCGGCCCGAGGCCCGGGTCGAACCGTCAGACCACAGCACCACCGTGCCGCCGGCGCCCACGGCGCCCGCATCGGCGGTGATGAGGGAATCGGCGCTCATGTAGGTCGCTAAGGCGTTGGGGATATCCGGATTGGCGCCATAGAGGTCGCCGCCGATCAGGACGCGGCCGCCGCCGGCGTCGCCCGAGGCGTCGATGCTGGCGTTGAACAGGCCGACTCGGGCGCCCGTCGCCGTGACGGCGCCGCCGGTCTGGCCAGGGTCTGAGCCCGATACGTTGATCACGCCGCCGACCTCGACCACCCCGATCGGACCGCCCGAGAGGCGGACCACGCCGTTGTGGTTCTGCAAGGTGCGGGCTTCGATCACGCCGGTGTTGTTGACCGCCGTTCGGATCAGCTCGCCAGCCGAGATCGCGCTCATCAGCACATGGCCGCCGCCGGCGCTGATCATCCCCCCGTTGCGCGCCAGAGCGTCGATCGCGCCCTCATCCACGACGACGCTCAAAAGGCCGTCTCCCCCTACATCGAGGGTCACGGCGGAGCCGGCGGCGAGGGCGACGACGCCAAGCTTGGCGGAGATCACCCCATCGTTGGCGACCTTGGCTCCGAGCAGGGCGACATAGCCGCCGTCGGCGTTGATGACGCCCTGGTTGAGAACGGGGGCGCCGCTGGCGCTGGAGAACCGGTAGTCCCCGGCCAGGAAGCGGGCGTCGGTCAATCCGAGGGTCGAAGCAACGAGGCCGCCGACATTCACCTGGGCTCCTGCGCCGAACAGGATGCCGTTGGGATTGACCAGAAACACCCTGCCGTTGGCCGAGAGGCTGCCGAGGATGCTCGACGGGTCGGCGCCAAGCACCCGGTTCAGCGCCACCGACTGGCTGTCAGGCTGCACGAAGGTGACCGCCTCGCCCTGGCCGACGCTGAAGCCCTGCCAATTGAGGATGGCGCTCGAGCTGGACTGATTGACGGTCAGGGTTCCCGGACCGGTTGAAAGGCTGGCGCTCCCCGCCGCCACTTCACCGCCAGTGGGCAGCGCCTGTGCTCCGGTCGCGAAAGCGACAGCCAACAGGCCGGCTAGGCTGACGGCGGCCAAGTGCGCGCTGGTGAGGGCGGTGGACCCGAACAGCACCGATTGAAACGGGCCAGGAGCGCTGCGAGGGGTCGTGGCGTGGGAAGTGGAGTGCATGGTGGTTGTCCTTGACCTGATGACGGGGCGCGGCCGTACGCGTCGCCGGCGTGTCCTCAGAAAAGCTTGGCGACCTGAATCCACCCCCGACCGGGGGCGCTGGGCCCCGAGGTGGCGCGGACTCCCAGACGATGGGCATAGGTGGCCTTGAGCACGAAACCGTTGTCCGTGGCCCAGGCGGCGCCGACGCCGGCGCCGCTGCGCCGGGCGGTGTTGGGGCCAGCGAACCATGGAGACTTGGCGATAGTGACCGCGCCGGCGTCTGCGAAGGCGAACAGCTGCACCTCGCCCGGGAGCTTGATCCACCCGTCGGAGAGCAGAAGCCGAGCCTCCAGGGTCAAGATGTACCCCTGGTCGCCGTAGGCCTCGCCCTCGGGATAGGCCCGTACCCCGTAGGCGCCGCCGAGCTCCATCTTCTCGGAGATGTCGAGATTGCCTGAAGCCACCTGGCCCCGCGCGGCGCCGTAGAGCGAAAGGGCGCCCGTGACAGTCTGAATGCGCGCGGCGCTGAGTTCGAGCTTGTCGTAGCCCCCCTGGGTGCGGGCGGTTAGTGCGTCGGCGGCGCGTACGGCGGGGGTCTTGAGATCGAGGTCGCCATGGGTCCAGTTGGCGGCGTAGAAGGTGCGGCCCCCGCCGCCGAAGCCGTCGCGGGCGTCGCCGCTCAGTCCGGCATGGAGGGCCAGGGTCTTCCTCCGGGCGCTGCCGGGGGGGACCCCGAGCTCATCCTTGAAGGTCTTGGCGTCGGCCCCGGCCAGGATCTGCAGATTGGCGTTCTGGGACCGGATCAGCGGATAGGCGACGTAGAGGCTCGCGACCCCGGCCGAGCCACTGGCCCGCAAGGGCTTGAACTCGCGTCCCAGCCGATAGTCGATATGGGCGTAGGCGATCCCCGCCGTCAGAGCTCCGAACTGGCGCTGGTAGGAGGCGCGGGCGTAGTTGAGACCGTCCAGCGAGCTAAGCACTCGCACGCTGGCCACGTCGCCATGGCCGGTGGGGTTGTTGAGGTTGATCGTCGCGCCGATGCGGCCCGCCCCGGTGTACCGGTTGCCGGCGTTGTCGGCCTCCACGCTGCCGGTGAAGCGGCGGCCGGGCAGCACCTCGACGATGAGGTCGGAGTCGCCCACCGCCGCGCCGGGGACCAGGGTGGATCGGACCGTAACGCCGGGCAGGTCCGAGAGCAGCAGCAGGCGCCGCTGGAGCGGCCGGTTGGCCACGGGCGCGCCGGTATCCAACCCATGCAGGAGATTCCGGGCGAGCCCGTCGGAAAGATTGGTCTGGTTGCGCAGGTCGATCTTGCCGTAACGGCCTTCGATGACCGCGATCGTCACGACCCCGTTTTCGATGTTCTGGGCCGGCAGATAGGCCTGGGCGACGAAATAGCCCCGCCGGTTGTAGAAGGACGCGATCCCGGCCGCCATCTGTCGCAGGTCGGCGAGGTTGGCCTTTGCGCCCGGCTGGAAGCCTGCTGCGGCGACGAGGTCGGCTTCTGGGAAGAGAGTGTGACCTGTCACCCGCAAGGCGGTGACAACCATACTCTCACCGCCAGGCAGCGTGCCCGTCGCGGCCTCGGGGCGCGCGACCTCCAGCTGGGGGGCGGCGTTGTCGGGCCGGGGAGCGGGGGGAATCTGCTGGAGCTGGCCTCCGAAGGCCGGGACGGGTTGGGCCTCCGCCCCATGACTGGCCGCCAGGACGGCGGCGGCGGCGGCGAGCAGGCTCGTTTTGATGATGGTCAAGGGGCGCCCTCCCCACGCGCCATGTGTGTCCCGCCCCTTGAGGCGGGAGCATGCACGCGGTGGTTTTCCGTTGTGTTTTCTCCGCAAGCGGATCGCCGCTGGAGATTGCAGACGGGCAAGAAGCGCCACGAGAGGCTAATGCAAAGATAATATCTAAAATTCTGTCAGTATATTGTTCGATATTTACAGTGTTGTGCGAGCGAATTGCATTTAGAAGCTCAGCAGTATCGGAACGCTGGCATAGTTAATTTGCTATCCTAAGCAAATATGGCAGTCGCTATGTTACTTAGGCAACATAGCGGGTGTGGGCTGCCTGCCGCCCGCGCCGTCGCGAGTCCGCCTCCTGATGGCTCGCCGACCCAGTCCCGCCGTCCGGTGCGCTTCAGAGCGCTCCGCCAGCGGTCGGCGGGCGAAAGAACACTGCCTCGAGCGACTTGGTCTCAGGCAATATGTAGACGACGCACGTCACGGAGCCGGCGAAGAGATTGCGGAGCGCCTCTGACCCCTTGCCTCGCCCGCCAGTACCTTTCCTGCGGGCAACCGCTGCCCGCGCCCGCGCGACGAGGTCCGCATCCACGATCGGCGCCCCGAAGTAGCCCGCGATCCGCTCCTTCGGCACGTCCGCCTTCGGCTGTCCCGGCTTGCGGCGCCGGCTCGCGATGTAGTCGCCTTCGACGGCTGCGGATTGAAGAAGGTCGCCGATGTAGGTGTGCTCCCAACCGATGTTCTTGCGGTTTGCGTGCCGCGCCTGATCTCGCCCCAACGAGGGGATGCCGTCGGCATTGAGTGTTGCGGCGATCAGCCGGGCGCCCATACCCGCAGCCGCCATTTCGTAGATGCGGACGACTACCCGCACCCGCTCAGGAATCGGCTCGAAGTGCCGGGTCGGATCACCCCGCTCGCCGACTACCGTCAACCAGCCTGGAACGTGCGCCGAGACAACCACACCCTTCGATGCTTCCCCCCGGCGCCGGACCCACGACGACTCCAACCGCTTTGAGAGCTGCGTCACGTAGTCGTGCGCGGCTGCCGCCTTCATCAGGATTTCCATGATCTCGAACACCTTGTCGTTCGAGCGGAGGCTGTCGTCGTCGTATATCCGATCGCCTGAAACGGTGGCGATCTGCATCCCTGCTGCACATACGTCTTCGATCCAGCGGCGGGCTTCGTAGTGTCCCTGACGGCTTAGGCGATCGAGGCTTTCGACGACCAACACCGAGCCGCGAGGAATCTCACCTCTGAAAATTTGGCTCGCGAACTTTCCGAGCTCGCCCGACTTGAGGTGGTCGCCCTTCCAAGCGGACTTCCCCTTGTCCGCGATCTCCTCCGCCACATCCCAGTCCTTCGCCCGACAGTGCCGAGCACCACCTGCTGTTGGCGCTCAAAGCTGTCGCCCTTCTCCTGCTTGGGCGAGCTGAAGCGAATGTACGGATAGGCCGTGGTCATGGTGGTTCCTCGCCTGGCGCAAACTTAGCAGCTCAGGTCAGTTCATACAGCCGCAGGACTTATGGTGTTGACCCCGACGAGGCCGCCGCCCGCCTCCACCATCTCCAGGGTGTGCGGCAGCTTGCGGGTCGGGGACGCCGAGCGCGACACCCAGACGTCCATCCCCGGCTGGTTCAGCCCCAGCATGGCGCCGGGGTTGGGCACGTGGACGGTCACCGTCTCGCCGGTCTCCTCCAGCACCACGTCGGCGAGGAAGCGTTTGTAGCGCTGGATCAGGCGCGCGCGCGCCAGCGGTTGCGGGAAGTCCATGGGCCGCCTACTCAGGTCATCGGATCAGCCGGGATAAGGGACACAGCCGATGAGCGCCACCACCGCGCCCGAGCGGGTGACCGCCGCCGCCCTGGTGATCGGCGACGAGATATTGTCCGGCCGCACCGCCGACGTGAACCTCAACGCCATCGCCAAGTTCATGGCCGCCCACGGGGTGGACCTGGCCGAGGCCCGGTTCGTCGCCGACGCGCCCGAGGACATCGTCGCCGCGGTGAACGCCCTGCGCAGCCGCTACGACTATCTGGTCACCACCGGCGGCATCGGCCCGACCCACGACGACATCACCGCCGACTGCGTGGCCGCCGCCTTCGGGGTCGAGCTGGTCGAGGACCCGGAGATCATCGCCGAGATGACCGCCCGCTACGGCGAGGCGCCCAACCCGGCCCGCCGGCGGATGGCGCGGATCCCGGTCGGCGGCTCCAAGATCAAGAACATCGTCGCCGGCGCCCCCGGCTTCCAGATCGGCAACGTCTTCGTCCTGGCCGGGGTGCCGGCGGTGATGCGCGGCATGCTGGAGGACCTCGGCGGCCGCATCCGCGGCGGGGCGCTGGTGATCTCCCGCACCGTGCGGGTCGAGGGCTCGCCCGAAAGCTTCCTGGCCGCGCCCCTGGAGCGGATCGCCAAGGCCTTCCCCGACCTGACCATGGGCAGCTATCCCTTCTTCGGCCAGGGCGTTCCCGGAGCCCATCTGGTGGTGCGCGGCCGCGCCCCCGAAACGGTGGCGCGCGGGGTGGCGGCACTGATCGCCGAACTGGCGGCGGACGGCATCGCCGCCGTCCTGGTGGAGGAGCCCTGATGGCCGAGGGGGATTCGTCGGTGGATCCACCCCGGGTCTGGTTCGTCCAGGCCGCGGGCAAGGTCTGGGGACCCTATCCGGAGGCCCGGATCGAGGCCTTCGTCGCCGAGGGGCGGGTGGCGGCCGAAACCCTGCTGGCGCCCGCCGCCGAGGGGCCGTTCCACCCGGCCGGCCGCCATGGCGGGCTGCACCGGTTGTTCGGCGACGACCCCGCCGTGGAGGAGGCGGCGGCCGCGCCGGAGGGCCAGGCGGCCCCCGCCTATGCGCCGCAACCGGCCAGGGCCCTGATGGTCTGGACCGGATTGAAGAGCCAGGGCCCGGACCGGTTCGAGCAGGCCCTCGCCCTCCACGGCCCCTTCGTGCGGATCGGGGCGGACCTGTGGCTGGTGCGCACCCGCCTGGGGCCGCAGGCCCTGCGCAACGCCCTGACCCGCCGCCTGGACGCCGCCGACCGCCTGATCGTGGTCGAGGCGCCCCTGGACCAGGTCGCCTGGTTCAACCTCGACCGCGACGCCGACCGCACCTTGCGCCAGCTCTGGGCGGGGTAGGACAGGGGAGGGCTCAACGCCGCCTCAACCCCGCTGCGTACCGCTTCCAGTTGGCCACATAGGTCGCGGCCGAGGCCCCGAGGCCGGCGATCTCGGCCTCGGTCAGCGGCCGCGCCACCCGCCCTGGCGCGCCCACGACCAGGCAATTGTCGGGGATGACCTTGTTCTCGGTGACCAGGGCGCCCGCGCCGATCAGGCAGTTGCGGCCGATCCGGGCGCCGTTGAGGACAATCGCGCCAATGCCGATCAGGCTGCCGTCGCCGACGGTGCAGCCGTGCAGCATCGCCCTGTGGCCGATGGTCACTCCGCTGCCCACGGTCAGAGGCGAGCCGAGGTCGGTATGCAGTATCGCGCCGTCCTGGACGTTGCTGTTCTCGCCGATAAGGATGGGCTCGTTGTCACCGCGCAGCACCGCGCCGAACCAGACGCTGGCGTTCTTCTTCAAGATAACCTCGCCGATCACGACAGACCCGGGGGCAAGCCAGTATTCACCCTCGGGCGGCAGCATGGCTTGCTTGTCATCCAAGTCATAAATCTGTCGCTCAACCGTCATCGTCGCCCCCGCATCCCCAAAATGGG
The DNA here is from genome assembly GCA_035493955.1 of Caulobacteraceae bacterium. GTDB lineage: Bacteria > Pseudomonadota > Alphaproteobacteria > Caulobacterales > Caulobacteraceae > NCED01. The sequence continues at coordinate 23,841 of DATJHI010000017.1, read as the reverse complement.
ACCTGACTTAACCGTTCGGAAACCAAGATAGACTGAAACTCGTTAGGCGATTCGGGACCGTCCAGGGTCTCGATCAGTGGCGGAGTTGAAAGGTTTTGAGGCTGAGACAGCCCCCAGGCCGATTTCCAGTCCCTCCTCCCGGAGGGGAATGCACCCAACCGATTCCGTCGTCCCGAGGGCGCGGCCTGTTCCAGGGCCTCGCCCTTTTTTCTTGTGCTCATTCCTTGTCCCCCCTGTCTTTTTGGAGGCTCCCATGACCAAGCGAGCGCTGAAGCGTCTGGTGCGTGAAGGCGAGTTCGATGCCGCCCAATTCTCCGACGACGCCAAGATCCGGCGGCTTCCGGTGGAGCGGGGATGGTCGCCGTTGCGCCAGGGCATGCATGGGGCGCACGGGGTTCATGGGGTCCACGGCGGCGGGCCGGACGATCGCGACCAGAGCTACACCAAGACGATAAAACCCAAGTCGCCCGGCCAGGCCAAGCTGATCGAGGCGATGAACGCCCAGAACCTGGTGCTGGCGCTGGGCCCGGCGGGCACCGGCAAGACCTATCTGGCCATCGCCCAGGCGGTCGAGGCGCTTGAGGCCGGGACGGTCGGCCGGATCGTCCTGTCCCGCCCGGCGGTGGAGGCCGGCGAATCCATCGGCTTCCTGCCCGGGGAGATGGAGGACAAGCTCGCCCCCTACCTGCGCCCGCTCTACGACGCCCTGTCCGACCGGCTGTCGATGAAGCGGGTCCGGGCGCTGATGTCCGAGGGCCTGATCGAGATCGCCCCGATCGGCTTCATGCGCGGGCGCACCCTGAACAACGCCTTCGTGGTCATCGACGAGGCGCAGAACTGCACCTACGGCCAGTTGAAGATGATGCTGACCCGGCTGGGCTGGCATTCGACCATGGTGGTGACCGGCGACCCCAACCAGTCCGACCTGCTGCCGGGCCTGTCGGGCCTGTCCGACGTGGCCGAGCGGCTGGAGCGGCTCACCGAGGTGGCGGTGGTCCGGCTGAACGACGTCGACATCGTCCGCCACCCCCTGGTCGCCTGCATGCTGGGCGTGCTGTAGCGAAAAAGGCCCCCCGTCCCGGTCGCGGGACCGGGGGGTTGCCCCGCTTTTACCTCGCGGTTCGGCCTGTTACAGCGGGCGCATGATCCGATTGGACAGCCTTAGCGCCGTCGTCGCGCTTGCCTTGGCGACCGTCGTCGCCCCGTCCGGCGACGACGCCAAGCCCGATCCGTCGCCCGTCCCCAAGGCCGCCCCCGGGGTGGCGCGCGAGCATTCCACCCCCTATCGCACCGACGCCGTCGCGCTGTCCCTGTCCGCGGGAGGCGGCGAGGGGGCGGAGATCGACTATCGGGTGAAGATGAAGGCTGGGGACGTCCTGGTCTATGACTGGCGGGTCGAGGGCGGCCCCGCGCCGGGCGACTTCTATTCCAGTTTCCAGGGCGAGCCCGCCCGGCCTGCCGAGGCGGTCAGTTACAAGGAGGGGACCGGGATCTCGGCCGCCGGCTCCTTGACCGCGCCCTTCGAGGGGACGCACGGCTGGTTGTTCAAGAACGATTCCGACCGGCCGGTGACGGTGAAGCTGACCATCGCCGGCTTCTACGACCTGCCGTCCTTGCGCGAGACCATGGGACTGGACGGACCGAAGTACATTCCCTTCGGCCCGCCGGGCTGGCCGGACCGGTTCGGGCCGGCGGGAAAGAAATAGACCGCCCCGTCCACCTCGCATCCCGCTCTAGGTCAGGTCCTCGCCCAGGATGGCCATCTCGAACATGAACGAGCCGTCCTCGTCCTCGTCCTCGTAGACCACGCCGATGAACTCCTCCCCGATATAGACCTCGGCGGAGTCCTTCTGCTTGGGGCGGCTCTTGAGCACGATCCCGTCGGCGCCGAAGGTTTTGCGCAGATGGAGCTCTATCTGCTTGATCTGGGTGTCGTTCACGGCGGCGGATCCTGCACAAGTGGTTGGCGTGCAACCTAGGGGGCTTCTGTCGCCAGGAAAACCCCTTGCGCACCCGCTTGGGCGGTCAGATCACGTAGTCGTAGACCGCTTCGGCCAGGGTGTGGTCCATGGTCCGGGCCGGTTCCGGGCAGGTCGGGCAGGCCACCAGCCGCGCCGGAACCCCGGCGGCGGTGCAGCCGGCGGGGACGGGCTTGAGCACCACCGAACCCGAGGCGATCTTGGCGTAGTCGCCGATCTCGATATTGCCCAGGACCTTGGCCCCCGCTCCCAGCAGCACGCCCTTGCCGATCTTGGGGTGGCGGTCGCCGCGCTGGGCGCCGGTGCCGCCGAGGGTGACCCCGTGCAGCATGGAGACGTCGTCGCCGACCACGGCGGTCTCGCCGATGACGATGCCGGTGCCGTGGTCGAAGAACACTCCCGAGCCGATCCGGGCCGCCGGATGGATGTCGACCTGGAACAGCTCCGACGCCCGGCTCTGCAGATAGAGCGCCAGGGTGTCCCGGCCTTCGGTCCACAGCTGGTGGGCGACGCGGTGGGTCTGGACCGCCAGGTAGCCCTTGAAGAACAGGAACGGCTGCAGGAAGCCCTTGCAGGCGGGGTCGCGCTCGAACACCGCGCGCAGGTCGGCCTCGGCGGCCGCGGCGATGCCGGGGTCGGCGGCGAAGGCGTCGTCGCAGACCTCGCGCACGCTCATGGCGCGCAGCTCCTGGTCGCCGAGCTTGCGGGCCAGTTGATAGGAGAGGGCGCTGCACAGGCCGTCGTGCTTCAGCACCACCGCGTTCAGCAGGGAGGCCAGATCCGGTTCGGCGACGGCGGCGCGGGCGGCCTCGTCGGACAGTTCCGCCCAGAACTGGGCGGCGGCGTCCCGTGGAACGACCTCGAGATGCTTGGGCTGTCGCACGCTCGCTCTCCTGGAACCCATAGGGTCAGCCTTTTAACATAGCTCGGGTTAAGGGCTCCGAAAACTCGCCCTCCACCGCCATATGGTGCGCCCGCAGCAGCATGGCCACCGTCATCGAGTCCTGGATCCTGCCGGCCACGGCCGCGTCCAGGGCCTCGCGGAAGGGAACCCGCGCGATCGCCAGGGCCTCGGTCTCGTCCGGCGCCCGCGGGCCGGGGGTGAGGCCGGTGGCGACATAGCAGAGCGCCACCTCGTCGGAGGAGGCGTTGGACAGTTGCATGGTCAGCACCAGCCGCCAGTTCGCCGCCTCCAGTCCCGCCTCTTCCAGCAGTTCGCGCTTGGCCCCGTCGAGGGGGGCCTCCCCGTGGGGGGAGCCGCCTTCGGGCAGCTCCCAGCTGTAGGCCTTGAACGGGAACCGCCACTGGCCGACCAGGGTGACGGTCGCGTCCTCGTGCAGAGCGAGCACCCCCACCGCTAGGTTCTTGTAGACCTGCAGATAATAGTCCGCCGGCTTGCCGGTGGGCGCGACGGCCTTGAAGGCGTCCAAGGCGAACCAGGGATTGTCGTGCACCCGCTCGCCGGAAAGCACCCGCCACGGCTCGCCGTGCGGCCGCAGCCAGGCCGGCGCCGCGTCGTCTTCCTGCTCAGCCATGCCGTCCCCGCCGTTGCGCGGCCGCGTCTTAGCCGATAGCGGGGAGGGGCGTCCAAGAGCTTCTCGTTTCGGAGCGTCCCATGATCCTGCCCGCCGCTGCCGAATTCGGCGAACCCTGCCCGATCGACCCGTCGGCCGAGGTGCTGGCGTTCCTGGCCCGGCGGCGTTCGGCCTCGCCCTTCACCCTGGCCGCGCCGGGGCCGACGCCGGTCGAGCTCGACGCCATCCTGCGCCTGGCCGCGCGCGTGCCCGACCACGGCAAGCTGGCGCCCTGGCGCTTCGTGGTGCTGGAGGGCGAGGCCAAGGCCCGCTTCGTCGGGGCGCTCAGCCATCTGGCCGCCAAACAGCCCGGGCCCGAAAAGGCCGAGGCGGTCCTGGCCAAGATCTATACCCCGCCCCTGACCGTGGCGGTGATCTCCAGCCCCAAGGACGCCAAGATCCCCTTGTGGGAGCAACAGATGTCGGCCGGGGCGGTGTGCATGACCCTGTGCCTCGCGGCCCAGGCCATGGGCTTCGGCGCCAACTGGATCACCGACTGGTACGCCTATGACCCGCAGGCGCGGGCGTTGCTGGGGGTGGGCGCGGGCGAGCAGGTGGCGGGCTATGTCCACCTCGGGACCGCCGCGGAGGCGCCGCTGGAGCGGGTGCGGCCGGACGTGGCGGCGCTTACGACGCGGTGGGAATGATCCCTGGCTGATCAGGCGGCGTCACCGCCCGCGGTAGGCGGCCACGCCCTGGTCGGGAATCCACAGCCCCTCGGGGGGCGCGCCGGTCTGGTAGAAGACGTCGATGGGGATGCCGCCGCGCGGGTACCAGTAGCCGCCGATCCGCAGCCACTGGGGCGCCGCGGTCTCCACGATGCGGCGCGCCACCGCCAGGGTGCAGTCCTCGTGGAAGGCGCCGTGGTTGCGGAACGAGGCCAGGTACAGCTTCAGCGACTTGGATTCGATCAGCCACTCGCCCGGCGCATAGTCGATGACCAGATGGGCGAAGTCGGGCTGGCCGGTCACCGGGCAGAGCGAGGTGAACTCCGGGACCGCGAACCGGGCGAGATAGAGCACGCCCTTCTGCGGATTGGGCACGCGCTCCAGCACCGCCGCCTCGGGGCTTTCAGGAATGCGGCTTTCGCGCCCGAGCTGGGTCAGGGACGACGGATCGGTCATGGGTTGCAGGTAGTCCGCAGGGGCCGCCGACGCAACGCGATTTGCCGGATCGGGGTCGGCGGGGCCAGACGGGCCTGCGACGACGGGCCGCGGCTTTTTTCGCATTGTCGGGGTGGAAGGTGAGGGGGCTTTAACACAAGCGCGGCACACTGCGGCGCATGCGTGCGTTGTCCTCAGCCTTAAGCAAAGTCGATCTTCGGGCCCATCCCCGCGAAGTGGTCAACCGCCGCGCCAAGGCGCTCGACGGTCTGTTCGCGCTCGATGGGACCATCCGGAACATCTCGCCCGCGGGGCTTCTGCTGAGCCTTCCGGGCCGCACCCCCAGCGCCGAGGAGTTCGTGGTGGTCGACCTCGACGTGGGCCACGCCTACCTCTGCAAGCTGGTCTGGCGAAAAGGTCCCGACCACGGCATGCGGATCCTCAAGAGCCAGGAACTGCGCGGCCTGGTTCCGGGCCAGTTCGACCCGGCCAGACGGATTTGGCGGCAGGCTGCGCGCGGGCGCTGAAGTCTTCCGCGTCCGAAATGCGCCTGCAACTTTGATTGTCCACAAGCTTCCGCAAGGTCGGGCGCGGCCATGGCGCGCGCCCGAAGCGGAGGACGTCCAGTGGTTTTGAATCGTCGCCTGTTCCTCGTCGTGGCCGCACCGGTCGCCGCCGCCGGCCTGGCCCTGTCGGCCTTTGCCCAGCCCGCCGCCGCGCCGGCGCCGCGACAGCCCGCCCCCCAGGCGCCGGTGACGATCAGGCCGCTGAAGCCGGGCCTCTACATGGTCACCGGGGGCGGGGGGAACTCCACCGTGCGGGTGACCGCCGACACGGTGATCCTGGTGGACGGCAAGAACAACGCCCAGCCGGTCTACGACGCGTTGCTGGCCCAGATCCGCACCGTCACCGACAAGCCGGTGAAGTACCTCTTCGTCACCCACCACCACCCCGACCACAGCGGCAACGACCAGCGTTTCCTCGACGCCGGGGCTCAGGTGATCGGGTCCGACGACCTGAAGACCATCATCGCCACCTATACCCCCAACCCCAACCAGGTCCGCTCCGCAGCCCCGACCGTGACCTTCGCCAGGGAATACCGCCTGGCCGAGGGCGGCGCCCTGGCCCTGGCCAGCCACGACCGCGGGGGCCACACCGGCGGCGACATCATGGTCTACTTCCCCGACCTCAAGGCGGTGGCGACCGGCGATCAGCTGGTGGTCGACGGCGTCCCCAACATCGACAACGTCAACGGCGGCTCCGCCCTGGGCTGGCAGCACAACCTCGGCGAGCTCTTGAAGCTGGACTTCGACATCGCCGTGCCCGGCCACGGGGACAGGCCCATGACCAAGGCCGAGGTCGCGGCCTTCAAGCGCAAGGTCGACACCCTGATCGAGCGCGGCCGCGCGGCGGTGAAGGCGGGCGTGCCCAAGGAGCAGTTGCTGGCCGCCATCAGGACCGACGACCTGGGCTGGACCATCAACGCGCCCCCCTGGACCACCCCGGCGCGCCTGGACAGGCTGTACGCCGAACTGTCGAACTGACCGCGCCGACCCTCGTCAACCTGGAAGGTCGCGCCCCGCGAGCTGCGCCATGACCGACCGCCAGCCGCGCTCCTGATTCGACCCGGCGCGTTCGAAGGCGGATTGCAGGTGGCTCATCTGCGCCCCGGTCAGCTCCGCCTCGAGCGCCTGGCCGTCGGCGGTGAGGCGCAGCTTCTTCAGCCGTCGGTCGGCGGGGTCGGCCACGGCGCCCACCAGGTTCATTTCGATCAGCTGACGCAGCGGCGCGTTCAGCGCCTGCTTGCTGACCGCCAGGAGGTCGAGCAGGCCGCGGACCGAGACGTCCGGCCGCCGGCCGATGAAATAGAGGATGCGGTGGTGCACCCGCCCCAGGCCGCGGCGCTCCAGGATCCGGTCCGGCCGTTCGGTGAACCCCCGGTAGGCGAAGTAGAGCAGCTCGATCGCGCCGCGCAAGTCTTCCGAGCGCTTTAGGTCAATCATATTGACATGATACCGCCTCGCGCCTAACGGTGTCGATAGGTCAATGACATTGACGCTAAGGGAGCGATGATGGCGCGCCTTTCGACGCGGACCGCCGATCTGCACGCCTCGCCGGTCCGCCAGATGCTCGACGCGGCCCTGCGGCCGGGCATGATCTCCTTCGCCGGCGGCCTGCCCGCGGCCGAGACCTTCGCGGGCCTCGATCTTCCCGCCCCGCCGCGGGACCTTTTGCAGTACGGCCCGACCGAGGGGGAGCCGGCCCTGCGCGCCCGCATCGCCGAGGACCTCCGCGCCCTGGGCGTCGACGCGGCGCCCGACCGGGTGCTGCTGCTGTCCGGCTCGCAGCAGGGGATCGACCTCGCCGCCAAGCTGGTCGTCGACGCCGGCGCCTCGGTGGCGGTGGAGGCGCCGGCCTATCTGGCGGCGCTGCAGGTGTTCCGCTTCTTCGGCGCGCGTTTCCAGGTCCTGGACCGCGCCGATCCGGCGGGCGGGTGGGCCGGCGCGCCGCCTCGCCTCGCCTATGTGACGCCGACCTTCCAGAATCCCGCCGGCGCCTGCTGGAGCGCCGAGGAGCGCCTCCGCTTCGCCCGCGCCTGCGAAGCCCACGACGTCATCGTCTTCGAGGACGACCCCTACCGCGACCTGGCCTACGAGCCGTGTGAGCGGCGGCCGGTCTGCGCCGGGCTGGACGGCGCCTTCATCTACCAAGGCTCGTTTTCGAAGACGGTCGCGCCGGGCCTCAGGCTGGGGTTCCTCACCGCCTCGGCCGACCTCTATCCCTATCTCGTCCGGCTCAAGCAGGCCGCCGACCTGCACACCAACCGCCTGAGCCAGTGGATGGTGCTGCAGTATCTCGAGGCCCCGGACCGGGCCGAGCGCCTGGAGGCGGTGACCTCATTCTACCGCCGGCGCCGCGACGTCTTCGAGGCGGCGTTGCAGCGGCATCTGGGCGGGCTGGCCGATTGGCGCACCCCGCCGGGCGGCCTGTTCTTCTGGGCGACCTTGCGCGGCGGCGTCGACGCCCAGGCCCTGCTGGCGCGCGCCCTGGAGCGCGACCTGCTCTTCACCCCGGGGAGCCATTTCATGGTCGACGGCGACGCGACCTCGTCCATGCGGCTCAACTTCAGTCACGCGGCCCCCGACGCCGCCGAGCGGGGACTGCAGATCCTGGGCGACCTGGTGCGAGACCAATGACGGCGACGCCGTGGGCCAAGATCGTCCCTGTACCGGTCGCCACCGGGGTCCTGACGGGGGTCGGTCAAGGCGACCGTCCTCCCGCCAGTTCCTCGACCGTGTCCCAGTCCGGACGGCCTCCTAGTAGGTGAAGCGCAGCCCGGCGGTGAAGTATCGGCCCAGCGGACTGGGGCCGCCACTGGTCGGCGCCTGGGAGCCGGGGGTGGTGGTGGGCGCCGGCGGAATGAGCGTTGGCGCGTGGTTGAAGAGGTTGTTGATGGTCAAAAAGGCCTCGAGGCTCCTCTTCTTCTCGGCCTTGAAACTATAGCTGAGGTTGAGGTCGTGGGTGACCACGGAAGAGGCGAACGGGACCGCGTAGATGACCGGCGTGAGCGACGGAAGGGCTATGCGGTGGGAGGCGGTGAAGCCGATCTGCCAACTGGCCCTGAACGCGCCCAGGCTATAGTTGACGTTGCCCGTGACCCGGGGGACCAGGGGCGCGCTGAGGGCGGAGGCCGCCGCCGGCTGGCCCGGGGCGGCGATGGTGAGGTTCGTCGGCGAATAGGTCGCGAGCAGCCGCAGATCGGTATGGCCGACCCATTTCGCCCGGATGTCGCTCATGTCGAAGCCGTAGCTCGCCTCCAGATCCCAGCCTCGGGTGTACTGTTGGGCCAGGTTGATGGGGAAGGCGTTGATTTGCAGAAGGTTGCCGGCGGCGTCCTTCGGCACGGCCTGGCAATAGATGGCGATGCCGGCGGCGCAGCCCTGCAGGGCGACGTTGATGCCGGTGGCGCCGATGGCCGGTATTGAATTGCTGATGCCGTTGACGATGTTGATCGAATAGTAGTCCAGCGACATCCGGAACCGGGGAAGCCAGCTCGGGGAATAGACCACGCCCAGGGTTTTGGTGGTGGCCACCTCGGGCTTCACGTTGGGGTTGCCCCCGGAATATTGATTGACGGCGTAGGTTTTGTTGGTGGTCGGATCTGTTCCGGTGGCCGTGGACGTCGTCTGCGCCTGGTACAGGTCGAACAGGGTGGGCGCGCGGATGTCGCGCGATTCCGTGGCGCGCAGGCGCAGGTCGTCGATCGGCTGGTAGCTCAGGCCGACCTTCCAGGTCGTGGCCGGGCCGGAGCTGCTGTATTCGGTGTAGCGCAGGGCGCCGCTGAACTCGAGGTTCTTCGCGAGCGGAAGATCCTTCAGCAGCGGGACCACGGTTTCGCCGCCGACCTCCCACACCGAGTTGGAGCCCTGCTGCGCGGCGGTGGTGGCGCCCACGAACGGCAGGGAGGGGCCCAGTGCGTTCCTGCCGGCGGCGACCCACGTCTGCCGCAAACCGGTAAGTTGCGGCGGGGTGTTCGGGGAGGCGTCCGTAGTCTCGGTGAGGCTCACCCAGCGGGCCTCGCCGTTGACCGACACCGACACCGGGCCGGCCCAATCGTTGAAGGCGGTCCCGGAGAGGCTGCCCGAGAGTTCGTCAATCTTGTTGATGATGTCGTAGGCTGTGTTCTGCATGACGTAGGCCAGCGACGCCGGGCTTTCGTTGCCATAGCCGATGAAGTTGAACGGCACGCATCCCGGATAGAGGCTGGCGCTGGAGGTCAGGCTGACGGCGCAGACGATGTTTCCGCTGGGGTCCTTGACCGCGTCCAGGGCGGCGTAGAAGCGCGACGTGTTGATATTGTTGTCGTTTTCGACGTGGGTGTGCCCCTTGCCGTGCGTGTAGGCGGCGTTCCAGCTGAACGCGTCGTCGAAGGCCCTGCCTTTCAGGCCAAACGTGGTCGAAAGGTCCGCGTCCCATTGATGGGTTAGCCGCATGTCGTACAGGTTCTGCGGCAGGGACGTCAGAACGAAGGTGGCGGGCCTGCCGGGGGCCGAGGCGGCGGTCAAGGCCGCCTGGACGTTCGCCGGAAGATAGGGATTGCCGCTGATGACCGTCACCGCCTGCGCCGCCGGCGGGATGAGGTAGTTGGTCTGCGAGAGGCCATAGGCGAGCTGGGCGTAGGCCGTGATCCCATGGCCCACGTCGTAGTCGAAGCGGGCGAACAGATTGTCGGTCTTCACCGGCTTGACCAGTTGCCCGTCGGAGACATAGGCCCCGTCGCCACCGATCTGCAGGCCCGGGGTGCCGGTGGCGCCGCCGTTGTTGAACACCGCCAGGGTTCCGGCGCCGACGAATTGCTGGTTCCCGATCGCGGTCGCCAGCGCGGCGGTTTGCGCCGGGGTGGCCCCTGTCGGCGCGCTGATGAAGCCGCCCAGGGTCGTCGTCGACATGCGCAGGTTGTTGTACAGAATGAAGGGATTGGCGTCCGTGCCCGCCCCGGCGTAGCCCGGCGTCAGGCGCGTGTAGTCGCGGTCGGACTGGTCCAGGCCCGCCGACTGGTTATGCTCGTAGCTGGCCTCGAAGTGGCCCCTGTCCAACAGCTTCGTCCCGAAGGCCAGGCTGACCTTTCCCGAGGGCGCGTCCCCGTAGGTGGAGATCCCGCCCTGGACCGAGCCCTTGAAGCCGTTGAACTTGGTGTTGAGGATGTAGTTGACCACCCCGCCGACCGCGTCCGATCCGTAGATGGCGGAGGCGCCGCCGGTGACGATATCCACCCGCTGGACCAGGGCCTGGGGCAGGGTGTTGACGTCGACGGTGCCGGTGGTGTTGGTCGCCGGCACGCGCACCCCGTCCAGCATGACCAGGGTCCGGTTCTGGCCAAGCCCGCGCAGGTTCAGGAAATTGCCGGCCGGCGCTGCGGCCCCGGTATTGGCCTGGGGCGTGAACTGCGGCGAAAGCGCCGGCAGCTTGTTCAGGGCGTCCGCGATGTTGGTCGGGGTGGTCGCGAGCAGATCGGCCACGGTGAGCACGGTGACCGGCGTCGGCGCCTCATAGCCGTCGCGGACGATGCGGCTGCCGGTGACGACCACGGCGTCGACATCTCCGGACGCGCCCGGCTGCGGGGCCTGGTCGGCCGCGCCGGCCGCCGTGGTGGCGGGAGCCGCCAGCGCCGGCTCCGCGTGCAGCAGAGCCCCGGCAGCCGTCATCCCCAATAGCATCGCGATGCGAGTCATGTTTCCCCCCCGGGTGTTTTGGACTGGCCTCAAAGGGGCCGTCCCTGATGCCTAGACGTTTTGCCGGTCCGTATCGGAAATGCGGCGGCTATAAGGCGGCAGTCCGGCCGCCACAGGCTTCCGATGCGCCGGTCGCGACGACCGCTTGGCCCGGACGAACGGACGCCGCCGTCGCGGACTTGCCCGCGCCCTGCGCCGTCGCTACCCTCGGGCGACGGCCTGAGCGGCGGAGGTGGAGTTGGCCCGCGCCCCCCTTGGTTTCGACTCGCCGCACGCCCGCCGATATTATCCGCGGATGCTTCCGAACCTCGACGCCAAGCTCGGCTCGCGCCGCTCGGCGGAGGCTGTGGTCCCCCTGATCGTCGAGCTTATCCGACCCGCCTCGGTGGTCGACGTCGGCTGCGGGGTGGGAAGCTGGCTGGTCGCGTTCGGGGCCGCCGGCGTGGGCGACACCCTGGGGATCGACGGACCGCACCTCGACACCGGGCTGCTGAAGATCCCCCGCGAGACCTTCCTCGCCGCCGACCTCGACCAGGACCTGGACCTTGGCCGGCGCTTCGACCTGGCCCTGTGCCTGGAGGCGGCGGGATACCTGCTGCCGGAGCGGGCGGAGCCCCTGGTCGAGATGCTGACCCGCGCCGCCCCGGCGGTGGTGTTCTCATCCGCGGTCCCCTTCCAGGACGACCCGCGGGTGCAGGTCAACCAGCAGTGGCCGGGCTATTGGGCCGAACGGTTCGCCGCGCGGGGCTTTGCCGCGATCGACTGCCTGCGGCCGGCGATCTGGAACGACAACCGGGTCTCGTGGTGGTTTCGCCAGAACATGGTGCTTTACGTCGACCGGTCGAAACTCGGCGCCTACGACGTCCTGCGCGACCGGCCCGAATGTCACGCCGGGCCGCCCCTGCCGCTGGTCCACCCCGAGCACTACCTGGCGGTTCAGGCGCGGGCGAGGAGGGGGCTCGCGGTCTCCGCCCTGGAGGCCTTGCAGGACGGCTTGCGCGCGGCGGTTCCCGAACCGGTCCTGGCCAGGCTGCGCAAGCTCCGGGGCTGAGGGGATTACGTCGATACGATACCTATAGCGGCAAGTCGGGCTGTTCGCTCTGGGAGCGGCTGGGTTTGGATTTACGTCGACGTCGTACAAAATAGATCGCCCTCCCTGCCCCTGGCCAACGTTTTGGCTTGGGCCTCACCCTGTGGGAGCGAGGGTTCGGCCGAGCCCGCGTACCAATTGCACTGATCCCGTGCTTGAGCCCCTCCGGCCCCGGCCCGCCCCTGACCGGCCCCCCACCCTTGACATCTCCGACGGTCATCCGTTCCCTTTGTGTTCCATGATCCACGTCGATCCCACATCCGCCGCCGTCGATGCGGTTCCGGCCGATCCGTCGCCGACGGACCGGCGGGCGGCGGCGCGGGCGCTGGTGGAGCGGCAGCTCGGCCTGCTGACGCGGCTGGCCGAGGTCGGGCTCGAGATCGCCGAGGCCGCCGGGCGGCGGGCGCTGGCGTCGCCGGAGGGCGGGGCGGAGGGCCTGGCCCATCCCGACCCGGGCCTGACCTACGCCCGCGTCGCGCGGGCGGTGCGCCTGACCGTCGCCCTGCAGGCGCGGCTGGCGAAGGACCTCCTGGCCCTGGACCGGGCCGACGCCCTGGCCCGGTCGGCCGAGGCGGGCGCGCGCCGGGCGCGCATCCACCGCATGGTCGAGCGGGCCATCGCTGCCGAACACGAGGACGAGGACGAGATCGAGCAACTGTCCTCGGACGCCTGGGAGCGGCTGACGGACGAGGACGCCGACGGCGCGCTGATCCGGCGCCCGCTCGGCGAGGTGGTGGCCCGCATCTGCAGGGACCTGGGCCTTGTCCCGGACGGGCGCGCCTGGGCCGGCGACGACGGGGCCTTGGAAATCCGGGCCGGCGAAAGCGGGATGGCGGCGAGGGCTCCGGTCGCTGCGGCCCCCGTGGACCTGGCGCCCGACCCGCCCGACGGTCGGGGGGGCGAATCCCCTGGGCCCGAGGTCGCGACGCGCTGGGGGCGCCCCGAACCGGCCTTTCCGCCTTAGGCCGCGGAACGCGCGGTCTTGCCGGCTGCGTAGGGACGGCGAGACTCGAACTCGCATGACCGAAGTCGGGGGATTTTAAGTCCCATGTGTCTACCAGTTCCACCACGTCCCCAGGCAGCCGCCGAGGTTTAGCGGGCCGGGCGATCCCTCACAACGAAGGATCGCGCGACCGTTCGACCGGGCGGACGGTCGCTTCGTCTCGGCTGGGCGGGACGGGTCATCCCACCCGCTCGCCGTTCAGCGCCACCAGGCGCAGGTGCGAGCGGTCGCGCCGGTGTGGGCCGGCGGCCGAGGGGACGAAGGCGGCCAGGGGACCGAGGTCGGCCAGGCGCACCTCGTTGAGGGTCAGAGCCTCGATGCGCGCGCCCATCAGCCGGCGCACGCTGGAGGTGGGCTGATAGAGGCCCAGCACCCGGTCCATGTCGCCGCTGGGGCCGAGCAGGGGAGCCAGCACGATCTCCAGCCGCGCCTCGTCGCCGGCCGCGCTCCAGCCGCTGGCGTCGATCACCACCGGCGATCCAGTCCGCCGGGCGGTCGCCAGAGCCTCGCGGGCGGCGTCCTTGTCCTCGCCGATGAACAGGGAGAAGAAATCCACACCGCGCAGGTCGCGGTCGTGCAGGTCGGCCAAAAGGCCGCCGGCCAGGCGGAACGGCTCGGTCCCGTCCCCGGCGGCGCCGAGGATGAACAGCTGGGGCACCAAGTCGCTGAACGCGCCCGGCGAAATGTCCGCCCGGGCCGGGGCCCGGCGGGCGCCGCGGCGGGCGTTCCAGTCCTCGATGACCTTGCGCGTGTTGGCGTGGAACATTTCCCTGGCCCTTCGGTCCGGTTCAATCGTCTCGGGACTTGCAGGGGAAGCTCGGCGCCATCGCAAACTGTGCCGAATCGGTCCGGTTCTCGACTCTGTCCGAGGGGCTGGGGTCCCTCAGCCGCGATCGATTTTGGGCTGCAACCCGTCATGCTGCAACCGCTCACATGGCGCTTGTGCACACGAATCGGCGAGGGGTGTGGACCGTTGCGTCAGGCCCTCCTTCCGAAAGGGCGGACCTGACGCTGTGATCGTCTCCTATCCCCGGTGCGGCGGCGCGCGGCGCTGGCGCTCGGGTTTGGCCGGCGGCGCGGGCGGCTCCGCCGGGGTCTCGACCGTCGGCCCCACCACCCGGCCTGCGGGCGGTTCGGGCGGCGGCGCTGGCGCTGGCGCTGGCGCGGGAGGCGGCGGGGCGGCGGCGGGGACGGGCGGGGCGGCCGAGACGGGCGGCGCGGCGGCCGCGTCGGCGCCGGGGCCGACGATCAGCTTCCACGCCCGCTCGTCGGTGAGATACTGCTGGGCCACGCGGCGGATGTCGGCGGCCCTGACCCTTTCCAGGCCGGCGAGGGAGGCGCGGATGGCCTCGATCCGGCGCGGGTCGGCCTCGGCCCCGGACAATTGCCCGAGCCAGTACTCGTTGGTCTGCTGGGCCTTCTGGATGGCCTCGAGGCGCGGCTTGCGGGCCCGCTCCAGCTCGTCGGCGCCGACCTCCTTGTCGCGCAGGTCGGCGGCGATCTTGGCCACGTCGGCGTAGAAGCCGGCGATCTTGGCCGGGGGGATCTCCACGTCGGCGGAGATGTAGCCGAAGCCCGGATAGACCAGGGACGATTCCCAGTCGGCCGAGGGCGAATAGGTCGAGCCCTGGGCGATGCGGACGGTGTCGACCAGCCGCCGCTCCAGCACCAGTTGCAGCAGGCGCAAGGCCCGCTGCTGCTGCGGGTCGGCGAAGAAGTCGCCGGTGGGCCAGGCCAGATAGGCCACCGCCTGGTCGGCGCGGCCCTTGTGGGTGCGCACCACCGGCTCCCGGGTCGGGGCGGGGAAGCGCACCTGAAGGCCGGCGGGGTCGACGGGCGCCGGGGCGCGGGGGGGCAGGGCGCCCAGGGTGTCGCCCACCGCCTTGACCGCCCGCTCCAGGCTGACGTCGCCGACGATCACCACCTCGATCGGCCCTTCGGCCAGGGGCTTCTGCAACAGCGCCTTCACGTCGTCGGGCTTGCCGGCCTCGATCTGGGCCGCGTCGGGGAAACTCCAGCGCGGGTCGCCGGCGTGGAGCAGGGACGCCAGGTCCCGGCGCAGGACCCCCTGCGGCGTCGCCTCCATCTGCCGCAGCAGGTTCGAGCCATAGGTCTTCATCCGCTGGAACGCCTCGGGCCGGAAGCCGGGGGCGGTCAGATAGGCGGTCAGCACCTGCAACTGGGTCTCGAAGTCCTGCGGACGGGTGGCGCCGGACAGGGTGAAGGCGTCGTCGCCGATGCCGAAATTGACGCCGTAGATGCGGGAGGCGAGCACCTGCTCCATGTCCTCCTTGTCGATCGCCTTCAGCCCGCCCTCGGTGAAGGCGAAGCCGGCGGCCCAGGACGCGGTCTGGCGGTCCTTGGGCAAGTCGATGCGGCCGTGGCCGACCCGGACCGAGACCAGGATCTGCTGGTCGCGGAACTTGGTCTGCTTGACCGTCAGCTTCACCCCGTTGACGTAGCGCACGAAGGTGGTGTCGAGATCGACCACGTCGCGGCTGTCGGCCACCGTCCCCGGCGCGCCGAAGCTGGTGTAGGGCCAGGTCCTGACCTCCTGCGCCGCCGAGGGCGCCACGGCCGACGCCTCGGCCGCGGTGAAGGCGGCCAGCAGGGTCGCCTCTCCGCCCTCGACCGCCTTGGGCGTGGACATGAACACCAGCGGACCCTCGCCGGCGAAGGCGCGCTTCAAGGCCGCGCTGACCTCGGCGGCGCCCAGGCCCTGGACCGCCGATTTGAACAGCTCGAGATCCTGGGCCGGCGAGGTGAACACCTGGTCCTCGTCGACGCTCTGCGCCAGCTCCTCGGCAAGCCTGGGGGTGCGGCGGGTGGCGGCCCCGTCGGCGGCGGCCTGGAGCTGGGCGCGCAGTTCGGTCAGCTCGCGGTCGACCTCGTCCTGGCGCACGCCGAACTGGACCGCGCGGCGGCGGGCCTCCTCGGCGGCGAGCAGGCCTTCGCGCCAATGGTCCGGGTCGGTGCTGACGCTCAGGCTGACCACCTTGGCCGACCGGAAGTAGTCGTCCGCGCCGGCGGCGGCGCTGATGAAGGGGGGCTTGTCGCTGCGGGCGATCCGCTCCAGCCGCCGGCCCATCACCTGGAAGGCGACCATCTCCACCAGGTCGCGGCGGCGCTTGGCCTCGCTGTCCGGCGCGGCGTCGAAAGGCTGCAGCCAGCCGATGGAGATCGAGGCCGAGCCGCCGGGCTCGACCATCACCTTGGCCTCGGTCCCGCGCTTGGCCACGGCGCCCAGGTCCGGCTCGGGCGGGGGTGTTGCGCTGCGCGGACGCCAGTCGGAGAAGCGGGCCTTGATCTTGGCCTCCATGGCGGCGGGGTCGAAGTCCCCCACGGCGATCAAGGTGGTGCGGTCGGGCCGGTACCAGGCGTCGTAATAGCTGCGGATCAGGGCGGCGTCGGCAGTCTGCAGCACCCGCGTGGTCCCGATCGGCAGCCGGTTCGCCGCCAGTTGGCCCTTCAGCAGGAAACCCAGCTGGGCCTTGAAGGTGCGGTAGTTCGGCGTGTCGCGGGCGCGTTCCTCCGACAGCACCACCCCGCGCTCGGTATCCATGGCGCCTTGGGCCAGGGTCAGCTCGCCCGCGGCCTCGCGCATCAGCATCAGGCCGGTGTCCAGGGTGTCGTCGTCGGCTTGGGGCAGGTCGAGCTTGTAGACCGTCTGGGTCCAGTCGGTGGAGGCGTTGGTGTCGGCCCCGAAGGCCAGGCCGTGCCGCTCCAGGATGCGGATCATCTCTCCTTGGGGCACGTGCGCCGAGCCGTTGAACGCCATGTGCTCGAGGAAGTGGGCCAGACCCTGCTGCGCGTCCGTCTCCTCCAGCGAGCCGGATCCGACCCGCAACCGCAGCGAGGCCTGCTTCAGGGGCGTGGCGTTGCGCATCACGGCGTAGCGCATGCCGTTGGGCAGGGTCCCGAACCGGACGGCCGGATCGGGGGCGATCTTGGCGTAGCTCTGGGCCCAGACCTTGTCGCGCTGCGCCAGGGGCGGCGCGCCGTCCTGGGCGTGCAGGAGGGCGGGGGCGGCGGCGGCGATGCCCAGCCCGGCGACGAGCGCCAGGGCCGAGCGGACAATTCGGATCATAAAGACGTCCAGTCAGAGCGGAAGCGCGCGACCATCGGCTGCGCGGCGGCTAATCGCAACCGGTGGCGAACAAGCGTGTCGAAAAATGGGCTCCGATCGACCGCTCCTGGCCCTAGCCCCGGCGGGAGAAACTGTCGGCGGGGTTCACCTGCCGGGCGTCGGACAGCTCGCGACCCCTGGCGGCGCTGAACCATTTTCCCGCCTCAGCCGTTTCTGCCTGACGCCGAAGGGACGTCGTATCCGGCGGCGACAGCATTTGCCACAGGCAGGAGACCACCATGTTTCGCAGAACCCTCTTCGTTTCGCTTCTCGCATCGAGCGCCTTGACCATGGCCGTGGCCGGACCGGCGCTGGCAGCCAGCAAGAGCGATCGGGCCCGCGAAGCCATCGCCGCCGCGGAGGCCAAGCTCCACACCGCCGAAACCATCGGCGCCGGCACGGAATCGCCGCGCGACACGGCCGAGGCGCGGGCGGCCCTGGCCGCCGCCAAGGAGGACTTCGCGGCCGGCCACAAGGACCCGGCGATCCAGGAGGCCATTCGGGCCCAGGCCCTGGCCGACACCGCCATCGGGATATCGCAACAGCGCAAGAACGACGCCCTGGCCTCCGCCCGCCAGGCCGAACGCGCGACCGCCGACGCGGCCCGGGATCGGGTCGCGGCCGCGCAAGGACAGGCGACCGCAGCCCAGGACCAAGCCGCCGCCGCCCAGCAACAGGCTGCCGAGGCCAATGCGCGGGCCGAGTCCGCCCAGCAATCCGCGGCCGCTTCGGCGGCCGACGCGGCGAGCGCGCGCAACGCCGCGGCGCTGGCGGCTGCACAGCCGGCCCCCGCGCCGACGGTCCAGACCACCGTCACAACCCAAGGAACGGCGAACGCCCGCCGCACCACGCGGACGACCGTGGCTCCGGCTCCGCGTAAGCCGACCAGTAGTACGGCGGCGGCGACGGTCGCCCCGAGCGAGCGGGTCACCGCGACGACCACGGTGACCCCTCAGTAAAGGCGGCCTCGCAGTAACGAGGACGACGGCGGGAGCGTTCGAACGCTCCCGCCGCATGCGGGCTTGGCGCCGACCTCTGGGCGTGCCTGGGACCGGTCCGGCCCGGAACGGCGATGCCCGGCGCGGACCCTTCGAACGTCCGCCTAGTTCCCCGAACCCACCACCTGATAGGTTGCGCTGTTGCCGATGGCGGTGGAGGCGCCGGAGACCGACTTGACCCTGCCGGTGGCGGTGACCACGGTGTTGGCGGTCACCCGGCTGTTTCCGGTCTGGCTGTTGGTGGCGTCGATGGCGCCGCCGCAGGTCGAGCAGGCGTAGCCGGACACCACGTTGCCCATGGCGGTGGCTGAGGCGTAGACGTTGCCCCCCGCCCCCCCGGTGAAGGACGAGGTGGCGCTGATGGCGCCGCCGCTGGTGGTCTGCTGGCTCCACATGGAGTCGGCGGGGCCGGCGTTGGACAGCATGACCGAATTGCCGACCCCGTAGGAGACGACATTGGCGTCGCCGCTCCAACTCGCCGTGTTGAGGTTGGCGTAGGCGTTGACCGGGGCCGTGTTGGTCTGGGCGGCGTTCATCCCCACCTGCGAGCCCGTCGCCTGGATGTCCACGTTGTTGCCGACGCCGGTGGCCGAAAGCTGGATGTCGGATCCCGAGCCAAGGGCGACGTCGATCGAGGCGTTGGCGCCGGGGCCGGTCGTGGTCTGGCCGATGCCGAGGTCGGCTCCGGCGTCGGCGATGTCGCCGGTGACATTGTTGGCCACCGCGGTGGCGGTGAAGCCGGCGTTGCCGTCGACGCTGGCGAAGGAGCCGCTGTTGGACGCGGTGGTCAGGCCGGCGTGGGTCTGGCCGGTCCAACTGGTCACCCCGCCGTTGGTCTGTTCCCAGCCGGTGGTGTTGCCGACCGCACTGGCGTCGACCGCCACCGCGCCGACCGGCCCGCGGAGCTGGCTGGCGACGTCGCCGGCGACGACCGCGCCGGCCTGGACATCCTGCAGCGACGAGCCGGTGGTGGCCGCGCAGCAGGTCCCCGCGGTGGCGCTGTTGCCGACGGCCGAGGCGGCGGTGGTGAAGTAGGGGCCGCTGGAGCCGGCGACGTTGCCGCTGAGCGCGGCCTCGACATGGCCGCCGACCGACTGGTCGGATTCAACGTGGATGGGCGCCTGCTGGCCGGTGGCGGCGACGATGTTGCCGACGGCGCTGGCGGAGCCGCTGACGCCGACGGTCGAATCCTCGACGTTCAGGGTCTGGTTGGACAGGACGTCGCCCATCTGGAGCTGGCCATTGATGACCGTGCTCCCGTCCTGGGCCCAGCTAGTACCGGCCGCGCATAGGGGCAGCGGCAGGGCCAGGGTCGATGCGAGCAGTCCAGCGAGCCGGATCTTCGCGCGTATAGCCATTGTTGCGGTCCAGGTTGTCGTAGGCGGGGTAGTATCCGCCAGTCAGGCCCGTCCGGCCCGCGAGGGGATCGCCGCCGGCGCCGAGGCAACCCTCGGGTCCCGGCGCGCCATAGAGGTTGGACATCATCTCGACCACGGCGCGCTCGACCACCGAGCGCACGCCGAGCTGGATCGGCTCCAGCGCGCCTTCGCCGGCGGCGACGTTGATCACATCCGAGCCGAGGAAGCTGAACAGGCCCGCGCCCACTTCGCGGCCGATGATCTGCTTCTGATAGGAGATCACGTCCACCACCTCGAGGGACTTGGTCTCCACCAGCCGCAGGTCCAGGCCGATGTTCATCACATAGAGCTTGCCGGTGACCAGGCCCTGGCCGTGGGTCAGGTTGGGATCGCCGCCCTGGATGTCGGCGCCGGCGGAGCGGATGTTGAAGTTCAGTTCGGTGATGCCGCCGACGAGATAGAAGTCCGACCCCGGCACCTGGCCCGCGGTGATCCGGCGGTAGGTGGAGGGCTGTCCCGGCGCAGCGCCCGGCCCGGGCCCGGCCTCGTCCGAGATCAGCTTGTTGTTGGCGTACTTCAACTCCAGTTCGGACACCGAGGTGTCGTAGCGCTCCACCAGCCGTGCGCCGGCCTTGGCCAGGGCGGAGATCGCCATCAGCGAGGCGCCCTGGGTCAGCTTGCGCCCGGACCCGTCGGTCTCGTCCTTGCCGGTGTAGTCGGCGATGCGGCCGACCGCGATGCGCGGGGCCGACAGGTTGTAGCGCCGGGCGTAAGCCGACAGGCAGACCAGGGCCGCCGAATAGGGGGTGGGGTTGGAGGTGACCGGCGCATCGCCGATCGGTCGGGTGTACTGGCCGTTCGGCCCCGCGCTCGTCGAGATACAGCCCGACAGGGCGACCGCGGCGGCGCTGACCATGGCGGCGAGTTTGAAGGAGACGGGACGGACCATGGCGTTCACGGCCCTTCCAGCTTGATCTGGCCGTTCAGGCTGGCGTTGGCCGAGACCTGACCGTTGTTGATCTGGGTGGAATCGACCGTCACCCGGTTCCAGGAGCCTTCCACCACCACGTTCAGGCTGTTGCCGATGGCGGTGGCGAGACCCGAAACGCCGACGCCCCCGGCGGTGGAAGTCTGGGAGAAGCCGGAGGTGTTGGAGAAGATGGACCCCTGCGGCGCCTGCATGACCCCGTTGATGAACACCTGGTTGTTGTTGGCGTCCCGGGTGCTGACGTTGACCGCCTGGTTGAGCGCGCCGGCGCCGTTGTAGCCGGAGTTGAACTGGCTGGAACTGGAACCCATGGTCTGGGCCTGGGCGGTCCCGGCGGCCAGCAAAAGCGCCGCCGCCGCCAGGCCCGCGCACGCTGGCGAGGCCATGAGGGGCGCCCTCCGGACAGACATGACGGTGGTCGCTTCAGACATAAGACAGCCTCGGTCGGCGCAACTGCAGGCCCCCAGTCGATCTCCCGCGTTGCGGTCGACCGAGCGCCCGATCCGAGGATGGTCCGCAGAACAATAGCGCCAAGTTAACCTAAGGCTGGGAAGGTTAAAAAATTCTGCGAGATGGGGCGGTTTGCCCGATGATCGCGTTGTTGAGCCGCGGTGTCGCCGCCGCCGCGGGCGTCCGGCACGAAAACGAGCGAGGCCATGACCATCGACGACCACGGCGGGCGCGAGCCCCTGCAGATCGACCCGGGGCGGATCGTCGGCGAGCCGCAGCACGAGCCCGCCCTGCGCGCGCCCTGGCCGGCGGTGGCGTTGGCGCTCAGCTTCCTCGCCCTCTATGCCCTGCAGTTGGCGACCGGCGACCCGCAGCGGATCCTGGCGCGGTTCGGATTCACCCCCGCCGACCTCAGCGCCGGGCGCTGGACGGGGCTGATCACTGCCCTGTTCGTCCACGGCGGCTGGGCGCACGCCTTTCTCAATGCCCTGGGCGCCCTGGCGTTCGGCGCGCCGGTGGCGCGGCTGTTCGGACGCGGCGCGGTCGGGGTCCTGGCCTTCTTCGGCTTCTTTCTCTTGTGCGGCGTCGCCTCGAGCCTCGGCTACGCGGCCCTGCACTGGGGCGCGCCCTATGTGCTGGTCGGAGCCTCGGGCGGGGTGTCGGGGTTCATGGGCGCGGCTTCGCGCCTGATCGAACGGCGCGGGGCGGGGCTGGCGCCCTTCAGCAGCCGCACGGTGACGGGCATGGCCCTGGCCTGGGTGGTGGTGAACATCGTGGTGGGGGTGGTCGGACTGGGCGGGGTCGGCGGCGGCGCGCCGATCGCCTGGGAGGCCCATGTGGTCGGCTACGCCGTGGGGCTAGCCCTGATAGGGCCGGCGGCGCGCGGGCTGCGGCGGATCTGATCCCGATCACCAAGCCGTGACCGGACGAAGGCGCGGGGGAGGGCCGTCGCGACCTGGGATCGACCGGTGGTTGATTCCTTTGAGAGATAGGCGGACCCTGGCCGTCCTAGAGACATAGAGAGAGAGGCGCCGCGCATGCTCGTGTCCCAGATCCTGAAGACCAAGGGCGACCTGGTCTTCACCGTTTCCCCCAACGAGACGGTCCAGGCGGCGGCGGCGCTGCTGCACAGTCGCAGGGTGGGGGCCCTGGTGGTGCTCGATCCGAGCGACTCGGTGGTGGGCATAGTTTCCGAGCGGGACCTTGTGCGGGTGGTGGCGCAGGAAGGGTTGGGGGGGCTGACGCAGCCGATCTCGGCCTGCATGACGCCGGACGTGCTGTTCGCCCAGCCGGAGGAGTCGGTGGACGACCTGCTGGCCCGGATGACCGACCGGCGGGTGCGCCACCTGCCGGTGGTGCGCAGCGGGCGGCTGGTGGGGCTGGTCTCCATCGGCGACCTGGTCAAAGCCAAGATCGCCGAGGCCGAGGCCGAGGCCGAAGGGCTGAAATCCTATATCGCCGGCAGCTAGATTCCCTGGGGAGGGCCCTGTCGAGGCGATCCGGACCCGGAAAACTTCGCGTCAGGCGTTGACTCCCCCTTAGCCTGCCCATAGATACGCCGCTCCCCGGACGGGCGGCGAGACGCCGAAACAAGAGGCTCACAAGCCGCTTGATTTTGGATGGCCTTGTCGGTATGTTCCGGGCCTTCAATCGAATCGCGCCGGACTAATGAGGGCAGCCTCTGCAGCCCTGGGGTGATTTTTGGCCTGTCGCCACCGGGTTTCCGGTGTCCAGGAAAAAGCCTGAAAAGGCCGGTTGACTGGGAGGTTGGCCCTAAGTAAAAGCCCGCCTCCGCCGCCTTCGGGCGGGGAAAACGCCGAGTCGTTCTTAAGTAAAAAGAACAGCTTGACGGGGAATTCGGAGCCAAATACATAGCTCCTACTTCCAACCGCCCCCGGGCGGAAATAAGGGTTGAGTAGTTCTTCAGCAAAAAGAACTGCTTGACACGGAATTTCGGGGCGACTACATAGCCGCCTCTTCCGCCGCCGCCGGGCTTCGTACGGTGGAGCCGGCCTCGCCGGTTGGGTCTTTGACATCGTTGAATTGGAAAGAGAAACGCAGGCGGCGGCGTTCTGGCGATGCCCTCACGGGGCATCATCGATACGCTGACAAATGCGGTCTCTTGAAGACACCATGAATTCCGGTCGGAGCTTGCTTCGGCCGGTGTGAATGGGAACTCGTCAAGATACTACGCATAACCAATGCCAGCTTGGTCACAGCCCTTGTGACCAGGCAGCTTGGGTTAGCGGTCAACTCAACCTGAGAGTTTGATCCTGGCTCAGAGCGAACGCTGGCGGCAGGCTTAACACATGCAAGTCGAACGATCCTTCGGGATAGTGGCGGACGGGTGAGTAACACGTGGGAACGTGCCTTTAGGTTCGGAACAACACAGGGAAACTTGTGCTAATACCGGATGTGCCCTTCGGGGGAAAGATTTATCGCCT
This sequence comes from Caulobacteraceae bacterium, assembly GCA_035493955.1. Classification (GTDB taxonomy): domain Bacteria; phylum Pseudomonadota; class Alphaproteobacteria; order Caulobacterales; family Caulobacteraceae; genus NCED01. The sequence continues at coordinate 495 of DATJHI010000017.1, read as the reverse complement.
TTAGAGCGGCCCGCGTCTGATTAGCTTGTTGGTGAGGTAAAGGCTCACCAAGGCTACGATCAGTAGCTGGTCTGAGAGGATGGCCAGCCACATTGGGACTGAGACACGGCCCAAACTCCTACGGGAGGCAGCAGTGGGGAATCTTGCGCAATGGGGGAAACCCTGACGCAGCCATGCCGCGTGGATGATGAAGGTCTTAGGATTGTAAAATCCTTTCAGCGGGGACGATAATGACGGTACCCGCAGAAGAAGCCCCGGCTAACTTCGTGCCAGCAGCCGCGGTAATACGAAGGGGGCTAGCGTTGCTCGGATTTACTGGGCGTAAAGGGCGCGTAGGCGGACAGTTAAGTTGGGGGTGAAAGCCCGGGGCTCAACCTCGGAATTGCCTTCAATACTGGCTGTCTTGAGTGTGAGAGAGGTGTGTGGAACTCCGAGTGTAGAGGTGAAATTCGTAGATATTCGGAAGAACACCAGTGGCGAAGGCGACACACTGGC
>DATJHI010000016.1:0-69788 GCA_035493955.1 Caulobacteraceae bacterium | reverse complement strand
TGATCATGCCCGGCGACAACGCCGAGCTGAACGTCGAGCTGATCACCCCGATCGCCATGGAGGAGAAGCTGCGCTTCGCCATCCGTGAAGGCGGCCGCACCGTCGGCGCCGGCGTCGTTTCCAAAATCCTCGAGTAGGCGGAAGCTCTCCTTTCGGAGAGCCTCCATCGCCCCTCAGCGACCAAGCCGCCGTCGGAGCACCCCTCCGGCGGCGGTTTCCGTTGAGCCAGGCGGGTTGGCGCAAGGTCAATTCCACCCCTTGGCAAAGCGGTGAAGTCACCTTTGTGTGATGACATCGGCGCGCCATGAATACAGCTCCGGTTCTTGGCATCCGCATGAGTGTAAAGGGAAAACTCGACGAGCATCATCCACAGGCCTTAAGTCGATTTTCCAGGGCGGTCGTCCCTGGACCCTCTCGTTCTTTGCAACCTTTGTAATGTTAACCCATTTGATTGGGTCCAGAGGTCACAGAGGAACCGCCAAAATGGCCATCACCTTTTCCGAAGCGGAAACCGCGGCGTCCAATCCCGAAACCATGGAGCCGCAGGCGCCGTCCGGCGGCGCCATGGAGGGCGCGGCCCTCTACAGCCGGATCGGACGCAGTCAGAAGGGTCCCAACTGGCTGATCCCGGCCGGGATCGTCGGCGTCGTCGCCATCGGAGCGGCCATCATCATCGGCAGCTCCAGGCCGAGCGACACCACCACTCAAACCACGGCCCAGACAAGCCGGACCACCCAGACGGCCCTGCAGACCAGTCCGTCGCCCGCCTTGAGCGCCCCGGTTGCGGCGGCGCCGGCTCCGCAGACGGTCCAGACCTCGGTTCCGCCGCCGCTGCTGGCCAGCAATGCGACGCCGCGGCCCACGATCAGAACCGCGCCGGCGCGTCGCGCCGCCGCCCCGGTCGCCGAGGCGCCCGCGGAGAGCCTGACGGCGACGCCGGCGACGCCCTCGACTCCGGCTCCCGCCACGGCGGTTAATCCACTCGTCGAAGCCCCGGCCCCGGCGGTCGAGGCGGCCCCGCAACCCGCCGTTCCGGCTGGCCCCGCCGCTCCGGCGGACACGGGGACGTCGACTCCTTGAGGCCTACCGAAGGCTGAACCGTGAGGGCGGCCCTCCCAAGGGGCCGCCCTTCGTCTGTCGCGATGATCAGACCCCGTTGGGCGGCGGGGTGGTCTTGCCCTTGATCTGGATCTCGAAGGCCAGGGTCTCGGCCGGGGCGTCCTCGGACGAGACCTCGATGGTCACCCTGTCGTCGCCGTTGAAATCGGCGTCCGGCACATAGAGCACCACATAGCCCGGCGCGCCTGGGCAGGTCGAACCCTGCCGCCTGAGCTGGCCGTGACGCAAGGCGAGGGTGCCGTGGGCCGGCGCGACCACCACCCTCATGCTCGGCGTCGCGCCGACGCTGCAATCGGCGCGGCCGCTGCTTTCGACCGCCAAGGGCGCCGGCACGCCGGGGACGGCGTCGAGCTGCTGCGGCTCCGACGCCGCCGTCGTTGGAGCGGCCTGGAGCAGCAGCAGGACCGCTGCGCCTGTCGCGGCCATTTCACCCAAGGCCCGCATGGACATGTTCCGAACGCCGGCGGGTTGGCCCGGCTCTCGCCCAGCCTGCCTCAAGTCGAGGATGAATGCATCCGCCCTATCGCATCACCCCCGTGTGCCCCAAGGAATAGCGGCCGGGCTGGGGCCAGACCGCCAGGCCGTGCGGCGTGTGGCCGACGGGGACGGAATCCACGTGGCCCGTGGTCGTGTCGATGGCGTAGACCACGTCGTCGAAGCGGCCCGAGAGCCACAGCCTCGCTCCGTCGGCGCTGACATTGCCCATGTCGGGGCTGCCGCCCCCGGGAATGGGCCAGGTCTTGGCCACCTTGTGGGTGGCGAAATCGATCACCGAGACGCTGCCGGGCCCCTTGGGTTTGCCGGCGATGTCGTGGCTGCCGCGGTTGGCGACATAGAGACTTTTGCCGTCGCGACTGGGATAAAGGCCGTGCGCGCCGACGCCGGTGTGGACGAAGCCCACCTCCTTGAAGCTGTCGCCGGCGATCAGGTGGACCCCGTCGGTCATCATGTTGGCCACATAGAACAGCTCGCCGGTGGGGGAGCTGCGGATATCCTGGGGCATGCCTCCGTCGGCAAGCTTCAGGTAGCCCAGCACCTTTCGGGCGCGGACGTCGATCTTGACCAGGGAGCCGTCGAACTCGCAGGTGAAGACGGCGTAGGCCCCGTCAGGCGAATAGTCGGCGTGGTTCAGGCCGTGGCAGTCGGGCGCCCTCATCTCGCCTTGCAGCTTCATGGTCCGGGGGTCGCGGAACTCCAGCTTGCGCAAGGATTCGGCCACCACGATCGCCGAGGCGCCGTCGGGGGTGAAATACATGTTGTAGGCGTCGTCGACCCGCAGGGAGCCGGTGGGTTTGCCCGTGGCCGGATCGATCGAGGTCAGGCTGCCGAAGCCCTTGCCCTTGGCGCTGCCGGTGACCCACAGGGTTTTCAGGTCCCACGAGGGGACCACATGCTGGGGATTGGCGCCCACGCCATAGCGGTCGACCACCTTCAGCGTCTTGGGATCGATCACGTAGACGTCGTCGGAATTGACGTTGGGGACGTAGATCCGCTCAAGCGCCCCGGCCACGGCCGGGCTGAGGTCGCCGGCGCCCGTGCCCTTGTAGATGTTTGTCCCTCGGGCGCGGGAAGCGCCCCCGACCAGGTTCCCGGCCGGCGAGCAGGCGGCGAGCAGAGCCGCGAACGCGAGGCCGAGACCAGGATGGCGGCCGATGGAGCGACGCTTCGGCATGGGAATCTTCAAGGCGGCTCTCGTCCTGATGGCGGCGACATCGGATCGGATCAATCCGAGGTCAGAAAACGTAATCGATTCCACCAAGTTGGGGCGGTATTTGCATGGAAGGCCGGCGCCCGTTTTTCGCATCCTGCTCTAGGGCCTGCGCACGGCGGCGCGGATGGCCTGGACGGTCTGCCGCACGATCGCCTCCACGCCAAGCTGGCCGAGGGCTGCGCTGGCCCGGCGGGGATCGCCGTGGACCCCGTCCTTGACCCCGACCGCGGCGCCCGGCCGCAAGGCTTCGGGGCGAACCATGCCGGGGGCGAGCGCCAGGGTGAGGGCGGTGTCGGCGAGGCCGGCGTGGGTTCCGATCTCGGCGGCGGAATAGCCCCGCGCCTTCAGCGCCGCCACATAGGCGGTCTCGGTCGAACGGTAGTAGTCGGCGACATAGTGGGCCCGCGCCGGCGACCCCGCCCAGCGCCGGTTCAGGTCGTCGGCCACCGCCTTCAGATCGGCCTGGTAGCCGCCGTGGTCGCCGATCAGCACCACGTCGCGAAAGCCGTGGCGGCGCAAACTCGCCGCCGCCGAGGCCAACAGGGCGCGGAAGACCGTCGGCGGAACGCTGATCGTACCGGGAAACTTCATGTGCTCGGTCGGCGGATCGATCGCGCCCTCGGGAACATAGGCGACCACCGGAGCCACCAGGGCGTTCCCCAGGTCGCGCGCGATCCGCTCGGCCAGGAGGCGGACGCGGGCGTCGTGCTTGCCCAGGGCGATATAGGGCCCGCTCTGTTCGACCCCGCCGACGGGAATGATCGCCGTGGTCTTGCCGGCGGCCACCGTGGCGGCGAGCTCGGTCCAGGTCAGGTCCTCGACGAAGACGCTGTCCGGCGCCCGCGCCGTCGCCGGGACGCAGGCGAACAAAGCGATCAGCACCGCGACGACGATCCTGGGCATGCGACTCCTTCTGGGCCGGCTTAAGGGTAAGGCTGGGCGCGCCGCATCGCCAGAGCGCGCTTGACGCGGGGGCGGGGCAGGCCTGTCCTTGAGGCCATGCATTTCGTGGTCCGTCATTCAGTCCTGTCGGTCCTGGCGCTCGTCCTCCTGGGCGCGCCCTTGCCCAAGGCGGCCGAACCGGGACCGCCGCCGCGGACGCCGCTCGCGGCCCCGCCGGCGCCCGCGGCCGGACCCTTGCAGGCGCCCGCCACGCTCACCGCGCGGCTGCGGACCCTCGGTCAGGGTTTCCAGGGCCGGATCGGCATCGCCGTCGAGGACGTGCAGGCCGGCTGGATCGCCTCGTACGACGGCCAGTTCCTCGCTCCGCAACAGAGCGTCTCCAAGCTGTGGGTGGCGCTGGCGGTGTTCGACGCCGTCGATCGGGGGGCGCTGCACCTGGACGACCCCGTCCTGGTCCGGCGCGAGGACATGAGCGTGTTCTACCAGCCGATCCAGGAGCGCCTGACCGCCGGCCCCTACGCCACCACCGTGGAGACCCTGCTCCACTACCAGATCGCCCAGAGCGACAACGCCGCCAACGACATCCTCGCCCGGATGATCGGCGGCGCCCCGACGGTGGAGCGGCTGATCGCCGACCGGCGCCTGGGCGAAATCCGCAGCGGCCCCGAGGAGCGGGTGCTGCAGGCCAAGACCGCCGCGGTGGCGTGGCGCCCGGAATATTCCTTCGGCCGGGCGTTCTGGACCGCCCGCGACGCGGTGCCGATGGGGACCCGGATCGCCGCCCTGGAAGCTTATCTGGCGGCGCCGGAGGACGGGGCCGCGCCCGTGGCCATGGTCGACGGCCTGGCCCGGCTGAAGAGGGGAGAGCTGCTTTCCCCCGCCTCCACCGCCAAGATGCTCGAGATCATGGCCTCGACCGAGACCGGGCCGATGCGGCTGAAATCCGGCCTGTCCGAGGGCTGGTCCATCGCCCACAAGACCGGCACCGGCCAGGAGCTGGGGGATCTCGCCACCGGCTATAACGACGTCGGCCTGCTGACCGCCCCCGACGGCCGGGTCTACGCCGTGGCGGTGATGATCGCCGAGACCCGCGAAACCATCCCCCGGCGCCAGGCGGTCATGGCCGACGTGGCCCACGCGGTCGTGGCCGTCCACGACGGGGTGGACCCGACGACCCTGCCCGTCACAGGAGTAGAACCGCCGCCCAAACCCGTCGCCAAGCCGGCGAAATTCCAGCGCAAGGTCCGGAGTGCGAAGGCGCGCCGTCGCCGTTAGGTCTGCGGTCCGAAAGGCTTGAAAGCCGGGAGACCTGCTATGACAACGTCTGTGATGGAACGCCCCGAAGCCGCGGCCCACGACGACCCCCGCTGGACGGCCCTGGCCGCCCGCGATGCGGCGGCCGACGGCCGGTTCTACTATTCGGTGGAGACCACGGGGGTCTATTGCCGACCCTCCTGCCCGTCGCGCCCGGCGCGGCCCGAGAACGTGCGCTTCCACGCCTCCGCCGCGGAGGCCGAGGCCGCGGGTTTCCGGCCATGCAGGCGGTGCCGGCCCGACCAGCCGTCCCTCGACGAGCGCCACGCGGCGATGGCGGAGCGGGCCTGCCGGGCCATCGAGGCGGCCGAGACCCCGCCGACCCTGGCGGCCCTGGCCAGGATGAGCGGCCTCAGCCCGCATCACTTCCACCGTCTGTTCAAGGCCGCCGTCGGCGTCACCCCGAAGGACTACGCCGACGCGCACCGGGCGAAGCGGGTCCGTAAGGGGCTGGAGCAGGGCGAAGCGGTGACCGAGGCCATCTATGGCGCCGGGTTCAATTCCAGCGGCCGGTTCTACGAGCAGGCCGACGCCATCCTGGGCATGACGCCCAGCGACTATCGCCGGGGCGGGGCCGCCGAGGCGGAGATCCGCTTCGCCGTCGGCCAGTGCTCCCTGGGCGCGATCCTGGCGGCGCGAAGCCCCAAGGGGGTCTGCGCCATCCTCATCGGCGACGATCCGGACGCCCTGGTGCGCGACCTGCAGGACCGGTTCCCCAAGGCTCGGCTGGTCGGGGGCGACGCCGGATTCGAAGCCGTGGTGGCCAAGGTGGTGGGCCTGGTCGAGGCCCCGGCGCGGGGGCTCGACCTGCCCCTGGACGTGCGCGGCACCGCCTTCCAACAGCGGGTGTGGCGGGCGCTGCAGGCGATCCCGGCGGGAGAGACGGCGAGCTATGCCGAGATCGCCGCCCGGATCGGCGCGCCCAAGGCCGTCCGGGCGGTGGCCGGGGCCTGCGCCGCCAACGCCCTGGCCGTGGCCATCCCCTGTCACCGGGTGGTCAGGACCGACGGCGCCCTGTCCGGCTATCGCTGGGGGGTGGAGCGCAAGCGGGCCCTGCTGGCGCGGGAGGCCGGCGGCTAGGGTCTCGAGGAGCGGGCGTCTGCTATCATCGCCCGGCGGTCGGTGAGTCGCCGCCCTGAACCCCGAGCGTAGCGTCCGATCCTTGAGCACACCCGCCGGGCAATCCGCCAATGATCCGCCCGAGGGCCTGGACCCGGCCGACTGGGCGGCGTTGCGCGCCCAGGCGCACCGCATGCTCGACGACATGCTCGACCACGTACAGGGCGTTTCCGACGGCCCGGTGCGGCGGCCGATCCCCGGGACGGTGCGCGCCGTTTTCGCCGAGCCGCTTTCGACTGGGCCGTCGTCCCTGGAGGCGGTCCACCGGGACTTCCTGGACCGGGTGCTGCCCTATGGGGCGGGCAACGGCCATCCCGGCTTCATGGGCTGGGTCCACGGCGGCGGCACGGTCGTCGGCATGCTGGGGGAGATGCTGGCGGCAGGACTCAACGCCAATCTCGGCGGCCGCGACCAGAGCCCGATCCTGTTGGAGCGCCAGGTCGCCCGCTGGGCCGCCGACCTGTTCGGCTTCCCTGAGACGGCCAGCGGCCTGTTCGTCACCGGAACCTCCATCGCCAACTTCATCGCCGTCCTGGTCGCGCGCCGGGCCGCTCTCGGGGCGGGGGTGCGCACGGGCGGCGTGGCGGGGACGGGGAAGCGGCTGGTCGCCTACGCCGGGGCGGCGGCGCACGGCTGCGTTCCGAGCGCCTTCGACATGGCCGGAATTGGTTCCGACGCCCTGCGACTGATCCCCAGCGACGCCGACGGCCGGATCGAGGTCGCGAGCCTGGAGGCGGCCATCCGCGCCGACCGCGCCGCCGGGGCCGCCCCGTTCATGCTGGTCGGCACCGCAGGCTCGGTGGACATCGGGGCCATCGACGACTTGACGGCCCTGGCCGACCTGGCCGAGCGCGAGGGGCTGTGGCTGCACGTGGACGGCGCCTTCGGGGCCCTGGCCATGCTGTCGCCCGCCCTGGCGCCGCGGCTGAAGGGGATCGAACGGGCCCAGTCCATCGCTTTCGATTTCCACAAGTGGGGCCAGGTTCCCTATGACGCCGGCTTCATCCTCGTGCGGGACCGCGAGGCGCACCGGGCCGCCTTCGCCGCGGACGCGGCCTATCTGAAGCAGGCGGCGACGGGGCTGGCCGGCGGCTCGCCCTGGCCCTGCGACTTCGGCCCGGACCTGTCGCGGGGATTCAGGGCGCTGAAGACCTGGTTCACCTTGAGGGTCCTTGGGCCCGAGGCCATCGGGGCCTCGATCCTGAAGACCTGTCAGATGGCCGCCTATCTTGCGGCGCGGGTGGACGCCGCGCCGGAACTGGAGCGGCTGGCCCCGGTCGGGCTGAACATCGTCTGTTTCCGTTTCGCCGACGCGCCCGGCGATCTCGACGCCCTCAACGCGGGGATCGTGGCCAGGCTGCAGGACAGCGGCGTGGCCGCGCCGTCCACCACCACCCTCGGCGGCCGGCTGGCGATCCGGGCGGCCATCGTCAACCACCGCACCCGCGAGGCGCACATCGACGCCCTGGTCGAGGGCGTGCTGGCCCTGGGGCGGAGCGCCGCGGCGGAGCGTTCGCGGCAGCCCTTGTCGGTTTGATAGCGTGGAAGCCTGCATGACCCGCCCGAAGATCAGCGACGAAGTCCCGGTCGTCGTCGCCCCCAACCCGGCCGCCCGGGTCCGCTTCGCCTTCGAGGGCGGCGATCTGACGCCGCTGATCGCCCAGGCGCTCGAGACCATCTCGGTCAAGCTCGACCCGGCGGCGCTGATGGACCTTGGGGTGCTGTACCAGCTGGTCGGCCAGCCCGAGGACGCCATGGTCTGCCAACAGGCGGCCCTGCGCCAGCAGCGGCTGTACCGCCACGACCGCATCGGCGCCGGCGGCGGTCCCGCCGACCCGAACCCGCGTCCCTTGCGGCTCCTGGCCCTGGTCTGCGCCGGCGACCTGATGACCAACACCCCCCTCGACCTGATGCTGGAGGGCTGCGGGGTGGAGGTGACCAAGCTCTACGTCGGCGCGGGCGGGCCCATGCCCGACGCCTTGCCCGACCACGACCTGGCGATGATCGCCGTCAGCGAGTCGGACCAGACCCGGCCGCTGCTGGCCCAGCTGGTCGGCCTGGGGACGCTTTGGCCCCGGCCGATGATCAACCCGGCCGACCGCATCGCCGCCCTGTCGCGCGACCGCCTGTACAAGGAGCTGGCGGGTGCGCCGGGGATCGTCATCCCTCCCACCCTGCGGGCGACCAGAGAGGCCCTGGTGGCCATGCTGGTCAAGGAGCAGGGGCCCGAGACCGTGCTGGGCGCCGGCGCGACCTGGCCGATCATCGTCCGCCCGGTCGGCTCCCACGCGGGCAGGGGGCTGGAAAAGCTCGACGATCCGGCCGCCCTGATCGCCTATCTGTCCGAACAGCCGGCCCCGGCGCTCTACGTCTCGCCCTACGTCGACTATGCCGGCGCGGACGGGCGGTTCCGCAAATACCGCATCGCCCTGTTCGACGGCGCGCCCTACCTCGCCCACCTGGCCGTGGGCGACCATTGGATGGTCCATTATCTCAACGCCGACATGGCCGGGGACGCGGGCAAGCGGCGGGAAGAGCAGGGGGCCATGGAAAGCTTCGACGCCGATTTCGCCCGCCGCCACGCGGACGCCTTCCGGGCCCTGCACCAGCGGCTGGGGCTGGAGTATTTCGCCATCGACTGCGCCGAGCTCGCCGACGGCTCGATCCTGGTGTTCGAGGCCGATGTCGGCATGATCGTCCACGACCTCGATCCGCCGGACCTGTATCCCTACAAGAAGCCCCAGATGCGCAAGCTGTTCGACGCTTTCGAGGCCTTGCTCCGTAGCCGTACTGAAGCGGGCGTTAACCAATCCTAGGGAGTTGCGGGCGCACGCTTGCCGGGCGGCTCCTGGCCGCGGCTCGGGGTGGGGGCTTTCGTGCACGGCGCTTTGACCAGGCTGGACCTCGACACCGCCGAGGCCTTGCCGGCTACATCCGACCTTCTGGTCTCCGGCGGCGACGCCCGCCTCTACCTCGACGGGACCGGCCGCAATCGCTACGGCTGCGCGCCGACGCCGCAGGACGCGGTGGCCGCCTTCGGCTCCTCCACCGCCTCGACCATTTCCGCCGCCGGCTACGCCGCGGCTGAGCGCCGGCGCGACGCCGTCATCGCCCAGCTCGGGTCGGCGTCCTCCAATGCGGTCTACGCCGGCGAGATCGAATCCCTGCGTCGCGAGCTCGCCTCGCTGCTCGGCCTGGACGACCTGGCCGGGCTGCAGACGGTGCTGGCCGGGTCCGGCACCGACCTTCACCGGCTGACCGCCCGGCTTGTCGGGGCCGGCTCCACCCGGCCGCTGCTGTCGATCGTCGGCGAACCGGCCGAGACCGGAAGCGGAGTACCGTCGGCCCTGACCGCCGGCGACGGGACCGTCTCGCACGTCTGCGCCCGCGCCCCCGACGGCGGATTGCGCGATCCGGGCGAGGTGGACGCCGAGGTCGAGGCCCTGGCCGAGGCCGCCGTGGCCGAGGGCCGGCGGGTGCTGCTGATCGTCGCCGACCTGTCCAAGACCGGCCTGATCATCCCCAGCCTCGACTGCGCCCTGGCCCTGCGTCGGCGCCATCGCCACCAGATCGACATCCTGATCGACGCCTGCCAGTTCCGCCTGTCGCCGAAGACGCTCCGGACCTATCTCCAGCGTGGTCTGCTGGTGGCCATGACCGGCTCCAAATTCCTCGCCGGACCGTCCTTCGCCGGCGCCCTGTTCGTCCCGGCCGAAGCGGCCGAGCGGTTGCAGGAACTGGCCCTGCCGGCGGAAGCCGCCGCCGGCTGCTCGCGGGGGGAGTGGCCGGCGCATTGGCGGGCCGGAGCGGCCATGGCCGGGCGCGCCAACTTCGGCCTGCTGCTGCGCTGGAGCGCCGCCATCGAGCACCTGCGCGCCTTTTCGACCCTTCCCGAGTATGAGGTCGCCGCCTTCCTGGCCCGGTTCCGGGACGTGGTCGCCGAGGCGATGTGGAAAAGCCCTGCCCTGCAACTGGTCCCGGCTGCGCCCATCGACCGTTCGGCCCTGGGCGTAGAAGCTGGTTGGGATTGCATGCCCACCATCTTCCCCTTCGCCCTGCGCAGCCGCGTCGGCGGCCGCGAGCGCCTGCTCTCGCCCCCCGAGACCAGCCTGGTCCACAGGCTGCTGCGGACCAATCTCACCGCCGGCTGGCCGGGAGCCGACGGCTTTGGCGCGGCCTCGGACCTGCGCATCGAACTCGGCCAGCCGGTCATGTTCGGCCGTCCCGGCGGCGATGCGGCCGCCGCCCTTCGCCTGTGCGTCAGCGCGCCCCTGGTGGCGGAGGCCCTGTCGGGGGGCGCGGCCCTGCACGGGGTGCTCGACCGCGCCCGGGGCGTCCTGGCCAAGGCCGCGTGGATCGCCGAACAGGCCGCATCGAGCCGGGAATTGCTGTCGGCCTAGAACCGGCTACTGGCTGCTGGTCGCGGGCGGCGGCGCCGCCGGCCTCGCCAGGGACAACCCCTCGGCCAGAGCCAGGGCGGCGAGCAGAACGATGACGACGCGGATCAGCAGGGTCTTCCGATTCATGGTCCGAACGTGACATCCCTGGGCGCGGTGAGGAAGCCGGTTTTGGGGAGGTCCCCATGACGTCGAGGGGACCGGAAGCCCTTCCGGAAGGTGAAACGCCCTCGGTCAGGCGAACGGCCGCCTTCCCTGCAATCGCCGAAACGTAATGGATTATTCACCACGGAGGGGCGATGGAATAGGCTCCTATATTGTGGACCGTGCGTCGCGCGGCCTTGGGGGGGTCCAGATGGGTTATACGGTCAACTTAACGTCTTCGGCGTCTCAGGCCGAGGGCAGCCCCGGCGGCACGGCCGCCTCGTTCAGCTTCAGCATCACCCGTCTGGCAGGCGACGCCTCGAGCGACGGCGACAATGTCAGCTTCAAGATCCTCAATTCCGACCTCTCCAACGCCACGGACTTCGCCGTCAACAGCGGCGTGACGCCGGCCTGGGGCGGGGGGTTGACCGACACCCTGACCATCACCGCCAACGCGGACACGACGGTCGAGACGGACGAGACCTTCTTCGTCTGGATCTACCGCAATTCGGACCCGGGCCATCCGTTCTACCAGGGCACGGTCACCCTCACCAACGACGACGTCGGCGCGCCGGTGTTCTCGACGCCGACGACGGTCAGCGTGGCGGAGAACCAGACGGCCGTAGAGACCGCCGTGGCGGCGGGCGGCGGGACGACCACCTACGCCCTCAACGGCGGCGCCGACGCGGCAAGTTTCTCGATCACCGCGGGCGGCGTCCTGACCTTCGCGGCGGGCCCCGACTTCGAGGCCGGCACGGGTCACGGCGTCGACGCCAATCACTATCTGGTCACGGTCAGGGCCACCTCGGGCGGCTTGACCACGGACCAGAACATCATCGTCAACGTCACCAACGTCGACGACGTGACCCCGGTCGTCACCTCGGGCGCCGCCTTCGGCGTCAACGAGAACACCCAGGCGGTGTCGACCATGACGGCGACCACCGACGCGGCGAGCACCAGCACCACCTGGTCGATCTCCGGCGGCGCGGACGCGGCGGCCTTCACGATCGATTCGAGCACCGGCGCGCTGGCGTTCGCAGCCAAGCCGAATTTCGAGCACCCGACCGACGTCGGCGCCGACAACGTCTACAACGTGACCGTCAAGGCGACGAGTTCGGGAGGCCTGTTCGCCACCAAGGCGGTCGCGGTCACGGTCGCCGACGTGGTCGAACCCCCGGTCATCACCTCCAGCGGTGGCGCCTCGGTGGCGCTGATCCACGTCTCGGAAAACACCGCCAACCCCACGACGATCACCACCATCGTCGCCACTCCGGACGATCACGCCAACCCGACCGTCTATTCGATCACCGGCGGCGCCGACGCGGCCGACTTCACCATCAATGCCGCGACGGGCGCCCTGACCTTCGCCGGGGCCTTTTCCCCGAACTTCGAGGCTCCGGCCGACGCCAATGGCGACAACGTCTACCTGGTGAACGTCGACGCTCACTCCGGCCTGGGGGCGTCCACCCAGTCGCTGTTCATCTTCGTCGACAACGTGGTCGAGCCGGGTGATCCGGTCACCACGCCGGGCGGCGGCGGCGGCGTCACGCCCCCGGTCGTTCCGACCACGATCATCGGCACCGGCGCCTCCGAATATCTGGTCTCCATCAGCCCCAGCGACACCATCTACGGCAACGGCGGGGCAGACGCGATCGACGGCGGCTCGGGCAACAACCTGCTCCAGGGCGGCGACGACAACGACTTCATCCGCGGCCTGGACGGCGACGACACGGTCGCCGGCGGCGGCGGCAATGACGACGTCAACGGCAACGTCGGCAACGACTCGGTGTCGGGCGAAGCCGGGAACGACACCGTCCGCGGCGGCCAGGGCGACGACACCGTGTCCGGGGGCGACGGCGACGACGGCCATGTCAACGGCAACCTCGGCAACGACATCGTCCACGGCGACGCCGGCGCCGACACCGTCTACGGCGGCCAGGGCAATGACACCATCTACGGCGACGCGGGCGCCGACCAACTGTCCGGCGACCTCGGCAACGACATCCTATACGGCGGGACGGGGGCGGACCGGTTCATGTTCGCCAGGGGCGGGGGGCAGGACTGGGTCGCCGACTTCAACGCCGCCGAGGGCGACCGCATCGTGCTGGCGCCCGGCCAGGCCTTCACCGTGACCTCCTTCGCCGGCCAGGTCCTGATCGACCTGGGCGGCGGCGACACCATCGGCCTGGCGGGCGTGCCTTCGAGCTCGTTCAGCAGTTCCTGGATCGTCTTCAGCTAGGCAGGGCGACGGGGCGGAGGTTCACTTCGCCCCGTTGATGAACCGCGCAAATTCGCCGACGCTGAACAGGTGTTGTTCGTCGTCGGCGATCCAGACGTCGCCGCGGCCCTCCGCGATGGCGGCCTCCGCGGCGCGCAGGGCTTCGGCGGGATCCGCGCAGGTGATCCGGGTGGCGCCGTCGGGGCTGGTGTAGGTGATCCTGTAGGGCATACGGTGCTCTAGCAGATCAGGACCCGTGCGTCCTGCCGCACGTCGGCCAGGTCGCAAGGCCAGGCGAGAGGCGAGTCCCACCGGAGCCGGACCATCAGTTCGCCTTGGCCGCCTTGTTCTTGGCCGACGCCGCGGCGCCTTACTGGTTCGTCAGAACTCGAGCGCGCGGGTGCCGGGCTGGACGGGCCCCTCGCCGAGGGGAGAGGCGCTCGCGCCCTGCATCATGTCGAGATAGACCGCCATTTGCAGGACGTCCTGGCTCAACAGGCCGCCGAAGGAGTCCTGGACGAGAAGTTCGACCTCGTGGCCGATCGAGGCCGCCTCGCGCGCCAGACGCGCCCCAGCCTGCAGAGCGAGTTGGCGGGAGCGGAAGTGCCCGATCCTTCGCTGTGCGGTGACAATCTTCCACTCGTCGCCGAACATCAGCACCGCGTATCGGAAGACAGGCATCCCCTTCCTCCCCCAAGTAGCCTCAGGCGATCTTACACAACCATAGCGTGAGGATCCCTTAACTGGGAATGAATCCGCTCAACAAATGTTACTGCTCAGCTTGTGCAGGACTTATCGTTAATGGGGTCCATTTGTCTCGCCCGGGGCAGATCGCCCTCCGAAACTGACGAGATCGGAGAATCGACGGGAAGCCGGTTTTGGCCTGGGTCCGACTGGGATCGACTGGCTATTTGGCGGCATTTGCGTAACATGCTCCCCAAGGCTGACCTCATACAGCCCAGGTGGGAGGCTTGCGCCGTGACACGCGCTCGACGCCAGTTCGCCTCCAGGCAGGGAGGCAAATCAACTCAGCCGACAGCAGAGATTCCCAACCGCCTGGCGGCGGTTGAAGTGCGAAACAAACGTGATCCGTGAAGCTGCCGTTCGGCCTGTCGAGGGCAGCCAGTCGTCCTTTATTGCGCGGCGCCAGACTTCATCGGACGTATGGCGCCCGTCCGCCAGGAGAAAAAGATGAAAGCGAAGCTCATGGCCCTGGCGATGCTTGGGGCCGCCGTGGCCGCCCTGCCGGCGATGGCCCACCACTCCGCCGCCATGTACGACAACACCAAGAAGGTCACCCTGGAAGGGACCGTGCGCGACTGGCAATGGACCAATCCCCACATCTTCCTCGAGCTCATGGTCCTGCAGGGCGGCGTTCCGCAGGAATACAGCCTGGAGGGCGCCAGTCCGTCCCTGGTCCGCAAGCACAATGGCTGGACGCGCGAGATGCTCAAGGCCGGCGACAAGGTGACGGTGGTCATGGCGCCCTTGCGCGACGGCCGCCACGGCGGATCGGTCCAGTCCATTTCCATAAACGGGGCTCCGCTGGGCGACCGCAACCTGATCGAGACGCCCTGATGCGCGTCAAGTCGAGACCCCCTTCGCTCGCGGTCCTGCTCGCGGGTCTCGCCCTGCCGATCGGCGCGGTGGCGCAACCGGCGCCCTATCTCAAGGACGCCCAGCCCTGGGAACAGAGCGCCACGGGGATCTCCGGCCGCTGGATCATGCAGCGCGCCCGGCCCAACAGACCGCCGCCCGGGGCAGCCGGGGCGCCGGGGCCCGCGAGGCCGCAGGACGGGAACGCGGCGCCGCCCGAAGTGGCGCGGACGGAAGACGGGAAAGTGCCGTCCCTGCTGCCCGCCGCCCAGGCGGTGCTCGACAAGCGGCTGGCCATGAACGCGAGCGGAAAGCCGTTCTCCTGGATGGGCGCCACCTGCACCTGGCAGGGCATTCCCCTGATGATGTTCGCCGCCGTGGAGGGGCCGGTCCAGATATTCGAGACCCCCGGCCAGGTCATGATCCTGTCCCAGGAGCTCAACGAGGTCTGGCAGATCTACCTGCAGGACACCCACCACAGGATCTTCGAGCCGACCTGGCACGGGGATTCGATCGGGCACTGGGAAGGCGACACCCTGGTCGTCGACACCATCGGCCTGACCGACAAGACGACGGTCGATTACGCGGGCACGCCTCACTCGGAGGACCTGCGGGTGGTGACCCGGATCCGGCGGACCGATCCGACCACCCTGGAATTGCGGGCCACGATGTACGACCCGAAGACCTTCGCCGAACCCTGGACCCGGCGGGTCCTCTACAAGAAGGCCAGGCCCGACCAGCTGGTGGAGGAAGAGGTCTGCGACAACCAGCGCAACGGCCCGAACGCCAACGGGGAAACCACCTTCCAGACCAGCGAAGACCTCAAGCCCAAACAGGCTGCTGGAAAGAAGAAGTGACAAAAAGGGCGCCCTGAATGGGGCGCCCCCTTAGCCGACAGCTAACCCGCTCCCGTCGAGCCAACGAAAGAACATGCCGATATGCTCATGGGGCGGGCGCCCTGGCGGATGGGGTGGGATTCGAACCCACGGTAGGCTCGCACCTACGGCGGTTTTCAAGACCGCTGCCTTAAACCACTCGGCCACCCATCCTCGGCCCGCTCTTAGCAGGGTGTATCCCGGCCGCAAACCGGGGCGGCGCCTGCGGCAAAAACGGCCGCAAACGTGGTGCACGCCACTTAACCACTTCTTTTAAGCTCACTTTCAGCGCCCGCGGTTACCTTAACCTCCAGATCAGCTCTCCGAAGAGGGGGCTTCGTGCTCAGGCCAAAAGGCCTGCGCCGGGTGGTGCGGAGCGATGATGAGAACACCGAAGGGCGACAATACCGCGGCTCGCCGCGGCGGGACCTTGCGTCTCCTGGCCATGGCCGGCCTGTCTGGATTGGGCCTGACCGCCTGCGCCAGCGTCACGCCGGAAATGGCCGCCCAGGGCGCGCGGGTCAGTCCGCCCGCCGCCGCCCCTTCACAGACGGCCCCGGCCGCCGGCAGGACCGGGCCCCGCGCCAGCGCGGACGGCGAGCGCGTCCAGGGCGGCGGCCGCTACAAGGTCGGCGCGCCCTACCAGGTCGCCGGCCTGTGGTACGTGCCGGCCGAGCAGCCCGCCTATGACGAGGTCGGGGTCGCCTCCTGGTACGGAGACGAGTTCAACGGCCAGCCCACCGCCAACGGCGAACGCTTCGACATGTATTCGGCCAGCGCCGCCCACGCCACCTTGCCCATGCCCTCGATCGTCGAGGTGACCAACCTCGAGAACGGCAAGTCGATGCGGGTCCGGCTGAACGACCGCGGGCCGTTCAAGAACGGCCGCATCATCGACCTGTCCCGGGGCGCGGCCCAGGAGCTGGGCTATTTCGAAAAGGGCACCGCCAAGGTGCGGGTGCGCTATATCGGCCCGGCCCGGCTGGACGGCTCGCTGGAGCCCCTGTTCGTGGCCAGGAACGGTCCGGCCGATCGCCTGCAACCGGCCGCCGTCGCCGAAGCGCCGCCCATGGTCCAGGCCACCTG
The DNA here is from genome assembly GCA_035493955.1 of Caulobacteraceae bacterium. GTDB lineage: Bacteria > Pseudomonadota > Alphaproteobacteria > Caulobacterales > Caulobacteraceae > NCED01. Next base: position 53,306 of record DATJHI010000016.1, on the reverse strand, counting down.
GCGCAGCCAGCCGGGACCGGCGAAGGTCGCCCCGCCCACGGCGCCGCTTGCGGCCGGCGAGGGTTTCGCGGTCCAGGCCGGAGCCTTCTCCGACCCGGCCAAGGCCCGGCGCATCGCCGACGCCCTGGCCAGGGCCGGGACCGCCGCGGTCCGGCCCTTGGACATGCCCGACCGCACGGTCTACCGCGTGGTGGTGGGCCCCTGGCGCGACGCCGCCCAGGCCCAGGCCGCCCGGGTCCAGGTCGTCGCCCTCGGCTACGCCGACGCCCGCGTGGTCAAGGCGTTCTAGGACGCCCCGCCCGCCGGGGGACTTCCCCCCGGCGGCGTAAGGGCTTACGTCGCTGGGGCTAGGCGCGATCGCCCGCGATTGCGTTATGATCGCCCATCCCGATTCCCTTGTCCGGCTGTTCCATGACCTCGTCCTCAGAAACCCCCGCGCCCGCCGGCGCCGGCCTGCGTTACCGCAAGGTGCTGCTCAAGGTGTCCGGCGAGGTGCTGATGGGCGACGCGCCCTTCGGGATCGACACCGACACCCTCGAGGCGGTGGCCCAGGACATCAAGGAAGTGGTCGACGCCGGGGTCGAGCTCTGTCTGGTGGTCGGGGCCGGAAACATCTTCCGCGGGGTCTCCCTGGCCGGAAAGGGCATGGACCGGGTCAGCGCCGACTACATGGGCATGCTGGCCACGGTGATGAACGCCCTGGCCCTGCAAGGGGCCCTGGAGAAGATCGGGGTGTTCACCCGGGTGCAGTCGGCGATCCCGATGGACGCGGTGTGCGAACCCTACATCCGCCGGCGCGCCATCCGTCACCTGGAGAAGGGCAGGGTGGTGATCTTCGCCGCCGGCCTCGGCGCGCCCTTCTTCACCACCGACACCCCGGCGGCCCTGCGCACGGCCGAAATGAGCTGCGACGCCCTGTTCAAGGGCACCAGCGTGGACGGCGTCTACACCGCCGACCCCAAGAAGGATCCCTCGGCCGAGCGTTATGAGACGCTCAGCTATCAGGAGGTCCTGTCCAAGGACCTCAGGGTCATGGACGCCTCCGCCATATCGCTGATGCGCAACAACCAGATCCCCATCGTGGTGTTCTCGATCCGCGAACGGGGCAATTTCATGAAAGTGCTCCACGGCCAGGGCGTCTTCACCACCATCGCCTGACGCCGAAGGACCAGAAGAAACCGGAGAACCGATCATGTCCGACCCTGGAAAACCCGACATCGCCAAGTTCCGCGATCGGATGGACAAGGCCGTCGTCGCCCTGAAGGAGGAGTTCGGCGGCCTGCGCACGGGGCGCGCCTCCTCCGGCCTGCTCGATCCCGTCCAGGTCGAGGCCTATGGCTCGCAGATGCCGCTCAACCAGGTGGGGGCGATCTCCGTGCCCGAGCCCAGGATGATCACCGTCAGCATCTGGGACAAGGCCCTGGTCATCGCCGCCGACAAGGCGATCCGGGCCGCGGGCCTGGGCCTGAACCCCGTGGTCGACGGCCAGATCCTGCGGGTGCCGATCCCTCCGCTGACGGAGGAGCGCCGCAAGGACATGGTCAAGCTGGCCGGGAAATATGCCGAAACCCAGAGGATCGCCGTCCGCAACGTCCGCCGCGAGGCGATGGAGGAGCTGAAAAAGCTCGAAAAGGACGGCGCCATCTCCCAGGACGACCACAAGAAGCTGGGCGAAGAGATACAAGGGTTCACGGATCAGGCCGTGAAGCGCATTGACGAGACCCTTAAAACCAAAGAGCAAGAGATCATGCAGGTTTAGCGACCTGTGATGGGGCGGCTCGCGGACCGGGCGGTCCAGGCCAGTTTGCGGAAGGAAGCGAGGCGATGTCGCCTACTGCGGGCTCCAAACCGGGGCTAAAAACCCCGCCGCGCGCGATCGCCCGCCATGTCGCCATCGTCATGGACGGCAATGGCCGCTGGGCCAAGAGCCGCGGCCTGCCGCGGACCCTGGGCCATCGCGCCGGGGTCAACGCGCTCAAGCGCACGGTCGAGGCCGCGGCCGACCAGGGCCTGGAATGGCTCACCGTGTTCGGCTTCTCCACCGAGAACTGGAGCAGGCCGGCCTCGGAGGTGTCCGAGCTGATGACCCTGCTCAAGACCTATGTCGAGAGCGACCTCGCCCGCCTGGCCCGCGAGGGCGTGCGCGTGCGGGTGATCGGCCGCCGCGCCGGCCTGTCGCCGGACCTTCTGGAAGTGATCGAACGGGCCGAATCGGGCACGCGCCACAACCACCGCTTCAATCTCCAGGTGGCCTTCAACTATGGCGGCCGGGCCGACATCGTCGACGCCGCCCGCCGCTACGCCGCCGACGTGGCGGCCGGACGCATCGCCCCTGAGGATCTGGATGAGGCCGGCTTCGGCCGCTACCTCTCGACCGCCTCAGGACCGCCGGTGGACCTGATCGTGCGCACCTCGGGCGAACGGCGGCTGTCGAACTTCCTGTTGTGGGAGGCCGCCTATGCGGAACTGGTGTTCCAGGACGTGCTGTGGCCCGACTACGGCGCGGCGGACTTGAAGGCGGCGCTCGACGAGTTCCAGACCCGCGAGCGTCGGTATGGCGGAGTCGACGTTCATGACGTCCTCGCCACCGGCTGAGTCGCAGCTTCGGCCAGTCCCCCAACCGCCCGCGCGGGAGGCGTCCCCCCAGTCGGCCGTTCGCGAGGCGGTGAAAGCGACGAAGGGGGCCGTGGCGCTGCGGCCCGGGGGCCGGCCATGACCGACCACAAGCCCTTCGACTGGAAGAACCTGCGCCTGCGCGCGCTGTCGGCGGCGGTGCTGGCGCCGGCGGTGGTCGGCGTGTTCTGGCTCGGGGGCTGGCTGTTCCTGGTCGTGGTCGCCTCGGCCGTGGCCCTGCTGGCCGTGGAATGGGGCACGATGAGCGCCCCCGAAACCCCGTTCCGCAGCGCCCTGGTGATCTGCGTCGCCGTCCTGGCGGCGGTGTTCGCCGGCTGGCTGGGCCATGTCGCCCTGGCGTGGCTGCTGCTGCCCGTGGGCGCGCTCCTCGCCTCCCTGGTCTCGCGGCTGTGGAAGCTGGGGGAGCGCGCCGTCGACGAGGGGTTCGGCGTTCTCTATATAGGCGCCCCCTCGGTGGCCCTGGTCTGGCTGCGGTCGGGAGACGTCGGGCGCGACTGGGCGCTGATGCTGCTCGCCATCGCCTGGTCGGCGGACATCTTCGCCTTCGTCGCCGGCAACATCTTCAAGGGACCCAAGCTCTGGCCGCGCTTTTCGCCGAACAAGACCTGGTCGGGCCTGTTCGGGGGCCTGGCGGCGGCGGCCCTGGCGGCCATGATCGTGGTCGGCGTGGCCAAGGGGACGGGCGACCCCACCCGCGGCTGGGCGGCGGTGATCGGCCTGATCGTCGGCCTGTTCACCATGGGCGGCGACCTGTGGGAATCCATGCTCAAGCGGCGGTTCGGCGTGAAGGACTCGGGCCAGCTCATTCCCGGCCACGGGGGCCTGCTGGACCGGGTCGACGGGCTGATGTTCGCGATCCTGGCCATGGCCGGCGCGCGGCTGATCGGCCATCTGACAGGACATCTGTGACATGTTGAAAAGGTCCGTGGCGGTGCTCGGCTCGACCGGGTCGGTCGGGGTTTCGACCCTGGACCTGCTGTCGCGCGCGCAGGCGGAAGGCTCGGCCGAGGTGGAGGTCCGGGCGCTCACCGCCGGACGCAACGTCGCCCTCCTGGCCGAGCAGGCCCTGACCTGGCGGCCGAAACTGGCGGTGATCGCCGAGGAGAGCCTCTATCCGGAGCTGAAGTCCCGCCTGGCCGGCTCGGGCGTGGAAGCGGCCTGCGGCGACGCGGCCATCATCGACGCGGCCACTTGCAGGGCCGAATGGGTGATGGCGGCCATCGTCGGGGTGGCGGGCCTGGCCCCGACGCTCGCCGCCGCCCGCGCCGGCGCCATCGTCGCCCTGGCCAACAAGGAGAGCCTGGTCTGCGCCGGCCCGGCCCTGCTGCAGACCGCGCGCGCCGCCGGCGGCGTGGTGATCCCGGTCGATTCCGAGCACTCGGCCATCTTCCAGGTGCTGCAGCCCGCCTGCGCCGATCGGGTCGCCCGGCTGATCCTGACCGCGTCGGGCGGACCGTTCCGGGGCTGGACCCGCCAGGCCATGTCCGGGGTCACCCCGGAGCAGGCGGTGGCCCATCCCAACTGGAGCATGGGCGCGAAGATATCGGTCGATTGCGCGACCATGATGAACAAGGGCCTCGAGATGATCGAGGCCGCCTACCTGTTCGACATGCCGGAATCGAAGGTCGACATCCTGGTCCACCCGCAATCGGTGGTCCATAGCCTGGTCGAGTACCAGGACGGCTCGACCCTGGCCCAGCTCGGGCCGCCGGACATGCGCGCGCCCATCGCCTGCGCCTTCGCCTGGCCCGACCGGCTGCCGTGGAGCGCGCCGCGGCTCGACCTGGCCGCGATCGGCGCCCTGACCTTCGAAGCCCCCGATCCCGAGCGGTTTCCTGCCCTCGATCTCGCCCGCCAGGCCCTGAAGGCGGGGGAGGGGGCGTCGGCCGCCCTCAACGCCGCCAATGAGACGGCGGTGGCCGCCTTCCTTGACCGCCGGATCGGCTTTCTCGATATTGCCGCGGCGGTGGCGGAAACCCTCGAGCGGATGTCCGATCGAGGCGATCTGAAGGCGGGCGGGGATGATCCCGTCGCACAGGCTTTGCAGATTGACCGGAACGCCCGCCGGATTACGGCCCAAGTTGTGGCCCATCTGGACGCTCCATGACCGGAATGGCCACGACCGACTCGGAAGTTCACCGCCCATGATCGCTTCTGTTCTGTACAACGCCGCCATCGTCGTCCTGCCGTTCCTGTTCGTGCTCACCCTGGTGGTGACCGTGCACGAACTGGGGCATTTCCTCGTGGCCCGCTGGCTGGGCGTGGCGGTGGACCGCTTCGCCATCGGCTTCGGCCGGTCCCTGGTGAAGTGGACCGATCGGAGCGGGGTCGAATGGCGGGTGGGCTGGATTCCGCTGGGCGGCTACGTGCGCTTCGCCGGCGACGCGGAGGCCAGTTCCACCGTGCCGGACGGCGACGACCTGCAGCGCCTGCGCGGCGAGATCGTCGCCCGCGAAGGGGTGGGCGCCGAACGCAAATATTTCCACTTCAAGCCGGTCTGGGTCCGGGCCCTGGTGGTCGCCGCCGGCCCGGTCGCCAATTTCATCCTCTCCATCACCCTGTTCGCCGTGCTCCTGGCTGCGATCGGCGAGACCGTGCACCGCCCCCGCGTCAGCGAGGTGGAGCCGGGCAGCCCGGCGGCCGCGGCCGGCTTCCTGCCCGGAGACGTGGTCACCGCCATCGACGGGCGCCGCATCGACGACTTCATGGAGCTAAGGCAGTTCGTCACCCTGCGCGCCGGCCTGCCGATCCGTTTCGGCGTCGACCGCGAGGGTCGCAGCCTCGAGCTGACGGCCACGCCCGAGCGGCGGGTCCAGGTCGACGGCCTGACCGGCGCCTCGGCCAAGCTGGGGGTGCTGGGCCTGAAAAGTTCGGCCCGGCCCGAGGACGTCTACCGCAAGCACTACGGTCCGATCCAGGCCGTCGCCGGCGGGGTGAAGCGGACCTGGGACATCCTCGACACCACGGTCTTCTATCTCGGGCGGCTGGTGCGCGGGCTCGAATCGGGCGACCAGCTCGGCGGCCCGCTGCGGATCGCGGCCACCTCGACCGCCGCGGCCAAGGCCGGAGCGTTCGGAGCCGCCGATCTGGGCGGCAAACTGCTCGGCGGAGGCGTGGCCCTCCTTGGCCTGGCGGCGGTGCTTTCGGTCGGGATCGGTTTCATGAACCTGCTGCCGGTGCCGGTCCTGGACGGGGGCCATCTGCTCTTCTACGCGTGGGAAGCTGTCGCCCGCCGCCCCCTCGGGGCGCGCATCCAGGCGGCGGGGTACCGCGTAGGCCTTGCTTTGCTGTTGGGATTGATGTTGTTCGCCACCTGGAACGATCTCCAGCAGCTGTCCGTGTTTAAGCACGGCTTTTTTGGGCTGTTCTCCTGAACCCCGCCGACCCCTGCCGACGGTTGCCAATGTCCAACGCTCGCGCTCGCCGTACCGCCACGTTTCTTGGCACGGCTCTTCTGGCCTCCAGCGCCTTGACTTGGCCAGGCGTAGCCGCCGCCCAGGCCGCGGTCGCCATCCCCCCGCCGGGAGCTCCCCCGGCGCCGAGCACGGCGCCGTCGATCGCGCCCATTCCCACCGAGCCGTCCGCTCCGGCCGCCCCGGCCGCTCCCGCCGCGGCGGAGGCTCCGAGCGCGGTGGTCCGAGACATCGTCATCCAGGGCAACGAACGGATCGAGGCTTCGACCGTCGCCTCCTACCTGCCCATCGCCCGGGGCGACCGGGTCGACGCGGCCTCCATCGACGTGGCGCTGAAGTCGCTGTTCCGCACCGACCTGTTCGCCGACGTGCGTATCGAGATGCAGGGCGACACCCTGGTGGTGCGCGTGGTCGAGAACCCGATCATCAACCAGGTGGTGTTCGACGGGAACAAGGCGCTCAACGACGAGAAGCTGCGCGACGAGGTGACCATCCACCCGCGTTCGATCTTCACCAAGGCCAAGGTCCAGGCCGACGTCCAGCGCATCGTCGAGCTCTACCGGCGGTCGGGGCGGATCTCCGTCCAGGTGACGCCCGAAATCGTCGAGCTGCCGCAAAAGCGGGTCGACCTGATCTTCAAGATCGGCGAGGGCGACAAGACCGGCATCGACCACGTCAACTTCCTCGGCAACAAGGCGGTCTCGGACGGCAGTCTGAAGGACGTCATCGTCACCAAGGAAACGCACTGGTACAAGTTCTTCACCTCGAACGACAACTACGATCCGGACCGGATCGAGTACGATCGGGAACAGCTCCGGAAATACTATACGAACCGTGGTTTCTACGATTTCCGGGTGATCTCGACGATCGCCGAACTGACCAATGACCAGAAGCGTTTCGTCGTCACCTATACGATCGATGAAGGAGAGCGTTACCGCTTCGGCAAGCTGGCGGTCACCACCGGCGACGTGCGCCGGCTGAACGGCCAGGTTCTGCGCGCCCTGCTGCCGATCAAGGAAGGCCAGGTCTACCAGGCCGACAAGATCGAGCAGGCGGTGGACGCCCTGACCTTCGCCGCCGGCTCGTCGGGTTTCGCCTTCGTCGACATTCGTCCGCGCTACACGCCCAACCGCGCCAACCACACCATCGACGTGACCTTCGAGGTCCGCGAGGGCCAGCGGGTCTATGTCGACCGCATCGACATCGTCGGCAACACCCGCACCATCGACCCGGTCATCCGCCGCGAACTGCGCATCGCCGAAGGCGACGCCTACAACCGGGTGCTGGTCGACCGCTCGGTCACCGAGATCAAGCGGCTGAACTTCTTCAAGACCGTGGAGATCGAGCAGGTCCCCACCGGCTCCAACGACCGCACCAACCTCAGGGTCAAGGTCGAGGAGCAGCCCACCGGCGAGCTGTCGTTCGGCGCGGGCTATTCGTCGGTCGACAAGCTGATGCTCGACGTCGGCATCAGCGAGCACAATTTCCGCGGCCGGGGCCAGGATATCCGTCTGCGCGGCTCCGTCGGGTCGTTGCAGAAGCAGATCGACGCCTCGTTCACCGAGCCGCGTTTCCTCGGGCGCGACCTGCGCGGCGGCATCAACGCCTACGACTATTCGTACGACTATTCGTCACAGGCCGGGTTCAAGACCAATTCCATCGGCGCCGGCGTCACCCTCGGCTACCCGATCAGCAACAACGCCTATCTCCAGTTGCGCTACACCGCCCACAAGGACGACGTGCAGGTCGACAGCGGGTCGTGCGACACCGGGGCGATCTCGATCACCATCTGCGACCAGCGCGGCACCAGCCTGACCTCCCTGGTCGGCTTCACCGCGACGGTGGACAAGCGAAACGACCCGATCAAGCCGACCCGAGGCTTCGTCGCCACCATCGGCCAGGATTTCGCCGGGGTGGGCGGGGACGTCCAATACGTCCGCACCGACTTCAGCGGCACGCTCTATTACGGCATCACCAACAACATCATCTTCCAGGTCAACGCCGCCGCCGGCTACATCTTCGGGTGGGGCGGCGACAACGTCCGGATCAACGACCGCTACTTCAAGGGCGGCAACACCTTCCGCGGTTTCGCGATCGCCGGCATCGGGCCGCGCGACACCGCCTACAACGAAGCCCTCGGCGGCAAGATGTTCGGGATCGGCTCCTTCGAGCTGGCCTTCCCCAACCTCCTGCCCGAACAGTACGGGATCAAGACCGCGCTCTTCACCGAGTTCGGAACCTTGGGGCAATTGGACAAGAGCGCCAAGACCTCCCCCACTGTCCAGGACAGCCTGGGATTGCGGGCCTCCACCGGGGTCAGCGTATTCTGGAACTCCCCGATGGGACCGATCCGCCTCGATTTCAGCAAGATTCTCCGCAAGGAAACCTACGACCAGACCGAAGGTTTCCGGTTCTCAACCGCAACTCAATTCTAAGAAGAGCCATGAACGCCCCCAAACTGCTGACCACGACGGCCGCGCTGCTCCTGATCGCCGGCGCCGCCCACGCCCAAGCTCCCGCCGCCGCCGCGCCGACGCTTACCCCGCCGACCGGCGCTCCCATTCCGGGCATCTGCATCTTCTCGATCGAAGCCACGATCGGCAATTCCACCGTCGGCAAGGCCTACCAGGCCCGCATGCAACAGCTGGAGGCCCAGGTCCAGGCCGAGCTCCAGCCCGAAGGCGCCACGATCCAGAGCGACGCCACCGCCCTCCAAGGCCAGCAGGCCAGCCTGGCGGCGGACGTGTTCCAACAGCGCGCCAACGCCATGAACCAGCGAATCCAGGTCTATCAGGCCAAGGCCGACCTGCGGCAGCAGGAGCTTCAGGCCACCCAGCAGAAGAACCTCGGCCGTATCGCCCAAGAGGTCCAGCCGCTGCTCGTGAACGTCTACAACGCCCGTAAGTGTGCGGCGGTGTTCACCTCCGAGGGCCTGATCTCCGCCAACCCGGCGATGGACATTTCGGCTGATGTCACCACCCAGCTGAACCAGAAGATGACCACCATCAGCTTCGACCGCGAACACCTCGACCAGCCGGCCGCCGCGCGACCCGCTGCGGCCCCGGCGGCGCGACCCGCCGCTCCGGCGGCTCCGGCCAGGCCCGCGACTCCGGCCCCCGCGCCGCGCCGCTGATTGAGCCAAAGGACGGGGTGGACGCCGGTCCGGGCGACCACCCCGCTCTGCATTTGAAGAAGGGCCTTGCGACGGGTCGGGCGGCGCCGTCTGAACCGTCGAGGGGCCGTGGCGGGGGAAGTGATGCCGGATTCCCGGTTTTACGACGCTTTGGGACCGGTCGCCCTGGCTGAACTGGCCGAGCTGACCGGCGCGGTCCTGGCTGTTCCCGCCCATGCGAAGCGCAAGATCGAGGGCGTCGCCCCCCTGGCGCGGGCCGGAGCCGGCTCCATCGCCTTCCTGGGCGACCGGCGTTATCTGCGCGACCTCGAGAATACCGACGCCGGCGCCTGCTTCATCACCTCGGACCATGCGGACCGCGCCCCGCCCAGATGCGCCGTCCTGATCGCCGCCCAGCCCCAGGCGGCCTACGCCCTGGCGGCCGCTCGGCTGCACCGGCCGCGCGCCAGCCTGGACGCCGTCGCGATCCACCCGGAGGCGGAGATCGAGCCAGGCGCGATCCTGGCCGCCGGCGTCACGGTCGGCGCCGGCGCGCGGATCGGGGCCGGGACGCAGATCGGGGCCAATACGGTGATCGGTCCGGGCGTCGCCATCGGCCGGGGGTGCCGCATCGGCGCCGGGGCCGTGATCGGCTTCGCCCTGATCGGGGACGAGGTGCGCATCTTCGCCGGGGCGGTGATCGGCGAGCCGGGCTTCGGCGTCGCGGCCGTCGGGGCCGAGATGATCGACGTGCCTCAGCTCGGCCGGGTGATCGTCCAGGACCGCGTGACCATCGGCGCCAACAGCTGTATCGACCGGGGAGCGTGGGACGATACGGTGATCGGCGAGAACACCAAGATCGATAACCTTGTACAGATCGCGCACAATGTTCGAATCGGACGAAACTGCGTCTTCGCCGCCCAGACCGGGATTTCCGGTAGCGTGGTGGTGGGCGACGGCGTGATGTTCGGCGGCCGGGCCGGCATCGCCGATCATCTGGAAATCGGCGCCGGGGCCAAGATCGCGGCGGCGGCCGGTGTTATGAAAAGCGTGCCTGCAGGAGAGGTCTGGTGCGGCTCGCCGGCCCGTCCACTGAGACGGTTCATGCGAGAGACGGCCTGGGTCGCCAAAAGCGCGCAAGCCCGTGGGGAGCCCGAGACCGATGACTGAGACACCAGGGACGGAGGTCGAGACCGGCGGGGCCATCGACTTCGCGGAGGTCATGCGGCGGCTTCCGCACCGCTATCCCTTCCTCCTGGTCGACCGAGCCGAGGACTATCGCCCGCACCAGTCGATCGTCGGGATCAAGTGCGTGAGCATGAACGAGCCGTTCTTCCAGGGCCACTTCCCGGAGAATCCGGTCATGCCCGGCGTGCTGATCGTCGAGGCCATCGCCCAGAGCGGCGCCCTGTTGATGTCCAAGACCCTCGACGCCGACATCGAGGGCAAGACCATCTTCTTCATGTCGATGGACGATGTGCGTTTCCGCACCCCGGTGCGCCCCGGCGACGTGTTGCGCATGCCGGTCGTGGTGGTGCGCGCCCGCTCCGACGTGTTCAAGTTCAGCGGCAAGGCCTTCGTCGGCGAACGCCTAGCCGCCCAGGTCGAGTTCTCCGCCATGGTGGTCGAGACCCCCTGATGGCGCTCATTCATCCCACCGCCCAGGTCGCGCCGGGCGCGGCCCTGGGCGAGGGCGTCGAGATCGGGCCCTATTGTGTCCTCGGCCCCCGCGTGACCCTGGGCGCGCGGGTTCGCCTGGTTTCCCATGTCGTGATCGAGGGCGTCACCGAGGTCGGCGACGACTGCGTGGTCCACCCCTTCGCGGTCCTCGGCGGCGCGCCCCAGCACCTGGCCCACCGGGGCGAGGCCACGCGGCTCTTGATCGGCGCCCGCAACCAGATCCGCGAGCACGTCACCATGCATACGGGCACGGTGCTGGGCGGCGGCCTCACCCAGGTCGGCTCGGACGGACTGTTCATGGTGGCCAGCCACGTGGCCCACGACTGCATGGTCGGCGACCATGTGGTGTTCGCCAACAACGCCACCCTGGGCGGCCATGTCCGGCTCGGCGACTATGTGGTGATGGGCGGGCTCAGCGCCGTCCACCAGCATAGCCGCGTCGGGCGCTACGCCTTCATCGGCGGCCTGGCGGCGGTGACCCGCGACGTCATCCCCTTCGGAACGGTCTGGGGAAACCAGGCTCTGTTGGAGGGCCTGAACCTGGTCGGGCTCAAGCGCCGCGGCTTCCCCCGCGAGGCCATCGACGACCTGCGCTCGGCCTATCGCCTGCTGTTCGCGCCCGAGGGCACCTTCCAGGAGCGGCTGGACGACGTGGCCCGGGTGTTCGCCGGCTCGGCCGAGGTCGGCGAGATCGTCGACTTCATCCGCGCCGACGCCACCCGGCCGCTGTGCCAGCCGGGCCAGTGAGCCCGGCGGCCCCAGGCAAGCTCGGCCTGATCGCGGGCGGCGGTCCTTTGCCCATCGCCCTGGCCCAGCGCTGCCGCGCCGCCGGCCGGCCCCTGTTCGTCCTCCGCCTCAAGGGTTTCGCCGGTCCCGGCCTGGAGGATTTCGAAGGCGCGGAGGCCGGAGTGGCCGAGTTCGGCAAGGTGTTCGAACTGCTCCGCCGTTCGGGGTGCGAGGCGGTCTGTTTCGCCGGGGTGGTGGCGCGCCCCGACTTCGCCGCCCTGAAGCCGGACCTGCGGGGGCTGAAGGCGCTGCCCGGCGCCCTGGCGGCCGCCCGCCGGGGCGACGACGCCCTGATGCGCTATCTGCTCGGCGAGTTCGAGAAGGAGGGCTTCGCCGTCGAGGGCGCCCAGGCGGTGGACGCGGGCCTGACCCTGGGCGAGGGGAGTCTGGGCGCCGTGGCGCCGGGGCCCGACGACGCCGCAGACATAGCCCGCGCGCTCGGCGTCGCCCGCGCCGTCGGCGCCCTCGACATCGGACAGGCCGCGGTCGTGGTCGACGGCCTGGTGCTGGCCGTGGAGGCCCAGGAGGGCACCGAGGCCATGCTGCGCCGCTGCGCCGAACTGCCCGCCGCCCTCCGGGGATCGCCCGGCCATTGGAAAGGCGTCGTCGCCAAGGCGCCCAAGCCGATCCAGGAACGACGGATCGACCTGCCGGTGATCGGCCCCGAAACGGTGGAGCGCGCCGCCGCGGCCGGACTGGCCGGAATCGCCGGAGAGGCGGGCGGCGTGCTGGTGGTCGACCGGGCGCGGATGGTCGAGGCGGCGGACCGCCTGGGCCTGTTCGTCATCGGCGTCGCCCCAGAGGCAGGGGTCCAGGAGGCAGGGGCCCAGGAGGCGGGGGATTGAGCGCCGCCTTGCGCGTCATGCTGGTCGCCGCCGAGGCCTCCGGCGACGCGCTGGGCGCGGGCCTCGCCCGCGCGCTCAAGCAGCGGCTGGGAGATCAGGTGAGCTTCGTCGGCGTCGGCGGGACGCAAATGGCGGCCGAAGGCGTGCAAAGCCCGTTCGACATCGCCGAGCTGTCCATCCTCGGCCTGTTCGAAGGGCTGATGGCCTACGCCAAGGTGGTGCGCCGCGCCGACCAGACCGCGGCCCTGGCCGAGACGACCCGGCCGGACGTGGCGGTGCTGATCGATTCCTGGGGGTTCACCCTTCGCGTGGCCCAGCGCCTGCGCCGGCGGCTGCCCGGACTGCCCCTCGTCAAATATGTCGGACCCCAGGTGTGGGCTTCGCGCCCCGGCCGGGCCAGGACCCTGGCGGCCACGGTCGACCTCCTGCTGGCCCAGCATCCCTTCGACGCGCCCTATTTCGAGGCCGAAGGGCTGAAGACGGTGTTCGTCGGCTCCGCGGCGCTACAGCGGGACTTCTCCGGCGCCGATCCGGCCCGGCTGCGCGCCCACATCGGGGCGAGCGCGGACGAGCCGATCCTGCTGGTGCTGCCGGGCAGCCGCCCGGGGGAGATCGCCCGGGTAGGTCCACCCTTCGGCGAGGCGGTTGACCGGCTCGCGGCGGCGCGGCCCGGCCTGAAGGTGGTGATCCCGGTGGCGGGTACGGTGGCCGGGCTGGTCCGGGCCCAGACCGCCGGTTGGCGCCATCGGCCCGTGCTGATCGAGGACGAGGGGCTCAAGGCCGACGCCCTCCGCGCCGGGACCCTGGCCTTGGCCTGTTCGGGCACGGCGACCACCGAACTGGCGATGGCCGGTTGTCCCATGGTGGTCGGCTACCGGCTGGGCGCGGCGACGCATGCGGTGCTCAGGCGGCTGATCCGCACCCCTTATGTGGTGTTGCTCAACATCGCCGCCGGCGAGATGATCGTCCCGGAGCGGATCCAGGGCCAGTGCACGGGGGCGATCCTCGCCGCCGACCTTGCTGCCCGGCTGGACGATCCGGCCCTGCGCGCCGCCCAGGTCGCCGCCCAGAACGCGGCCCTGGACAAGATGGGCCGCGGCCAGGGCGATCCGGCCGGACTGGCGGCCGAAGCGGTGTTGGCGATTGTCCGAAAGACCGGAGGAGGCGCCGGCGGCGCCCCCTCCGCCGTTCCTCAGCCCCGCGCTTCCACCGGGACGTAGCTGCGCTCGGTGGCGCCGGTGTAGAGCTGGCGCGGGCGCCCGATCTTCTGCGAGGGGTCTTCGATCATCTCCTTCCACTGGGAGATCCAGCCCACCGTGCGCGCCAGGGCGAACAGCACGGTGAACATCTCCGCCGGGAAGCCCATGGCCGACAGGGTGATGCCCGAATAGAAGTCGACGTTCGGGTAAAGCTTGCGCTCGATGAAGAACTCGTCCGACAGCGCGATGCGCTCCAGCTCCATCGCCACCTGCAGCAGCGGCTCGTCGTGCTTGCCGACCGCGTCCAGCACCTGGTGGCAGGTCTGCTGCATCACCGTCGCGCGGGGGTCGTAGTTCTTGTAGACCCGGTGGCCGAAGCCCATCAGCCGGTACTTCCGGTCCTTCACCCCCTGCACATATTCGGGGATGCGCTCGGGCGTGCCGATCTCCTTCAGCATGTTGAGCGCCTCCTCGTTGGCGCCGCCGTGGGCGGGGCCCCAGAGGCAGGCGATGCCGGCGGCGATACAGGCGAACGGGTTGGCGCCCGAGGAGCCGGCCAGGCGCACGGTCGAGGTCGAGGCGTTCTGCTCGTGGTCGGCGTGCAGGATGAAGATCTTGTCCATGGCCTTGGCCAGGACCGGATCGACCTCATAGTCCTCCGCCGGCACGGCGAAGCACATGCGCAGGAAGTTCTCGGCGTAATTCAGCTCGTTGCGCGGGTGCACGAACGGCTGGCCCTGGTAGTATTTGAAGGCGCGCGCCGCGATGGTCGGCATCTTGGCGATCAGGCGATGGGCCGAGATGATGCGCTGCTCGGGGTCCGAGATGTCGGTCGAGTCGTGATAGAAGGCCGACAGGGCGCCCACGGCCCCGGTCATCACCGCCATGGGGTGGGCGTCGCGCCGGAACCCCTGGAAAAAGCGGTCGAACTGGTCGTGCAGCATGGTGTGCCGCGTCACCGTCCGCTCGAACTTGGCGAATTCGTCGGCCTTGGGCAGTTCCCCGTTCAGCAGCAGGTAGCAGACCTCAAGGAAGCTCGACTTCTCGGCCAGCTCGCCGATGGGATAGCCGCGATGCAGCAGCACGCCCTTGTCGCCGTCGATGAAGGTGATCTGGCTCTCGCAGCTCGCCGTCGAGGTGAAGCCGGGATCGTAGGTGAAAACGTCAGCGTCGCCGTACAGCTTGCGGACGTCGACCACGTCCGGACCCAAGGTGCCTTTCAGCACGGGGAGCGTCAGCTCTTTGTCCTTGAACTTCAGCGAGACGCTGCCGTTTGGCGCGGCTTTGTTTTCCATGCCTGACCTCCGCTGGGGCCGGCGCGGAACGACGGCCTGAGATATTTTGGGGCGCCCGAAGCTCGAGCGTTCGGGCCGCCTTATAACGCTTTATGTGCGCTGCGAAAGCGCGTCGTTGACACGGCCTAAACTCTCTTCGCGTCCGAGGGCGGCCAGGGTCTTGGACAGGTCCGGCGACGGACGTCCTCCGGTGAGGACTGCGCGCAGCGCGGGGCCGATCTTGCCCAGTCCCACGCCTTCCGCATCCGCGAACGCCTTGATCAGCAGCTCGAGGTCCGGATCGGTCCAGCTGTCGGTCCTGGCCAGCGCCTCCGCCAACCTCTGCAGCCGCGCCCGCGTCTCTTCCGTCAGCAGGCCTTGCGCCTTGGCGTCAAGGGCGAGGGGACGGCGCCGGGTGATGAATTCGGCCTGGTCCGCCAGCTCCAGCACCGTCTTGGCCCGCGTCTTCAGCACCGGCATGGCGGCGAGGATGCGGGCCCGGTCGGTTTCGCCCAGGCTCTCGCCCCGGGCGGCCAGCACCGCCGTCGTCAGGGCGGTCAGGCGTGCGTCGTCGGCCTGGCGCAGCCAGTGGGCGTTGACGTGGTTGAGCTTGTCCCAGTCGAGACGGGCGGGGGCTCGGCCCACGTCCTTGATGTCGAACCAGGCCTGGGCCTGGGCGTCGTCGAAGATCTCGTCGTCCCCGTGGCCCCAGCCGAGCCGGGTCAGATAGTTGCGCAGGGCCTCGGGCAGGTAGCCCATCTCGGCGAAGTCGCCGACGGCCTGGGCCCCGTGGCGCTTGGACAGCTTGGCTCCGTCCGGCCCGTGGATCAGCGAGACATGGGCGAAGGCCGGCCGGGTCCAGCCCAGGGCTTCGTAGATCAGCGCCTGGCGGGCGGCGTTGTTCAGGTGGTCGTCGCCGCGGATCACGTGGGTGACCCCCATGTCGTGGTCGTCCACCACCACGGCCAGGTTGTAGGTGGGCGCGCCGTCGGTGCGCAGCAGCACCAGGTCGTCCAGCTCCTTGTTGGCGAAGCGCACCGGCCCCTGCACCAGGTCGTCGATCACCGTCTCGCCGTCCTTGGGCCCCTTGAAGCGGACCACGTGGGGCGCATCGGCGTCGGCGGGCGGGTCGCGGTCGCGCCAGGGCGAGCGGACCGCGCGGCCCTCGGCCCGGGCGGCTTCGCGCTCGGCGTCCAGGTCCTCGGCGGTCATGTAGCAGCGGTAGGCGCCGCCTGATTCCAACAGGGCCTGGACCACGGCCCGATGACGATCGGCGTTGGCGTATTGGAACACCGGCTCGCCGTCCGGCTCGATCCCCAGCCACTTCAAGCCGTCGAAGATCGCCGCCACCGCCTCGTCGGTGGAGCGGGCCCGGTCGGTGTCCTCGATACGCAGCAGGAAACGTCCGCCGGTGTGGCGGGCGAAAAGCTGGTTGAACAAGGCCGTCCGCGCCCCTCCTATGTGCAGGAAACCCGTCGGAGAAGGGGCGAAGCGGGTGACGACGGCGGACGTTTCGGACATAGGGCAGGCGGCTCCGGTTGGGGCGACGGGTCCTAGCACGGGCCTGGGGTGGACGCGACGGCTGCGCGCACGCGCGGCCGAGGAGGTTCGCGCCAACGCCGAGCGCTGGACCCTTTGGTGCCCTGTGGCCGCCGGCCTCGGCGCGGCCGCCTATTTCGCCCTGAAGACCGAACCCCCCTTGGGCGTGGCCCTGGGGGGGCCGGCGGCCGTCGTGGTCCTCGCCGTCGCCGTCGCGATCTGGGGCCGCAGCCGCGCGGGGGCGATCGCCCTGGTCCTGGCCGCCTTCGCCGCCGCCGGTTTCGGCTGCGCCGCCGCGCGCACCCATCTGGTCGCCGCCCCGGTCGTCCCGGCCGACATGAAGCCGGCGAGGGTGGAGGGTTGGGTGGTCGACGTGGTCTCCACCAGCGCCGAGCACCCGCGCATGCTGATCGCGCCGACCTATGTGGAGGGCCTGCGCCCCGACCAGGTCCCGGCGCGAATCCGCATCACCGCCAGGTCGGGACTGATCGGGCCGGGCATGCCGATCCGGGTCCTGGCCCTGCTCAGCCCGCCGCCGCCCCCGGCCAGTCCCGGGGCCTATGACTTCGCCCGCGACGCCTTCTTCCGCCGCATCGGCGGCTCGGGCCTGGCCCTGGGCGCGCCCCAGGTGATCAGCCTGGCCCCGCCTCCCCTGACCTTCCGCATCGGCCTCGCCGTCAACCAGGCCCGATGGAGCCTCGCCCGGCGGCTGGTGGAGCGGATGGGACCGCGCACCGGAGGACTGGCCGCGGCCCTGGTGTCGGGCCAGCAGGCCTGGCTGGCCGAAGCCGACATCCAGGCCATGCGGGATTCGGGGCTGGCCCACATCCTGTCGATCTCGGGCGTGCACATGGCCATCGTCGGCGGCTTCGTGTTCGCCTTCCTGCGCCTGGGCGTCGCCGCCTGGCCCTGGATGGCGCTGAGGGTTCCCGGCAAGAAGGTCGCCGCGGCGGGAGCCCTGGCGGCGCTTCTGGCCTATCTGGTGATCTCCGGCTGGCCGCCGCCGGCCCAGCGCTCGGCCATCACCGCCGGCGTCGCCGGCCTGGCGGTTCTGTTGGACCGGCGGGCCCTGACCCTGCACAGCCTGGCCGTGGCCGCCCTGGTGGTGTTGGCCCTGCAGCCCGAGGCGGTCGCCCAGCCCGGGTTCCAGATGTCCTTCGCCGCCACCGCCGCGCTTCTGGCCATGGCCGAAACCTGGCGGCGGCCGTCGCGGGAGATCTCGGTCCCCCTGCCGATCAAGCTGGTCCAAGGCATGGGCGAATGGCTCCTGGCGGGGCTCATGGTCAGTTTCGTCGCCGGCCTGGCCACTGGTCCCTTCGCCATCCAGCACTTCAACCGCGTCACCGTCTGGGGCCTGCCGGCCAACCTCGCCACCGAGGCCTTGAACTCGCTGGTGATCATGCCCGCCCTGGCCCTCGGGACGGCAGCCGCCCTGTTCGGCCCGGGCCAGCCGTTCCTCGGGGTCGCCGACTGGGGTCTGGACGCCACCCTGGGCGTCGCCCGCGCTTTCGCCGGAGCGCCGCACGCGGTGCTGACCGTGGCCAGCGGGCCGAACTGGACCCTGGCGGCCAGTTTCCTCGGCCTGTTGTTCGTCTGCCTGTGGCGCGGGCCCCTGCGGTGGCTGGGGCTGCCGTTCTTCGCCGCGGTCAGCCTGGTCCCGCACCCGCCGACGCCGGCGATCTGGATCGCGCCGGAGGGCGCCAACGCCGCGGTGGCGCTGGCGCACGAGGCCATTCCCCTGCGCAAGACCCAGGCGTTTTCCGTCCAGCTATGGGGCCGACGGCGGGGCCTGGACTTGCCCGCCGACCCTGCGGCCGCGGCGGCGCCCCTGTTCGACTGCAACCGCGACGCCTGTTTTCCCCTCGCCGCCGCGCCGGTGCGGCTGGTCACCTGGCAGCGGCGGATTCCGCCATCGGCCGACGCCCTCGACGCCCTGTGCCGAGCCGGGGAGGTGGTGGTGCTGCGGCGGGGGGAGGGGACGTCTCCGGCCTGCGCCGGCAAACTGGTGCTGGGCGAGCGGGCCCTGGCCGCCGGGGGCGCGGCCGAACTCTACCACGGCCCCGACGGATGGACGGTGGTCTGGGCCCAGACCCTGCGCGGGACCCGCCCCTGGTCGGTGCGCCCGCAGGGGGATGAGGATTGAGCCGGATCGTGGTCCTCGGGCTTCTGCCTTGGCTCGGCCCGAGGACGACTGTGGAGGCTACAGCGAGGCCAGCAGGTGTTCGGCGGTCGAGACTTCGAATTGGCCGGGGGCTTCGACGTTGAGGCTCTCGACCACGCCGTCGTTGACGACCATGGAATAGCGCTGCGAACGCCCGCCCATGCCGAACTTGCTGCCGTCCATCTCCAGGCCGACGGCCCTGGTGAAGTCGCCGTTGCCGTCGGCCAGCAGAGTGACCTTGCCGGCCACGCCCTGGTCCTTGGCCCAGGCGCCCATGACGAAGACATCGTTGACCGAAACGCAGGCGATGGCGTCGATGCCCTTGGCCTTGATGGCGTCGGCCTGGTCGCGGAAACCGGGAAGGTGCTTGGCCGAGCAGGTGGGGGTGAAGGCGCCCGGCACGGCGAACAGGGCGACGCGGCGGCCCTTGAAGAAGGCTTCGGAATCCACGGGCTCGGGTCCGCTTTCACCCATGGTCTTGAACGTGGCCGCGGGCAGGCGGTCGCCGACTTTGATGGTCATAGCCTTGGTCTCCTGAAGGTCGAGGCGGCCAGATAAGGGCGACGCGGGCCTGGGCGCAAGCGATCGTTGGCGGGTTTTCCGCCCTTGCCAGCCGCTGCGGCAACGTCAATTGTCGGTCCATGAGCGCCGACCCAAACGACCCGTGGCCCGGCGAAGACGACGGCGGCGACTTCCTCACCGGCCGCCTGTTGATCGCCATGCCCGGCATCGAAGACCCACGCTTCGAGCGCGCGGTGATCCTGATGTGCGCCCACTCCTCCGAGCACGCCATGGGCATAGCGGTGAACCGGCCGATGGAGGGATTGACCCTGTCCGAGCTTCTGGACCGTCTGGGGGTCGACGCCCGCATCGAACTGCCCAGGCGCCCGGTCCTGTCGGGCGGACCGGTGGAGCGCGAGCGCGGCTTCGTCCTGCACACGAACGACTTCAACGCCCCCCAATCGACCCTGTCGGTGGCGGAGGGGCTGTCGCTGACCGCCACCCGCGAGGTGCTGGAGGCCATCGCCGACCCGGACCAGAGCCCCCGCTGCGCCGTCCTGGCCCTGGGCTGCGCCGGATGGAGCCCGGGCCAGTTGGAGCGCGAGATCAAGGAGAACGTCTGGCTGACCTGCGATCCGGACGAGGCCCTGATCTTCGACGCCGACCATGACACCAAGTGGGAACGGGCCCTGGCCAAGATCGGCGTCAGCGCCGGCCAATTGTCGGGGCAGAGCGGCAGGGCCTGACGGCGCTTAAACGCGCGCTTTTTGACCGCTGCAGCAAAAAAGCGACAATCCTGTTGCCATGAAGGCTCAGGGGCCCGTACCTTGGGCCGGATGATCGAGGCCTCGGCAGCGACCGCCCTCCCACGCAACCCCGACGGCCCGGCCGCTCTCGAGCGTCGGCGGCGCGGAGTGGGCTATTATGCGCCGATCGCCGGCCTGGTGCTGGCCGCCGCGGTCACCGCCGTCTCCATCGCCCTGGCCACCGCCGCCCCCGTGGCCGGCTCTCCCACGCGGTCGAGCCAGATCCTGCTGGTGGTGCTCGGGCTCAACCTGCTGCTGATCCTGGGACTGGCGGCCACAGTCGGTTGGCGCATCCTCCAGCTGTTCAGCCCCGGCATGGGCGACGCCGGGGTTCGCCTGCATCGCCGCTTCGTCGGCCTGTTCGCCGTGGCCGCCGTGGCCCCGGCCGTGGTGGTGGCCCTTTTCTTCGGCGTGCTGGTCACCCGCGGCGTCGAGGAGTGGTTCAGCCAGCGCGTCCACACGGTGGTGGAGAACGCCGCCACCGTGGCCAAGTCCTACGTCGACGAACAGACCTCCTACATCCAGAGCCAGGTCGGGCCGATGGCCGCCGACCTGAACCGCGCGGCGCCCGCCTTCCAGGACAGCCGGATCATCTACTCGAACTTCCTGGCGCAACAAGCTGCAGCCCGTACCTTTTCTGCGGTCTACGTCATCGATGGCGACGGCCGGGTCCTGGCCCGGGCCGAGGCGGTCGACGCCCCCGACTACCTGGCGCCCTCGCCCCAGACCCTGGGCACCGCCGCCCGCGAGGTCTCGGTCGCCTTCGACGAGCACGACATGGGCCGGGCGGTCTACCGGCTCGGCGCCTACCCGGACGCCTACCTCTATGTGGTCCGGCCTATCGGGGCCGGGATCATGAACCAGTTGCGCAATTCCGAGCGGGCGGTGGTGGCCTATCGGGAGGCCGACGCCAGCCGGGCGCGGATCCAGGCGATCTTCGTCCTGGCCTATATCTCGACCGCCCTGCTGGTCCTGGTCGGGGCGGTGTGGGTGGGGGCGTCGGCCGCGACCCAGATCGCCGGACCGGTGGCGCGGCTGGTCAAGGCCGCCGACCAGGTGGCCTCGGGCGACCTGACCGCGCGGGTGGCCAGCGACACCGACGCCGAGGAGATCGCGGTGCTGTCGCGCGCCTTCAACCGCATGACCAGCGACCTGCAGTCCCAGCAGGCGGCGCTGAAGACCGCCAGCGTCGAGGCCGAATCCCGCCGCCGCTTCATCGAGGCGGTGCTGTCGGGGGTGAGCGCCGGGGTGGTGGGACTGGACGCCTCGGGCCGCGTTTCGGCCATCAACGCCGGCGCCCTGACCCTGCTCGGGTTGAAGGAGGGCGAGGCGCAGGGACGCCCCCTGGCCGAGGTCGCGCCGGAACTGCAGGAGGTGGCCGACCGGGCCGGCGCCCTGGGGCCCGACGCCGAGGCGGAGATCGACCTGACCCGTCGCGCCGAGGCCCGGCGCCTCAGGGTGCGGGCGTCGCTGCGCTCGGACGGGGGGCTGGTCCTGACCTTCGACGACATAACCCGGCTGGTCGCCGCCCAGCGCAACGCCGCCTGGCGCGACGTGGCCCGGCGCATCGCCCACGAAATCAAGAACCCGCTCACCCCGATCCAGCTCTCGGCCGAACGGATCCGGCGCAAGTACCGCGGCGACATCACCCACGACCTGGAGACCTTCGACCGCTGCACCGACACCATCGTGCGTCAGGTGGGCGACATCGGCCGCATGGTCGACGAGTTCTCCGCCTTCGCCCGCATGCCGTCGCCCAAGTTCGCTCAGGAGGACGCCGCCGAACTGTTGCGCCAGGCGGTGTTCGCCCAGCGGGTGGCCTATCCCGACGTCGCCGTGACCCTGGACGAGCCCGGCGGCGCCGCGCCCCTGCTCTGCGACGGGCGGATGGTGGGCCAGGCCCTGACCAATGTACTTAAGAACGCCGGCGAGGCGGTCGCCGCCCGCCACCAGGCGGAACCAGCCCTTCAGGGCCGCATCGGCGTGCGGCTGGTGCTGGACGCGGACGCCCTGATCATCGAGGTCGAGGACAATGGCGTGGGCCTTCCCGCCAAGGACCGCGACCGCCTAACGGAGCCCTATGTGACCACCCGTGAGAAGGGGACCGGCCTCGGTCTCGCCATCGTCAAGCGCATCCTGGAGGAACACGGCGGCGAACTGATCCTCACCGACGCCGCCGATCTTCCCGGAGCCAAGGCCGTGCTGCGTTTTCCCCGTGACGGGGCCCGGCGCCTGATCGCGCCTTCGACCATCGCCGGAGCCGCCGCATGAAGCAGGACGTACTGGTCGTCGACGACGAAGCCGACATCCGCGACCTGGTGGCCGGAATCCTGGAGGACGAGGGCTACGCCGTCCGCACCGCCTGCGATTCCGACGAGGCCCTGGCCGCCATCCGCGCCCGTCGGCCGTCCCTGTTGATCCAGGACATCTGGATGCAGGGGGGCGGGCTGGACGGGTTGGAGCTGTTGGACCTGGTCAAGACCGTCGACCCCGAGATGCCGGTGGTGATGATCTCCGGCCACGGCAACATCGAAACCGCGGTCAGCGCCATCAAGCGCGGCGCCTACGACTTCCTGGAGAAGCCGTTCAAGTCCGACCGCCTGCTGCTGGTGGTCGAGCGCGCCCTGGAGGCGGCGACCCTGCGCCGCGAGAACCGGCGCCTCAGGGCCCAGACCATGGCCCCGGACGGGCTGATCGGCCGGTCGGCGGCGGCCCAGGCCCTGCGGGCCCTGATCGCCAAGATCGCCCCGACCAACAGCCGGGTGCTGATCGCCGGTCCGCCCGGTTCGGGCAAGGAGCTGGTCGCGCGGCTGATCCACGAGGCCTCGACCCGCGCCCGCGGGGAGTTTGTCGGCCTGAGCGCGGCGGGCATGACGCCCGAGCGCATGGACCTGGAGCTGTTCGGCGAGGAGGGGGACGCTGGCGGGCCCAAGAAGATCGGCGTGTTCGAACGCGCCCACGCCGGCACCCTCTACCTCGACGAAGTGGGGGACATGCCGCGCGAGACCCAGAGCCGCATCCTGCGCGTCCTGGTCGAGCAGCGCTTCCGGCGGGTGGGCGGGGACCAGGACGTCCAGGTCGACGTGCGGGTGATCTCCTCGACCTCCAAGGAGCTACGCGACGAGATCGTCGCCGGGCGGTTCCGCGAGGACCTGTTCCACCGGCTGAACGTGGTGCCGGTGCGGGTGCCCGGATTGTCGGAGAGGCGCGAGGACATCGCGGAGCTGGTGACCTATTTCATCGACCGCATCTCCGAGGCCACGGGCCTGCCCAAGCGCATGCTGGGGGAGGACGCGGTGGCGACCCTGCAGGTCCACGACTGGCCGGGCAACGTCCGCCAGCTGCGCAACAACGTCGAGCGGCTGCTGATCCTGGCCGCCGGCGATCCCTCCGACGTGATCACCGCCGAGATGTTGCCGGCCGAGGTGGCTTCTGCCGGGGCGGCGGGGGCGGTGGGAGCCGAACGGATCATCGCCCTGCCTTTGCGCGACGCCCGCGAAGTGTTCGAGCGCGAATATCTGGCCGCCCAGATCCTGCGCTTCGGCGGCAACATCTCCCGCACCGCCACCTTCATCGGCATGGAGCGGTCGGCGCTTCATAGGAAGCTGAAGTCCCTCGGCGTGGCGCCGCTGCGCGGCGCGGAAGAGGAGGGGGAGGAGTAGCAAAGCGACTCCTCCGGCCGTCTTCGGATTTGATAACAGGAGCCCTTCCTTGTCGCGCGTCGCCTATGTCAACGGCCGATTCCTGCCGCTCAACCACGCCGGGGTGTCGATCGAGGATCGCGGCTTCCAGTTCGCCGACGGGATCTATGAGGTCTGGGCGGTGCTTGGCGGCAAACTGGCCGACCACGCCGGCCACGCCGAGCGGCTGGCCCGGTCCCTAAGCGAGCTTCGCATCCCCGAACCGATGAGCCCGGCCGCCCTCGACCAGGTGCTGCGTGAGACCGTGCGGCGCAACCGCGTGCGCGACGGCCTGGTCTACCTGCAGGTCACCCGCGGCGCGGCCCGCCGCGACCACGCCTTCCCCAAGGCCGGGACCCCGCCCACCGTCGTCGTCACCGCCCGCGCGATCGACTTCGCCGCCGAGGAGGCGAAGTCCGCCAAGGGGGTGGCGGTGATCACCCGGCCCGACATCCGCTGGGGACGCTGCGACATCAAGACCGTGGGTCTGCTGCCCAACGCCCTGGCTAAACAGGCGGCCAAGGAGGCCGGCGCCTACGAGGCCTGGTTCGTGGACGCGGGCGGCCATGTCACCGAAGGCTCCTCGACCAACGCCTGGATCGTCGACGCCCAGGGCCGCCTGCGCACCCGCGACACCGGCGCGAACATCCTGCGCGGCGTGACCCGCAAGGGCCTGGCCGTCCTGGCCGCCGAGCTGCAGATCCCGGTGCTGGAACAACCCTTCACCGTGGAGGAGGCGAAGGCCGCGTCGGAGGCTTTTCTGACCTCCGCCTCGGCATTCGTGACCCCGATCGTGACGATCGACGGGGTTTCGGTAGGGACCGGGCGCCCCGGTCCTGTCGCGACCCGCCTGCGCTCCCTATATCTGGCCCAAGCGCGCAAAGACGCCCGTTAAGGCGGCTTGCGCGTTGCCCGGTTCCACGGCCGGGCCTAAGAGTCGTGGCTGTGTGTGGAGGGCGTATTGGCCCTCCGAATTAGAGGTGAGACCGATGACGACCAACGATAAGAAACAGAATCTGCAGGACACTTTCCTGAACAGCGTGCGGCGGTCCAAGACCCCCTTGACCATCTTCCTGGTCAATGGCGTCAAGCTGCAGGGGGTGGTGACCTGGTTCGACAATTTCTGCGTGCTGCTTCGCCGGGACGGCCAAAGCCAGTTGGTCTACAAGCACGCCATCTCCACCATCATGCCCGCCCAGCCGGTCCAGCTGTACGAGCCGGGCCCGGAGGCTGACGTCGAAGATTGAACGATTCCCCTGAACTGGACGGCCCCGCCCGCGGGCGGGGCATAGACCGCAGCGCTCCGGTTCAGCGCGCCCTGGTGATCCACCCCGTCCGGGCCGACCAGTCGGCCCGGCGGGACCCCCAGCCGCGTCTGGACGAGGCGGTCGGCCTGGCCGAGGCCCTGGACCTGATGGTGGTCGGGGCCGAGCTGGCCAATGTGCGCCGGCCCATGCCCGCCACCCTGTTCGGCAAGGGCAAGGTGGAGGAGATCCGCGCCCTGGCCGAGGAACTCCGCTGCGACCTCGTCGTGGTGGACGACAGCCTGTCGCCGGTGCAGCAGCGCAACCTGGAGAAGGCCTGGAACGCCAAGGTGGTCGACCGCACCGGGCTGATCCTGGAGATCTTCTCCCGCCGCGCCCGCACCGCCGAGGGCAAGCTGCAGGTCGAGCTGGCGAGGCTGGACTACGAGCGCTCGCGCCTCGTCCGCACCTGGACCCACCTGGAGCGCCAGCGCGGCGGCATGAGCAAGACCGGCGGCCCCGGCGAAACCCAGATCGAACTCGACCGCCGCCTGATCGCCGACCGCATCGTCAAACTGAAGCTGCAATTGGAGGAGGTGCGCCGCACCCGGGCCCTGCACCGCTCGGCCCGCAAGCGCACCCCGTTCCCGATGATCGCCCTGGTGGGCTACACCAACGCCGGCAAGTCGACCCTGTTCAACCGCCTGACCGGCGGCGGGGTCCTGGCCAAGGACATGCTGTTCGCCACCCTGGACACCACCCAGCGGTCGCTGGGCCTGCCCGACGGCCGCCCGGCCATCCTGTCGGACACCGTGGGGTTCATCTCCGACCTCCCGCACGAACTGGTCGCCGCCTTCCGCGCCACCCTGGAGGAGGTCAAGGAGGCAGACGTGATCCTGCACGTCCGCGACCTGTCCACCGAGGACAGCGAGGCCCAGGCCAGCGACGTTAAGTCCGTCCTGAAACAGATTGATATAACGAGTGATTCTGACGCTCGCCTGATCGAGGTCTGGAACAAGGTCGACCTGGTCCCGTCCGAGGACCGCATGGTGCTCGAGGCCCGCGCGCGGCGGCGCTCGGAAACGGGGGAGGGGCCTGCGGCGCTCACCGTGTCGGCGGTCACCGGCGAAGGCTGCGCGGCCTTGCTGCAGCGCTTGGCGGCCATGGTCGACACCGCCCCGCCGCTGGACGTGCTGTTGCCGATCAACGACGGCCGGGCGCTGGCCTGGCTCTATCAGAACGGCCGGGTGATGGACCGCGTCGACCAAGACGACGGGGGCGCCCGGCTGGCCGTGCGGCTGGACGACCAGGCCCTGGGCCGCTTCGAACGGCTGTTCCCGGAAGCGCAGCTGAAGGCGGCGGCGGAGTAGGCGACTAGGACCTTTTTTCGCTGTCCAGCACGGCCATCTGCTCCGGCGCATAGCGCTCGCCCGCCGCGGCGCCCCGCGGGGCGGCCTGTTCGATGGCGGCCAGGTCGGCGGAGCTAAGCTGGATGTCGAGCGCGCCCAGGGCCTCCGCCAGCCGGTCGCGGCGGCGCGCGCCCACCAGCGGGACGATGTCGTCGGCCCGGGCCAGCACCCAGGCGATGGCCATCTGGGCGACGGTCAGGCCGCGAAGCTCGGCGACCCCCCGCAGGGCCTCGACCAGGGCCAGGTTGCGCTCCAGGTTCTCCCCCTGGAACCGGGGGGAGTGGAGGCGAAAATCGCCCGGCGCCCGCATTTCCCGGGTCCAATGGCCGCCGATCAGGCCGCGGGACAGCACCCCATAGGCGGTGACGCCTATGCCCAGGGCGCGGCAGGCGGGCAGGATCTCGTCCTCGATCCCCCGCGACAGCAGCGAATATTCGATCTGCAGGTCGACCACTGGATGGACGGCGTGGGCCCGCCGGAGGGTTTGGGCCCCGACCTCCGACAGGCCGAAATGGCGCACATAGCCGGCCTGGATCAGCTCGGCGACGGCGCCGGCGGTCTCCTCGATCGGCACGGCGGGGTCGAGGCGGGCCGGGCGATAGACGTCGATATGGTCCACCCCCAGCCGCTGCAGGCTGTAGGCGAGGGCGGTCTTCACCGCCTGGGGCCGCGCGTCGTAGCCCAGCCAGGCCCCGTCCGGTCCGCGCTGGGCCCCGAACTTGACGCTGATGACCACATCCTCCCGGCGACGGCCCTTCAGCGCCTCGCCGATCAGGAGCTCGTTGTGGCCCATGCCGTAGAAGTCGCCGGTGTCGAGCAGGGTCACCCCTGCGTCGAGGGCGGCGTGGATGGTGGCGATGCTTTCGGCCCGGTCGGCGGGGCCGTACATGCCCGACATGCCCATGCAGCCGAGGCCGATGGCCGAGACCGCGGGACCGGCGGCGCCCAGGCGCCGGATCTTCATGCTCATCCGGCCTTCTCCGCCTGCTTGGCCTGGATCCAGATCGCTTCCATCTCGTCGAGGGTCGCGTCGGCCGGGCCGCGCCCTCCGGCCGCCAGGGCCGCCTCGATGAAGCCGAAGCGGCGGGCGAACTTGGCGTTGGCGCTGCGCAGGGCGTCCTCCGGATCGACCTCCAGCTTGCGGGCGAGGTTGGCGCAGACGAACAGCAGGTCGCCCAATTCTTCCCGCGCCTTGGCCCGGTCGCCGGCCTCGATCTCCACCTCGAGCTCGCGCACCTCCTCCTGCAGCTTCTCCAACACCGCCGCGGGATCCGGCCAATCGAAGCCGACACGGGCCGCGCGCTTGGTCAGCTTCACCGCCCGCAACAGGGCGGGCAGGCCGGCCGGCACGTCGGCCAGAACCCCGCCGCCGCCCGCCTTGGCCGCGCGTTCGGCCGCCTTGATGGCCTCCCAGCCCTCGGTCTGGGCCACGAGGGAATCATAGGTTTCATCCGCAAAAACATGGGGATGCCGCCGAATCATCTTGTCGCAGATCGCACCGACCACATCGTCGAACCCGAAGTCGCCCTGCTCCTCGGCCATGCGGGCGTGGAACACCACCTGCAGCAGCAGGTCGCCCAGCTCGTCCTTCAGGTCGGTCAGGTCGCCCCGTTCGATGGCGTCGGCCACCTCATAGGCTTCCTCGATGGTGTAGGGGGCCACGGTGGCGAAGGTCTGGACCTGGTCCCACGGGCAGCCGGTCTTGGGGTCGCGCAGGCGGGCCATGATCTGGATCAGGCGGTCGATGGGCGCGTCGGGCACGGGCGGACTCTGGCTGGAGGAAAACCCGAGCTTGCCCGGAGCCGGACCGCCAAGGGAAGATGGATTCGGCGCGGGGGCGCGAGAAGCATGGATCCACGAGAACTGGCGCTGCGCCCGGCCGTGGCGGCCGAGCAGATGGAGCTGGAGGCGCTGCAATGGCGCGCCTCCCTGGCTTTGCCGGAATATCGTGACGCCCTGATGGCCAACATCGACGCCATCGAGCTGCCGCTGGCGCAGATCGAGGCCGGATGGGTGAGGGTGGCCGACCATCGCGGCGCCGCCGTGGGCTTTTCCGTCGTCCTGCCGCGGGCGGACGGGGCGATGGAGCTGGACGGCCTGTTCGTCGAGCCGAGCTGCTGGCGGATGGGGGTCGGCCGGATGCTGGTGGGGCAGGCGGCGCGGTCGGTGCGGGGGCTCGGCCAATCGGCCTTGCACGTGGTGGCCAACCCGCTGGCGCTCGGGTTCTACAAGGCCTGCGGCTTCGCGCTCATCGACCGCTGCGACACCCAATTCGGCATCGGCCTGGTCATGCGCCTGACCGTGGACGGCTGAAGGTCGGCGCTGGTCCAGCAGGGGCTGGCGCGCTCTTGCCGACTGGAACGCCAGGGCAGGGCATCTGATGTCTACGCCGGTTAGAGATGCTAGATGAAGGGGGTGCCGCCCCCCGATCTTCCGCTCCTGATCTTCCGCGACGCAGAGACATTCGAGGCGTGGCTGGCTGATCAGCCTCGAAGCGCCAAGGGCGCCTGGCTGAAGTTCGCCAAAGCGGGCGCGCCGGAGCCAACCCTGAGCAAGTCGGACGCGATCGACAGCGCGCTCGCCTATGGCTGGATCGACGGGCAGCTCGGGCGTGTGGACGAACACTATTTCAAGGTTCGGTTTACGCCGCGCAAGGCGCGCAGCGCGTGGTCCCAGGTGAACCGTGAGCGCGTGGAGCGCCTGATGGCCATCGGTCGGATGACATCCGACGGCCTGGCGGAGGTGGCGCGGGCAAAGGCCGACGGACGTTGGGACGCGGCCTATGCGTCGCAATCCCGGTCAAAGATCGACGCCGATCTTCTGGCGGCGCTCGATGCCTGTCCGCCGGCGCGGCGGTTCTTCGACAGCCTGGACGCGGCGAACCGCTATTCCGTGCTCTACCGCGTCCAACAGGCGAAAGGCGCAGAACAGCGCGTTGCGAAGATCGACGAACTGGTGGCGCGACTGGCTCGGGGCGAAGCCTTCCACCCCAACCGCAAACACCGCGTTTAGGCGCTGTGCCCGCTCAACTGGGCGGTGCAAAAGCCAAGAGGGACGGTTGCGCCGTCTCGATATCCGAAATGCGCCTAAGGAATATTATCGGAAATCAGCTATGGAGATTCCGGGGTCGGCGATAGAAATCCTGACCGCCGCCAGGGTCGCGCAAACCAGAGCCAGGGTGAGCAGAACCGCGTTGGCGGCGTGGGCGTATTCCCAATGATGGCGCAGCGCCTGCCAATTGTCCGGCTGGACGCTCCAGTTGGCGGTGGCGACGTTGGCCGGCTGGGCCCAGATGAAGAAGACCGCCAGGGTCGAGACGATCAGCACGCTGGCGCTCAGCGACGGCCACACGGGGATGCCGCGCTGGTACAACAGGACGGCGGCGCCCAGGTTGGCGACCGCGGCGGCCACCACGGCGGTCCCCAAGAGCGCCCAGCCGCGATAGATTGATTGGACGGTGAAATAATCGGCCCGGTCCAGGCGCATCTTGGCGGGCAGCTCAAGCAGATGTGCGCCGCTCGGCGCCAAGGCCAAGGCGGTCAGCACCACCGCCAGCAGACAAACCAACCTCATGATCATCGGCCAAGCTCCGAAGCGTCTTGGTCAACCCGGCCCAGCCCCGCAGGTTCCCTTCAGGATACCGCCGGGCCGCCGATCATCCAGGGGCCTCCACCACAAAACGCATCTGGTCATAGGCTGGCTCCACCCCCGGCGGCAGCCGCCGCCTGAGCGTCGCGTAATCCAGGTCGATGTGCAGATTGGTCAGGATCGCCCGCCGGGGCTTCACCCGGGCGATCCACTCCAGGGTCATGGCCACATGGGCGTGGGTCGGATGCGGAGTGTCGCGCAGGGCGTCGACGATCCAGGTGTCCAACCCCTTCAGCGCCTCGAACGAGGCCTCCGGAAAGCCGACCACGTCGGAGGAATAGGCCACGTCGCCGAAGCGGAAGCCCACCGAGCGGATCTCGCCGTGGTCCTGGTCGAAGCCGACCACGGGGATCGATCCCGAAGGCCCGTCGATGGCGAACGGACGTCCATAAGCGGGCAGATCGACCGCCTCGCAGATGGCCGGATAGCCGCCCTGGCTGCGGAAGACATAGCCGAACCGGGCGTGGAGCTGCAGGCTGGTGGCTTCGTCCATATGACAGGGGATGCGGACGCCATGCCGAAGGTAGAAGGCGCGCAGATCGTCGATGCCGTGGGTCTGATCGGCGTGGTCGTGGGTGAACAACACCGCGTCGACACGTTTCACCCCCGCCGCGGCGGTCTGCAGGCGCAGGTCCGGGGCGGTGTCCACCAGGACCGTGGTCCAGGCCCCAGGCTCGGCAGGACCGGTCCGGCGCACCAGCAGCGAACATCGGGTCCGCAGGTTCTTCGGTTCGGACGGGTCGCACGCCCCCCAATTGCCGTCGGCCCGCGGCGAGCCGCCTGACGAGCCGCAGCCGAGGATGGTGAACTCCAGGGCGCTCATGGCCTGGGGATCTTGTCGAACAGGGCGAAGAAGGCGTCCTCGGTGCGGGCCTCGGCCTCCTCCCGGCTCCAGCCGCGGATTTCGGCCAGCTTGTCCAGCACATGCGGCAGATAGGCCGGTTCGTTGCGGCGGCCGCGCATGGGGACCGGCGCCAGATAGGGGCAATCGGTCTCAACGATGATGCGCTCGGCGGGCATGTCGCGGATCACCGCCCTCACCTCTTCGGCCGCCTTGAAGGTGGCGATGCCGGAGACCGAGAACCAGGCGCCCAGGGCCGCGGCGCGGCGGGCCAGTTCCGGGCCGGAGGTGTAGCAATGCAGGAGAAGCTTGAAAGGCCCTGTTTCGAAAGCACTTTCCAGGATTTGTATCATGTGGTCGTCGGCGTCGCGGGTGTGTACGACCAGGGGCAGGCCGGAAGCACGCGCGGCCTCGATGTGCACGGCGAACACGGCGCGCTGCACCTCGCGGGGGCTCAGGTCGTAGAAATAGTCGAGCCCGGTCTCGCCGATCCCCACTACCTTGTCCCGCGCCGCCAGCAGGATCAGGTCTTCCGCTTTAAGCCCAGGATTTTCCTTGGCTTCGTGCGGATGTGTGCCGACCGTGGCCCAGATGTCCGGGTCGGCCAGGGCCACCGCATAGGTCGCCTCGAAACTGGAGACCCGATCGGAGATCTCCACCATGGTCCCGACTCCGGCGGCGCGGGCCCGGGCAATCACCTCGGCCCGGTCCTCGTCGAACTGGGGGGCGTGCAGGTTGACGTGGCTGTCGATCAGCATGGACCGGCCGTCACAGCCGGAACGGGCGGGTTCTGGCCGCCGCGCGCAGGTCGGCCAGCACGGACCAGAAGGCGTCGGCCCGGTCGAGGTTGATCGCCTCGGCCTCGCCGGGGATGGCCTCCAGCCGGGTCCAGGCCCGCGCCCAGGCGTCCAGCCCCGGCCCCGGCGCGCCGGCCAGGGCGCCCGCGACCGAGGCCTCGTGCACTCGGTCGGCCAGCCGTTCGATCAGGAGGGCGAAGCGGACGGCCCCCTCCCCGCCCCGGAATTTGTCGGCCATGGCCATCAGGCCCGCCTCGTCGGCCTGGGGCAGGCGATCGAGCAGCTCTCCCGCCGCGGCGTCCAGGGCCAGGGCGTCGGCGGCGTGCAGGACCAGGGCCCGGCCGGGGGCGCCCTTGGCCATGCGGGCCAGGCGCAGCGCATCGTCTCCGGCCAGTCCGAGGCGGCTCTCGATGAAGGCCTGCAACCGGTCGTCCGCCCAGGGGCGGAAGGCCAGGCGCCGGCAACGCGACCGGATGGTGGGTAGGAGCCGCCCGGGCGAATGGGAGACCAGGAACAGCACCCCCCGAGGCGGCGGCTCCTCCAGGGTCTTCAGCACCGCATTGGCGGCGTTGACGTTGAGGTCGTCGGCGGCGTCGATGATCGCCACGCGCCACGGCGCGATGGACGGCGACTTGGAGAAGAACTCCGGCAGCCGGCGGGCGTCGTCGACCGGGATGCCCTTCTTGTCGGAGCTGCGCTCCAGCACCATCAGGTCCGGGTGGGACCGGGAGGCGATCAGCCGGGCCGTCGCGTCGTCCGGCGCCGCGCCCAGGCGCCCATAGGCAGGATCGAGCCGCGCGCCCAGCAACCAACGGGCGGCGCGGTAGGCGAAGCTGGCCTTGCCGACGCCCTCCGG
Source organism: Caulobacteraceae bacterium (assembly GCA_035493955.1). Taxonomy (GTDB): domain Bacteria; phylum Pseudomonadota; class Alphaproteobacteria; order Caulobacterales; family Caulobacteraceae; genus NCED01. The sequence continues at coordinate 20,881 of DATJHI010000016.1, read as the reverse complement.
CCCGGTCAGCAGCCAGGCGTGATGCATCCGGCCGCGGTCGAGGGCGCCTTCCAGGGCGGCGGCGGGTTCGTCCACCCCTTCCAGGACGAAACTGTCGCGGGGGTGGACGCCCTCGTCCTCGTCCGTCGCCGCCATGGTCAGGCGAACTCCGACGGCAGGCGCTTGCTCATGGTCAGCCAGACGCTCTCGGCCACCCGGTCGGGATGGGGCGCGGCGTCGATCACCGCGCAGCGGACCGGATCGCGCTCGGCGATGCGCAGGTAGGCGGCGCGAAGGCGTTGGTGGAAGATCTCGCCCTTGCCCTCGAACCGCGCCTCGCCGCCGGCGCGGGCGTGGGCCCGGGCCAAGCCGTCGGCGACGGGCAGGTCGAACACCAGGGTCAGGTCGGGCCGGTCGGCGGCCACCACGGCCCGCTCCAGCTGGTCGATCAGGGCGACCGAGGCCCCGCCGCCGGCGCCCTGGTAGGCGCGGGTGGAATCCATGAAGCGGTCACAGATCACCCAGGCGCCGCGGGCCAGGGCCGGACGGATGGTCCGCTCGAGGTGGTCGGCGCGGGCGGCGTACATCAACAGGGTTTCGGAGGTGGCGGACCAACGGTCGATCTCGCCCGTGACCAGCAGGGCGCGCAACGCTTCGGCCCCGGCGGAGCCGCCCGGCTCGCGGGTCAGCACGGCGTCGGCGCCGGCGCTGCGCAGGCGGTCGGCCAGGCGGCGGGCCTGGGTCGACTTGCCCGTCCCCTCGCCGCCTTCAAAGGTGATGAAACGCCCGCGGTTCACGCGGCGTAGATTGTCCGGTTCGGGGTCGGACGCAAGCGCGGACACCTCCCCCGCTCTCGCGGGGGAGGAAGGATCCACGTTCAGCCCTGGCCGGTCAGGGACGCGACCTCGGCGGCGAAGTCCTCGGTCTTCTTCTCGACGCCTTCGCCAAGGCCAAGGCGGGTGAAGCCGGCGATGGTGATGGGAGCGCCCAGGGCCTTGCCTTCGTCGATCAGCAGCTTTTCGATGGTCTGGTCCGGGTTCATCACGAAGGCCTGCTTCAGCAGCACGACCTCCTCGTAGAACTTGCGGATCCGGCCCTCGACCATCTTCTCGACCACGGCCGGGGGCTTGCCCGAGGCCAGGGCCTGTTCGGTGAAGATGGCGCGCTCGCGCTCCACCGCCGCCGGGTCCAGGTCTTCGGTCGACAGGGACTGGGGCTGGGTGGCGGCCACGTGCATGCCGATCTTGCGGCCCAGCGCGATCAGGGCGGCCTTGTCCGACGCCGCCGAGTTCAGCGCCACCAGCACGCCGATCCGCCCCAGTTCCGGGGTAGTGGCGTTGTGGATGTAGGCCGAGACCGAGCCTTCGGCCACGGCGAAGCGGGCGGCCCGGCGCACCATCATGTTCTCGCCGATGGTGGCGATCAGGTTGGTGACCACGTCGGCCACGGTCGAGTCGCCGCAGTTGGCCGCATTGATCGCCTCCACGCCCCCGTCGATGGAGAGGGCGGTCTGGGCGATCTGGCGGGCGGCGGCCTGGAACAGCTCGTTGCGGGCCACGAAGTCGGTCTCGCTGTTCAGCTCGATCGCCGCGCCGACGCCGCCCTTGCCGCTGTTGTCCAGGGCCACGGCCACCAGGCCTTCGGCCGCGACGCGGTCGGACTTCTTGGCCGCCTTGGACAGGCCCTTGGTGCGCAGCCAGTCGATGGCCTGCTCCATGTCGCCAGCGTTTTCGGTGAGCGCCTTCTTGCAGTCCATCATGCCGGCGCCGGACTTGTCGCGCAGCTCCTTGACGAGCTGGGCCGTGATTTCAGCCATGGAAATCCTCCGATGGTTCAAAGACACGCGCACCCGGGTCGGCCCGGGTGCGCGGCTATTTCGGTTTCAAACTCGACCCGGCGGCGGCCGGGCCGAAACGTCAGGTCAGACCGAGCCCGGCTCGTCCTGGACCGCGTCCAGGGCGGCCTCGGTGCGCAACTCGGCTTCCTCGGCCACGGGTTCGGCCGGAGCAGCCTCAGCGGCCGGCTCAGCCGCAGCGGCCGGCGCGGCCTTGGCCGCCTTGGGGGCCTTAGGCGCCTTGGGGGCGGGAGCTTCGGTGCGCAGGATGGCCTCGGCCGGGGGGGCTTCGGCGGCGCCGAGGTCGACGCCCAGGGCCGACTGGCCGGCGGCCAGACCGTCGAGCACGGCGTCGGCCACCAGGTCGCAATAGAGCTGCAGGGCGCGGCTGGCGTCGTCGTTGCCGGGGATCGGATAGGTGATGCCGTCCGGATCCGAGTTGGTGTCGAGGATGGCCACCACGGGGATGTTCAGCTTGCGCGCCTCGAGGATGGCGATCGACTCCTTGTTGGTGTCGATCACGAACATCAGGTCGGGGATGCCGCCCATGTCCTTGATCCCGCCGAGGCTGAGTTCGAGCTTCTCGCGCTCGCGGGTCAGCTGCAGCAGCTCCTTCTTGGTGCGGCCGTCGCCCGAACCGTCCAGCACGCCTTCCAGTTCGCGCAGGCGCGCGATCGACTGGGAGATGGTGCGCCAGTTGGTGAGCGTGCCGCCCAGCCAGCGGTGGTTGACGTAGTACTGGGCGCAGCGCTTGGCGGCCGCAGCCACCGGGTCCGACGCCTGGCGCTTGGTGCCGACGAACAGCACGCGGCCGCCGGCGGCCGAGACTTCGCGCACCTTGACCAAGGCCTGGTGCAGCAGCGGGATCGACTGCGATAGATCGATGATGTGGATGTTGGCGCGGCTACCGAAGATGTAGCGCTCCATCTTCGGGTTCCAGCGGTGGGTCTGGTGGCCGAAGTGCGCGCCGGCTTCCAGGAGCTGACGCATGTTGAATTCAGGCAGTGCCATCGAGTTTATGCTTTCTTCCGGTTGGCCACCGCAGACAAACCCCTAAGGGACCGGAACGGAGGCGGCGGGATGTCTCCCCGGCCGTTTCCGAACGTCTGCGTGTGAGATGGCGGGCGGGATAGGCGCAAACGCAGGAAAAGGCAAGGGCGGCGCGGGCTCGACGCCCCCCTCCGTCTGCTCCGCGTTCACCCCCCTCCTCTTCGGGACGGTGGAGGAGAGGTTTTCGGCTCCGCCGTGAAACGGGAGCTGTCGTCGAAGGCGACAAAGGGTGGCGCGTTGCCCACGTTCGGCACACCGTCCGCGCGCGGCCCGCCCTGGACCGCCGATATCGATTTGCCCTCGCGGAGTGAAACCGTTTAGTCGCGTAAGCGTTGGGTATTGCTCCGCTTGTGCAGCGGCCCGTTCAAAGGGGAAACAAAGACGGCGGGCGATCGAACGGCGCCTTTAGCCGGAACGCGCCAAATAATTCCTGACTAGGACAAGCGTACCGGGTGGACAGGGGAAGGCCTGGATGAGTGACAACATCGCTAAATTCCGGCCGGACATGATCTCCGCTGCCGAATGGCGGCAGATCGTTCAGTCGGCGACGGAGACGGCCATCATCAGCACCGACCCAGAGGGCAGGGTCACCAGCTGGAGCGAAGGCGCACACTGCATCCTCGGCTGGACGGAAGAGGAGATGCTGGGCTGCTCGCTCGACTGCCTCTTCCCAGATGCGGGTCAGTTGCAGCGAGAACTGCGCGATGCGGCCACGAAGGGACGTGGCGGCGGCGAGGAAGGTTGGCGGCTGCGCAAGGACGGAAGCCGCGTCTGGGCGGCCGGCGAGATGCACCCCATCCGCGGCGAGGACGGCCGGATCACGGGGTGCGTGAAAATCCTGCGCGACCGATCGAGGCAACGGGCGGCCGAAGAAGCCGTCGTCGAGGAACGGCGGGCGCTGTCGATCTTGAACAGGGCCGGCTCGCAGCTCGCCGCAGAGACTGATCTGCACCGCCTCGTCCAGATCGTGACGGACGCCGGGGTGGAGCTGTCGGGCGCCGAGTTTGGAGCGTTCTTTTACAATCTGCTGGACGACCGGGGCGAGAGCTACATGCTCTACACCCTCTCCGGCGCCCCGATCGAGGCGTTCTCTAAGTTCCCCATGCCGCGCAACACGGCGGTTTTCTCCCCGACCTTCAACGGCGAAGGCATCGTACGGTCGGACGACATCACCAAAGACCCCCGTTACGGCAAGAACGCGCCGCGCAAGGGTATGCCAAAGGGCCACCTTCCAGTCCGCTCCTACCTGGCGGTGCCGGTCATGTCCCGGACGGGAGAGGTGCTGGGCGGCCTGTTCTTCGGCCACGCCACGCCGGGCATGTTCGACGAGCGGTCGGAGCGCGGCATGGAGGGGCTGGCCGCCGAGGCTGCGGTCGCCATCGACAACACCAGGCTGTCCCAGGCGACCCAACGCGAAGTGGCCGAACGCCGCAAGGCGGAGGAAGCGCTGCGCGGACTGAACGCCACCCTGGAGCAGCAGGTCGCCGAGCGCACGGCTGAGCTGCATGCCAAAGAGGAGGCGCTTCGGCAGTCGCAAAAGATGGAAGCGGTGGGCCAGCTGACCGGCGGCGTGGCGCACGATTTTAACAACATGCTTCAGGTGATCATCGGCAACCTCGACACCATCGAGCGGAATCTGCCGGAAGACTCGGCGCGGCTGCGGCGATCGGCCCACCAGGCCCTGAAAGGCGCCCGACGCGCCGCCACTCTCACGCGACGGCTGCTGGCGTTCTCACGTCGCCAGCCGCTCGATCCGAGGCCGGCCAACATAAACACCGTGCTCACCAATCTTTCGGAGATGATCCACCGCACGCTGGGCGAAACCGTCGCGGTGGAAACGGTGCTCGCCGCTGGCCTCTGGCAGGTTGAAATCGACGCGAACGAGTTGGAGTCGGCAATTCTCAATCTCGCGGTCAACGCGAGGGACGCGATGCCTCAGGGCGGCCGCCTCACGATCGAAACGGCCAATGCCCACATCGATGAAGCCTACGCGGCCAACTATGCCGAGGTTTCGCCGGGCCAATATGTCGGAATCTCAGTTTCCGACACCGGCAAGGGCATGGACCGGGACACGGTCGATCGCGCCTTCGAACCCTTTTTCACCACCAAAGCCGTAGGGCACGGCACCGGGCTTGGCCTGAGTCAGGTGTACGGGTTCGTGAAGCAATCCGGCGGCCACGTGAAGATCTATTCCGAGGTGGGCCAAGGCACGACGGTGAAGATCTATCTCCCCCGCCTGCTCTCTCAGGAAACCGCCGAGGCCGACGCGGAGGATGATCTGCCGGCCCCGGACGGCGACGCGGACGAAACGATCCTGGTCCTTGAAGACGACGACGATGTGCGGACCTATTCGGTCGATATCCTGCGGGAGCTGGGCTATCGGGTAATCGAGGCCCACGACGGTCCATCGGCGCTGCGGTTGCTTGAGCGCCAGACGCGGGTGGACCTGCTATTTACCGATGTCGTGCTGCCCGGCGGCATGACCGGAGCGCAGGTCGTCGAACAGGCGTGTAAGGCGCGGCCAGGCCTCAAGGTGCTCTTCACAACGGGGTACGCGCGGAACGCCATCATTCACCACGGCCGCTTGGACAAGGGCGTACGCCTGATCACGAAACCCTTCGGATCCAGCGAGTTGGCTTCGAAAGTGCGCGACGTGTTGGACGAAGGGGCGTACGAATGAGGCAGGACGTTCGCCCTGAACCTGGCATTCCGCTTGGGCTCGTGTGCGGTCTGAAGGCGCCAGCCGATGACTGATCTCGAAGGCCTTGTAGAGCGGGCGCTGGGCGCCGCAGCGGCAGGGGAAAAGGCGCTGCGTGACGCGCTGGATCAACTCCGGGCGGCCATCTACGTGACCGACGAAGATGGCGTCGTCACCTATTTCAACTCCGCGTGCATCGATTTTACGGGCCGACGACCGGAAGTCGGACGGGATCGCTGGTGCGTGACCTGGCGGCTCTACACCAACGCAGGCGAGTTTTTACCGCACGACGAATGCCCGATGGCGGTGGCGATCAATACCCAGCGCCCTATCCGAGGGGTGACCGCGGTGGCCGAGCGGCCAGACGGCACGCGGGTGAACTTCCGTCCCTGGCCGACGCCGATCTTCGACAAGGATGGGAAGTTCAGGGGCGCCGTCAACATCCTTGAGGATGTGACCGATGAGGTCCGCGCCCAGGATTTCCGCGCGCAAGCGCGACGATGCCGGCGGCTTGCGGACAATGTCGGCGACGTCCAAGCCGCCGAGACCCTTATCCGATTGGCCGAGGAATACGACACCAAAGCCGACGCGCTGCAGGCCAAGTTGGGCGCCCTTTTACCCGCGCGCGTGTAACTGCCCCCGCCCTACACTTCTGCGTCAACCGCGCCCACCGGGCTATTTATAATCAACTGCACGTTGAACGAACGCCCGGCCGATGGGTTGAGTGAAATATGAAGAAAGCCTCAGAGTACCGTCTCCACGCCAAGGAGTGCCGCGGGTTGGCCACCACCATGGATTCGGCCGAACACCGCGACCAGATGCTCAAGATGGCGGAACATTGGGAGCGACTGGCCGAAGACCGCATAGCCTTGATCCAAAAGCAGCCTGATCTGGCGATGCCCGGCGAGCACGACGAAGAGCGCAGTTGGGAAGCGCCCTAATCCTCCTATGGGATAGGGGTCTTGCCGTGCGCCTCCGCGCCGCCCCTAAACATCCTCCAGATACACCACCCCCGGCGAGGTCTTCAGCGCGCCCCGCAGGGCCGCATCCAGCAGGAACCGGCCCGGCAGTTTCAGCTCCACCTCCTGGCCGGCTCCCAGGCCCGCCACGAAGATCACCTCGCCGCCCTTGCCGTTGACCGCCGGGGCCAGGCGCTTCTTCAGGCTGCCCATGTCGGCGGCGGCGGGGGCCAGGTGGACGCGCAGGCCCGCGGCCACGCTCTCGATCGCCTGGGCCAGCGGCTCGGCGTCGTCGCCGAAGAAGCGGACCTCCCCGTCGCGGGCCTTGGCGCGGACCTTGAGGGTCACCGACTGGCCCGGCTCCAGCGCCTCGCGGCAGCGGCGCAGGGATTCGGGCGGGAACAGCACCTCGTATTCGCCGGTGGGGTCGGACAGGGAGACGAAGGCGAACTTCTCGCCGTTCTGGGACGCGCGCTCCTGGCGGCGGCGCACCACCCCGGCCATGCGGAACGCCTCCTGCCCGTCCTCGGCCAGGGCCAGGGCCTCGGCGCACAGCACCACGCGCTTGCGCCGCAAAAGCTCGACCACGTCCTCCAGCGGATGGCCAGTGAGATAGAAGCCGACCGCAGCCAACTCCTCGTCCAACTGGGTCGGCCCGACCCACGGCTCGGTCTTGGGCAGGCGCGGTCGGCCGGCGGCGATGTCGTCGCCCCCGAACAGATTGGCCTGGTCCGACACCCGCTCGGCCGCCTTGGCCTGGGCGTAGGCCATCAAGGTGTCGGCGGCGGCGAGGATCTGGGCCCGGTTGGGGTGGATACGATCGAAGGCGCCGGCCCTGGCCAGGTTCTCCAGCGCCCGCTTGTTGACCGACTTGGGGTCGATCCGTTCGAGGAAGTCGAACAGGTCGACGAAGGGGCCGCCGGCGGCCCGCGCCTCCACCACCTGCTCCATCGCCGCCATGCCGACGTTGCGGATGGCGCCCAGGGCATAGAGCACCGCCCCGTCCTCCACCTCGAAGTCGGCGCCGGAACGGTTGATGTCCGGGGGCTCGACCTTGACCTTGAAGCGCTTGGCGTCCTGGTAGAACACCGCCAGCTTGTCGGTGTTGGACAGATCAAGGCTCATCGAGGCGGCGAAGAACTCGACCGGCGCATTGGCCTTCAGCCAGGCGGTCTGGTAGGCGATCAGGGCGTAGGCGGCCGCGTGGCTCTTGTTGAAGCCGTAGCCGGCGAACTTGGCCACCATGTCGAAGATGCCGCCGGACTGTTCGGTCGGCACCCCCCGCTCGCTGGCGCCGGAGATGAACCGGGCGCGCTGCTGGTCCATCTCCTCCTTCTTCTTCTTGCCCATGGCGCGGCGCAGGAGGTCGGCCTCGCCCAGGCTGTAGCCCGACAGGACCTGGGCGATCTGCATCACCTGTTCCTGGTAGATGATGACCCCGTAGGTCTCCTTCAGCACCGGCTCCAGCGAGGGGTGCAGCATGTCCAGGGCGGTGCGGCCGAACTTGCGGTCGACATAGGTGTCGATGAACTCCATCGGCCCCGGCCGATAGAGCGAGATCAGGGCGGTGATCTCCTCGATCGAGCCGCAGCGCAGCTTGCGCAGGGTGTCGCGCATACCCTGGCTTTCCAGCTGGAACACCCCGATCCCCTGGCCCGAGGCGAGCAGCTCGTAGGTGGGGGGGTCGTCCATCGGTAGAGCGTCGAGGTCGATCGCCGCGCCCCGCTTCCTCAGGTGGCGGACCGCCCGGTCCAGCACGGTCAGGGTCTTCAGTCCCAGGAAGTCGAACTTCACCAGGCCGGCCGCTTCGACCCATTTCATGTTGAACTGGGTGGCCGGCAGGGGCGAGCGCGGGTCCTTGTACAGGGGGGCGAGCTTGGTCAGGTCCCGGTCGCCGATCACCACCCCGGCGGCGTGGGTGGAGGCGTTGCGAAACAGTCCCTCGAGCTTGAGCGCCACCTCGAGGAGGTTGGCCACCGAGGCGTCCTCCTTCTTGATCTGCTTCAGCCGGGGCTCGATCTCGATGGCCTGGGCCAGGGTGGTGGGGTTGGCCGGGTTGTTCGGCACCATCTTGGCCAGGCGGTCGACCAGGCCGAGCGGTAGTTGCATCACCCGGCCGACGTCGCGCAGGACGGCCCTGGCCTGCAGGGTGCCGAAGGTGATGATCTGGGCCACCCGGTCGCGCCCGTACTTGTCCTGGACGTAGGCGATCACCTCCTCTCGTCGTTCCTGACAAAAGTCGATGTCGAAGTCGGGCATGGACACCCGCTCGGGGTTGAGGAACCGCTCGAACAGCAGGCCGAAGCGCAAGGGATCGAGCCCGGTGATGGACAGGGCCCACGCCACCATCGACCCGGCCCCGGAGCCGCGGCCCGGTCCCACCGGGATGGCGTGGGCCTTGGACCATTTGATGAAGTCCGAGACGATCAGGAAGTAGCCCGAAAAGCCCATCGAGGTGATCACCTCGATCTCCCGTTCGATCCTCGCCCAATAGTCGGCCTCGGGGGCGGCGTTGGCCCCGGCGGCGAGGCGGGCCTTCAGCCCCTCGCGGGCCTGGTAGGCCAGTTCCTCGGCCTCGTTGCGCCCGGCGGCGGTGGCGAAGCGGGGCAGGATCGGGTCGCGCTTCTTGACCATGAAGGCGCAGCGGCGGGCGATGTCGAGGGTGGTGTCGCAGGCTTCCGGCAGGTCGGCGAAGGTCTCGCGCATGGCCGCGGCCGACTTGAAGTAGTGCTGGGCGGTGACCCGGCGCCGGTCCTCCTGCGACAGGAAGGCGCCCTCGGCGATGCACAGCAGCGCGTCGTGGGCCACGTGCATGTCGGACTTGTCGAAATAGACGTCGTTGGTGGCGACCAGGGGGACGTCTCTGGCGTAGGCCCAGCCGACCAGCCCCGGCTCGGCCGCGGCCTCCACCGCCAGGCCGTGACGCTGCAGCTCGACATAGAACCGGTCGCCGAACGCCCGGGACATCTCGGCCAGGGCGGCCTCGCCCTCGTCCTTCCGGCCGGCGGCGAACAGGGGGTTGACCGGCCCGTCGGGACCGCCGGACAAAAGGATCAGCCCCTCGCTGCGGGCCACGACCGACTCCCAGGGCACGGCGGCGTCGTCGGGGCTGTCGCTCTCCAGATAGGCCTGGGAGGACAGGGCCATCAGGTTCAGCCAGCCGGCTTCGTTCTGGGCCAGGAGCACGACGGTCGGGGCGCGGGCCCAGCGCTCGGGCGGACCCTCGCCGATGCCGCAAACCGGCAGGGCGCAGCCGATGATCGGCTGGACGCCCGCGTTCTTGGTGTAGTCGGAAAACTCCAGGGCCCCGAACAGGTTGGCCCGGTCGGTGATCGCCGCGGCCGGCATGCCGGCCTTGGCTGCGAGGCCCCCGATCTCGCCGGCCTTGATCGCGCCTTCGAGCAGGGAGTAGGCCGAACGGACCCGCAGGTGGACGAAAGCCTCGGCCTGCCCACCCTTCGCCATGCCCCCTGCCCTCCCGCGCCCGAATCGTCAGCCCACCATGTGGGCCGCCGTACAGACCATCCAAACGAAGCCGGCCACCGAAGCAAGGGCCATGGAGTCACGCGCCAGACGGATCATCGGAAGTCCCTTCACATTCCATGTTCTGTCTTCGTTCTTTTCATGGTTTGTTCTCATCGTCAAGGGGCGACGTGGGATGGCCATGACAGACCATGGACAGAACGGAATCTTGATCGTTAGCCTCCCACGCAAGACGGAACGGAGGCGGCCATGGCGGAACGGCGGATCGTCAATCTGGAGACGGTGGAGATCAAGGACAACGGCGACGGCCAGGCTTTCGCGGCCCGGATAGCCCGCCTGGGGCCCCTGGTCGGCTCGGTCGGGCTTGGCTGCAGCCTGGTGATGGTCGAGCCGGGCAAGCGGGCCTGGCCCTTCCACCGGCATCACATCCTGCACGAGCTGTTCTATGTGCTGGAGGGGACGGGGGAGTTGCGGCTCGACGGCGAGCGCCTGACCCTGCGCGCCGGCGACCTGATCGCTTCCCCCGCCGGCAAGGAGGCGCACCAGATCGTCAACACCTCGGACGCGCCATTGAAATACCTGGCCTTTTCGACCCTGGGCGGGGCAGACATCGTCGAATACCCCGACACCGGCAAGGTCGCCTATGCGGCGGGGATCAGGGACGCCGATTTCAGGACCGCCACGATCAAGGCCCTGGGCCGGATCCAGCCGGCGGACTATTTCGAAGGCGAGAAATAGGCGCTCAAGGGGCCGCGGGCGCGGGCCGAGGCGCCGTACTGAAAGCTATCGGCACCTTGATGGAGGCGCCGGCGACAATGTGACCTTCGGCGATCTTTGGCGAGAACTGAGCGTAGGCGGTCAACAACTTTATGGCCGCCGCCCCAAACCCGAAGTCGACGGGATTTTCCTCCACGACGGAACAGTCGGTCACGGCGCCGTCGGCGGCGACCTTGCATTGGACGACCGCATTGCCCGCCACCGAAAGCCGTTGCGCCCGCTCAGGATAGTAGAACGCGGTCTGCTCGTAGGAGGGCCTGATCAGCCAACCCGGATTGGCGTTCGGCGACTGGATGACGATAGGAAGCTTCGGCTGTGGCGGTGGAGGCTGCGAAGGGCCCGCGGCGATCGGGGTTGACGCGGGGCCTGAACCGGCGGGCGTCAGGCCATACTGCCTGCTCCGGGCGGCGACCGTGGCGTCCATGGCCACGGCAGCGGCCATGTCGGCGGCCGCGTCCGCCTTCAGGGCCTTGCCCTGCTTGGCCAGACCTCTGGCGTAAAGCGACCACGCCTGCTTCGGCTGCAGTTTCAGCGCCTCGTCATAATCGGCGATGGCCTGGTCGAACTGGCCAAGGCGCAGACGCACCAGACCGCGGCTATCGAGGAAATTCGCGGTGTGCGGCCGCATCCTGAGCGCCGCGTCGCAATCGGCCAGGGCCTTGTCGAGCTCATGGTTCCAGAGCGCCCGGGCCCGGCAACGGCTGTTGAGGACGTTGGCCAGGTTCTGGTCCTTAGGATGTTCCTCGATCCATTTGTCGTAATGACCGATCGCAGCCTCATACAGCGACATCCGTTCGTAGGCCGCGGCGATGGTCAGCCTTATCGGGACGCCCGGCTGCTGCAGCTTCAAGGCCGCCTCGAAGTCGGGGCGCGCCCTGGCTTCGTCGCGCTGGGTCAGATAGAGCGCACCACGGGTCACCAGGGCTTCAGGATAGTCCGGTTGCAACCGCAGGGCCTCTCCCAGATCGGCCATGGCCAGCACCGGCTGGCGGTTGTCGAGCCGGGCGACGGCGCGGTCATAAAGGTGCTTGGCGACCTTGGGCTCCAACTCTACCGCGCGGCTATAGTCGGCGATGGCGCCGGCGAAATCTCGGCGGGAGACGGACGCGGCCGCGCGGCGACTGAAGCCGTCCGCATCGATGGGAGCGGCCTGGGCCGGCGGCTGCGCATCGGCGCGCGGCGGAGCCGTGGACGGGGCGCTCGTGGAAGCCCCCGACGCCAAGTTGAACACCGGCCCGCCGTTGTAGGTCACGTAGATCTTGTTCTGGTCCTTGGCGACGTAGATCCGATGCGACAGGAAGAAGTCGGGGCCAATCAGCATGTCGGCCCGGTTCAATTCCATGTCGCCGAAACGCAGCCTCGTGTTCTTGACGGTTTCGTCGCCGATCGAAAAACTATCGACCGGCGCCGTCCAGGTCTCGAACCGGCGCGGACCGAAACCGCCGCTGTTCCCGGCCGAAACCGCCCCTTTGGATTGAGCCGTGACGCCTATGCGGGTCGCCGCCAGCAGCGACATGGCGGACATTCCCGCCCCGGTGTCGAACATGGCGCGGAACTGGTGACCGTTCACCGTCACCTTGGCGATGATCTGAGGCGAGAGCGGGTTGTCGGTCGGCTCGATCTCCACCTCGGAGTAGGTCTGGGCCCAATAGGCCCGGGGCGCCTTCCCGCAACCCTTGCCCGGACGGATCAGACGCACCACGCCGTTGGCGAGATCATATTCGATGTCGGCGGCGTTCAGCAGGTTTTGGCCCAGCAGACCCACGCCCCCCGAATCCAGGCCGGCCCGGGGGCTGGTCAGGAACTCGGCATTGGCAAAGGAGAAGGGGCCGACTTCGAAGCTCTTGGCCGTGGCGATGCTGGGGGTTTCCCGACCGCCGGCGCCGCTGATCTGAAAGCCGAACGGGGCGGGCGAGAGTGGAAGCCCGAGCCGCTTGGCCCCGTCGGCCGAGATGGTGCTGAAGAAGGCCCCGCTGTCGATGAACAGGCGGACCTCCTGGCCGTTGATCTTGGCGGAGATCATCGGCCTCATCCCCACCATGGTCACCGGGAACTCGGCAAGCTTGTTCAAGGTGCAACTGGACGGGGCGGCCGCTGCGGCCCGCGCTTCGGAGGCGCTCAGCGTGAGCCAAGCCAGGATGAGATAGATTAACCTTCCCCGCATGGTTGCAGTAGAAGCCAGATACAGGCGAGGGAAAAGCCCGTATCGGCCCAACGGGGCAGCGACACTTTGTCAATCCTCAGGAAATCGCTTCGGTCTTAACGCGGTGCAAACCGCAAATCCGGCATTGTCTCGATTAACCTGACGAGGCCGGTAGGATTGATGTCGAAGTTTCTCGCCCGATTGTTCGCCACGGACAAGCGCGGGACCGTGGCCGTGATCTTCGCCATCACCGCCATTCCCCTGGTGCTGATGGTGGGGGTCGGGGTCGACTACACCTCGGCCGCGGACCGTCAGGCCCAGTTGAACGCCGCGGCGGACGCCGCCGCCCTGGCCGCGGTGACGCCGACGGCGATGGCGGGCACGACCGCGGCGGCCACGACCACGGCCAAGAACGTCTTCGGCGCCCAGGCCAGCTCCATTGCGGGGGTCACCTATGCCCCGGCCAACGTGACGGTTAACATCGTCACCGCCGGCTTAGCCCGCACGGTCACGGTGAGCTACACCGTCGCCTCCCAGAACGCCTTTTCCGGGGCGCTCGGCATGAACAGCATCAACCTCGTCGGCAGCGCCACGGCCACCGCCGGCCTGGCCCCCAACATCAATTTCTACCTGCTGCTGGACTCTTCCCCGTCCATGGCCATCGCCGCCACCCAGGCCGGCATCAACACCATGGTCAACAACACCTCGGCCCAGGGCGGCTGCGCCTTCGCCTGCCACGAGACCAACCCCACCTCCAGCGACGTCGCAGGCAATCCACACGGAATCGACAACTATCAGCTTTCCCAGAATCTCGGCGTGACCCTGCGGATCGACAACGTGCGCGCGGCGGCCCAGAACCTGATGACCACGGCCCAGAACACGGAAAACACCAACAACGCCAACTATCAGATGGCGATCTACACCTTTGACACCAATTTCAACACCATCCAGCCGCTGACTTCAAATTTGAGCACCGCCAAGACCGCGGCGGGAAATATCAACTTCCTTACGGTCTATTCCAATAGCTACCTGAGCAAGACGAACAACAACAACGATACGGACACCAACTACACCAAGGCGATGCAGAGCCTGAACACCCTCATGCCTGATCCCGGCAGCGGCACAGCCGTCAGCGGCGACACGCCGCAAGAGGTGATGTTCTTCGTAACCGACGGGGTCGGGGACGAAGACACCAACAGCGGCTCGGGCGTCACCCGGAAGATATCGGTGATCGACACCGCCCTGTGCGACACCATCAAGACCAGGGGCATCCGCATCGCGGTGCTTTACACCACCTATCTGCCGCTGCCGTCGAACAGCTTCTACGTGAACAATATCGCCCCGTTCCAGCCGAACATCAGCCCCACCCTGCAGAACTGCGCCTCGCCGGGACTGTTCTACGAGGTGCAGACCGGGGGCGACATCTCCGCCGCCCTGTCCAGCCTGTTCGCCCTGGCGGTGCAATCGGCCCACCTGTCGAAATGACGGCGCGCCGCATCACCTCCCCGACCCTGCCCCGCTTCCTCAGCAGGCTGGCGCGATCGCGCGACGGGGCCACGGCGGTGGAGTTCGCCTTCGTCGCCCTGCCCTTCTTCTCCATCGTCTTCGCCATCTTCCAGATCGGCACGGTGTTCCTGGCCCAGCAGGTGCTGCAGACGGCGGTGACCAAGTCGGCGCGCCTGATCATGACCGGCCAGGCCCAGAACGCGGCCATGACCAGCAGCCAGTTCCAGACCGACGTCTGCAACAACGCCAAGGCGATGTTCACCTGCTCCGGGCTGAAGGTGAACGTGCAGAAATTCAACAGCTTCACCTCGGTCACCCAGCTCAATCCGCTGGTGAACGGGACCTTCAACAGCGCCAGCCTCAGCTACAACACGGGCGGCGTCGGCGACATCATGATGGTTCAGGTGTTCTACCAGTGGCCGGTGTTCATCGGGCCCCTGGGGTTCAACATGTCGAACATGAACGGCAACTACCGGCTGCTGATGGGGACCGCCGTGTTCCGGAACGAGCCCTTCTGACATGATCCTTCGCACCGCCAGACGCCGCGTCCGCCTCGCCTGCTGCACCCTCGCCGGCGACCGCAGGGGCATCGCCGCCACCGAATTCGCCCTGATCCTGCCGGCCCTGCTTCTGCTGTGCTTCGGCTCCACCGAGGTGACGCAGGCGATCGCCCTGGACCGCACCGTGTCCCTGGCCGCCGGCACGGTGTCCAACCTGGTGGCCCAGTACAGCACCATCAGCATCAGCCAGCAGATGCCCGACATCCTGGCCGCCTCGACCCAGGTGCTGGCGCCCAATCCGGCGTCGAAGGCCAAGGTGGTGGTGACCTGCATCAACATCGATAATTCCGGCACCGCCACGGTGGCCTGGAGCCAGACGCTGAACGGAACGGCGAAGAAGGCTGGCGCGGCGATCACAGTGCCGGCGGCGCTGAAGGTGGCGAACACCAATGTCATCTTCAGCGAAGTGACCTACACCTACACGCCGATCCTCGACTTCCTGAAGATCGGCAACCTCAACCTGTATTCGTCGGTCTACATGTACCCTCGGGCGTCCACGACCATCAACCTGGTGGCGTGACGCCCGGCCTTATGCCCGCCCGCGCCGCGGCCTCGCGGAAGTCCTCCGGCGGCGGCGCCTCGACGCGCATCGAGCCCCCGTCCGGATGGGGAAAGCGCAGGGCCCGCGCGTGCAGCATCAGCCGGGGGACCGCCGACCCGTTCAGGGTCAGGCCTCCCCCATAGCGGGCGTCGCCCAGGATCGGCCGGCCGATCGAGGCCAGGTGGACCCGCAACTGGTGCATGCGGCCGGTTTCGGGGCGCAGTTCGACGAGGGCCGCGCCCTCCCCCGCCTCCAGGGTCCGGTAGAGGGTCAGGGCGGCCTGGGCGTCCGGGTGATCGGCGGCGCAGGGACGGATGATCGCCTCGCGGCCGACCTCGTCCCGGCGTAGGGGGACCTCGATCCGGCCCTCGCGCGGATCGGGCGGACCCGGGGCGATCAGGGCGATATAGGTCTTGTCGAAGCCCCGCCGGGCCATCAGCGCCTTGCCGAGGTAGGCTGCCGCCGGCTTGGTGCGGGCGGTGAGGATCACCCCGGAGGTGTCGCGGTCGAGGCGGTGGACCAGCCGCGGCCGGTTTCCGCTGGCCCTGGCGAAGGCCCACAGCAGTTCGTCCAGGGTATGGACCTGGCCGCGCCCGCCCTGGCTGGACAGGCCCGCGGGCTTGTTCAGCGCCAGGATGGCCGCGTCCTCGTGGATCACCAGCGACCGGACGAAGGCGATCTCCTCGGGGGTGAGCTGGATGGCGCGGTCGATGGCCTTGGGCTGTGGAGGCAATTTCAAGCGCCCCTCTCCCCTTGCGGAAGAAGGCGTCCCGGAGGGTCGGATGACGGGTTGCGCCGCCCCGCCCGGTTTCTGGTTTCAAGGACACTGAGGGCGCCGTCTGCGCGACCCCCCATCCGTCGGCTCCGCCGACACCGTCTCCCGCAAGGGGAGAAGGACTCCATGGCCCTCACCCCTCCCCCCGTTCGCGGCGGATCGCCGCCCAGCGGTCCAGGCGTTCCTTGATCCGCGCCTCGGCCCCTTCGCCCCCGGGCTTGTAGAACTGGCGCCGCTCCATGCCGTCGGGGAAGTAGTTCTGGCCGGAGAAGCCGCCCTCCACGTCGTGGTCGTAGGCGTAGCCCTGGCCGTAGCCCAGGTCCTTCATCAGCTTGGTCGGGGCGTTGCGGATATGCTCGGGCGGCCCCAGCGAGCCGGTCTCGCGGGCGGCGGCGGCGGCGGCCTTGTAGGCGGTGTAGACGGCGTTGGACTTGGGCGCTGAGGCCAGGTGCACGACCACCTGGGCCAGGGCCAGTTCGCCCTCGGGGCTGCCCAGGAAGTCGTAGACGTCCTTGGCGGCGGTGGCGACCAGTATGGCCGTGGGATCGGCGGTCCCGATGTCCTCCACCGCCGCGCGGATCAGCCGCCTGGCGATGAACAAGGGCTCCTCCCCGCCGGTCAACATCCGCGCCAGCCAGTACAGGGCCGCGTCCGGGTCGGAGCCGCGGATCGACTTATGCAGGGCGCTGATCAGGTTGTAGTGCTCCTCCCGGTCCTTGTCGTAGGCGGGGGAGCGGCGCTGCAGCACCGCAGCCAGGTCCGCCCGGTCCAGCGGCTGGTCCTGGCCGATGGCGAACAGGGTCTCGGCCAGGGTCAGGACATAGCGGCCGTCCCCGTCGGCCATGGCGATCAGCGCCTCGCGGGCCTCCGGCGTGACCGGAAGCGCCCTGCCCTCGTCCGCCTCGGCCCGGGTCAGCAGGGTCTCCAGCGCCGCCTCGTCCAGCCGGCGCAGCACATAGACCTGGGCGCGGGACAAGAGCGCCCCGTTCAGCTCGAAGGAGGGGTTTTCGGTGGTGGCCCCGACCAGGGTGACGTCGCCGGACTCGACATAGGGCAGGAAGCCGTCCTGCTGGGCCCGGTTGAAGCGATGGATCTCGTCGACGAACAGCAGGGTGGCCTGGCCGGCGGCCCGGCGGCCCCGCGCCGTTTCGAAGGCTTTCTTCAGGTCGGCGACACCGGAGAACACCGCCGACAACTGCTGGAACTCATAGCCCGCCGCCTGGGCCAACAGGCGGGCAATGGTGGTCTTGCCGACGCCCGGCGGCCCCCACAGGATCATCGACGACAGCCGCTTGGCCGCCGCCATGCGGCCAATGGGACCCTCCGGGCCGAGCAGATGCTCCTGCCCCACCACCTCGTCCAGGGTCCTGGGGCGCAGCCGCTCGGCCAAGGGGCGCGGGGCTGAGGGGGTCAGCCCCGCGGCTTCGAAAAGATCCGTCATCGGGGCAAGCTACCAGAAGGCCAAAGCGGGATGCGAAAAAGTGGATGCCGGCTTTTCACGAGCATCCCGCCCTAAGCACCTAGAATCGATCACGTTTTATGATTTTGGATTGGTTCGATCCAAAATCGTCGTGAACGAGCGCAAAACGGAGTGTCTGCGTGGCCGAAAGGACCGACGCGACGTCGGCTAGAAATCGGCCGTCACCTCTTCGCCATCGCGCTCGATGACGATGCGCCAGCGCTGGGAGCCGGCGACGGCGGCGGCCAGGTCGCGGACTGAGCCGACGGCCCGGCCGTTGACCGTGCGCACCAGGTCGCCGGGGCGAAAGCCGGCCTGGGCCGCGATCCCGCCCGCCTTGGTGATCATCACCCCGGTGGCGAAGGGGTCGGCGCCGAGATCCGAGGCGGCGGCCGGAGACAGGTTGATCACCGTCGCTCCCGCCAGGGGCTGCTGCCCCGCCAGGGTCCGCTCGTCCTTCGCCGGCGTATCGGGCGGGCTCTGCACGTGCACGGGCAGGCTGCGGGTCTGGCCCTTGCCTCGCACCGACAGGGCGAGGTCGTCCCCCGGGCGGCGGGTGGCGACCATATAGTTGAGCGCGGCGTCGTCGTTCACGACCTGGCCGTCGAGGGACAGGATCACGTCGCCCTCGTGCAGGCCGGCGCGCGCGGCCGGGCCGCCCGGATAGACCGCGGACACCAGGACTCCCTGCGGCCGGTCCATGCCCAGGCCCTTGGCCACGTCGGCGCTGACGGTCTGGGTGCGGGCGCCGAGCCAGGGGCGCACGACCGCCTGGCCGCCGCCGATGGCGGTATCCACCACCCGGCGCACCATGCCGGCGGGGATGGCGAAGCCGATGCCGTTGGAGCCGCCGCTGCGGGAATAGATCAGGGTGTTGATGCCGATGATGTTGCCGGCCATGTCGACCAGCGGCCCGCCGGAATTGCCCGGATTGATCGGGGCGTCGGTCTGGATGAAGAAGGAGAAGTCGCTGGCGCCGACGTCGGTGCGGGCCAGGGCCGAGACGATGCCGTTGGTCACGGTCTGTCCGACCCCGAACGGGTCGCCGATGGCCAGGACCAGGTCGCCCACCTCGGCGTCGTCGCGTGCGGCGAGCGGCAACACCGGCAGGCGCTCGGTCCCGACGTCGATCTTCAGCACGGCCAGGTCCGCCCGCGGGTCCGCCAGCAGCACCCGGGCCGGAAACTCGCGCCGGTCGGCCAGGGCCACGCGGATCTGCTCGCCGCCCTCGATGACATGGTTGTTGGTGACGATCAGGCCGTCGTCGCGGACGATCACTCCCGAGCCGAGGGACTGGGCCACCCGTTCGCGCGGGATGCCGGCCCCGCCGCCGAACATTTCCCAGAACGGATCGACCTGCTGGCGCACCCGGCGCTGGCTATAGACATTGACCACGGCGGGGGCGGCCTTGCGCACGACCGGCGCGAAGGAGGCCCGCATGGTCGCCGCATCCCGCGGAACCTCGCGATTGGGCGCGGCGAGCGGGGTGGCCGGAAGGGTCTGGGCAGTGGTCCGGCTGGTCGGGTCGGAACAGGCGGCCAGCAGGGCCAGGATCGGCAGACAAAGGCGGCTTAGGCGCATGGGGCGGTGATCTCGAGCGGAACGTGCGGGTCAGTTTAACGCCAAAACATGGCGGAGTGGCGCCGCCAAACGCCTTCCCCGGCGGCGCTTGGCCTCTTCGGCCTGCAAAGAAAAACCCCCGGAGCGCGTGCCCCGGGGGTTTTGCAAATCTGACGTCTGGCTCGAAGGATCAGGCCGCGTCGCCGCCCATGGTGGGGCCTGAGTCGAGGCCCTTGGCGGCAGTGTCGCGGTCGACGAATTCGATCACCGCCATCGGGGCGTTGTCGCCGTGACGGAAACCGGCCTTCAGCACCCGGATGTAGCCGCCGTTGCGGGCGGAGTAGCGGGGGCCGAGGGTGGCGAACAGCTTGCCGACCTGCTCGACGTCGCGCACGTGGCTGATGGCCTGACGGCGGGCGTGCAGGTCGCCGCGCTTGGCCAGGGTCACCAGTTTCTCGACGAAGGGGCGAAGCTCCTTGGCCTTGGGCAGGGTGGTGACGATCTGTTCGTGCTTGATCAGGCTGGCCGCCATGTTGGCGAACATGGCGGTGCGGTGCGCGGTGGTGCGGCCGAGCTTGCGGTGGGCGGAACCGTGACGCATGGCTAGTCTCCTCGTGCGGCGCTTGTCGCGCCAACCTGAACAAATCCCGACCGGCTCCCGCCCGGGTCATCACGAAGCGTCGGGACCCTCCGCCGCTGTTGCGGCATCAAAGGGCCCAGGCCGCGCAAGCGGCCCGGAGCGACGCGGGGTAGCGCCTAAATCTGGTCTTCGAACTTCTTGGCTAGGTCTTCGATGTTTTCGGGCGGCCAGTTCGGCACGTCCATACCGAGGTGGAGGTTCATCGAACCCAGCACTTCCTTGATCTCGTTCAGCGATTTGCGGCCGAAGTTCGGGGTGCGGAGCATCTCCGCCTCGGTCTTCTGGATCAGGTCGCCGATGTAGACGATGTTGTCGTTCTTCAGGCAGTTGGCCGAACGGACCGACAGTTCGAGCTCGTCCACCTTCTTGAGCAGCGCCGGGTTGAACGGCAGCTCGGGCTTGCCCTCCTCCGCCGACGGCTTCTTGGGCTCCTCGAAGGTGATGAAGATCTGGAGCTGGTCCTGCAGAATGCGAGCCGCGTAGGCGACCGCGTCCACCGGCGTGACCGCGCCGTTGGTCTCCACTTCCATGATCAGCTTGTCGTAGTCGAGGCTCTGGCCCTGGCGGGTCGGCTCGACGCGGTAGGCGACGCGCTTCACCGGCGAATAGAGGGCGTCGACCGCGATCAGGCCGATCGGGGCGTCCTCGGGACGGTTACGGTCGGCCGGGACGTACCCCTTGCCGTTCTGCACCGTCAGCTCCATGCGCACCGTCGCCCCGTCGTCCAGCGTGCAAAGCACGTGGTTGGGGTTCAGGATCTCGATGTCGGACGGGGCGTCGATCTGCCCGGCGGTGACCGGCCCCGGGCCCGTGGCCCGCAGCGTCATGCGCTTGGGGCCTTCGGCGTGCATGCGCACGGCCAGTTGCTTGATGTTCAGGACGATGTCGACGACGTCCTCGCGCACGCCCTCAAGCGA
>DATJHI010000015.1:0-194108 GCA_035493955.1 Caulobacteraceae bacterium | reverse complement strand
CCAGACCAGATACGCGGTAAGGCACGCGCCGACGATAACCGCGGCTACTATCTGCCCCTCGCTTATACGACCCGAACTCATTTCCGCCTCACCATGTACGCGGACGGTACGCGACCACGACTAAGAGTCCGCTAAGGGTCGCTAGCGGTCTCGCGTAGGTCGCCAGGAAGCGAACGTCCGGATGGGCCGAGATGGGTGGGTGGCGGACATTGACCCTGGTCCGTTGAGTCGTTCTTCACCGATTGCCTTTAGCTGACTGAGCGGCCTCTCCGCAGGAATCGATGCTCCGCCTTTCCACCCTCAGCCGACTGACTTGGAGAAGCGCGCTTGGGCGCGCTGCGTTGGCGCTTTACCTTTTGTCGTTGGCCATTCCCGCGCTCGGCAATTGCAACTCGCCATCGGGGAGCGCCGGTCTGTGGTTGCTGCTCGTAGGTTGGCTTGGGTTGCTATCTCGGCAGATCGGCTGGCTGGCAAACGCGTTCCTGTTGGTGTCTCTCTACTTCTCGCTCACACGTAAAGGGCGTGGCGCCGCGGTGGTGGCGTCCGTGTTGGCTCTACTTTGTGCTGCAAATGCATTTACAGCTAAAATCCCCGACATTGAGGGAGTAGGCGTACGAACCTGCAGATACTCCGGCTTTTGGCTTTGGCAGGGCGCGATGGTGTTAGGGTTTCTTGCCGCCTGCTTCTATTCACCCAAAGACGAGCACAGAGCAGGGCCGGACTGAAGCAGTTCGCGTAGCGGTCCGATCCGGCAGCTAGGTTCAGAAGCGGGCTTTGCCGACGTCCGCTAAGGGTCGGTAGCGGTCTCGCCTGGCTCACCAGGAAGTGGACGTCCTGAACGGCCGAGACAGGTGGTGAGCGGACGTTGCGCTAATCCTCTCCGCCTTCGGCTCCCCAAAAGACAACCCAGGTGGCGAAATCGCTCGTGAACTCCACGAACCGCCCCTTTCTTCGTCGCATGAACCGGTGGTTCACCGTGCGGGCTTACCCTCTCCTTAGGGCGCACGGATAGATCAAGCAATGGACGGCCTTCTCCAACCGAGAAATTTGTTTGCTGCCTCCATCCTCCTCCTCTTGACCGCCATCATGGTGCTTTGGTGCGCCAAGGATCGGTCGAAGCGGCTATGCGGCTGGAGCTTGTTCGCAGCAGGTAGCGCGCTGACCCTGTTTGCAGCTTTCATCGGCCTGCTGTTCCTGGTGGCTGGCTGCTACGGTCCCAACCTCTATTGCCCGGCCAAGCCTGGATCGCCGCGCCCAACGGCGCTCGACCTGATGCCACTAAGCAGACCTCCCTGACGTCCGCCCCGGGTGGTGAGCCGTCGCCTAAAGCGGGCTCTGATGCCGCGTCAGTCACGACAATCGCGCCTCTCTAGGTTGAAAGGGCTGAGCCGGAAGACGGGACCGTGTCGATCAGGCTGCAGCCCATGCCTCATCTGATCCAGCCAAACTGGCGCCGGCTCAATTCGGCCATTGGTGGGAAGGCTCGTGGTCTCAAGGCTGACGCTTCGAAGCGAGACGTCGCTCCCGATCGTCGTCCCGAAAGCGTCGGGCTCCACGTTCACAGCAGAGGCCACATTGTCCGGCTGGGGTAACCAAACGAACTGAGGCAGCAGATTCGACGGAAGTTCGACTCGGCCCCGGAACTTCGACATTTCCCGCCGCGCGGATTCGGGTGCGTAGCCGTGGTAGGGTCGCTTTGAGAGCGTCGAAAACGCACGAAGGGCTATTTCCTCAACGCCGACCGAAGTGCCTCGAATTGTGTAATCCGGCTGCAATGTGGCGACCAGATGCCCACGGGCCCCGAGGTCGAATATAATCGCACGTCCACAAATCAGAGATTGAAAATCTGGCGTCCCGAACGGCGACTTATTAAATCTGAACGCAACTTGTATTATACTTGACTCGTTGATGACCTTGCCCATGACATTCAAGGCGATGGCCATGCGGAAGCGCGCTGCATGTCGGGGCAACAGCGCGCAGCCGGTCGTTCCGAGGAATGCTAAAGTCCCGATTGCGACGATCGTAACGAACGCGCGAAGCCGAAGGGCTGTGAGGTAACCGTCGCGGAGGTCGTCGGGGACGCGTGCCATCGGCAGACGATACCTTGCCGTAGCTACCGAACCGTTTGCTGTCCCGCAGCCGACTTGCCGTATGTCCGCTAAGGGTCGGAGGCCGACGTGAGGATCGAGCCGAAAAGCAGACGCAAGCTGTGATGGCGAAATTGCACCGACCTTCGCGAGCGCGTTAGGCTACGCTATGAGCCACACGCTGACCGACAAACCGCTCGCGATTGCCTCCGACCATCGCGGCGTCGCTTTGAAGGAGCGACTAAAAACGTGGCTGCTCGCCAACGGCTATGAAGTGACCGACTGCGGCGCCAAGAGCGGTGCGGTGCGGGTCGATGCGATGGACTACGCTCTTCGGTTGGTGGCCGAAATCAAGGCGAACCGGTCCGATTTCGCGATAGGCATATGCGGCAGCGGACAGATGATGGCGATTACGGCCAACCGGTTTCCGTTCATACGGGCCACGCTGCTTCACACCTCAGCGGAAAGCGTCCCCGCTCGCGAGCACGGCGACGCCAATATGCTGATCTTGGGCGCGGAGAACACCGATGACGCCACCGCTGAGGCTATTCTCGAAACTTTTCTGAACACTATTGCCCTGGGGGACCGTTACGCCGCGCGTCGAGAACGGCTGGCCGAGCTCGACATTTCCGCGCTGTAAAAAGGCGTGCGCGATGGGTCAAAAGCTGCCCTAGAAGGCACCAGTTTGACCGTGCCCGGATGTGCCCCTAGCGTGTTGGGGGTGAGGGCGCCATGAAGAGATGGTTATGCGCGGTGGTGGCCCTGGTGACGATGGCAGGCTGCGCGACGGCCGAGCCGGACCCGGCGACGCACGCAGCAAAGCTCATGGCGCAAGCGAAGGCTGCCGCCGGCGGCGCCCAGCTTGATAGAGCTGCGACCTTCCACAGCAGCGGCACGCGCGTCCGCGATGGCAAGGTAAACGGTGTCTACGAGGAATGGGGCGACTATCGAACCATGGCCTTCACGAACGTCGAGACCTTCGCCAGCGTGACCACAAGCGGCGGCTTCGACGGCAAAGTGGGATGGCGGCTCGGCCCCGACGGCAAAGCCCAGATTATTACAAATCCGCAGCAGCTCGTGGGCACGAAGCTCAGCGGATATTTGGACGTCCAGGGCTATTTCTTCCCGGATCGTTTCCCTGCTCAATTCACCTATGCCGGCGCTCGCGAAGCGGAGGGGAATCGTTATGACGTCGTCGTGGTGACGCCGGTGGGCGGCATCCCGATCGACCTGTGGCTCGATCCGCAAACCCACCTCTTGAAGCGGCTGACCGCGAAGCTTGGGCCGGCGTCGATCCAGGGCGACATTACGCAATACCAGACGATCGACGGTCTTCAGATCGTCAGAACAGCCCTTCAGACCATGACAACGCCAGCGGGCGCGCACACAGAGTCGCAGAACGTTGCAGCCTACAGGTTCGAGCCTATACCGTCCGAGCGGCTCGCCATTCCCAAGTAGTTCTCGCTGATCCGTCACGCTTGCGCGTGGAGAGCCGCGGAGGTCGCGAGGCGAGCTTCCGATAAGGGCGGTTGGCGGACTCAACTATTCCAGGGCGCGCTCTGCAATACGACCCGGTAGCCATCTGGATCTTCAAAGGTGAGGCCATCGCGATCCCAGTACGGATTGAACGCGGGAACCGGGTCGAAGCCAGCCACCCTCATCCGATCGACGGCGCGACGCCACGCCCGCGGCTCGGGAAGGTAGAAGACCAGTAGATGATCTTGTGTGGGTGCGCGGCCCGCCACGTGCCCTTCAGCGCGCGTGAACTCAAGGTGGTACGGCGCGCCCATAGCTCCGAGCATGACGCCGTCGAACCCGTCGTGGTTCTGAAAGCGATAGAGGACGCTTAACCCCAAGCCGCCGCAGTAGAATGGCAGGAGCGCGTCGATATCGTCTGTCGGCCGCGCGACGCGCAGTATGGGCGGTTCCATGGCGTTACGGTAACTGCGGCCAGTGGCGATCTCAACGTCCGCATGGGTCGAGAGCGGTCACTAGCATGTAGGACAGCCCATTCCAGTTGCGAGCTATTCTCATAGTCGCGTGGCATTCTGGCGAATGCCCGTTCCATTGCTCCTGAAGGCCCAGAAGCCAGAGTGCAGTCGCATGCAGGGGGACAGTCTGGGTGCTCGGCTTCAGCGGCGCAGGCGCGAACTGGGGCTGCGCCGGATCGATGCCGCTCAACTCCTCCGGTGCAGTTGGAAAAGTCTCATGTGGTGGGAGCGCGATGAGCGGGAGCCGTTCCCAAGCGCATTCCCGGCGATCATCGAGTTTTTGGGAGAGGAGCCGTGGCCGGAGCCGCGCACGCTTGCTGAGGCGCTCGTCGCCGAGCGCAGGCGACGCGGCCTTGCCGTGGAGCATGCGGCCGATCTGGTCGGTGTCGATCCAGGAACCTGGCTGCGATGGGAGCAGGGCGTCTGGCGGCCGACCGCACTCACCGTTCCCGGGATCGATCAGTTCCTCGGAATGAGCTGCCGAGAGCGTTTTCCGGAGGGGGTGCGGTGAGATGACGGTCAGCCTGTGGAGGACAGGGGCGCGGGCTAGCGCAATGTACGAGACCTAGCTAAGCCTATACGGGCACCCGTCTCGTGAGGTCAGGTCCCAAATGTCTACATCGGAATCCGACGAGGCTTCTCGGCCTCAAAACTCCCAAGACGACGTGACGGTGCGCTGGGCCACTCAGGTAAAGGCGCTTGTTCTCGAACATTATAAAACCGCTGAAGTGCCGCTGCTTTTGGCGGCGCTTGGCACCGAACTTCGAAAAAGGGAGCTGTGGCCACCGCCGGGTCAGCAACGCACGCTCGCCAGCGCTATCGAGGGTGCCGACGATAGTTTGCTGATAATTCGCGATCCGCAGACACCCACCTATATGGCCGTGGCAACATTGGACACTCGGTCTGTTGTCGAAAGCGCCATCGCCGAAAGATCCCAGAAGCGGTTCCTCTCCGAGTTGGCCCGTCCAATCCTCCTGGCGTTTTGCAAGGAAGGAGATCGCAAGATTTTCGTGAGGCGCGAACCCCCATTTCGCTACTACGTTGGGGAACCTCCAGATGTTGCGGAATGTGTTGAGGTGTCAGACGACTATCGGATGCCTGGTTTGTATGTTGACGACCCTGCTCAAATCCCCGGGGATGTAGCTCTGGAATTGGCCAAGCGCGTCCGCGCTTGGGCGGCGGACAATAGCCTGAACATCGAAAACTTCTTCAGCGAGCAACGAGAGGCTCCTAAGGCGACGAAGGCTCCTAGCCGTGCAACTGCATTGGAAAGGCTCCTAGCTGCCCAACCATCGGGTGTCGCCAGCCGGATGGTGGTTCCTCTTGACATCGCGGTTCAGCTCAGTCGTCAGCCATAAATGAAGCGAAGGGCCGGCAGGCGGCCATTGCCGCCCCACAGTTCAATTGAGTTGATCGTAGTCGCCGGTCTCCCTCCCGGCGTCCACAACGCCGTAGCTTCGGAGGTCGCGAAACTCCTTCCGGGAAACAAGCGGGTCGAAAGCCTCGCCTCCTCACCTTCGGACGGTGCGCTGTATCCCAAAGGCCAAGTAGCATCCCTCCTTCGAGCAGTCGGTTCATTTGCGATTCGTCGACGATCTAGCCCCAGAGGCTCTGCTACTGTCCCGGCGAGCATCGTCCTCCTGTACGTGCCGGCACCCGACGAGGAAAAACTGCTAAGGGCGTTTGATTTCTTCGCCTTTCCTATCGCGCTCGCCTCACTTGCAAACTGGGATAGCCGAGGGCGTCAACTGCGTCATCGGATCGATAATGCGGTCGAGGCTGTGCGGGACGCTCTCTCTCCTCAAGGCCTACACAAAGAGGCGCTTGACCATGTGAAGCAGCGAATAAATCGCCTTTCCGAGCAGGAACCTTTCCTGCTCCCGCCGCGCAACTTTCATGCATCGGAGATGCTTCGCATCAGCGACCTGTTTCGCGAGGTTCGTAGCGGTCGTCGCCCGTGGACGGATCGGTTCGCCGAGCTTCCGCTCAAGGCGTGCAACTCCGAAATCTACCCAAGGCTCGGCAGTGAGAAAACCTCTCACCTATTTCAAGATCATCGAGAGGTATTATTTCCCGTCGCTCATATGACCGCCCATCACGGTCCGACTCGCGAGATAGAAACAGAGGGAAACGAGGCTGAGAGCAGCGAGATCATGTTAACCCTGCAGTCGCTCTACCGTTTTGGGGCACCCCTACCGAATGGCTTCCATCACGATGCGGTGCGGGAGCGAGGGGAAGCCTTTCGAGAATTCCCCTTCGAATGTTCGCGAGCTGGTGAAACGCTTGTGAGCGGCGAGTACGCTAACATCTATCCCGACGACTTCATCCGGGTTGGGAAGCCGCATAAAAAATAAATGCCGCGGCTCTACATGGTAGAAAGCCGCGGCCTTAGCATCATGTTTCGACTACCGCTCACCAGCACGGTCGGTTGGATTTCTCCACCCGTGCCGATCCAGCCGTAGCCAGATCAGCAGACCCAAAGGGTCGTCGTATCTCAGGGCCGGAGCCCTGGCGCTTTTCTATAGCTTGTTTGCTAAGTCCGTCGCGGAGTGCCCATAGCGGGACATGATTGCTCACAGACATATTCCCTGGCCCTCCGTTGTCAAGCGGTTAAGGCAGGATCGGTCTGTAGCTGATAATGCCACAAGAGGCCCAAAAGTTCCAGGTTCGTTCCGTCGTGAGGTTCATTGCTGAACCCTCTCCGCCTCGAATCGGTCAGTGATCGCCCGCATGACGATGCGGCCAGTGAGCGGAACCGCATCGCAGCTGATGCTGAAGCCCAGGCCGTCTTTGTTCGGCCACGCTGCGCCAATGGGCGTCCAGACCGCGGACGCGCCGTCACCAAGGACACGGTACAGCCGATGGGTCGGGCGGCGGTGAAGCGAGAGGGATTGCTGGGTCATGAGAGGTCTCCTCCACGAGGCCGCGGACCATTCCGCGGCTTCATGAGGAGCAAAAGGGAGCGGGACGACGAGGCGGCGGTCAGACCCCGCGCCCAGGCGCGCCCGGCGGGAGCAAGCTGCACGGAGCGCGCCAGCGCGGAGGAAGCGACGCTGGGTTGACCGGCGGCGGTCCCGCTTCAGACGCTCACGTCATGAAGCAGGGGTGATAGGCCATCGGACGGAGGCGGGCCTGACCAGATTATCCTCTGGCTCGCCGCCTGATCGCCCATATGAGTACCGCGACCGCCTGGATCACCGCCGCCAGACCGGCAAGCACCGGGGGAACTGCGGCGGCGATCCACTGAGCATCAGGCATGCATACCTCCAACGTTGGGGGAGATGGCCGATGATCAGGATGTTCGCCTGATGGCGCGAGTCTGACTGCGACAAGGGCGTGCGCAAAAGCGCACGCGCCCTGTGTGCGATCAGATGTCTCCGGCCGGCGGGGGCGGAACCGGAGACTGAAGCTCGATGTCCTGGTCCACGAAGGCCGCGATCGAGGTACCCTTCGGGATCTCCGCGCTGTGGCCTTTGATGAAGGCCGCGAACACGCCGATGAACACCAGGCCGACCACTTGATTGGCGGCGTTCCCCTTGCCTTCGCTACCCTTGGTCGCGCGAAGCCTGATCCGCTCGTCACCGACTTTCAGGGGGTTCAATCGGACCGACAGTTTGCCGGATTTCCCGAGTGTCCCGCTCGTGAATTGGCATGTCCCATGCCTCGGAGAAGACCGACGACGGCTCGTGCGTAGTCTGAGATCGGCACGCGATACCGGGTGAGGGTGAGCGCGTCCTCATTAATGAAGGAAAGTCTGACCAGGTCGATGTCCTTGGCTGGGATCACAAAGGCGTCGAGCAACTCGGTGCTATCCGCAGCGAGGCGTATGACAACGCCGATATCAATACGCGGATGGCGGCCGAACGCTATTCGCCAAAACCGGCCTTCGGCCGAATCCGGGCCCGACGACGCGACGGTGAGCGACACGTTCGTTCGCCCCTCCACGGTGATGACCCGCGACCGCTGATCGGTCAGTCGAAAGCCCGCCGTTCTCAGCGTCTGCCGTAGGTCCGTCAGCAGTTCGAAGCGGATCGGCAGCGTGTTCGGCTCGATGACACCGGCCCACCCGCGCCCACCAGCCGGATACCCGATGAGCGCAAGCGCGCGATTGAGGCTGCCGAACCGGGACGCGATCGCGGATGGGGAGGGGGTTAGCGGGTCCGCCGCAATGAGTTCGTTGGTCACCCGCCCGGCGCGCTTCCATAGGTCTCGCAGCCGATCGAGGACATCCTCGTCGGAGAGGTTGCGCGTCTGCGCCCGGAAGCGCTGTTGAACGCGGTCGTAGAGCGTGCGGTCGATGATCGGCGGGAACGCGTCCCGAACCACGAGCCAGTCATTGCGCGGGTTCACTCGCCGCGGGCCTTTCAGTTTCCCCGAGGCCCGGCCGTATATGTTCGCGCCCACGTACTTCTCGGACGAGAGCACGTAGTGGACGGACCTCTGGCGCCACGGTTGCTCGCCGGGCCGAAGCCGTCCCGTCTCATTGAGATGCTTCGCGATCCCACAACAGCTGAGCCCCTCATCAAGGAAGAGACGGTAGATTTCCCGGACGGTCGCGACTTCCTCGGGCGGTCCCGGCACAATGACGACCCGATCCGATCGCAGGCCCTTACGATCGCCTTCGAGCAGCGGAAACCGCGCGATCCCGGCGTGATCAATAAGGAGACGCCGCCGCGCGTATCCCGGTGAGCCTCCCTGGTGCGCGCCTTCGGCGGCGTGCCGGCGCTGCGCGAGATAGATTCGCTGGGAGAGGTCGCGGCTGAACTCCGCCGCCATGATCCGCTTGAGGCTCTTGAGCACGGCCGCATATGGGCTGCCGTCGTTCTCGAAACTCTCGCCGCAGTAGGTGAGCTGCACCCCCGCCTTGCGGCAGAGGAACTCGTAGTAGGCGCTCTCGTCCACGTCCTGGAACCGACCCCATCGGCTTACATCGAAGACGAGCAGGTGAGCGAAATCGTGATCGCCCCGTTCGATGTCAGTGAGGAGCGATCGCAGGCCGTCGCGGCCGTCGATGCTGAGGCCGCTTTTCCCCTCGTCCTTGTAGCTCCGGACGATCTCGATCCCGTGCTGGAGCGCATAGTGCGCAATCGCGTCGCGCTGAATCTTGGGCGAACAGACCTGGCTGTCCGTCGACATTCGAATGTATTGAGCAGCCCGCTTCTGAAACGGGTTAGCAGCCGCACCTGTCTTCCGCATCGCTCCCTCCTTCAACCGGAGCGATAGTGAGGCAGGTTTTCGGCGCGCTCGGGGGCTTTTTCTCCCTCGCCCGGCAGCCCTTTGGATATTCCCGGTGTTCGCGATCGATCAGTTCCTCGCCCTAAGCTGCCGGGAACGCCTTCCGGAAGGGTGCGACAGGCCACCCCTAACCAGCCGCGCATCGCCGAAGTCGCGAGAGGAACAGCCGCTCGAACTCTGCATCCATAGCTACCGCTGGCGTGAGCCGATCAGTAACTAGCCTGACCAACTCACCCTTGGTGTGCTGAATGCCGTTTCTCACGATGACATCGCCGGAAATAACGAGATCGCCACCACCTCCAAATATCTGATCCATCACCGAAGGTGGATAGTAATACTCGATGCCGTTTTTAGACCATACAACTATATTTTCTGCCGGCAGGCCCATGGCTACAAGCTGGTCAGGAAGCCCGGCCCCATGTACAGCATCAAGAACCGCGAAAATCCTATCGCGATAGGGGCTTTTTTGGATATCGTAAAGAAGTGATTTTGCAAGGTGCAATACCTCCTTTATTCTTGTGTCACTCCCGGCTGAAATTACGCTCAGCGGTGTACTGGGAAACTGCTGATTTGCAACTTTGGCTATGAATTCGTAATCGCACCTTCCCTCCACAAGCACGATAGCCGAAGGGAGGTATAGGGTCTCCAGCCTGTTTCCTAATAGGAAGAAGTGGATGTTGTTGAATGCGCGTTGGTCCTCAGCGGCCACGACATCGATCACATCGCCAGATTTCGACACTAAGTAATTATTAGATATTCGTTGACGGTCTAGAAATATCGTTGAATGCGTTGCAAGAAGTAATGTTTTTATATGGGGAAAATATTTGGCGCGATGATCCCTATCGAATAGGAAGTCAGCGAAAACACCCTGAGCCTCGGGGCTAATGCCAAGCTCTGGCTCATCAATCAGGAATGTATCATATTCTGTGTTAATCAAGCTTGTCACCAATGTGGTGATCAATCGGAATCCAGAGCTTGTATATGATATATTGTGACCGCCAACGGATATATATTTTTGAGACATGGAGTTGGTCTCAACCGTTTGACGTATCTCCAAATCTACGCCCAACAACATATTCATTATCTCAGACAGCTTGTCCCTCTGCGCGTCTGAAAGTTCGGCTATCGCCTGCTGAACGTTAATTGGCGAGTTGTCTGTGTTTTGGTGCTGCTGGCCCCACTGCTGCATAAACTGGCTAAATCGCTCGTGTCTCCGGTCGCCACGGTTGGGCGCGTAAGATCCAAGCAAATTAAAGTTTTGGTAACGCGCGGGGCCGAGGTATGACGCCGTCACACCAAACTTCTGCGCTAAAGTCTTAAGAATAAACGATTTTCCGCAGTTATTTCTGCCGACCAACACCGCATATTCACTCTCTCTGATCTTCTGGAGCGTAGTGCTCGTTTCCGCGGTAAATGTCGTATTCGGCTTCTCATCGTACTGGTACATATCTGCCCCTTTTAAGCTGAGGGTTGCACCAAGTCGGCGCGCCGCGCAACGCTCCCCAGGCCGCGGCAGTAGGGTTGCTTTGTAGTCCATTCTGCTAAAGGGCGGATGCGTGGCACCGGTCCTCCGAGGCTCACGCCTCAGTGCCGGGGCGATCAGCTATGACCCGCATCACAATCCGGCCCTGGAGCGAACCGCATCGCAGGAGATCGAGAACCCTAAGCCGTCTTTGTTCGGCCAAGCCGCGCCGATGGGGGTCCAGGTGGCGGCCGAGCCGTCTCCAAGAACATGGTACAAGCGATGGGTCGGGCGGCGATTGAGGGGAAGAGATTGCTGTGCCATCGCAGATTTCCTCCATGTGCCGCGGACCATTCCGCGGCTTCATGAGGAGCAGCCGGAGTGGGACACTGAGGTGGTGGTCACACCCCGCGCCAGAGGCGCGCCGTAGGAGCGAGCTGCACAGAGCGCGTAGCGCGGAGGAAGCGAGGCTGGGTTGACCGGCGGCGGTCCCGCTCCACACGCTCACCGATATGAAGCCGGATGGTCCTGAAGCATCGGATACGGATCGGGCGGCGGCAGCGGCCGTATCCCGAACTCTGTCCGATCAAGCGTCACCCCGCTGAAGGGGCGTGACGGCGATCCATCGATCATGAGCCGCAGATAGAAGCGGCGACTTGGAAGGTTGAGCAGGTCTTCGACGCCGAAAGGCGGCTGAAACTCCTGGGCGATGAGCCCGGCATCCTCGGGCCCCACCCGAAAGGCGATCAGCGTTCCCGCGTTGCCAAGCACGGCATGCCGGATGTCGGGTTCGAGCTGGTGAAAATGCTGATGGGCAAGGGTGAGGCCGAGCCCGTACTTGCGCAGCTCCGACATCATTCCCGCGAAGGCGAGCGTCGTGAATGATTGGAATTCGTCGACGTAGAGGAAGAAGGGGCGACGGTTCTCCGCTGGTGCATCGGCACGGGTTAGTGCTGCCAGTCCCAGGGTCGAGACGAGCAAGCTTCCGAGAGTGGCGGAGCTGTCCTCGCCCAGCCGTCCCTTCGCGAGATTGACGACCAGCAGCCCGCCCTCGTCCATGAGCTGCCGGAACCGAAGGTCGATCTTTGGGGCTACGAGGATGCGATACAGAACGGGGTCAGCGAGCAGCGCGCCGAGCTTGTTCTGGATGGGCGCCACCACCTCTGCCCGGTAGCGATCGGGGTACTTCTCGAACTCGTTCGCCCAGAATGCCCGGACCACGGGATTGCGAACGCGGCGGGTGACATCGCGACGGAACTCCTTGTCGGCGTAGAGGCGGAGAATGTCGGGGAGCGTTGAGCCCGGACGCTCCAAGAGGGTGTACAAGGAGCAGCGGAGCACATGCTCCATTCTTGTGCCCCACGCATCTGGCCAGAGCTTCCGGAAGGTCGCGAGAAGTCCTGAAGCCGCGAGCGGGATCAGGTCGTCGCGAACGTGCCGCAGCGGATTGTATCCGTAGGGCTGAGCCGGGTCCGGAGCGTTCACATACCGAACGCGATCTGGTTGCGAGTGGGCCAGCGCTGCGATGGCGTCGGCAAGATCGCCGTGCGGATCGATGATGGCCGCGCCGCGACCGGACGCCAGGTCGTGCCGGATCAATTGTTCGAGCAGCGACGACTTGCCGACGCCGGTCATGCCGATGATGTGGACGTGCGAAAGGCGGTCGGCCGCTTTGATACCGAACGGGCGCAGTCGCCGCCGGAATGTGGTTCGCCCGATCCATGCGGGCTCTTCGCAATCGCTCATCGATACAGCGTGAGGGAAGGTTCCATCATCCGCACGGCGTCAGAAGTTCACTAATCGTATTCGGCGAGTTGGGTTGCTCTCGACTTCTCTAGGTTGTGGGATATGGTTCGCTCATCTCTAAGCTCGGGGGAGCGCGATGAAACTACTACTGCGCCGCGACCAGCGGTCCGGCATGCTTGGCAAACCGGTATTCAGCCTCGACGTGCGGGCTGACATCAGTCCGGAGGAACAGACCACCATTTCTAAGTATCGCCTTGGAGAGACGATGTTGTACCAAAGCCATGAGATCACCGGCGGTAGCGGGCTGCTCGGTATAGCCTCCCGCCTCGCGTGGAAGGCGATCACCATCAACATCAGCGTCAATGACTTGGCTCACGGCAAGCGGGTGGAAGCCAAGGACGTGATCGAGCTGCTCGCGATCGAGGAGCATATCCGCGAGGCAGCCCAGACCTTCGCCCAGGTGCTGAACGCGGCCAAGCACTTCGGCGGCGAGGAGGTCGTGGAGCTCGCATAGCTCCATGGTCTGGAATTCCGATCTCACCAACTGGCTGGCGGGCGGTTCCCGTAATCGGGAAATGGAGGAGACGCGCCGCGTCTGGGATGATGCGGAGGCGCACTGGCGGGCCTCCCCGCTTTCGCGCATGGGGACGGATGAGCGCGTCCTTGCGTTCATGCGCCAGTTCATGGGCCGGCTGCCCCGACAACCCGTCCTCAAAATCCTCGTGCTCCTCAGTGAAGTCGCGGAGGAACTGTTCGAGCTGGAGGACGTCGAGGCATTCGAGCCCAACTGGCGTCTCATCGAGGCGGATGCGGCCGTCGCCGTGGAGTTTCGCAAGCTCCTTACGCGCCGCCGTCGCTATGCCGCTGACTACGACCGCATCCACGGCATCGTCACGCGCCAGCTCGCCGCCGCCTTCACCACATATATTGAGGCATTGCCGGACGCCTGTTTTGCCGATTGGCCGGAGGAAGGTTCGGCCTTCGAGGTGCCGCTCATCGATCTGATCGAAGCGCCCGCGGAGTTGGTCCACCAACTCATCTTCGCGCCATACGAAGACGACACGCTTTCGCTCGATCTCTTCCTCAAGCTCCGCCGGCAGCTCGAATGGAACCTGGCAGGCGCGTCAGGCCTGCCACCCACGGCGAACCTTGTTGAGCACGGACATCGGGTCGTCGCGCCATCAAAGCAGAAGGACAAAAGCGCGGCCGATCTCGTCGATCTGTATCTCGGGCACACGCCGTTTGCGCGGCTGCTGACGTTGCCGGTTCCGCTCACGATCCCCGACGAGGTGCGGTTCGAGCATGCCCACGTCCTCGGGGGTACGGGCCACGGCAAGACCCAGCTTCTCCAGCGGATGATCCACGCCGACCTTGAGGCGGCGGCAGAGGACGGCCGATCCGTTGTCGTGATCGACAGTCAGGGCGACCTGATCCAGAAGCTTCTGCGCCTCGACCTTTTCGGACGCGACCATCCACGAAGCCTGGCTAACCGCCTAGTGCTCGTCGATCCCTCCGACATCGAACATCCCGTCTGCCTCAATCTCTTCGACGCGCATCTGGGGCGGCTTGAGGAGTACCGCGCGGTCGATCAGGAGCGGGTGTTGAATGGTGTCGTCGAGCTGTACGAAAATTTCTTCGGGGACCTACTCGGAGCCGAGCTGACCCAGAAGCAGGAGGTCGTCTTCCGGTACCTCGCGCGCCTCATGCTCTCGCTGCCGGACGCCACCATTCATACCCTGATGGCGATCATGCAAACGCCGGAGCCGCCCTGGCTACGGGCCGCAATCGAGCAGCTTGACGGGTCGGCGCGCTACTTCTTCGAGACCGAGTTTTTTCAGCCATCGTTCGCGGCCACCAAGAAGCAGATCCTTCGGCGCCTATGGGGTGTCCTTTCGACCCCGACCTTCGAGCGCATGTTCGCGCACCCCGCAAACCGGATCGATCTGTTCGAAGCGACCCGCACCGGCAAGATCGTCCTCATCAACACAGCGAAGGACCTACTGAAGCGGGAAGGGAGCGCGCTCCTCGGTCGGTTCTTCACGAACATGATCGCGCAAGCAGCACTGGAGCGCTCGGTCCTGCCCGAATGGGAGCGGACCCCCACCTTCGTGTATGTCGATGAGGCACAGGAGTATTTCGACGACAGCATCGAAACGATCCTAGAGCAGGCCCGCAAGTACCGGATCGGGCTTGTGGCCGCGCACCAAAGCCTCGATCAGCCCATGCCGCGCATACGCTCGGCGCTCCTTTCCAACACGAGCATGAAGTGCGTCGGCGGCCTCTCCGCCAAAGACGCGCGCGCGATGGCCGACGAGCTGCGGACGACACCGGCCTTCATCGAGAGCATGCGCCGGCGCGGCGACCGTACCGAGTTCGCGACGTGGGTGAAGCACTGGACGCCGCACGCAATCCGTATGTCGGTGCCGCTCGGCCATCTGGAGCGGCAGCCGGTTCTAACTGAGGAGGAGTTTGACGAGCTGATCGAGGCCAATCGTGCGCGGTACTGCACCACGCTTGATGAGGTGCGGGAGATCATCGAACACGCTCGCCCGAAGGTGGCGGTGCGGGCCTCCAAGCACGAGGCCGCCCCCGTGGATGCGCCTGTGCCACTTCCGCCACTGCCGATCCGCGAACTCCCGCCCGAGCCGCCATCGAGCGCTCCCGACGACCTCGAAGTGTATGAGGGCGCGACCTTCGCCGCTCGACCGCATGAGGAGGCTTCGCCTTCGCCCGAACTTGGCAAAGGCGGGAAGAAGCACCGCTACCTCCAGGCGCTCGTGAAGGAGCTGGGGGAAGCGCAGGGGTTTCGGGCCATCATCGAAGCACCGTTCCAGGGCGGCCAGGTGGATGTCCTATTGGAGCGCGACGGTATGCGGGTCGCTGTCGAAGTGTCGGTTACGACACCCGTGCAGTGGGAGCGTGAGAATCTGACCAAGTGCCTGGGGGCAGGCTTCGACCACGTGGCGCTTGTGCTCGCCAAGTCGCAGACGACGGCGCAGCGGTATCGGACCGCGGTTGTGGAAGGGCTTTCCGAAGAGCAGCTTGCGCGCCTCTCCGTCCTCTATGCGGAGGAATTGCCGGATTTCATCGGGTCGCTCGGACCGGCGGCGGAGACCCCGGATCGGGTCGTGAAGGGGTATCGGGTGAAGGTGGCTCGCACCAATACCTCGGCCGAGGAGGCGAAGCTGAAGCGGGAAGCGCTGGCGCGTTTAGTGGCGGCATCACTTACTCGACGGAGTTAGCGACACCACGCTGATATCGACTGGTGTCCGAGTATCAGATCGTGCGCAACGATGGGAATTTGGACGGGTCACCTTTATCACGGTACGCTAGAGTGCGGAGAGTTAAATTCAGGGGAGCCTTTGAATATGCAGCATCGCGTATGGCTTATCCTTATGGCTGTTTTCAGTCTTTGCGCCTGTACTGATCCAGAGTGGGAAAAACAACAACTTTCGCAGCTTACGACGAAAGCGGCGGCGCAACATGCTGAGCAAGATGCATCACGGGAGCGCGCGCACCAGTCGGAATTGCAAAAGCTTAAGATACAAATCACGACCTCATATGAAACCGGTCGAAAAGAAGGATACGCGGCAGGATTTCAGGCGGCCCATCCTGGGAGCCTAGCGCTAGATGGACCGCAGAGAGCGGCGTTCGGGTTGTTCTCAATAGTCGGTGAGCTCGCACTGGTCATCTCAAGCATTTGCCTTTGTATTCACCTTATGTTGCGAAACGCGAAAAGTGGCGGGGTCGCGGCCAAAGGTTGTCTTGCGCTTAGCGGTGCCATACTCGCATTCTTTCTTGCGCCCGCGTTGGGGGTGAATGCTGTCATATCTAGTTATTTGTACATGCCGGCGGGGCCCGCCACGTGGCTGTGGATAATTTCAGCAACTTTCGCGAGTATAGTAATTCTTAGTGCGATCGATTGGATTCTAGGGGAGATAGCCGGACCATACCTAGAGGGTGTTTGCGCCATGGCCCTTGCGGCGATAACTATAGTTATGGCGCGCGAATTTATTACGGCTCTGTTTGCGGGGTCGGAGTTGTGGAGCTATAGGCTTGCGAGCATCATCGTTGGTGTTGTCTGTGGGGGTTTGGTATTTTCTGGATTCCGAATGATAAAATCCCTTATACCCGCAAGGTCGGGCGGCCAAAAATAATGGAGATGGTGCTATATATAGGCATTACGTAAGAAATTTTAAGAAATGGTTTGAGTAGATTATCATTCAACACATGGAATAAATGTAAATTAAAGGGCCCGCCATCGGCGGGCCCCAATCAATTGATTGTAGACATTGTTGGGCATGCGTTGACCGGCCTTGCGCTGCTCCCCAATGCATAGGTGCCGCACAAGATAAGCCCAACAAGGGAAAAGACCAGAAGCTCTCTCAAGTTGTCCTCCCGGGCCGTGGGAAGGTCCAGATTTTGGGCCTTCCAACCACCAAGGAAAACAAGGTCAGTGCAATGGTATGCCTTTTATATACTGGATTGATTATTTTGTAAATACAAAGTCTATTTGTGGTGGCACCTATGAACTTCAGTCTTTTCTCGGATGTCTTCCGCAACTAAGTGCGGAAATCATTCCCGGAAAGGAGGGGTGCTCAGCTAGAGCGTCTTCGCCAACAGGGGGCCGAGCACGCGACCGGTGATGCACGGCGGCACTCGCGCATCGACAGACGGTGCATCCATCGGATCGTCCGAGGGGCTTGCGCCAAGAAGCACTGCGCCGTCGGCGCGCAGTTCGGTGCGCCTCACTGTGAATAAACCTCGGAGCTCGATCAGATAGAGCCCGCCATCGGAAAGTGACTGCACGTGCCGGCAGACGATTGGGGCGCCCTCCGCGGCGAGCTGCGGCCACGCGCTCGACGGCATGTCCGTGATCCAGATGTCGCGGGATGAGCCATAGGTCTGGACGAGCCATTCGCTCTTGAGCGGCACCTGGGGCGCGGTGTCGCTGAACCCACGCTCCTTCAGCTCCGTCAGCGAGTGATACGGCACGAGCCGCCATCCTTCCTCAAGGGTCGGGCGACCGTAGACGCCGGTCACGAGCCATTGGGGGTCCACGCCGAGTACCTCGGCGATTTTGAAGGCCCGTTCGGCGCTGGGCATCACCCCGGCCGTGTAGTCGCCGACGGTGCTGGTCGAGTAGCCCGTCATCCGGGCGAGCCAAATCTTTTCCCGGCCTTCCAGCGCGTCGCGGAGCCGCGCCGCAAAGCCAGCATCCCGGCGTGGGGTCCGGTTTGCCGGAAACATCATGACGTCATCACCCCCAAAATGGGGCGCATTGGCTGCTTCGGACGATACTGGACGCTTGCGGGGTGGCATATATCGGAATATCCTTCCGGGAACTCGGATTTAGGCGGGGGCTACCGGATGCTGTCGGAGTGGCATCGCGAAGACATCAAGGCGGCGCTTCGCAAGCGGTACGGCTCCGTGCAGGCCTTCGAACGGGCAAAGGGCCTGCCGCAGGATTCCGTGAGCGACGTGCTGCGGGGGCGCACGGCCGGCAAGACCGCCGCCGCCATCGTTGAAGAGCTGGCCAAGACCGAACGGGCCTCCGGAGAAGGGGCGAAAGAATCCGACTTATCGGATCACCATACGCTTTCTCCACAGGCGCGTCATGGGGTCGCAGGCCAGAACATGCGGCGCAACTGAGAGAGGCACGGGGGCGGGATGCGGAAGGTACTGACGTTGGCGGTGGGCGCGACCCTGATGTGCGGGGTTCCCTCCGCGCTGTGGGCCCAGACCAAGAAACCCGTGGTCGCCGTCTATAAGATCGAGGACCTCACCAACAGCGGCTCCTCCCAGACCTTCTCGACGATGATCGAGACAGCGGTCGAGAGCACGAGCAAGTTCCGGGTGATCGAGCGCGAACACCTCGCGACGCTCGTCGGGGAGCAGGCTCGCGCGAAAGCCGGCCTCGTGACCTCGAACACACCTGGGAAAGTCGGCGGGTTCGAGGGCGCCGACTACCTCATCTATGGAACGATCACGACCCTGTCCGTGACGGGGAAGGCCGATTTTGGGTCCAGCCTCTTGGCGGGAATGCTCGCTGGGCAAAACCGACAAGCGCCGACGTGCGGCAACCTCTACGCCACCCTCGGCGTCGACATCAAAATCACCGACGCGAGTACGGGCGAGGTTCGCTACGTCACGCGCATCAACGAGACGCAGAAATCCGCGACGACCTGCGGCGGCCAAGCGCAGATCGACAAAGCGGTCTTGATGCGCTCAGCAGCGGACAAGGTCGCTACCGCGCTCGTGACGACCATCTACCCCATTCAGATCGCCGCTGTGCAGGGCGACGGGGTGTTGGTCCTCAACTACGGCGAGGGGGCAGTTCAGCCAGGCGCGATCTTCGGCGTGTATGCGAAGGGCGACGTGATCCGTGATCCCGCGTCCGGAGAGGTCATCGCTAGTAACGAGACCAAGCTCGGCTTCATCAAGGTGACCGAGGTCACGGGCCGGGTGTCCCGCGCAGCCACCATAAGCCAATTCGCTGCCGCGCCGCAGATTGGTGCGATCGTCCGGCCCGCGAGCGCCGAGGATGTGCAGGCGCTGTCGAAGCAGCAGCGCCGATGACAGCGCCCCTGTCATTTCGACCACGGATCGTCCGTGGCGCTGGCCGGGTTGCGCTCGTGGGCGCTCTCGCTCTTGGCGCGGCCGGACTGACTGTTCCTGCGAAGGCACAGAGCCGATTGCCCACCGTCACGATCGGCGCGATCGGAAGCCAAAAGGCCTGCACGGTCTACCAGCAGTCAGCCGGCAGATCCGCTCTCCTTGCGACGCCTAATCTCATTGCCGCCGCTTCGAGTTGGCGCACCTGGCTTGTCCACGACTGCATCGATCACTTCGCCACCATCCGCACCAGCCTTGAGGCGGCGCTCGCGGCCTCGGGAAAGTTCGTCGTCGTGCCGCGCGGGGGTCGCTACCTCATCACCGGCAGCATCTCGGACGTGAGCGAAGGCGGACCCGCTCCCGCAACGCCGGCCGTCGGAAGCGGCTACGCGATCTCTTCCAGCTACATGTTCGTCAATATGGACGTGAAGCTGAGCGAAGCCTCAGGACGCACGCTGTATGGCGGGCTCCTCACGAAGCGTCTTGAGACCGGATCGAACATCGAGGTCTCCGGCTTCCACACTACAAGCACCCGCTCCGGACAGGCGCTCTACACGGAGCTGCAGCATGAGGTGGCGCTCGCCACCGCCCGGCTCGTGGCCTTCCACATCGTGCCCTTGTCGGTGACGGCGAGCGAAGGCCGCACCATCCAGCTCAACTACGGCGCGCCACTCCTGGCGCTCGGCACCATTGTGCAGGTGACGAGCCCCGATGGCGGAGCAAGCGCTCGCTACACCGTCACCGCCGCCGGTCCGCAAGGCGCGACCGCGCAGTTAGACGGCGATGGCAGTCCCCGCATCACCGTCGGGAGCATCGCCAGCGTCATTGAACCGGACGACCTAGCAGCGAATGGCCGCCGGCTTACGCGCGTGGAGCTGCCGTAGAGGCAGTGCCTACTGTTGTTTGAGGGGAATGTGTCGCTTCTGGAAACATAAGAATTGAAGAAGGAGAACTAGATGCCTGTGCCCCGTTTGATCGCGTCGTCCGTATTCGCTTGGTCGTTGGTTGCAACAACAGCCTTGGCACAAAGCTCGGCACCCTGCGCGGGGTACCAAGGAGCTGCGCGAACCACCTGCCTGAATGCGCAAGTGCAAAAAGATCAGCAGAGGATTCAACAGATCAACCGCCAAAATCAGCAACTGGATCGCACAATAGGTGTCGTCTGCGCGGGCAGAGCCGCGGCCAATGTTTCTGGAGCTGTCGCGTCACTAGCCGGAGGCGTGAAAGGCGCCGCAGCGAATGGAGCCTGGGAATCGGGAAAAACTATCGGATCGGTCGTCACTGGCGGCCGAGATACATGTGCAAGATGA
This sequence comes from Caulobacteraceae bacterium, assembly GCA_035493955.1. Lineage (GTDB taxonomy): Bacteria > Pseudomonadota > Alphaproteobacteria > Caulobacterales > Caulobacteraceae > NCED01. Next base: position 173,662 of record DATJHI010000015.1, on the reverse strand, counting down.
TAATGGCGGGTCCGCTGTATATGGTTGTAGCGTAAGGTCATTTATTTCTTCGCGAAGATGAAAAAGTGGGGGCGCCTATGGCCATGGGCATATTGATACTTCTTGTTCTCTATGTGGTTCCGAGCATCATCGCCTTTATGCGAGGGCACAAGGACGCTCCGGCAATCGCTGCGGTGAACATCATCTTCGGATGGAGCGTATTCGGGTGGATCTGGACGTTCATCTGGGCGCTTGCCGATCCGCGCGGCCGAGGAGCTGTGCAGACGGTCGTCGTCAATACGACGCAGCACAACACGCCGGCTGAGCGTCCGGCGCAACCACTCGCCGATCCGGACACGATCCACTGGGACAGCATCGAGGACAAGCGGAACCCCGACGCCCTCGAGGAATACCTCGTGCGGTTCCCTGAGGGGCGGTTCGCCGTCCTTGCGCGGCAACGTCTCGGACCGGGTTCTAGCTCGACCCAGCTGGCGGCGGATTAATCCCAGCGCACGATCGCCGGCCTGCTCTGGAGGCCGGCTCGTTCTCGGTCGCAGCACGTATCCCACAGATGCCCGTGGCTTTAGCCCCGAGGAATGGAGGCGGGTCACACCAAAAATCGTCGGAATTGGTGCTGCAACACGAAACTCTTCCCAACGATAGGGAGGGGTGCAGTCCTCGCTTCCTTGATAAGGGAAATGGAAATGAGAGTAAGGCTCCTGTTGGTCCTGACCCTGAGCGTTGCGGGATGTAGCGGTGATAACTCCGCGACCAAAGAACTTACACGCCCACTTGCAATGCGGGTGATGCAGCAAACGAACTTAAGTATTCAAAATATTCAACTAACGAAGGTAAAAGAAGGTGAGGCGTGCCTTCGCCAAGTCGGCGTCTTGGGGGACCCAAACAGAAATTCAATGATAAGTTTTTTCTCAAATACCGTCCTTACTACATATGGTCGGTCGTTCATAAAGGGGTGGAATGACAACGAAGGTCTAGCGATTGAGTTTTCTCCCCCAATGCCTATGGATGTTGATCGGGTTACCGGCATCACCGATGGGGTAACTGTACGGGCTGCGACGCCCGCAAGCAGCCAGAAGCAGGTAGAGTTTGTGGGAAAGCTCAATGTCGCCAAGCTTGGATTAAACCCGGATGTGAGTTCGTGCCTCATGCCTTCGGGGACGGTAACCGGCACAGCGGTCATGGCCCTGTATGACGATGGGTGGCGGCTTCAGAGTTTCCAAATAAACCCCGTGTAGCTGATAAGTATAATCCGAGCGCATCTTCACGCCCCAAAGCGAAAGAACTCGCGATCTCGCGCGCGTCGCGGGGGGCGAACTGCAACCAGACCGCAAGGCTCGCGGCGGTACGAGCCTTCAAACGAAGGGCGGTTTCTCGAGAAGGGGGGGTGCCTGTACGAGTACGAGGCAAGACTGACGTGCGCGCGTAACCGCGTTGTAGAGGAGCCTCCGTCTATCGTCGTCATCCGGGGGGATCTGGAACGGCCACAGTACGACGACGTGGTCGAACTCCCGATTTTTGGCTTGGTGGATCGTCATTGCCCGCCGCCGGCCAACCGGCCGCCGGGTGAATTGAGAGGCGACAGCAATTTGCCGGTCTAGGAGCGCCTCGACCTCAGAGGTCGCGAACTCTTCTTGTCCGCGCCCCGCTCGTAGTCGCCGGAGCTGCTGAGCTGTTTGTGCAGCGGCAGCAAATCCAGCATCGGACAGCATCCGTACCAGTTCTCGAAAGCCGTGACGGACAGCGGTGCGGAGCTGCATTCGGAGAGCCTTGATGGGCTCCTCTTCCGCGCCTTCCCAGCGGATGTCGAACGGTCCGACGTTCTTTGCCTTTCCCAAACTCTGCGTTCTCACCATTTCCACAATGTCGCGAACGTATGCCGACGAGGCGGGCCGAGACGGGGACAAAAGCGCGAACGTTCCTGTCTTCATCATGGCATAGGCGGCCAGGGTCGCCGGTAGCGCGGGCCCCGTTTTGCCGCCAGGTGCCAGCTTCACTTGGAATGACGATCCAGATGCCGCGATTGCCTTTCCGTCGCGAATCTCAGTTGCAGCCTGGAGAAGTTCGGTGACGTTCGTCCGGCGGCAGCCCTGGAGAACCTTCGGGTGGCAACGCTCTGCGATCCAACCAACAACCGCAACGGGCCGGTTACGTGAGTTGAGGCATTGGAAATCATCGAACGCAAGCAGCACGCAGGCATCGAGCCGAAGCTGATCGACCATCGCCAAGCGCGGCCCGAACAAATCCTGCGCCTCATCGATCAGAATGTAAGGGTACGAGGCTGTCACCCATTTACGGACGTCGGCATCCTCCAAAAGACGCGCCGCCAACCCACAGACGGTATCGAACGCGCCATCCTGTTCGAGATCGGGCAGCTCCTGGCCATAAGCTCGCAAGCGCGATTGCCAGCGCCGGCAGATCGTCCAGGCGAAGCTATCTATGGTCATCGCGTCGTAGCGACCCCGGAGGCTTCCAATCCCTTCAAGCTTCTCGTCGAGCCTGTGTCTGGCCCCATGCATGAACGTGAGCGCAAGCACTCGCTGATGCACCTTGAGGGGCTCGCGGCTCAGTTCGCCCGCGAGCTCCTCCATTACGGAATGGGTTTTGCCGGACCCCGCTCCGCCTTCAAAGGCCATCAGGCTCATGGTTGGAAAACAAAGGTCGAGGGCGCAGACGGGCTTTGTACAAAGCGAGGCGTCGTAGAGCGTCGGGCGGCCCGGGCTATCGCATCGAGCAGTTCACCAGCTCGGCGGAGCGCTTCCGGTGTTGCTGCGATGCCTGACGCCACGGATTCATAGGCAAGACGGTCGCCTTTGAGCCGCATCGGGTCGTGTCGATCATCATTCTTGAGCCGCGCGATGAGATCGTTTGTGTTCGCTGGCGGGTTGGGAATGTTCGCGCCGAGAGTTGTTAGCACCTGAGCATCAGCTGTCCCGATGATCCATCCGATAGCGTCTTCGATGGTCCAGGTGTCCGGCCACCGCAGGAGGCGACCAAAACCTGCTGCAGCTAGAGTGGCGGCGTAGCCCACACCGGCCGCATCACCATCGACAATGGGAACGACATGGCCGTGTGCCTTCGCAAGGCACTTCGATGTTTCAATAACGGCTCCGTCGTGTGTCGGCACAACCCCGATCGATGCGGCGTAGAGCGCACCTGGAGCATCTGTGTCGGCTTGGGCTTCGACGATACGGGCGATCAGTGAGAGCCATTCGTAGTCGAGCACTCCTTCGGGGACGAGAACCGTTTCCGCCATGAGTGCGCCCGCTACTTCCACCCGCTTAAGTTGGATGAGTGTCCTCAGCGCATTCGGTGTTGTGGCGTCGAGCGGTTTCTCAAGCAATGCGCGCGCAGTCACCACGCCGCTTTCGTTCGCGACGATGAGCACTTCGGTAGGGTCGGAAAATCCCGCGATCAAAGGGGAGTGGGTTGAGACGATTACCTGGGTTGAAAGTGCTCTTAGGCGTCGTAACACCCTCCGCTGAAGGGTCGGCGGCAAGTGGAGTTCGGGCTCCTCCAGCGCCAGACAAAATCCCTTCCCGTTCTCGATCCTTCGGGTGCCGAAGTGAAGCAGCAGAAACAGACTTTGAAGCGAGATCAGGCCGCTTCCCTCACGCTTGGACGGGATCGCCGCACTGCCGGGACTTTTGAAGTGCGGAACAACAGCATCCAGCACGCCCGCACTATCCGTCGGTGTGAGCCGAAGCTGTACCTCGCGTCCCTCGCCAAAGAGCGCCGCAATCTCCTTATTCACTTCATCGATCACCGGCTTTAATCTGCGGTCATCCTCAAGTGGTTCGGCTGGTGTGCGGAGCCTGTTGCGCTCAGCCAGAACGCTTTCCGCCGGAAGCCCGTTGTCAGATGATACGACCCGCCGGAACAGCTCCGACCCGAAGGACATCATGCGGTCCCAAGAGCGGCTGGCGGGGATGAGGAACAAGCCAATATCGCGCACGAGGCCGATATTGATTGGCGTCACCGTGTCATCAATAAACACGTCATCCGCCGCTGCGTCATCGCAGAAGTAGCGAAGTGTCTCGACCTCCAGATTTTCGTGATCGAAGCGGGCTTGGAATCCGACCTCACACGCTAGTTCATACGGCGCAGGTTTGTAGGTTGCGCTTTCGCTACCGGTGGTCGGATCAAACCACTTCGGCACGCCGGCTCGCTTCATGGCGAACCACTCAGGAACCTGATCGGGGTTTGGGTGGGGGAAGCCGACCACCGTGGCGAGGATTTTAATGCGGTCAGATGGCGTCGGAGACGAGCCGTAGAAATCATGCTCAGTGAGGCCGCGCACCATACCGTCTCGTCCGAGGAGCAGCGCGAGTGCTTCGATCACTGTGGTCTTGCCGACGCTGTTCGGCCCCACAAGCACGGCTGTTTTGCCCAGCCGAAGGTCGGCTTCCTTAACTCCTCTGAACCCGGTGATGCGAAGTCGAGCGATGCGCATAGATTGCCTGGATGTGGTTTGGTTTCATTCTACCGTGCTTCTCCGTGACGAGCACAATCAGGGACCAGCTGTGGCCAGAGATCGCTTCAAGCTAGGCCTTGAAATTGAAGCGCCCAAGAACAAATTAGAAACGGGATGGCTGCTACAGGAGCAAGGCTATGGGAAAGATCGTCGGCAACAACGATGGCCCTGGAGGACGGAACGAGACGTACAAGATCGGCAGCCGCATGGCCGTACCGCGCCCTGAGGCAGTTCGCGAAGTGAAGGCCGGGCAGCACCCCGGCAATCACGTCGTGAAGGTCAACGGCCGCGAGTATGTCCGCGACAATCCCGATGCCTCGACACGAGATAACGTCAACCGGAACAAGTGATCTCGGCAGGAACGGTGGGATAGAGCGAACTCACGCTCTTAGCCGGTCCCCGAGGGGCTCGTGTCAAACTTTGTTGTCGTTGTCGGCTTCCATTCGCTCGACGAGTAGGCGCTTGACCGCCTCCTCCTCAAACGGGACTTCCTGACCTTCGACGATCACTTTTAACGGCTTCTGAGCGGCGCGGGTCTGAAGCCAAGTCCAAATTTGGTTCGCGGCCACGGTGGCGACGACGTTGGCCGGGATACCGAGCATGAACATGACCACCTCCGGTATTCCGACCGACCGAAACACCATTGATCCATCGTAGGTAACGACTAAACCCGGACCAATCTCAATCGTGTCCCCAACGCTCAAGGAGCGTTCGGCACCCGCCAACCTGAAGGCAAGCAAGCCATCATGCGTCGGCAGCTCAATCCTCATGGGCGCGCCTTGGTTGGGAGTGAATGGTTCTCCAACCGCGCGCTCGCCGCAGGCGCGTCCACTAGGGAGTGTCCCAGCTCAATAAGTCCAAGGGGCCAGGAAATCCCACCTACAAAGGCAAGGCTGGAAACGGCTACGCATACTTGGAACACCCGGTCCCACCGTGCTCTGCGCTTCCAGGCATTTTCGGCGTCGGCATGCTCCCTGTCATGCTTCTCGATCACTCGGTTCCGGCCAGTGTTCATTTCATCCGCGACCCGCTGAGCGGACGCAAACCATTCAGGCGTTTTCCGAAGGGCCTCCCCGAGCTGGCCCCGGTTAAACGCGCTGGCGAAATGTTCCGCACCCGCAGCCTGTCGGCGCGAGGCTGCCATCATGCTCCCCGCGGCTGTCATGACGCCAACGGAGAACATGGCCAAAGATGGCAATAGCGCTCGAAGCGCATAGTCGGGGTTTGGGAGCTGAGCTGAGAACGACAAGATTGCGACGGCACCCCCGCCCGAACCCACCCCGAGCCAGAGCACGAAGCGGCGCGCATATTCGTAACTGTCTTGGTTCAGTTCCTGGACGACACGCTTGGTGTCGGAGTGATCGAACTCGACCATGCAGCCCCTTTCGACCTTCAACGGACAACGCCAGGGCGACAAACGTACTGCGTGAAGGCTCCAGAGAGCCCGCTGGCGTGGAACCCTGCGAGGTATGCTGTCGCATCGCAGCTTGCGCCGTTACGGTTGGCACAAGCGGCGATCCTACCATTCGCTGAACGCGGTAGTTTGACGTCCAAATGTGCGCGCCGACGTGTCGAGAGCCGATCTCTAAATTCGTCCTCGATATCCAAGAGATCCGCGGGCGTGAGGTTTTTGACGTTGGATGCGGGGCACGTCGCGTGAGCGGCTCTGACGAGCCTATGGAATTCAAAGCCCGCGAGCACCGGTCCGCCAGCTACGTTGTTAGGCGCAGCGGCCGAAACGATCGACGCAAGCGCAATCCACAGCATGCGAACCTCCGTGAAGCGTACAGGAGGCTAGGTGTTCAGTCCCGAGGTCAAGTGGACGGGATCGAGCCTGAAGCGGCCGGGCTCGTCCGCCCAGGCTTTGCAGATGGCTTCGTATGGCGTGAGGCCGCGTAAGGTCTTCAGCCGTCTGGCGAAGTTGTAGGCGTCCAGGAAGGCGGCGAGGTGGTCCTCAAGCTGCCGGTGGGTGTCGTAGTGATATCGTCGGACGGTCGCCTCTTTCAGGGTCCGGTTCATGCGCTCGACCTGGCCGTTCGTCCAAGGATGGTTTGGCTTGGTCAGGCGGTGCTCGATGCCGTGCTCGTGGCACGCGCGGTCGAAGGGATGCCCGCGCCACATGGCCGTCGGGCCCTCACGGTTCTTGGGCAGGTCGGCAAACTGGATGCCGTTGTCTGTGAGCACGGTGTGGATCTGGTAGGGGACGGCCGCGACCAGCTCTTCGAGGAAGGCTCTGGCCGCCATGCCCGTGGCGCGCTTCACCAGCCGGGCGAAGGCGTACTTCGATGTCCGGTCGATGGCCACGAAGAGATGCAGCTTGCCTTCCTCGGTGCGGACCTCGGCGATGTCGATGTGGAAGTAGCCGAGCGGGTAGCGCTTGAAGGGTTGCTTGGCGGCCTTGTCGCCTGCGATCTCGGGCAGCCGGCTAATGCCGTGGCGCTGGAAGCAGCGGTGCAGGGCTGAGCGGGTCAGGTGTGGGATCGTCGCCTGGAGCGCGTACAGGCAGTCGTCGAGGGGCAGCAACGTGTGCTTGCGGAAGGCGACCGCCATCGCCTCCTCGTCAGCCGTGAGCACCGTGGACCTGGGTGTCTTGGGGCCCATGGCGGCGTCGTGGAGGAAGCTCCGCTTCCGCCACTTGGCGACTGTCTTGCGGTTGAGGCCGTACCTGGCGGCTAGCTCTTTGAGCGGAGCCTTCGATCGCTGTATCGCCGCTCGGATGGCGTGCGTGGTCGTGGCGCTGCCGTGGAGTATCTGGCCCATAGCTCCTCCCGGTGTGAGCACTCAGCTAAACTGAGTCCCCCACACACCGGGACCAGACAGCTAGGCTGCTAATGAGGCACCCGGCAACGTCTGCTTTCCATCGGGACCTTCGAAGGCTCCGCTTGCGGCTGACGTTGGGGACTTCTGTTGTGCATCCCCGAGGGTCCGAAGGAGTGCTCTGATCCTCGTTTTGCTCATCTGCGTTCGAATGTGGGTACGAGATGGCGCACTAAACGATCTAAGACGGTGTTTCGCCACGTCTTGGAAGGGAAAAGCCATTGTAAATTCAATGTCTTTTCCGCGAGCAACGAAGTTCGAACCGAGCGAAATGAGCAATTCGCGCCGTTCGTCCTCATTGGCTTGGGAATACAGCGTCAAAGCCGTATTTCCGAGTTCGAACCGAGAAAGCAGGTTCTCCCAAAATCGGGCTGGGCCGTCGTCACGCACGGCCTCGGTCAGACGCCGACGCTGCACGAGTAGATCGGCTTTCCGCTCTTGGAACGTTTCTCGATCGAGCAGGCCGTCGATGAGCGCGTCCGTCAGTTTTCTGAGGCGTTCCGCGATGTTGGCGAGGTCGCGTTCGTGCGTGGCAACCCGTGCGATGGTGCCTTCTTCTTCGCGTCGTTGAAGCTCTGTCGCAAAATCCTTCAGGTGCCGCATTTCCTCCCCGTTGAAGGTGAGGAGCGCGAGAACGGGTTGCACAATCTGCGTATCGAGCATCGTCCCTGAGAACGAGATGCCGCGGCACGTGCGTGAGTGGCATCGGTAGTAGGCGTGGCCCTTCTGGCGTTCGGCAGTGAGTGTTCTCGGGCATGCTCCGCAGCGAAGGAGCCGGCGGAAGGTGAATTCCGCCTGGGGCTCCCGAGCGAACACCCGGCCGTCGAGTACGCTTTGCACGTGATCGAAGAGCTTTTGGGAGACGAGCGGCTCGTGCTTGCCCTCAAAAATCTCGCCCCTCAAACGGATGAGCCCGGCGTAGAAAGGATTGCGAAGTGCGAGCGCGAGCGTGTTGCGTCCAATGGGAGAGCCATCGTTCCGGCGCAGCCCCCTTCGTGCGAGTTCCTCGCGCAACTCGTCGAGCCCGTACTTGCCGGATGCATATAGTTCGAAGGCTTGGCGCATGAGCGGACCGCGTACCGGGTCCACTGCCTTCAACTGGTGCTTGCCGCGATTGAGATACCCAAGCGGCGCGGGCCAGGGGAAGTACCCCTGCTTTACCCATCCTTCCATGCAAAGCTTCACTTGCTCCCGATTGTTGCGAATGAAGTCTCCTGCAATGGCGGCGAGGATATCTGCCGTCAGACGGCCGGCACGGGTGGTGAGGTCGATGTCGTCATGCGCAAAGCGAACCTCGATATCCCGATCCACCAGGTCGCATACGTCGACCCAGTCCCGAGCATTGCGCGCGCTCCGATCAATCTTGTGAACGATGACGCCGGCGGCACGTCCGCGGCGCAGTTCGCCCATCATTTGGGTGAATTCGCGCCGGCCGGTCTTGGCAGCGGTCTGCATGTCGCAGAACCACTTGGTGATCGTAAGGCCGTGCTTCAGCGCGAAAGCCTCGATCGCAGCCTTCTGTTCTGGAAGCGATGCGCCATCGCCCTGTTTCTTGGTGGATACGCGGATGTATCCGAAAAACTCCTTGGACATATCGAGAGGTATGAACTGCTAATTCGGGCGCGACGGCGGGTCCGTCGAGCCCTCCCGCTCAAGTCGCGTAGCGATACGTATGAGTGTCGCTACGAACTGCTCTAAACGGCGCAGTGCCTCGACTTGTGCTTCGCCCGTTGCATCGGGGGCAAACCGCGCCACCAGATGATCGGCAGCTGTTTTTGAACGGGAGACCCGAATTCTACGGCGCCCGGCCTGATCGCGCGAATCGAGCTGATGGATGTCCGAGCGGTCGGCGTCGTTGGCCATGGGACCATTGTCGCGAAGGCTGGAGTTTGAGGGAGGGGGCCGAAGTTGCCGAAACTTCCGACGCCTTCCGGTGATCGACGCGGGCGGTAGCCTGGAACCATGACCACCAAAGAGCAGACGACCCTCACCATCTCGCGCGAATTCGACGACCGCACGCTGATCGAACTTCTCTATGAGCCCGGCTCGAAAGCCACGTCGCTGGCGGTCTGTGAGCCGGACGGATCGATATCGATACGGACCACACTGGAGCTGCCGAGCGGCGAGTGCCTAGCCCCCTATTCGGGCGGCAACAATCTTCTCACCACGGGCTGCATCCTCTTGCCGTCTGCGGTCGGTGAGTTTGCTGGCAAGGCCGATGTCGTCGCCGAGATCCGGTCGTTCCTCGGCCGCTACGTCGATCTACCCGCGACCTTCGAAGAGATTGCCGCCTACTACGTGCTCCTCACGTGGGTGTACGACGCTTTCAATGACCTCCCGTACCTGCGCTTCCGGGGTGACTTCGGCACAGGGAAAACGCGCGCCCTCCTGACCATTGGAGCCCTTTGCTACAAGCCCTTCTTCGCCTCGGGTGCGTCCACCGTCTCCCCCATCTTTCATATCCAGGACGCCTTCCAAGGCACCCTCATTCTGGACGAGGCCGACTTCCGCTTTTCGGAAGCGACCGCTCAACTCACCAAGCTCCTCAACAACGGCACGACCCGCGGCATGCCGATCCTCCGGACGATGACCAACCGGAACCGAGAGCTGAACCCCCAAGCCTTCCGCGTCTTCGGGCCGAAGATCATCGCCATGCGCGAGCAGTTCTCGGACCTCGCGCTCGAAAGCCGCTTCCTCACCTGCGAGACCGGCGGATGTCCCCTACGTCCTGACATCCCGGTGCATCTGCCCGCAGTGTTCGATGAGGAAGCTCGCCGGTTGCGCAACATGCTTCTGGCTTGGCGTTTCCACTCGCGCTTCTCGGTCGGTCCCGATCCGTCGCGGGAGGCTAAAGGGGTCGCTCCACGGTATCGCCAGTCTTCCTTGGCGCTGCTGTCGCTGGTCGATGATCCTGCCGCGAGGGAGCGCATCGCGCGCGAGCTGGCGGGTTCAGAGGCGCGCGTGCTTCAAGAGCGCGCCGGCACACTCGAAGCCGCCATGCTCGCAGCGGTGATGGAAACGTACAGCACGGCAACGACACCCCATGCCTCGATCAGGGACATCGCGGATCGGTTCAATGTTGCGTCAGCGGACGAGTTGGCGCAGCCGGTGACCAACAAGTGGGTGGGAAGTTTCATCCGTCATCGCCTACGCCTTGCTACCCTAAAGACGGGCGGCGTGTACGTCGTGCCCGCAACCGAGCGGACCAAGCTCGCAGCGCTCGCCGAGCGTTACGGGCTCAATCATGCCGCCTAGCTCACACGTTTTTCCCCAGAAGCTCACAAAGTTCACGCACGGTGACGTTCTGACCCCGTGCGGCGTCTTTGTGCGTGGCCGAAGATGGGGTGATTAGCAATTAAGTTCATAAAAAGATGAAGTATTTCAATTACGTGCGAGCTTATCGGAAGCGAAACGCGCTCACGGAAGACGAGTTGGGGTTCCTGATCGGCCGGAGATCGAAAACGTCGGTCTCGCAGATCGAAACCGGGATGCGAGTTCCCACCCTCGAATGCGCGCTCGCTCTGCAAGTCGTCTTCGGTCCGCTGCTGCGCGACCTGTTCCCCGACCTCTATGAGCACGTGGAGGATGCGGCGATGCGCCGTGCGCATGTGCTGTACGAGAAGCTGAAAGACCGGACGGACGTACGGTCGAAAACGAAACTCGCGCTCCTGGAGGAGATGGCGGCACGCAAGGAGCATAGCCGATCAAACGCATGAAGGGGGCAGAAGCGACATATCGCTTTCGCACCCTCGGTGTTCATCCAACGGGACGCGGCTTCGGATGGGTGATCTGTGAAGGTCCGTTCAATCTGATCGAAGCGGGTACTTGCACGCCCCTTCGCGACCGGGGCCATCTCACGAGTTTGCGGCACTTCGAACGGCTGATTGCACGCTTCAGGCCCGCCGAATTGGTGCTGGAGGCGTTCGAGGCGGAACCGAAGGGACGTTGTAGGTGGGCGCGGCGGCTCGGCCTCGATATGCTCGCCATCGCCACCGACCGTGGACTTACCGTCGAGGGGCATTCGCGTGCGGTAGTCCAAGGCGCGTTCAATTCGGTTGGTGCAAAGACGCGCGAGGAGATAGCCGCTGCAATCGCACGGCACTTCCCGGCGCTCGCCCATCGATTGCCACCCAAGCGTCGTGCCTGGAATGCCGAGGATCGGCGGCTCGCGATCTTCAACGCTGCCGCCGTCGTGCTTGCTCACTTCCATAACGGGGCGACCGCGCTCCTCGATGAAAAGAGGAACGCGGCCTAGCTGACCCCGCAGATCGTAATCTGACGCCCCGCAGTATCCCCTGCGGGGCGTCGCCCACTCTACCAAACTGAAGCTGAATGTTCACCCTAGCCTCCCGCTGGTGTATTCTCTTTGTTCTCGCGACACGGAGGGGCGCATGCGTCAAGAGCCGGACGGTTCAACGAAGTCCGTGGGTGTGTGGATCAGGGTCTCGACCGAGGACCAGGCGCGGGGCGAAAGCCCCGAGCACCATGAGAAACGCGCGCGAGCGTATGCCGAAGCCAAAGGCTGGCACATCGCGGCCACGTACCGACTTGATGGGGTCTCCGGAAAGGCGGTCATGGGCCACCCGGAGGCGCAGCGCATGCTCGCCGACGTGCGCGCCGGGACCATCACGGGCCTGGTCTTCTCAAAGCTCGCGCGACTGGCGCGCAACACCCAAGAGCTGCTCTCCTTCGCGGATATTTTCCGCCAGTGCGGCGCTGACCTCATCTCGCTTCAGGAGGCCATCGATACCAGCAGCCCGGCTGGTCGGCTCTTTTTCACGATGATCGCCGCCATGTCGGCTTGGGAACGGGAGGAGATCGCCGATCGCGTGGCGGCGTCGGTGCCGATCCGGGCCAAGCTCGGCAAGCCCATCGGCGGCGCAGCGCCCTTCGGGTTCCAGTGGGTGGATAAGCAGCTCGTCGTCGATCCGAACGAAGCCCCAGTGCGACGGCTCATGTTCGAGCTGTTCGTCGAACACCAGAGGAAGCGCACCGTGGCGCGGCTCCTCAATGAACGCGGCTATCGCACCCGCCGGGGTGAGCTATGGACCGGCACCTCGGTTGACCGGCTCTTGAACGACACGAGCGCCAAGGGCCTCCACCGCCGCAACTACACCTGCACGACCGACAGCAAGAAGGCGTGGAAGCTGAAGCCCGAGATCGATTGGGTGGTGATCCCGGTCGAACCCATCGTGACGGATGAGCTGTGGGAGAAATGCGCGACCATCCTCGACAGCCAGCGGGCGCGGGTGAAGCCCGTCTCGCGTCAGGTCACGCATCTCTTTGCCGGGATCGCGCACTGCGCCTGCGGCACCCGCATGTATGTGCGCGCCGGTTCACCCAAGTACGTCTGCGAGGGATGCCGCAACAAAATCCCGATTGCCGACCTCGAAGCGGTCTTCCTGTCGGAGCTGCATCGGTTCCTGCTGTCGCCCGAGGAGATTGAGGCGCACGCGCGAGCGGCGACCGAAGCGATGCGGGACAAGGAGCGGCTGATTGAACGGACCCTCGCCGATCTGCGGAAGATCGAAGCTGAGGAAGCTCGGGTGTTCGAGCTGTATCACGCAGGCCAAATCCCGAAGGAGGATTTCGCCCGTCATCATCGGCCGATCTCTGAGCGTCGCCGGCAGCACGAAGATGAAGTGCCGCGCCTTCAGGCTGAACTCGATGTGATGCGGATTTCCGCTGCCTCACAGGAAGAGGCTGTGCTCGGAGCCCAAACCCTCACGGATCGTTGGCCGTCGTTAAGCGCCTCGGAGAAGCGGCAGATGGTGGAGGCGACGACCAGCCGGATTGTCGTCGGCAAGGACGAGATCGAAATCGATCTTCTGCATCTTCCTGTGTACCAGCCAACCGCCCTCACGGGCGGAAGTAGTCACCACAGCGCCACGCAACTTCAGGGGTTCATCGCCGCCACCAGCTGCACGCGCGCCGGATAGCGGATGTGGGCGTTGGCGCGGGCCACGAACACCTCGCCCGTCTCCAGGGGCTGGCGGAGGGAATCCAAGGCCTGGGCGCTGAACTCCGGCAGCTCGTCCAGGAACAGCACCCCGTTGTGGGCTAGGCTGACCTCGCCAGGCTTGGCGCGCAGGCCGCCGCCGGTCAGGGCGGCCATGCTGGCGGAATGGTGCGGGCTGCGGAACGGCCGCGCCCGGGTCAGGGCTCCCTTGGCGATCAGCCCCGCCACGGAATGGACCATGGAGGTCTCCAGCAACTCCCTGGCCGAAAGCGGCGGCAACAGGCCGGGCAGGCGCTGGGCCATCATCGATTTGCCCGACCCCGGCGGGCCGATGAACATGAGGTTGTGGCCCCCCGCCGCGGCGATCTCCAGCGCCCGCTTGGCCTGTTCCTGACCCTTGACGTCGCGCAGGTCGGCGCCCGCCGGCGGGTCCAACACCGGTCCCGGCCGGGGTGGCGACAGCAGCTGGGTCCCGCGGAAATGATTCACCACCCCGATCAGCGATCGGGGCGCGAGGATGCGGACCTCGCCGGCCCAGGCCGCCTCCGGCCCGCTGGCTTCGGGGCAGATCAGGCCCAGGCCCGCCTGTGACGCCGCCAGGGCGGCGGGCAGGGCCCCGGCCGTCGGGGCGATGCGCCCGTCCAGTCCCACCTCGCCGAACGCCATCCATTCCGCCAGGACGTCGGGGGGCAATATGCCCATCACCCCCATCAGCCCGAGCGCGATCGGCAGATCGTAGTGGCTACCCTCCTTGGGTAGGTTGGCGGGGGCGAGATTGACCACGATCCGGCGCGACGGGATCGCCAGGCCCAGGGCCGCGAAAGCCGCCCACACCCGCTCGCGGCTCTCGGCCACGGCCTTGTCGCCCAGGCCGACGATGATGAAGGCGACCTGGCCCGACACCAGCTGGACTTCCACGTCCACCCGGCGGGCCTCGACCCCCTCGAACGCCACCGTGACCACCTTGGCGACCATGCCGGCCCCGCCCGCTTTCCCTTTTGAAGGAAAGACGGTGCCCGGACCTTACCGGCCCGTCAAGAACAAAGGCGGAACAATCTTGAAGCGACCTTCCCCGTCAATCGCTGGGGGCCGCCACATAGCTGCGTTTCAGGTCCAGCTTGGGTGAAAAGGCCTCACGGTTGGGCGGGGACGACCTGGGCTCGCGCCGGGGCGAGGTCTGATCCTGCTGCAGCCCCCGCGGGGGGGTCCAACGATCGCACGGCGGCTTGACGCTGCTTTTCATGGCGATTTCCTCCTTCTCCCGCTACGGAAAACCGGGATCGGGAGATGAAGTTTCATGCCGATTGGTTAAGCATTTACCCATCCGGACGAGGGGAACAGGAGCGCCGCCGGTCGCGTCGCTGAAGCGCTCGATTTCGGCATAGCCGCAGGCGCGATAGAGGGGCTCTCCGCCCAGGGTCGCGGTCAGTTCGGTCCGGATGAAGCCTGCCGCCGCCGCGCCTGCCTCGCACTGGGCCAGGATCAGCCGGCCCACCCCACGGCGCTCCCATCCCGGGCGGGTGTACATGGCCCGGATGCGCGCCGGATCGATGGAGGGATCGAGCAGGGCGGCGTCTCGCCCGGCCGAATGGTCGCCGCCGTAGGGGGTGGCGCGCCGGCTCCAGCCGCCGCAGCCGACGATCCGGCCCTCCGCCTCGGCCGCGACATAGGTCCCGTCGGCGATCAGTTGGGAGTCCAACCCCATCACCGCCCGGCTGGCGGCGAGCTGGTCGGGAGTCAGGAACTCGCGCAGCAGGACCCCGATGGCCTGGTCGATCAAATCCTCGAGCTCGGGAATATCGTCCAAGGTGGCCGGCCGGCAGGTCGGCATGGCTCAGCCGTCGGCGCGGATCGCCTCGATCCGGTCCCACATCAGGGCGGTGGCGTCGACGCCGGTGAAGCGCTTCAACTGCTGGGCGCCGGTGGGGGAGGTCACGTTGATCTCGGTCAGGTAGCGGCCGATCACGTCGATGCCGACGAACAGCAGGCCGCGCCGCTTCAGTTCCGGCCCGATGATGGCGCACAGCTCCCGGTCCCGCGGCGTCAGCTCCACCGCTTCCGCCCGGCCGCCCACGTGCAGGTTCGACCGCACCTGTCCGGCCAGCGGCACGCGGTTGATCACGCCCACCGGCTCGCCATCGACCAGCAGGATGCGTTTATCCCCGGCGGAGACCTCCGGAAGGAAGGCCTGGCAGATCACCGGCTCCCGGCTCAGGGCGAAATGCAACTCGAGCATGGCGTTCAGATTGGGATCGTCGGACTTCAACCGCGCCACGCCCGAGCCGCCGTTGCCGTAGAGGGGCTTCAGGATCATGTCCGGATAGCGGGTCTTGAAGTCGGCGATGGCGTCGACGTCGCGGGTGATCAGGGTCGGCGGCTGCACCCCGGGGAAGTGGGTGACGAACAGCTTCTCCGGCGCGTTGCGGACCTCGACCGGATTGTTCACCACCAGGGTCCCGGGATGGACGTGTTCGAGCAGGTGGGTGGCGGTGATATAGGCCATGTCGAAGGGCGGGTCCTGGCGCATCAGCACCACGTCGACTTCGGCCAGATCGAGGGTTTCCGAGGCGCCCAGGGCGTAGTGGTCGCCCACTGTCGGCTTCACGGTCAGGGGCCGGGCCGAGGCGGTCAGGCGCCCGTCCTCCAGAGCCAGCCGTTCGGGCTGGTAAACCCACAGCCGGTGGCCGCGCTCCTGGGCGTTCAGGGCCATCAGGAAGGTGGTGTCGGTGCGGCTGTCGACCCCCTCGATGGGGTCCATCTGGATCGCGACCTTCAGGCCCATGCGCGGTCTCCGTGGCTGAGCCGCGATCCATAGCGGGATTTTTGACGCCGTTCGCGCGGAATTGCTGGCGGCAGCTTCTAGTTCAGCGTCCGCCGCAGCCGTTCACGGGCGACGCGGGCGGCCAGGGCGGCGCCGCCATCCAGTTCCTGGGCCTGGTTCAGCGCCTGCAGGGCGCCGGCGAGCCGGCCCTGGCCCTCCCGGGCCGCCGCAACGTCGATCCAGGGCCGGTGGTCGGTGGGGTCGATCAGGGCGCGGCGCAGGGCGGAGCGCTCCGCCCGGGCGTAGTCGCGGACATAGGCGGCGCGGGCGAAGATGTTGTTCTGCAGCCTCAGCACCACCATGCGGTCGGGCACCGGGGCCATCAGCACGTCCATCCGGTCGGCGGCGTTGGGGGTGAGCCCGGTCTGCAGCGCCCGCCGGGTCAATTCGGAAGGCATGATCACCCGCCCGCCGGCGAAGGGATCCAAGGCGATCGGCCCTTGGTCGGTCTCGATCCGCAGCATGAAGTGGCCGGGAAAGTCGACGCCGGCGACCTCCAGGCGGCAACGGCGCGCCGCTTCCAGATAGATCACGCCCAAGGCCACCGGCAGGCCCTTGCGCCGCTCGCACACCGAAATGATGTCGGCGTTGGCCGGGTCCTCGTAGGTCATCATGTCGCCGTGCAGGTCGAGGTCGCCCCCGAGGGCCTCGCAGATGGCGTCCTCGGGCCGCAGCCCTTTCAGTCGCTCGGTCAGCAGCCCCGCCGCCGTGGTCACCAGGGCGCGGGCGGGCTCAGGGTCCCGGGTCGGATCCTCATGCAGGGCGCAGGACAGGGCCGCTTCGAACAGGGGGAAACGGTCGTCCGGCGCTGCGCCGGCGGCGGCGAGGGCCCGCTCGGCGTCCTCCTGGGTCATCGCCCCGTCCGACTGTGTGGGTTCTGGTCGCCAGTTGGTCCCCATGCATCGACTATATGCCGTGGTCTGCGGCCGGGTGCGAGCGCGACCATATCCAATCTTATGGAAAGCCCCTGGAGGCCCGGCCGCCGGGCGGCGATGGCGGCGCCGGCCCGACGCAGGCGGGCGGCCTGGGTCGGGGTCACGGCGGCCAGGGCCGCCTCCAGCGTGGCGCGGCGCTTGACTTCCACCACCGCCAGCACCGAACCGCGCCGGGCCAGAAGGTCGATCTCGCCGGCGCGGGATTTCAGCCGGAAGCCCAGGATCCGCCAGCCCTTGGCCATCAGCCAGACCGCGGCCGCCACCTCCGCCCAGCGTCCATCCCGCCGCGCCCGTCCGCCGCGCGCCATCCGGGCCTGCTTCAGCCGGTCGGCGATCATCCGGCCCCCTTCAGATCGAGGGCCCGGCGGTAGAGGTCCCGCTTCTTCAGGCCGAAGGCCTTGGCCACCTCGGCGGCGGCTTCGGACGGGCCCAGCCGGGCCAGGGCGTCGGCGAGGGCCCGGTCCACGTCGCCGGCCTCCGGGGCGGCGTCGGCGCCGGCCCCGACCAGCACGACGATCTCGCCCTTGGGGGCGGCGAGCCGAGGATGGGTGGCCAGGCTGTCCAGGGTCCCGCGGAGGCAGGTCTCGTAGAGCTTGGTCAGTTCGCGCGCGACCATGGCCTCCCGCTGGCCGCCGAACACAGCCGCCATGTCGGCCAGGCTGGCGGCGAGCCTTGGACCGGTCTCGTAGAAGGCCAGGGTGGCGCGCACCCCGGCCAGCTCCTCGAAGAGAGCCCGGCGGCCGGCCGACTTGGCCGGGGGAAAGCCGGCGAACAGGAAACGGTCGGTGGGCAGGCCCGCCACCGCCAGGGCCGCCAGCAGCGCCGAGGCGCCCGGCACCGGGATCACCGCCAGCCCCAGAGCCGCCGCCTCGCGCACCAGCCGGTAGCCGGGGTCGGAGATCAGGGGCGTGCCGGCGTCGGAGACCAGCGCCAGCCGCTTGCCCGCGGCCAGGGCGGCCAGCACCTTGGGCCGCGCCCGCTCGTCGGTGTTGTCGTCGTAGCGCTCGACCTTCTTCGACAGGCCATAGCGCGACAGCAACTTCGCGGTGACCCGGGTGTCCTCGGCCAGGACGATGTCGCAGGCGGTCAGCACCTCCAGCGCCCGGAAGGTCAGGTCCCCCAGGTTCCCGATCGGCGTGGAGACGATGTAGAGGCCGGGGGCGAGTTCGCCCGGGTCCTTCGGCGGCGGCTTCATGGACGCGCGGCCCGTCGCCGGGGCCGGCAGGCGCAGGCCAGGCCCAGCAGGACCATCAGCCAGAACGGCCCCTCCCGCCAATGCGAATAGGGGGTGGCGCCGACCGCGCCGGGCAGGGCGGCGTCCAGCACCCCGCCCTTGCCGGGGGGCAGGCTCTTCAGGGTGCGGCCATAGGCGTCGACGAAAGCCGAGACCCCGGTGGGGGTGGCGCGCACCAGGGGCAGGCCCTGCTCGATGGCGCGGTAGCTGGCCAGGTTCAGGTGCTGCAGCGGCCCCGAGGTGCGGCCGAACCAAGCGTCGTTGGAGACATTGACGATCCAGGCGGGACGGAGCCCGTCGGACCTGGCGATGCCGGGAAAGAGGCTTTCGTAGCAGATCAGGGGCTGCAGCCGCGGCAGGCCCGCCGGTTCGATCGGGGCGGGCCGGGGACCGGTGGTGAAGCTCCCCTCCACCGCGATCAGCTTCTTCAGGCCGAGGCGGGAGAGCAGGCCCTCCATCGGCAGGAACTCGCCGAAGGGCACCAGGCGGAACTTGTCATAGAGGGCGAGGAAGGCGAAGCCGTCGCCGGTGCGGCGCAGGGCCAGCAGGCTGTTGAAATAGCGGGGGCCGTCGCTGCGGACCACTCCGGCCAGGAGAGTTTGGCCGGGAATCAGGGCGCCGGCGATGGCCGCCTCGGTCCAGCCGCCCTTGGCGAACAGGTCGTCGGCCTGGGCGGGGATGGCGGCTTCGGGCCAGATCACCACGTCGGCGCGGCGCGGCGCCGGAGCGGCGGTCAGCTGGACATAGCGGTCGACGATGGCCTGGAACGCCTGGGGCGACCACTTCATCGCCTGGGGGATATCCGGCTGGACCACCCGCACCCACAGGCCGGTGTCGGCCGGGCGCGGCTCCGACAGCCGCATCGCCCCGCCGATCCACAGTCCGGTCAGGGCCAGGACGGCGAGGCCCACGGCCGCCATCTTCGTCGTCCTGCCTCCGGGTCCCGCCAGCACGGCCGGGGCGGCGGCGATGGCCAGGGTGACGAAACTCAGCCCATAGGCGCCGACCAGGGCGGCGGCCTGGGACGGAGCCGATCCCGCCTGCCAGGCCTCCCCCGGCAGGTCCCAGGGAAAGCCGGTCAGGACGTTGCCGCGCAGCCATTCGGCCAGGGCGAACAGGGCGGCGAACAGCAGGACCCGGCGGACTCCGACAGGGGCAAGGGCCCGATAGACCAGGGCGGCGGCGCCCCAGAACAGGGCCAGGCCCGCCGGCAGCAGGGTGACCGCGAAGGGCGCCTGCCAGGCGTGGGCGGCGGCGTCGACCATGAAGGCCTCGCCCACCCACCATGTGCCAACCAGGAAATAGGCGAAGCCCGCCGCCCAGCCCCGGGCGAAGGCTGCGCGCAGGGGGCGGCCAAGGGGGGCGGCGTCGAGGGTGTGGAGCACTAGGGCGAACCCGAGCAGGCCGGGCAGGAGACCGAACGGCGGATGGGCCAGCCCTGCCGCCGCCCCTCCGCCGAACGCCAGCAACAGGCCCGGCAGGCCGGCGAGGGCGCGGCGCTCGGCCACGGAGGCCGTGCTCATTTCGTGTCGTCGGAAGGGATGGCGGGGGCCTCCGCCTCGCCGTCGGCGTCCTCCGCCGGCCGTTGGTGGGGCCGGATGCGCAGGCGTTTGATCCGCCGTGGATCGGCGTCGATCACCTCGAAATCGAAGCCGTCAGGGTGCACGATCACCTCGCCTCGCTGCGGCACCCGGCCGGCCAAGGTCGCCACCAGCCCGGCGACGGTGTCGATCTCTTCTTCCAGGTCCTCAGGGGAGAGGGTCCGGCCCAGCAGGGCCTCCAGCTCCTCCAGCGGCACGCGGGCGTCGGCCTCGAACACCCCGCCGGGGCGGGCGACGATGGCGGCCTCGGCCTCCTCGTCGTGCTCGTCGTCGATCTCGCCGACCACCGCCTCGATCAGGTCCTCCAGCGTCACCAGCCCGTCGGTGCCGCCGAACTCGTCGATCACCAGCGCCATGTGAATCCGCGCCACCCGCATCTTCAGCAGGAGATCGGCGGTGCGCATGGAGGCCGGAACGTAGAGCACCTCGCGGCGCAGCCGGTGCAGCACCGGCTCGCGCCAGGGCGGCGCCGGCCACTCCTCGGCGTCCCCGTCGGGGGGCGCGATCAGCCGCATCAGGTCCTTGATGTGGACCACGCCGACCGGATCATCCAGGGTCTCGCGATAGATCGGCATACGCGAATGCTCGACCTCGACGAACTGGCGCGCCACCTCGGCCAGGGGCGTGGAGATTTCCAGGGCCGCGATGTCGGCCCGCGGCGTCATCACGTCGGAGACGCGCAGGGTCTGGAACACCTCCGCCTGGTCGACCAGGTCGACTTCGGCCTCCGCGGCGGCGGGGGAGACGTGGTCGGCGACCACCGGCGGGGCCGCCTGGCCGCTCAGCCAGCGCTTCAGTCGCTCGGCCATGCCCGCCCGGCGGGGCCGGCGTTTGAAGGGGATGTCCGCGGCCGCGGCCGCGGGACTTCGGCCGTCTGGGCTAGGCATCGGGACCCAGGGCATAGGGGTCGCTGACGCCCAGAGTCTTCAAGATCGTCCGTTCCATCTGTTCCATCACTTCGGCCTCTTCGTCGGCCTCGTGGTCGTAACCTAACAGATGGAGAACGCCGTGGACCGTCAAGTGCGAGAGATGATCGGCCAAGGTCTTGTCCTGGGCCTTGGCCTCCGCCGCGCAGGTCCCGAAGGCCAGGGCCAGGTCGCCCAGGTGCGGGCGGGCGAACGCCGGCGCGGGGAAGGACAGCACGTTGGTGGCGGCGTCCTTGTCGCGGAAGCGGGCGTTCAGGGCGCGGATGGTGGCGTCGTCGGTGAGCAGGACGGAGATCTCGATCTCCCCCGGCGGGAGGGAGGAGAGCGCCGCCAAGGCCGCCCGCTCCACGATCGCTTCGGCGTCGGCCAGGGCCTCGGTCCAGGCTTCGTCCTCGACCTCGATCGCGACCGCGTTCAACTGCCGCTCCGGCGGGCGTCGTCCGCGTCGTAGGCCTTGACGATACGCTCCACCAGGGGGTGGCGGACCACGTCGGAGGATTCGAAGCGCGACACCGCCACGCCCTTGACCCCCTCCAGTATGGAGATCGCGTGGCTGAGCCCGGAGTCGTTTCGGTTGATCAGGTCGACCTGGCTCGGGTCGCCGGTGACGGCCATGCGCGCGCCTTCCCCCAGGCGGGTCAGCACCATCTTCATCTGCAGCCGCGAGGCGTTTTGGGCTTCGTCGACGATGACGAAGGCCTGGGACAGGGTGCGGCCGCGCATGAAGGCGATCGGCGCCACCTCGATCTCGCCGCGGTCGCGGCGGCGGCGCAGGGCTTCGGCGCCCATCAGGTCGGCCAGGGCTTCCCAGATCGGGGCCAGATAGGGATCGACCTTTTCGGTCAGGTCGCCCGGAAGGAAGCCGAGCCGCTCGCCCGCCTCCACCGCGGGGCGGGCGACCACCAGCCGGTCGACCTCGCCGCGCAGCAGCAAGGAGGCGCCGTAGGCCACGGCCAGATAGGTCTTGCCGGTGCCGGCCGGTCCCACCCCGAAGGTCAGCTCGTGGCTGGCCAGGGCTTCCAGGTAGCGAGCCTGGGCGGTCGTCTTGGGCGCGATCACGCCCCGCCGGCCGAGGGGCAACGAGGCGCCGCTGGGGATCGGACCGTCGCCGGCGCGGGCGGCGACGATGGCGGCGCGCACGTCGCTCTCCTCCACCTCCGCGCCGGTCTCGATGCGGGCGGCGAGGGCCTCGATGGCCCGGCGCGCCCCCGAACGGCCCTTGGCGTCCCCGCGTAGGCTGACTCCGCCGCCGGGGGTCTCGATCAGCACCTGGAAGGCGTCTTCGAGCAGGGCGGCGTGACGGCTGTTGGGCCCGGCCACCGCGCGCACGGCGGCGTCCGAAAGGACCAGTTGTTCAGGGGTTCCGCGACTGCTCAAGCGGCCTCGCTCGCTCCGGGGGACGCCTTGGCCCGCCGGGAAGGGGAGCGCGCATCCGGGACCAGGGTTCCCGCCAGGCTGTTGCGAGCGCTGGCGTCGATGCGGACCGGGACGATGGTCCCGATCAGGGAGGCCGGGCCCTCGACCCAGACCGCCTGGAGATAGGGACTGCGGCCGATGATCTGGCCGGGATTGCGCCCGGGTTTCTCGAACAGCACCGGCAGGACGCGGCCGACGGCCCCGGCGTTGAAGTCCAGCGCCTGCTGGTCGATCAGGGCGTTGAGACGGGCCAGGCGCTCGATCTTGACGTCCTCGGCCACCTGGCCGGGCATGGCGGCCGCGGGGGTGCCCGGCCGGCGTGAATATTTGAACGAGAAGCAGGCGGCGTAACCGACGCTGCGGACCAGATCGAGGGTGGCCTCGAAGTCCTGCTCGGTCTCGCCCGGGAAGCCGACGATCAGGTCGCCGGACAGGGCGATGTCGGGCCGGGCGGCGCGGATCTTCCCGACCAGCTCCAGATAGCTGGCGGCGGTGTGCGCCCGGTTCATCGCCTTCAGGATCCGGTCGGACCCCGACTGCACCGGCAGGTGCAGATAGGGCATCAGGGCGTCGACCTCGGCATGGGCGGCGATCAGGTCCTCGCCCATGTCGCGGGGATGGCTGGTGGTGTAGCGAATGCGGTCCAGGCCGGGGATCCGGGCCAGGCGACGGGCCAGCCGCGCCAGGGTCGAGGGGACGCCGTCCTCGCCCTCGCCGTTGTAGGCGTTGACGTTCTGGCCCAGCAGGGTGACCTCGCGCACCCCCTGGGCGGCCAGCCGTTCGGCCTCGGCGACGACCGCCGCGACGGGCCGCGAATATTCGGCCCCGCGGGTGTAGGGCACGACGCAGAAGGTGCAGAACTTGTCGCAACCCTCCTGCACCGTCAGGAAGGCCGCCGGACCCCGATAGGCCCGGGCCTCGGGCAGGGCGTCGAACTTGGCCTCGGGGGCGAAGTCGGCGGACAGGCGCTCTCCGCGGGCGCGGCTGATCCTGGCGATCAGTTCGGGGAACTGGTGGTAGGCCTGGGGCCCGACCACCAGGTCGACCACCGGGGCGCGGCGCATGATCTCGGCGCCTTCGGCCTGGGCGACGCAGCCGGCCACGGCCACGGTCATCCGACCCCCGCCGGCTTCAGCCTTGGCGTCGCGCATTTCCTTGATGCGGCCGAGCTCCGAATAGACCTTTTCGGCCGCCTTCTCGCGAATATGGCAGGTGTTCAGCACCACCAGGTCCGCGCCGTCGGGGACTTCGGTCGTGGCGTAGCCCAGCGGGCGCAGGACATCGGCCATGCGCTCGCTGTCGTAGACGTTCATCTGACAGCCGTAGGTCTTGATGTAGAGGCGCTTCAGGGCCGCGGTCTCGTCCATGCAGCGCTTATGAGGTCGGCGGACGCCGATCGCAAGTTTCGGCCCCCGGATGACGGATCCTACTGCGCACCCTCGTCGATCGGCGTGCCATAGAGTTCGAGCCGATGGGCGACCAGCTTGTAGCCGAGCCGCTCGGCGATGGCGTGCTGCAGCCGCTCGATCTCGTCGTCGACGAACTCCACCACCTGGCCCGACTTCAGGTCGATCAGATGGTCGTGATGCTCGTCGGTCTGTTCCTCATAGCGGGAAC
This sequence comes from Caulobacteraceae bacterium, assembly GCA_035493955.1. Lineage (GTDB taxonomy): Bacteria > Pseudomonadota > Alphaproteobacteria > Caulobacterales > Caulobacteraceae > NCED01. The sequence goes on along the minus strand of DATJHI010000015.1, from coordinate 149,865 downwards.
GGCCGTCGCGGAAGTCGTGGCGCGCGATGATCCCCGCCTCCTCGAACAGGCGTACGGTCCGATAGACGGTGGCGATCGAGATGTGCGGATCGACGGCGGCGGCGCGGCGGTACAGTTCCTCGACATCCGGGTGGTCGTGGGACTGCGAAAGGACCCGCGCGACGACCCGACGTTGGTCGGTCATCCGCATGCCCTTTTCGGCGCAGAGATTCTCGATGCGATCCACTCGCAACTCCTTCGCTTTTATGGAGAATAATGCGAAGCGGGGGCGGTGTTAAGCGCCCTGCGCATGACGATTGCATCGACGCTGTGGTTCGGTCCGATCCGGTAGTAGCCGCGCCGCCGCCCCAGGGTCTCGAAGCCGGCGCGGCTATAGAGGCCAAGGGCGGATTCGTTATCGGCGGCCACGTCCAGCCAAAGGGTCGCGGCCCCGGCGGCCTGCGCCTTGGCGGCGGCGCCTTCGACCAGGATCAGGCCAAATCCCCGCCGCCGGGCGTCCGGCCGCACCGCCAGGGTCAGGATCTCCGCCTCCCCCGCCACCGCCTGGAACAGGATGAAGCCCTCGATCCGGCCCTCCGCCCGCAGGGCCAAGAGGTGGGCGCCGTGGCCGCTCATCATGTCGGCGAGGTCGCCCGCGTCCCAGGGCCGGTCGAAGGCGCTGGCGTGGATCTCGGCCAGAAGATCGGCCGCATCGGCGTCCAGGACGACCAGATCGCTCATCGGGACGCGCCCCGTTCCGCCAGGGTGCGGGCGTCCGGCGCGCGCAGATAGAGGGGCCGGGGGGCGGCGGTCGGCGCCGGGCGCTCGGCGGCCAGCCCCGCCAGGGCGGCGATGTCGGGGAAGAGGACGGGGTCCAGCCGGGCGCCGGCGATCATGCCCTCGAGCAATCGCGCGCCCGGTCCGGTCAGGATGGCCGGGCCCCCGGCGTAGAGTTCGACCAGGCGCGCCGCGGCTTCGGCCGCCGCCACGCTGTCCGGGGCCATGACCGGGGCCCGGTCGATGAAGACCTGCAGATAGATCTGGTCACGGCGGCCGTCGATGGCGGCGGCGACGAAGGCGTCCTGGTTCACCCCCGCCGCCAGGGCCTCCAGGGCGCCCACGCCCAGGCAAGGCCGGTCCAAGGCCAGGGCCAGGCCCTTGGCGAAGGCCAGGCCCACCCGCACGCCGGTGAAGGAGCCTGGCCCGACGGTGACGGCGATGCGGTCGATGCGGTCAAACGTCAGTCCGGCCTCGCCCATGGCCTCGGCGACCAGCGGCGCCAGCCGCTCCTGATGGCCGCGCTCCATCGGCTCGGACCGCAACGCCAGCACCCGAGTCCCTTCGGTCACGGCCGCCTGGCAGGCGGACAGGGCGGTGTCGAGGGCGAGGACGATCATCCCTGCCCCTTTAGCTGACGGTCATGGGATTTGGCAGGCGCCTTCGAACGCCTAGAGCGCGACCTGCTCCACCCGGGTGACTTCGGGGACATAGTGCTTGAGCAGGTTCTCGACCCCGGACTTCAGCGTCGCGACCGAAGAGGGACAGCCCGAACAGGACCCGCGCATCTGCAGCCACACCACGCCCGACTCGGCGTCGAAGCGGTCGAACAGGATGTCGCCGCCGTCCTGGGCCACGGCGGGCCGGATGCGGGTGTCGAGCAGTTCCTTGATCTCGGAGACCACCTGGGCGGTATCGCCCTCATAGACCTGGGAGTCGTGCTCGCCCGAGGCGTTGGCGCGGGCGCCCTCGGCATAGAGGGTCGCGCCGGAGGTGTAGTGCTCCATGATCGCCGCCAGGATCGGCGCCTTGAGCTGGCGCCATTCCAGTCCGTCTTCCGCCCGGGTGACGGTGACGAAGTCCGGCCCGAAGAACACCCGGGCGACCCCGTCGATCTCGAACAGGGCGCGGGCCAGGGGCGAAGCCTCGGCCGCCTCGGCGTCGCGGAATTCGTTCGTACCCTCGCCCGTCACCGGCTTGCCGGGCAGGAACTTCAGGGTCAGCGGATTGGGCGTCTGTTCGGTCTGGATGAACATGCCCCACAGATGGCGCGAGCGAGGCGCAGGCGCAAGCTCGGGGGCTAAACGAAAAAGGCGCGCCTACAGGCGCGCCTTCCCCAACGCCCCGGTAAAAGGACTAGAACTTCCGCACGTAGGACACGCCCCAGATGTTGGCGTGGCCGCCGTTGTTCCGGTAGTCGGCGCGGGTGTATTCGGCCCGGAGACCGTCCTTGGGCGTGAAGAAGTACTGCCCGCCTGCGCCATAATTGATGCTGTCGCGGTCGAGCGAAGTGGAGGCCCCGCCGACGGTGGTGTTGAACCGGTTGGCGCCGTAGCCGATACGAGCCAGAAGGTCGAAGTTCGGCGACACCGGATAGTAGCCGACCGCATAGGCGGCGAAGGAATGGGCCAGCTTGCTGCTGGCCGGCAGGCCGCCGACGGTCGTGTCGTGGCTGCCGACGCCGAAATAGCCCTCGCCCTCGAGCCCGAAATAGTTGCCGAAGCGGGCGCCAAGCCGGCCGCCCAGGGAATTCAGGTCGACGCCATTGGGATCGAGGTGGCTGTAGCCCAGGTTGCCGTAGCCGGAAACGCCCGGCGCGGAGGTCTGCGCGAAAGCAGGAGTCGAGGCAATGGCGGCAGCCGAAAGGGCGGCGGCGATAACAAGCTTATTCATGAGAGACGCTCCATCCATTGGCGCTAACTTGCGCCAAGCAAATCCACATATGGCAGCTCTGGTTCCGATGTGAATGCTTCAATTCCACTTATGGACACGCCTGATGCGTTTGAGCAACACTGTGAGTTGCTAATAAATTTGTCCAAAATGAGACGCGGATATTGCCGGCGATTGTGACTAATCCGCCACGCATGGCGCGCGTGGCCGCGCCGCCGCCGCATTCGGGAGGGTGCGGAGGGTGGTTTGGCGGAACCGGGCGGTCCGCCGTCGGACTTGGTGGCGAAATCCTGTCGAAAGGTCCGACAGCGGGAGGGGGTCCTCAGGCCTTGGTGTCGATCCTCGGTCCTGCGCCGTCGCTCTGGGAATAGGTCCCGCCGGTCGGCTCGGCGGGGGGGGCGGCGCTCTTGGCCGGGGTGACGGCGACCATGGCCGGGCGGACGATGCGGCCGAACAGCTCGTAGCCGGGTTGCATGACCGCCACCACCGCTCCCGGCGGGGCGTCGTCGGCGGGCTGTTCCATCACCGCCTGGTGGCGGTGGGGATCGAACTTCTCGCCGCGGGCGGGATCGACCTTCTTCAGGCCGTTGCGCTCGAAAGCGGTCTGCAGCGCCTTTTCGGTCATGTCGATGCCCAGCACCATGTTCTTCACGGCGGGCTCGACGTGGCTGGCCATGTTGGTGGAGTGGGCCGCCTGCAGCGCCCGGCCCAGACTGTCGGCGGCGTCCAGCAGGTCGCGGCTGAACTTCTGGATGGCGTAGGCGCGGGCGTCGTTGATCTCCTTTTCGGCGCGCCGCTTGGTGTTCTCGGCTTCCGCGGCGTAGCGCAGGGCCTGGTCCTTCAGGGCCGCGATCTCCGCGCGCAGGAGTTCGGCTTCCTGGGCGGCGTCCTCGGCTTCGTCAGGGAATTGTCCGTCTTCGGGCAGTTCGTTCTCGACCACTCAAACCTCCATGGCTCGCGGCGACCCCGTCAAAGGCGGTCAGCCGTCGAGCATCCGGCCCAGCACCCGCGCGGTGTAGTCCACCAGCGGGATGATCCGGGCGTAATTCAGCCGGGCCGGGCCGATCACGCCGATCGCGCCCATGACCTTGTGCCGGCCCGTCATATAGGGAGCCGCGATCACGGCGGAACCCGAAAGCGAGAACAGACGCGTTTCGGCGCCGATGAAGATGCGCACGCCCTCGGCTTCGCGGACGTCGTCGAGCAGGCCGATCAGCTGTTCCTTCTGTTCCAGGTCGTCGAACAGCATCCGCACCCGTTCGAGGTCCTCGCGGGCATGGGGATCGCCCAGGAGATTGGCGCGGCCCCGGACGATCAGGGCCCGGCTTTCGCCGTCCCCCGCGCCGCTCCAGCCGGCGAGGCCTTCCTCCACCAGCCGCGCCGCGGTCTCATCCAGTTCGCGGCGGGCGGCGGCGAGCTCGGTTCCCATCTCGGCCTTGGCCTCGGCCAGGGTGCGGCCCTGAAGGCGGGCGTTGAGGAAGTTCGAGGCTTCCTGCAGGGCCGCGGGCGTCACTCCGGGCGGGGTCCGCATCAGCCGGTTCTCCACCGTGCCGTCGGCCAGGACGATCACCGCCAGGGCCTGATCGGCCGACAGGGAAACGAACTCCACGTGTTTGACGCCGGCGTCGTGGGCCGGGGCCATGACGATCCCCGCCCCCCCAGCCAGGCCAGACAGCAGGGCGCTGGCCTCATCCATGGCCTCCTCGAAGCCGCGGCCCCGGGCCGCCAGCCGCGCGTCGATCGCCCGCCGCTCCTCCTCCGAAAGGTCGCCGATCTCCAGCAGGCCGTCCACGAACAGCCGCAGACCCGCGTGGGTGGGGATTCGGCCGGCGCTCGCGTGGGGGGCGCCCAACAGGCCCTGGAAAGTCAGGTCCTGCATGGTGTTGCGGATCGAGGCCGGCGACAGGGCCAGGCCCCCGCGGGAAATGGTGCGCGACCCGACCGGGTCGCCGGTCTCCAGATAGGTCTCCACCACCCGGCGCAGGATGTCCCGGGCGCGGGCATCCAGCTCGCCCAGGGTGGCGCGCGGCGGATCGGTGATGGAAAAGATGCTCACAGCAGGTGGACGCTCGTTCGCCTGTTAGGATAAGCGGCGCTGATCCTGGCGCAAGCGCTAGGCCCATGTCCCCAGGAATCCTCATGCGACCTTCAGAACGCGCCGCCGACGCCCTTCGTCCGATCAGCCTGGAGACCGGGGTGTCGCGCTACGCCGAAGGCTCCTGCCTGGTCTCGTTCGGCCACACCAAGGTGCTGGTCACCGCCAGCCTGGACGAAGGCGTGCCGCCCTTCCTGAAGAACAAGGGCCAGGGCTGGGTCACGGCCGAGTACGGCATGCTGCCCCGGGCCACCCACACCCGCGGCCGGCGCGAGGCCGCGCAGGGCAAGCAGTCGGGCCGCACCCAGGAGATCCAGCGACTGATCGGCCGCTCGCTGCGGGCGGTGACCGACCTCAAGGCCTTGGGCGAGCGCCAGATCCAGGTCGACTGCGACGTGATCCAGGCCGACGGCGGCACCCGCACCGCCGCCATCACCGGCGCCTGGGTCGCCCTGCGGCTGGCCTGCGACTACATGCTGGCCGAAGGGGTGATCAAGCGCGATCCGCTGGTCGACCAGGTGGCGGCGGTGTCCTGCGGCATCTATCGCGACACCCCGGTGCTCGATCTCGACTACGAAGAGGATTCCAGCGCCGAGGCGGACTCCAATTTCGTGCTCACCGGCTCGGGGGCGATCGTCGAGATCCAGGCCACCGGCGAGAAGCGCGGCTTCAGCCAGGGCGAGTTCGAGTCCCTGTTCTCCCTCGCCCGTCTGGGCATCGGCGAGCTGTGCCTGCTGCAGCGGGCCGCGGTGGCGAAATAGCCGATGACCCTTCAGCTCCTCCCCGGCCAGCGCCTCGTCGTCGCCACCCACAACGCCGGCAAGGTGCGCGAGATAGCCGATCTTCTGGACGGACGGTTCGAAACCGTGGCGGCCGGGGACCTCGGCCTGGCCGAGCCTGAGGAAACGGAGGCCACCTTCGTCGGCAATGCGGTGCTGAAGGCCCGCACCGCCGCTGACGCCAGCGACCTCGTCGCCATCGCCGACGACTCCGGCCTGTCGGTGGCCGGATTGGATGGGGCGCCGGGGGTGCAGTCGGCGCGCTGGGGCGAACGCGGTCCGGGCCGGCCGCGCGACTTCGCCTTCGCCATGGCCCGGGTGGAGCGTGAACTGAAGGCCCGCGGCAGCGGAGACCGGCGCGCCTGGTTCACCTGCGCCCTGGCCGTGGCCTGGCCGCGCGGGCCGGTGGTGGCGGTCGAGGGACGGGTCGACGGGACCCTGATGTTCCCCGGCCAGGGCGAACGCGGCTTCGGCTACGACCCGATCTTCGTCGCCAACGGCGAGATCCTCACCTTCGGCGAGATGGATCCCGCCGCCAAGCACGCCATCAGCCACCGCGCGCGGGCCTTCGAGGCCCTGAAGGCGGCGCTGTTTTGACGCCTCCGGCGCCGCCTCTCGGCGTCTACATCCATTGGCCCTACTGCGCGCGCATCTGTCCCTACTGCGACTTCAACGTGGTGCGCGACCGCGGACGTCGTGAAGAACAGGCCGAACTGGTCCTGGCCATCGCCGACGACCTGAGGGCCCAGGCGGCAATCACCGGCCCGCGCCGGCTGGTGTCGATCTTCTTCGGGGGCGGCACGCCTTCGTTGATGGACCCCGAGGCCGCCGGGGGACTGATCGCCCTCGCCAGGTCCCTGTGGACTCCGGAACCCGAGGTGGAGGTCACCCTGGAGGCCAATCCGACCGACGCCGAGGCCGAGAGGTTCCGAGCCTTCGCCGACGCCGGGGTGGGGCGCCTGTCGCTCGGGGTCCAGGCCCTGGACGATTCCAGCCTGGGCTTCCTCGGGCGCAACCACGACGCCGACACGGCCCGTCGGGCGGCGTCGGCCGGGGCCCATATCTTCGATCGCCTTTCCCTGGACCTGATCTACGCCCTGCCGGGGCAGACGGCTGCGGCTTGGCGCGAGGCCCTGGAACGCGCCGTTGGGCTGGGCGCCGAACATCTGTCGCCATACCAGCTGACCATTGAGCCGGGCACGGCCTTCGACCGGGCGGTCCGGCGCGGCCGGTTTGCCGCGGTCGAGCCCGAACTGGGGGCCGAACTCTACGAACTCACCCAATCCGTGCTGGAAGGGCTCGGATTCGAGGCCTATGAGGTGTCCAACCACGCGCGGGGCCAAGCTCCGAGGGCGCGCCACAATTTGATCTACTGGCGGGGCCAGGATTACGTTGGGGTCGGTCCGGGCGCGCATGGGCGGTTGACCGAGGCGCCGGATCGCCGCCTCGCCACCGAAGCGGCGAGGGGAGTCGGCGATTATGTCGCACGCGTCCGCCGGACGGGGGTCGGCTGGGCCGTGCGGGAGCAGTTGGAGCCGGCGGCGATCGCGGAAGAGCGGTTGCTGAACGGGCTTCGCACAGTCGAAGGAGTGGCCTGGAAAGACTTGGCGCCGCTGGGGCTTTCACCTTCGGAGCCTCGGATCGGCGCCCTGGCGGAGCTAAGGCTGATTGATTGGGATATTGAGCGTTTACGGACTACAATGGGGGGGAGGTTGGTGTTGGATCGGATAATATCAGCACTCGCCGTTTGAGCGATCATGTTTGCCCATCTTGCCTTCGTGTGACTATGGACAAAAGAACACAATCGGAGAGCTTGACATTGGGCCGCTCAGAAGGCCGTTTCGCATTGATGGACCAGACCGCGGATCTCGACCGGGGGCCTAACCCTGTCGACTTGCATGTGGGCGCCCGCATCCGGATGCGACGCAAGCTGCTCGGCGTTAGCCAGGAGCGGCTCGCCGACCAACTCGGCCTGACTTTCCAACAGGTGCAGAAATACGAGCGCGGGGCCAACCGGGTCTCGGCTTCGAAGTTGTACGAGATCGCTCGGGCCCTGCAGACCTCGGTCACCTATTTCTTCGACGGCCTCGCCGATACCATCGATCCCGGCCTCGAGGTGATTGAGGGCCGCGAATTCATGCACGACCTGGTGATGACCCCCGAGGGGCTGGAGCTCGCCGCCCTGTTTCCCAAGCTCAAGCGCGGCCGCGTCCGCCGCCGCGTCCTCGACCTGGTCAAGGCCCTGGCCGAGGAAGAAGAAGACCCCGTCGAGGGAACCTAGGGCTCCAACCGGTACCCGCCCGCCTCGGTCAGCAGCAGGCGCGCCGCTCCCGGATCGGGCTCGATCTTCTGCCGCAGCCGATAGATGTGCGTCTCCAGGGTGTGGGTGGTGACGCCCGCGTTGTAGCCCCAGACCTCGGCCAGCAGTTCCTCGCGCGACACCGGCTGGGCTCCGGCGCGGTAGAGGTATTTCAGGATGCTGGTTTCCTTTTCCGTCAGGCGGATCTTTTTCTGCCGTTCGTCGACCAGCAGCTTGGCGGCGGGGCGGAACTCATAGGGTCCGATGCGGAAGACCGCATCCTCGGACTGTTCGTGACTGCGCAGCTGGGCGCGGATGCGGGCGGCGAGGACCGCGAACCGGAACGGCTTGGTGACATAGTCGTTCGCCCCCGATTCCAGGCCCTCGATGGTGTCGGCGTCCGCGCTGGCGGCGGTCAGCATGATCACCGGATTGCGCACCCCCGCCTCGCGCAGACGCCGGCAGACCTGGTGGCCGGTCATGTCGGGCAGATCCACGTCGAGCAGGATCAGGTCGGGGCGCTCGGCGATCGCCGCCGCCACTCCGGCCTCGCCCGTAGCGGCCTCGACCGCACGGAACTCGCCCTCCAGCCCCAACTGTTCGGCCAGGGCGGAGCGGAGATCCTCGTCGTCATCGATGACCAAGATGGTCTTGAGGTTGGTCTTGGAGGCTGACACGGGCGGGAACACGCGTTGGCGACGCCGTCGGCTGGCGGATCGGCCCCTCCCATGTAGGCCAAGCCGCCAGCCGCCGCCAGATGAACGACGCGGGCAATCGGTCGGACCCTGGGCCGGTCAGTAGCTGTACTTCAGATCGGCGACGAAGGTCCGCTGCGGGAACGGGTGGAACAGGAAGTAGGACCGCCCCCCGAGGTTGTCGACCCCCAGGTCCGCGGCCAGGTGCGGCGTCAGCTTGTAGCGGAGATGGGCGTCGGCGACGAAGTAGCCGCTGAAACCCTGGTAGGTGTTGGCGTAGTGGTCGCTGTTGTCGATCGTCGCGAAGGCGCGATCGCTGTAACGGGCCGCCAAGGTCACATCCCAGCGGGCCGTCGGACTGTAGGTCGCCACCACTGCGCCGCGCCATTTCGGCAGTTGGGGCAGGGCCTTGCCGACGGCGGCGGCGAAGGCGGCGTCCTTGTCGATGGCCGCGTCGACATAGGTCGCCCATCCCGACAGCTCCAGGCCCTTGATCAGCACGTCCTTCTGGTCGGCGACCAGTTCGATTCCGGTGGCGCTGGTCTGGTCGACGTTCTGGACGAAGCTGACCAGGGTGGTCGAGCCGATCGGCAGCGGGGCGGTCTGTGACAGCAGCGTATTGCGGATCCGCTCGTGGAACAGGGTCAGACGGACGACGCCGCTCGACCAGGTCCGCTCCGCCGACAGTTCGCTGGAGACCGAGCGCTCCGGCTTCAGGTTCGGGTTGGGGACCGACAGTTGCACCCCCGTGGCGATGGCCTGGTAGAGCTCGGTCACGGTGGGGAAGCGATAGGCCACGCCGATCGATCCCTTCAGGGTCCAGGCGTCGGACGGCGACCAGGCCAGCACCGCCTTGGGCGAGAAGGCGGTGCGGTTGAGCTCCGGCTGGACGGCGTTTAGCGCCGGCGAGGCGGAATAGTTCAAGCCGTCGAAGGCGCGCCAGCTTTCATAGCGGACGCCCAGGGTGGCCTTCACCCGAGGCGTGATGCTCCAGGCGTCTTGAACCCACAAGGCCTGGGTCCGGGTGCGGCCGCGGCTGAGCGAAAGCGTCGCGCCGGGCGCGCCGGCGATCCAGTCGGTTAGGGCGTAACGCGGGTTGTTCAGATGGAACTGGTCCTGGTGGGCGCCGAAGCTGACCACCTGGGATCCGTCCGCACCGAACGGGCGCCAGGTTCCCTGGGCGTCCAGGGTGAACCAGCCGGTCCCGTCCAGGACGGTGCTGGAGCCCGCGCCGCCGGTGAAGGCGGCGGGCAGGGCGCCCGACGGGATGCGTTGCTGGCTCTTGATGTAGTCGAAGGTCGCGCCGGTCAGGTTGAAATCGAAGGCGCCCCCGGTGTGGGAGCCCAGCGACAGCCCCTGGGCGAACTGGGTCTCGTCCAGATGGTAGACCGAGGCGGAGAAGGCGCTGGCCGGGACCGTGTAGGCCCGGTCGCCGATATTCAGCGCGCCCGAATAGACCGGCTGGCCGCCCGGGTCGCGCAGATAGCTGTTCACGGTGGAGCGGTCGTTGTTGAAGAACAGGCCGAAGGTGTAGGCGGCCGTGACCTGGGGTCCGACGTCATAGGCGATCCGGCCGGACAGGTTGTCCTGGATCTGGTGCTCGATTCCGGTCGAGCCCAGGACCACGATGGGGGTGTTGGCGCGGTTGGCGTCGCTGTAGGCTCCAGTGGCCGGGGTTCCCGCCGTGCTGGGTGTGACCGGCGCGGCGGCGGTGGCGTAGGCCAGGGGCTGGGCGCGGCTGTCCAGATGGTTGTAGCTGAGCCGGAAGGCCAGCTTGTCGAAGCGGTCGCCCAGGTTGGCGGCGAAGCGCCAGGTCCCGTAACTGCGGTCGTCGCCGTATTTGGCGAAGGCCTGGGTCGCGCCCTGGACCTGGGCGCTGGCCTCGAAGGCGCCCGGCATGCGGGTGGTGAAGGCCACGACCGCGCCGATGGAGTTGCCGGCGTAGGCCGCCGCGAACGGACCGTACAGCACGTCCACCCGCTCGACCGCGTCAGGCGAGACCAGACCCCACTTGGGCGAGGCCGAGGTGTTGTTGTTGCCGATCAGGGAGGAGATCAGCACCCCGTCGACATAGATCAGGCTGCGCGCCGAGGCGCCGACGCCCGAGGTGCGGGTGGTGATCGGCGACTGGGTGTCGCCGATGTGGCGCTGGCGGATCAGCACGTCGGGCAGGTAGCGCAGGGTGTCTTCGGGGGTCAGGACGTTGATGGTCCTGGCGATGGTCTCCGCGGTCACGCCGGCCGCGGTAGTCGGCGGCGCGCTGAGGTCGAGAGTGGCGTGCGGCGCGGTCACGACGGCCTGCGACACGGTGTCGGCGGCCAGGTCGGTGTCGGCGCGAGCGGCCGTCGAAAAGGCGAGCGCGCTGGCGCTCACCAGAAGCACGGTTTTCATGGATCGTCCCCGGGGCCTGCCGATGCGCGGCGGCCGTGGTTTTCAGGCGCGCGGGGTCGTTGGCCCCTCGCGGCGTATCAGACCAGTCGAAGGGGGACGGGGGGCGCTCGGGCGGCGTTGGCCCGGCGCGACGGTGGGCCGCGGGGCGAGGCCTGGACCGCGAACTGCGGGCGGCCGATCTCCGCCACCGACAATGTCGGCGCGAACGCGCCGGTGGAGGCGGGCTCCCCGCCCGTCGCCGCGAAGGCGGCGGCGATGCAGCAGTCGTGATCGCCATGGTGGTCGGCGGGAACCTGACGCCCGGACGGCGCGGAGGTCTTGTCCGGCGAACAGACCGGCATGGAGGCGAAGGGGTCGGCCATGGCCGCGGCCATGCGCGCGGCGTCGATCGGCGCGCCGATCTGCAAAAGCAGGCCGAGCAGCACCAAAGGCAGGGCGAAGATCCGGCCGGGCCACCTCATCGCCCGCCGCTTACCACGTCCATCCGGCCCGGGGAACGGGCCCGGCCTCCCGACGTTGCGACTTCGACATGCCCGAAACCCTTGCGCCAGCCCTGCCGGATAAACTCGACGCCCAGGTCGAGAGCCTGCTGCAGGCCGCATGCCGTCAGAAGCTTCGCCTGGTCACCGCAGAAAGCTGTACGGGCGGGCTGTTGGCGTCCCTGCTCACCGACGTCACCGGCTGCTCCCACGCCTTCGAACGCGGCTTCATCACCTATGACGCGGAGTCCAAGTCCGAAATGCTGGGCGTGCCCCTGGCTTTGCTCGACGACCCGGGACCGGTGTCGGAAGCGGTGGCGCGGGCGATGGCGGAAGGAGCCCTGGCGCGCTCCAGGGGCGACATCGCCCTCGCCGTCACCGGCTTTGCCGGGCCGGGCGGTCCCGACGACATCCCTGGCCTGGTCCATTTCGCCAGCGCTCGGCGAGGCGGTCCGACCCTCCATCGCCGCCGCCGGTTCGCCGAGACCGATCGAGCGGGCGTGCGCCTGCGGGCGATCGAGACCGCCTTGGACATGCTGAGCGAACGTTTGGGTTAGGCTGCGCGGATGCCGGTGGTGCGGAAGTCGGCACCGCCCATCACCTGGTCATAGCCCATGATCATGTCGACCCGCTTGCCGTCGCTGGCCAAGGGCAGGCGTATCCACAGGATCGACAGATGCGACTGTCCCCGCCAGGACAGCGAATGGCAGCCCACCTGGGGACGGCCCTGCTCGACGATTCGGTCGAGTTCGGTGCGCCAGTAGTCGGCGGCGTCCTGGGAATAGACGTCTTCGAGGGTCTTGCCGGTGATCTCGCCGCCGTAGACCCCGTAGAGGCCGGTGCCGGCCAGGCGCAGGCGATAGTCCCGGGGTTCGTCCAGCACGTCGATCAGACTGACCGTCGGTAGGTGGCGCTTGAACCGGTCGGGATTGATCTGGGCGCGGGCTGGAAGGCGGCCCCCCTGGCGGAGGGACGTCCAGTAGGCGAACAGCTCCTCGTGGCTCCGCACCGAAGTGGGTGACGACGATATTTGCGCCAGCATATGCGGAGTCTTCCCCAACCCCTTGGAATCACGACGCTTACGATGCCTTAACTAACGAATCGGGGGAAGCCGTTTTTCGATTCGCCGGAGAGTCTTTTTGTCACGCAGGGCTGTGGCGGAAAAAACACAACCTTGGCGTGCGCCTCAGCCTTTCCGACCGCTTTGGCCGAGGCCGATCTGCTTGGCCAGTTCAGAGCGGGCGCGGGCGTAGTTGGGCGCCACCATCGGATAGTCCTTGGGCAGGCCCCATTTGGCCCGATAGGCCTCCGGGCTGAGGTCGTATTTGGCGCGCAGGTGCCGCTTCAGCGACTTGAAACGACGGCCGTCCTCCAGGCAGATCAGGAAGTCGGGGGTGATCGACTTCCGCGCCGACACCGCCGGCTCCTGCGGAGGGGCGGGAGCCGGCGTCGCGCCGTCGCTCAGGGCCTTGTGGACGCTATGGATCAGGGTCGGCAGATCGCTGGCCGCCACGGAATTCGAGGCCACATAAGCGGCCACGATCTCGGCGGTCATCTCGATGACTTCGGGTTGGTCGTCCATGATTGCTGTTTCCGCGCCAGCCCGTAGGGGGCGATGAACTGAATGGGCGCGTACGCCCTGCGTCGGGTCCCATACAGAGCTTTAAATCAGGGAACAACCGCGTAGGGTGGGGGCGTGTTTTTATTTGTGGTGATCTTGACTTCGGCTGGACCGGTCAGCCGCCGAAGTCCTCGGCCAGGGCCAGCATGGCCGCGCGCTGGGGTGGCGAATAGGTGTCGATGGCGTCGTCGTCGCCTGACCGGATGGCGCGCACGAGAGTAGGGGTGAGCGCCGAGGACAAGGCCCAGTTCCAGTAGCGGAGCACGGTCTGGGCGCGGTCCACCGCCATGATGTCATAGACCATCAGGGTGCGCTCCAGGGCCGGCGTGATCTGACCCTGGAAATCGGTTTCGGGTCGCTTGAGCGCGCGCCAGAGGGCCCGGATCGCCGATCGCGGCAGGCCGGTGGCCTTGCATAATATGGCCAAGGGCTCGCCGCCCGGATCGGTCATGATCTTTGCCCCGGTCATCGGCTTCAACCCGGACAGATAGGCGATCTCGCTGGCGAGCTGGCGGGTCATGCCGCCTGCGGCCGCGGAGATGGCCTCGTCGAGCGAGGCGTAGGGACTCTTCTCCAGGGCCGCCCGGTTGCGCTGGCGTCGCTCGATGAACTGCAGCGCCTTGCGGACCAGCGGGTCCTGCCACTCCTCGGCGGCGGCCAGGGGAAAGACGTCGCCGGCGGTCTCCTGGAGCACCTCCCGGCTGACCGCGAAGCGGGAGAGGATCAGCTTGCGGCATTCGGGATTCGCCCACCAGAACAGCACATAGGCGTGGCTGGGCTTCAGCTCGCCCCGGCGCAGCAGCAGGGGGATATAGGCCCCGTGGAAGCGCGAGGCGGCGACCACCGCCTCGATCCCGGCCTGGCTGAGCTTGGCCTCGCCATTTTGCAGCAGGGCCTCCACGGTCGCCGGCTCAAGGCTGTCGATCAGGGCGTCCGCCACCACCTCGTTGAGGTGGCGGCGCGAAGCGATCATCCGCCGGTGCTCAGGGCCGGCCTCGCGCACGCAACCGATCAGGTCGCAATCGGTGAGCGAGACGCTCTCCTCCAGAATCGGACGGGCGACTTCGGGGTCGTCGCGGAGCAGCAGCCGCAGCAGCGGATTGGGGATGTCGGTCAGAGCGGAAAGACGCTTGGACACCCGCAGGCGGTCGGCCGGGGCCGCCTCGCGCAGCATCTCGACCAGTAGGTCGCCGGTCATGGCCCGTTCGAAGCCGTTGACCCGGCTGGACGGCAGGCAGACCACGTCGGCCAGGCGCTTGAGCAGCGCCAGGCGGGCGCGCCCCAGCGGCGGGCGATTCGAATCGGCGTTGACGGTCATGGGTTCGGCCATTGGCGCGATTAGGCTCTCCAGCGGTTAACCCCTGGTGAGCGAAGGGGGACGGCGGGCGCGCGGGTTCTTTCTGCAATACCCCCCGGATCGTGCTAGCACGCCCCGGCGCGCCGGCGGTCCGCATTGACCGTCCGGCCGCGAGCCATTACCTACGCGCCCGTTTGTCCAGGCGGCCGGTCCGCCCGGCCGTCCCCTTTTTCCGCTTCTGTTCCGCCTGGAGGCCGCCCATGAGCCGCGATGTCTTGCCCGGCGCGACCGGCGTCCTGGCCCTGGCCGATGGAACCGTGCTGCAGGGGGTCGGTTTCGGCGCCTCCGGCGAGGCGGTGGGCGAGGTCTGTTTCAACACCGCCATGACCGGGTACCAGGAGATCCTCACCGATCCCTCCTACATGGCCCAGATCGTCACCTTCACCTTCCCCCACGTCGGCAATGTCGGGGTGAACTTGGAGGACGTGGAGCAGTTCGGCCAGGGCTCGCGCACCACTGCCCGCGGGGCGATCCTCCGCGACGTCCCCACCCCGCCCGCCAACTGGCGCGCCGGCCGGGGTTCCGCCGGGGACTTCGACCACTGGATGAAGCTGCGCGGCGTGGTCGGGATCGCCGGGATCGACACCCGCGCCCTCACCCGCAGGATCCGCGAGCACGGCATGCCGCACGGGGTGATCGCCCATTCGCCAGAAGGGCGCTTCGACATCGAGGCCCTGGTCGCCCAGGCCCAGGCCTGGACCGGCCTCGTCGGACTGGACCTGGCCAAGGACGCCACCTGCCTGCAGCCGTTCAACTTCGACGAGGGCCTGTGGGCCTGGCCGGAGGGCTACGCCAAGCCCCGCCCCGAACCGCGGTTCGAGGTGGCGGTGCTCGACTACGGGATCAAGCGCAACATCCTGAGGGCCCTGACCTCCATCGGCGCCCGCGCCACCGTCCTGCCGGCCTCGACCACCGCCGGGGAGGTCCTGGCGAGGAACCCGGACGGGGTGCTGCTGTCGAACGGTCCGGGCGATCCGGCCGCCACCGGCGAATACGCCGTGCCCGAGATCAGGAAGCTGGTGGAGAGCGGCAAACCGGTGTTCGGCATCTGCCTCGGCCACCAGATGCTGGCGCTGGCCCTCGGCGCCAAGACCACCAAGATGGACCAGGGCCACCACGGGGCCAACCATCCGGTCAAGGACCTGACCACCGGCAAGGTCGAGATCGTGTCGATGAACCACGGCTTCACCGTCGACCGCGACAGCCTGCCCGAGCCGGTGCAGGAGACCCACGTCTCCCTGTTCGACGGCTCCAACGCCGGCATCGCGCTCAAGGATCGGCCGGTGTTCTCGGTCCAGCACCACCCGGAGGCCAGCCCCGGCCCGACCGACTCCCTGTATCTCTTCGAGCGCTTCGCCGACCTGATGCGTTAAGCCCCGAAGCCTTGGTTTTAAGGGGTTTTACGCGGCTCAGCTTCGCCAGGGGGTGGACTTTGGGCCGTTCCGGCTTCATTTGTCGCAGGTTCGATCTCTGTCGCGCAACGCTCCTCTCTCCGTCGCTCTGCGCGCGGATCCAAGAAGACGGCCTATCAGACCTCGATCGCCCCCCGGACAGTTCCGGGCGGCAAACCTAAACGGAGGGCTGCTCATGGCCGTCGGTACTGTAAAGTGGTTTAACACCAGCAAGGGCTACGGCTTCATTCAGCCGGAAGACGGCGGCAAGGACGTGTTCGTCCACATCAGCGCCGTCGAACGCTCTGACCTGCGCGCGCTCAACGAGGGCCAGCGCCTGTCGTACGAGCTCGAGAAGGATCGCCGCAGCGGCAAGGAATCTGCGGTCAATCTCAAGAGCGCCTAAGCGCTTCGGCGTTCGCGCCGGCCGGGACCGCGCCGCACTGTGCGGTTCCGGCGACGACCGCCTCCTCTAGGAAACTCATGTCCAAAGAAGACTTCCTCGAATTCGAAGGTGTGATCACCGAATTGCTGCCTGAAGGCCGCTTCCGCGTGCGCCTCGACAACGACCATATGGTGCTCGCCTATACGGCCGGGCGGATGAAGCGGAACAAGATCCGCTCCCTGGTCGGCGACCGGGTCACCGTCGAGATGACCCCCTATGACCTGGACAAGGGCCGCATCACCTTCCGGCACAAGACCGAAGGCGGTCCCCCGCGTCCGGGCGGGCCTGCCCGGCCTCAGTTCCGCAAGCGCTGATTTTCCGGCGGCCGCGCACGCGAGGGGCGTCCGCATGGATCGTGTCAGCGAGCGGGTCAAAGGGTTCGACGGCCTGCGCGCCCTGGCGCTGATCGCCGTCTTCCTCCAGCACTACACCGCCTTCGGCCGGGTCAATTCGACCGGCGGCTACGGGGTGTGGCTGTTCTTCGCCCTCTCCGGCTTCCTGATCGTGCGCATCCTCGCCGACGAGCGGCGGCGGGTGGAGGCGGGCGGCGTCGCCCCGGGATCTGCGCTGCGCCGGTTCTTCTGGCGTCGGACCTTGAGGATATGGCCTGCCTATTATCTGGTGCTGGTCCTGTTCACGGGGCTGGCGGCCCTGCACTGGGCCAGCGATTTCACCTGGCCGGCGGCAGCCTGGCACTATCTCTACCTCTCCAACATCTATTTCGCGGACGTGGCGGGGCGCTGGGTCGGTCGTTTTGGCCATTTCTGGAGCCTGGCCATCGAGGAGCAGTTCTATCTGCTCGCCGCCCCGGCGCTGCTGCTGTCGCCCAGCCGATGGGCCCGCAAGTTGTGTCTGGTGGTGTTGGCGGCGGCGGCGGTGTGCGACCTGTGGCTGAGGTCGGAGAACGCCTCGGACATGGTGCTCTACGCCAATTCCCTGACCAATTTCGGCTCCCTGGCTTTCGGCGGCTGGATCGGACTGGGCCTGCCGGCCAGACCTCGCGCAGGCGCCGCCTCCTGGCCAGCGGCGGCCGGGGTCGCCGTCCTGGTCGGGCTGGTGCTGGGCTTCCCCCACATCGGCCTGTTCACCCCCGGGGTGGCCCTGCTGGTCGCGGCCCTGCCGTTCTGGAGCACGACCCTGGTCGCCGGCCTGCTTCTGGTCGCGGTCCACCGCAATCAGGCGAGCCTTGCCGTGCGGGTGCTGGAGTGGGGTCCGATCGCCTATTTCGGCCGGGTCTCCTACGGCTTCTACCTCTACCACAACCTGATCCCGCACTGGCTGATCGGCGGTCTGGCGCACAAGGCTGGGCTGAACTGGCGCGTGCCCATTGTGGTCGAGACCCTGTTCTCCTTCTTCCTCGCCCTCGGTCTGGCGGCCCTGTCCTGGGTGCTGATCGAGCGGCCGCTGCTGCGGTTCAAGGACCGGCCGCCGAACCTGGCGTTGCTGTGGGCCGGGTTGCGGGGACGTTTGCGGGGGCTCGCGCCGGCCTCCGCCGCGATCGAACCATGATCCGCCTGTTCGTCGAGGCTCCCCTGGCGGTCGGACAGGCCGTTGCGCCCACCCCCGACCAGGCCCGCTACCTGACCGTGGTGATGCGGTTGGGGATCGGCGACCCGCTGCTGCTGTTCAACGGCCGCGACGGCGAGTGGCGCGCCGCCATGACCGCCGTGTCCAAGCGCGGATGCGTGCTGATGGCCGAGGCCAGGACCCGCCCGCAGGCCGCGCCGCCGGACCTGGAGCTGGTGGCGGCCGTGGTCAAGCGGGCGCCGCTGGAGACCATCATCGAGAAGGCGGTCGAGCTGGGCTGCCGCCGGGTGCGCCTCGCCGTCACCCGCCGCACCAACGCCGATCGCGTCAGGCTGCCGCGCCTGCAGACGATCGCGGTGGAGGCCGCCGAACAGACCGGACGGTTGGACGTTCCCGAGATCGCGGCCCCCGAGCGGTTGGACGCCCTGCTGGACGGCTGGGACCCCGGCCGCCGCCTGTTGTTCTGCGACGAGGCCGGCGACGATCCGGCCGCCGACTGGGGCGGCCCCGAGGGGCGAGCAAAGCCCGTGCTGGAGGCCCTGGCCGGTAAGCCGACAGGGTCCTGGGCGGTGCTGATCGGGCCCGAGGGTGGGTTCGACGCGGAGGAGCGCAACCGGCTGCGGAGCCTGCCGTTCGTCACCGCCGCCGCCCTTGGCCCCCGCATCCTTCGCGCCGATACGGCGGCGATCGCGGCGCTTTCGCTCTGGCAAGCCAGTCTCGGCGATTGGCGGTGAACCTAATCCCATCAAGCGAAGTTGAGCTTGAGCCCGGGCCCGCCTCTGCTTAAGTGGCGCCGCAACGGGATTGGGAGACGCGTTTGGCCGACTGTGCGCTCGACGACCGGCCGCTGGAGCTCGCCGACCTTGCCGCCTATCTCGCGGGCGGGGCCAAGGCCCAGACGGATTTTCGCATCGGCGCCGAGCATGAGAAGTTCGGCTTCCGGGTCGGATCGGGTGCGCCCGTGCCCTATTACGGGGATGCCGGGATCGAGGCCCTGCTCAAAGGCCTGATGCGGTTCGGCTGGGAAGGCGTCTACGAGAAGGGCGACGACGGCGAGGTGCTGATCGCCCTGTCCCGGGGCGGCGCCAATATCAGCCTGGAGCCGGGCGGCCAATTCGAACTCAGCGGCGCGCCGTTGGAGACCATCCACGACATCTGCGCCGAGACCAGCCGCCACCTGCGCGAGACCAAGACCGTGGCCGACGAGCTGGGTCTCGGTTTCCTGGGGCTGGGCTTCGCCCCCACCTGGTCGCTGGAGCAGGTCGCGGTCATGCCCAAGGGCCGCTACAAGATCATGCGCGCCTACATGCCCAAGGTCGGGTCGCGCGGCCTCGACATGATGTTCCGCACCTGCACGGTGCAGGCCAACCTCGACTTCGCCTCCGAAGCCGACATGGTCGACAAGTTCCGGGTCAGCCTGGCGCTGCAGCCGGTGGCGACGGCCCTGTTCGCCAATTCCCCCTTCACCGAAGGCCGGCCCAACGGCTGGCTGTCCGCCCGCGCCGCGGTGTGGCTGGACACCGACGCGGCCCGCACCGGCCTCTTGGATTTCGTCTTCCGCCAGGGCTTCAGCTTCGGCGACTACGCCAACCACGCCCTCGACGTGCCGATGTATTTCGTCAAACGGGACGGCCGCTACATCGACGCCTCGGGCCAGTCGTTCCGCGCCTTCATGGCCGGGGAACTGCCGGCGCTGCCGGGCCAGCGGCCGACCATGAAGGACTGGGTCGACCACCTGTCGACCCTGTTCCCTGAGGTGCGGCTGAAGACCTATCTGGAGATGCGGGGAGCCGATTCCGGGCCGCAAAGCCGCATCTGCGCCCTGCCGGCCCTGTGGGCGGGCCTGTTGTACGACGCGCCGGCCCAGGCCGCGGCCTGGGACCTGTGCAAGGACTGGACGTCGGAGCAACGCAGCGACCTCAGGATCGATGCGGCCCGGCACGGCCTGAAGGCCCAGATCGCCGGACGCAGCCTGAAGGCAGTGGCCCAGGACGTGGTCGCCATCGCCAAGGAGGGGCTGACGCGTCGGGCCCGTTTCGACGGCGGCCTGTCCGACGAGACAGGCTATCTGCGCGAGATGGAGGACATCGCCGCCAGCGGGGTGACCCCGGCCGAGCGCCTCTTGGAGCTCTACCACGGTCCCTGGGCGGGGGACGTGCGCCGCGTCTACGACGAACTGGCCTATTGAGGCCCTGGCCCTCGCGACGAGGGTCGCCGGGGCCTTCAACGCCTTGCCCGGTTTCGAGTTTTGAAGGACCGCCAAATTGCCCAAAGCCGCGCCCGGAAAAATACGCGTCGGCGTCGGCGGATGGACTTTCGAGCCCTGGCGGGACGGGGTGTTCTTTCCCGAGGGCCTGGCTCAGGCCAAGGAACTGGCCCACGCCAGCCGCCGGCTCACCACCCTCGAGATCAACGGCACCTACTATCGAACCCAGTCGCCCTCGACCTTCGCCAAATGGGCGACGGAGACGCCGGACGGCTTCGTATTCTCTGTGAAGGCCCTGCGTTTCACCACCAACCGCAAGGTCCTGGCCGAGGCGGAAGAGTCGGTGGGCAAGTTCCTGGGCAGCGGTTTGACGGAACTGGGCGACAAGCTGGGGCCGATCCTGTGGCAGTTCGCCCCGACCAAGAAGTTCGAACCGGAGGACTTTGCCGCCTTCCTTGACCTGTTGCCGCCTGAGCGGGACGGCCTGCGGCTGCGCCATGCGGTCGAGGTGCGCAACGTCACCTTCGTCGATCCGGCCTTCATCGAACTGGCGCGCAGCCGCGGCGTCGCCATCGTCTACGCCCACGCCAACGACTATCCGGAGATCGCCGACCCCACCGCCGACTTCATCTATGCGCGGCTGCAAGGATCGCGGGAGGACGAGCCCGCGGGCTATACCCCGACCGAGCTCGATCGGTGGGCGCAGGTCGCCCGCGAATGGGCCGGCGGCGGGTCGCCGGCGGGCCTCGAATATGTGGCCGGACCGCCGCCGAAGGGCGATCCGCGCGACGTGTTCCTCTATGTGATCAGCGGGGCCAAGATCCGGGCCCCCGCCGCCGCCATGGCCCTGATCGAGCGGCTGAAGGACTAGGCAAGACTCTAGCCAAGCTGGCCGTCAGCCGTTAAACAGCCGCCCCGAAAGGACCTCCTGCGTGCGCCACTCCGTAGCCCGTCGAGCTATTCGTCTCCCGGCCCAGATGGCCGGGTGCATGATCGCGGGTGCGCGGGCGGACGGCAGGGTCTGAACTCAAGTCGAGTCTGATCGGTCAAACCCTCCCGGCGACGGGAGGGCTTTCCGGCTTAAGGGGATCTCGCACGGCGCCGGGCGTTCCAGCAAAGGACTGCCCCATGACCTCCCTGAGCCCTGTACTCCTCGCGGGCCTTAGTCTTTTCGCCCTGGTGTCGTCGCTGACGCCGGGGCCGAACAACATGATGCTCCTGGCTTCCGGGGCCAATTTCGGCCTGCGCCGGACCATCCCGCACCTGATGGGCGTGTCGCTCGGCTTCGTGCTCCTGGTCTGGATCGTCGGCCTGGGGCTGGGAGCGGTGTTCGCCGCCTGGCCGCCCCTGCATGCGGTGCTGCAGATCCTGGGGGGCCTCTACCTGGCCTATCTGGCCTGGAAGATCGCCACCGCGTCCGGGATCGGCGGCGGTGCGTCCGCCGCGCGGCCGATGACCTTTCTCCAGGCCGCCGCCTTCCAATGGGTCAATCCCAAGGCCTGGGCCATGGCGCTGGGGGCGACCACGACCTATGCGCCCCAGCAGCATTATGTGGCCAACATCCTGGTCGTGGGGGCGGTGTTCGGAGCGATCAACATGCCCTGCGTCGCCCTTTGGGCGAGCCTTGGCACGGTGATGCGCCGGTTCCTGAGCCGGCCGGGAATCCTGCGCCTGTTCAACTACGGCATGGCGGCCCTGCTGCTGATCTCGCTCTACCCGGTGGTCGGCGAGTTGATGCGCGCCTCCGGGCGGTAGGGGTCAGGCAAGGCGCGCGTCCATCCGTCGGAGGATCTCCTCGGCGGCGCGGTCGGTCTCGCGCAGGGGTTCGTAGGTCCAGCGGTAGAAGGCGCCGCCGAACGGGCGGGCGGCGCCGCGGGCCTCCAGGTCCTCGTGGAACCGGCGCATCCGTAGCGACCGGCCGTCCATCTTCAGTACGAAGACCGGGGCGCCGACCGAGGCGGCCTCGGCGGCCATGTTGGTGGAGTCCTCGGTCACGGCCACGAAATCGGCCGCCGCC
This sequence comes from Caulobacteraceae bacterium, assembly GCA_035493955.1. Classification (GTDB taxonomy): domain Bacteria; phylum Pseudomonadota; class Alphaproteobacteria; order Caulobacterales; family Caulobacteraceae; genus NCED01. Next base: position 127,917 of record DATJHI010000015.1, on the reverse strand, counting down.
AGGAAGGCGTAGTAGGGATTGGGACCCGCTCCGTCCCAGGTGATCCCGGGATGATGGGCCAGCCGTTCTGTCAGGATCGCCTTGGCCCGCTCCGGCGTGCGCCGGGAGAAGGTCATGAGCAGGGCGGCGCCCTCCTGCTCCAGCGCCAGGTCGAGTTCGTGGGCCATGGCCTCCGCCCGGGACGGCGACAGGTCGAAGGCCCTGGAGCGGCCGCCGATCATCACCGCCGCGCGGGGGCGGGGCAGGGGCTCTATGATCCCGGCGAAGGCGGCATGGTCGGCGGCCAGCCGCTCCGGCGCCAGCCGGTTGGGCGCGCCGGTCAGGCTGAACACATTGTCCCCGTGGACCCGGTCGTGCCGGGGCGGGACCACCAGGTCGAACAGGCCGGCCGGCAGCCGCGGATCCTGGGCCTGGACCACGAAGGTCGCTGCCTTCGACCAGCGGCGCATGCCCACCGACAGGGCCAGGGAGGCGCGTCCGGCCCCGATCCACAGGTCCGGCCAGGGCGGCTCGATCGGGCTCGAGCCTTCGGCGAGGCCGCGCAGGGGAAACAGGTTCAACAGGCTGGGCAGCCGCGCCAGGCCGCGGCGATAGGCGACGCGCTTGATGACGATTTCGGCGGGACGCAGCCGCGCCACCGCCTCGGCCAGGCCCAGGGCCTGGTTCTCGATGCCCGAGCGTCCGTCGGAAACCGCCCAGATGGTCAGCTTGCTCATGGCGCCACGGCCTTTCCCCTCACAGCGGAGAGGGGAAGGCGGTCACATCCATTCGACCTTGAGGATTTCGTACGCCTTGACGCCGGCGGGGGTGATCACCTCGACCACGTCGCCGGTTTCCTTGCCGATCATCCCGCGGGCCAGGGGCGAGGTCAGGGACAGGCGCCCCTGCTTCACGTCGGCCTCGTGTTCGCCGACGATCTGGTAGCGGGCTTCGTCCTCGGTGTCCTCGTCGACCACGGTGACCGTGGCGCCGAACTTCACCTGCTTGCCGGACAGTTTCGAGACGTCGATCACCTGGGCGCGGCTGATCTTGTCCTCGATCTCGGCGATGCGGCCCTCGATCCAGCCCTGCCGCTCCTTGGCGGCATGGTATTCGGCGTTCTCCGAGAGGTCGCCATGGCTGCGCGCTTCCGAAATCGCGGCGATCACGGCCGGCCGCTCAATCGACTTCAAACGCTTCAGTTCTTCGTCGAGGGCGCGGTAGCCCTCGGCGGTCATGGGAACTTTTTCCATAGCAGGATTGGGTCGCCGGTCGCCCTATCGAGAAGAAAATTGAAACAATGCTCGGCCGCGGGCGCGTTCGGCCGGCCGTAAAGGATAGGTGGGACCGGGCCCGACTGCAAGGCCCCTCGCTGCGGCGGCGAAAATCGGCGCCTTTCGACCCGGGGTCAGGCGTAGCTTTGCAGGGTCCGGACCTCCAGCGCCCCATCCGCGACGGCCCCGATCGCCTGGGCCGCGGCCAGGGCGCCAGCGGTGGTGGTGTAGTAGGGGATCTTCATCATCAGGGCCGTGCGCCGGAGGGAGAAGCTGTCCTCCAGGCTCTGCCGGCCCTCGGTGGTGTTGAACATCAGCTGCACCTCGCCGTTCTTGATGGCGTCGACGATGTTGGGCCGGCCCTCCAGCACCTTCTTGACGCTCTCCACCGGTAAGCCCTGGTCGCGCAGATGGGCGGCGGTGCCGGTGGTGGCCAGGAGGCGGAAGCCCCGTTCGGCCAACAGGCGCGCCGGCTCGACCACCCACGACTTGTCGGCTTCCTTGACCGAGATGAACACCGTGCCGCTCTGAGGCAGGACCACGCCGCCGGCCAGCTGGCTCTTGGCGAAGGCGCGGGCGAAGGCGGCCGACATGGGCTCGCCCTCCCGGCGCCAGTCCAGGCCCATCACCTCGCCGGTGGACCGCATCTCGGGGCCCAGGATGGTGTCGACGCCGGGGAAGCGGGCGAAGGGGAACACCGCCTCCTTGACCGCCACATGGTCGGCGGGAACCTCGACCAGACCGAAGTCGGCCAGCCGGCTTCCGGCCATCACCTTGGCGGCGATGGCGGCGACGGGGACGCCGATGGCCTTGGCGACGAAGGGCACGGTGCGCGAGGCGCGCGGATTGACCTCCAGCACGAAGATGCGCGGCTTGGCCGAGTGCGGCTCCTCGATGGCGAACTGCACGTTCATCAGGCCGCGCACGTTCAGGGCCCGGGCCATCAGCTCGGTCTGGCGCTTCAGCTCGGCGACGGTGGCCTCGGACAGGGAGAAGGGGGGCAGGGAACAGGCGCTGTCCCCCGAATGCACCCCGGCCTCCTCGATGTGCTCCATGATCCCGGCGACGAAGACGGTTTCGCCGTCACAGATCGCATCGGCGTCCACCTCGGTGGCGCGGGACAGGTACTGGTCGATCAGCACCGGGCTGTCGCCGGAGACCTGCACGGCCTCGCGGACGTAGCGGGTGAGCTGCTCGTCGTCGCGGACGATCTCCATGGCCCGTCCGCCCAGGACGTAGGAGGGGCGGATGACGATGGGGTAGCCGACCGAATGGGCCCCGGCGAAGGCCTCTTCGGCGGAACGGGCGATGGCGTTGACCGGCTGCTTCAGCCCGATCTGGTGCAGGAGCTGCTGGAACCGCTCGCGGTCCTCGGCCAGGTCGATGGCGTCGGGGGAGGTGCCGAGGATGGGTATGCCGGCGTCTTCCAGGGCCTGGGCCAGCTTCAGCGGGGTTTGGCCGCCGAACTGGACGATGACCCCCAGGAGCTCGCCCTTGGACTGCTCCACCGCGATCAGTTCGAGCACGTCCTCGGCGGTGAGCGGTTCGAAATACAGCCGGTCCGAGGTGTCGTAGTCGGTGGAGACGGTCTCGGGGTTGCAATTGACCATGATCGACTCGACCCCGATCTGGTCGAGGGCGAAGGCGGCGTGGCAGCAGCAGTAGTCGAACTCGATCCCCTGACCGATCCGGTTGGGGCCGCCCCCCAGGATGATGGCCTTCTTCGCCGAGGTGGGATTGGCTTCGCACTCGGGGACCTGGCCTAAGGCCCCGCTCTCGTAGGTCGAGTACATGTAGGGGGTCTTGGCCGCGAACTCGGCGGCGCAGGTGTCGACCCGCTTGAACACGGGCCGGACGCCGAGCGCGCGGCGGGCGGCGCGGACGTCGGTCTCGCGGCCTCGGGTCAGCTTGGCCAGCCGGGCGTCGGAGAACCCGAGCGCCTTCAGCTTGCGGAACCCGCCCGCGTCCTGAGGCAGGCCCGCGCGGCGCACCTGGGCCTCGGTCTGCACCAGGGTCTCGATCTGACGCAGGAACCAGGGTTCGTAGGAACAGGCCGCGTTGATTTCCTCCACGGTCAGGCCGTGGCGGAAGGCCTGGGCGATGACCCGCAGGCGGTCGGGGGTGGGGACGCCCAGGGCCCGCTGGACGGCGGCCTTGGCCGAGCTGTCGTCCTCGGCGTCGGCGCCGGGAATGGCGATCTCGTCGAAACCGGTCAGCCCCGTCTCCAGGCCGCGCAGGGCCTTCTGGCAGGATTCGGCGAAGGTGCGGCCGATGGCCATGACCTCGCCCACCGACTTCATCGAGGTGGTGAGGTAGGGCTCTGCGCCCGGATATTTCTCGAAGGCGAAGCGGGGGATCTTGGTGACCACATAGTCGATGGTCGGCTCGAACGAGGCCGGGGTCGCCCTGGTGATGTCGTTCATCAGCTCGTCGAGGGTGTAGCCGACCGCCAGCCGGGCCGCGACCTTGGCGATGGGAAAGCCGGTGGCCTTGGAGGCCAGGGCCGAGGACCGCGACACCCGCGGATTCATCTCGATCACCACCATCCGCCCGTCGCGGGGATTGACCGCGAACTGGACATTGGAGCCGCCGGTCTCGACCCCGATCTCCCGCAGCACGGCGATCGAAGCCGACCGCATCCACTGGTATTCCTTGTCGGTCAGGGTCAGGGCCGGCGCGACGGTGATGCTGTCGCCGGTGTGGACCCCCATCGGATCGATGTTCTCGATCGAGCAGATGATGATGCAGTTGTCCGCCTTGTCGCGGACCACCTCCATCTCGTACTCCTTCCACCCGAGCACGCTTTCCTCGATCAACACCTCGCTTGTGGGCGACATGTCGAGGCCCCGCTCCACGATCTCGCGGAATTCCTCCATGTTGTAGGCGATGCCGCCGCCGGTTCCCGCCAGGGTGAAGGAGGGACGGATGATCGCCGGCAGGCCGACGAACTCCTGGCCGGCCAGGGCCTCCTCCATGGTGTGGGCGGCGTGGCTGCGGGGGCTCTCCAGCCCCAGGTGGTCCATGGCGTCGCGGAATTTCTGGCGGTCCTCGGCCTTTTCGATCACCTCGGCCTTGGCGCCGATCATCTCCACCCCATAGGCCTCGAGCACCCCGGACTTCTCCAGGGCGAGGGCGGTGTTCAAGGCGGTCTGGCCGCCCATCGTCGGCAGGAGCGCGTCCGGGCGCTCCTTGGCGATGATCAATTCCACCATCTCGGGCGTGATCGGTTCGACGTAGGTGGCGTCGGCCACGTTCGGGTCGGTCATGATCGTGGCCGGATTGGAATTGACCAGGATGATCCGGTAGCCCTCGGCCCGCAGGGCCTTGCAGGCCTGCACCCCCGAATAGTCGAATTCGCAGGCCTGGCCGATGACGATTGGCCCCGCGCCGATGATCAGGATCGAGGAGATGTCGGTACGTTTGGGCATGTTCGATCCGCGCGCGGTCGGGCGGGCTGCGCGTTGGACGCGCGCCCGGCCTCGTCGAGTTCTGGGTTAAGCGGACCGTTTAGAGGCGCCGGGCGGGCGGGGCAAGGGCGCGTTCGGCGGCTCAGGTCGCCGCAGCGTCGCGGCGGATGCGTTCGACCATGGAGAACAGGCCATTGGAGCGCTGGGTCGACAGGGCCCCTGAAAGCCCCAGCGCCGCGAAAGCGGCCTTGGCGTCGAAGCCCAGGATCTCCTCGCGGGTGCGCCCCGAATAAAGCCGCAGCAGGATGGCGATCAGGCCGGCGACGATGTGGGCGTCGGAATCGCCGCGGAAGGTCAGACGGCCGTCCGGCCTCCGCTCGGTGACCAGCCATACCTGGCTGGCGCAGCCCCGCACCTTGTTGGCGTCGGAACGCTCGGCTTCGGTCAGGGGCGCGAGGCCCCGTCCCAGGTCGATGACGTGACGATAGCGTTCTTCCCAGTCGCCCAGCAGCTCGAACTCGGCGGCCAGGTCCTCGAGTTCGGCGTCCATAGAGGCGGGGGTCAGCGCGTCGGCCTGCATGGGCCGGATGTAAGGCCCCGCACGCCTGGGCTCAAGCGGCGTGGTGAGCCGTGGTCAAGGCGTCGGTTGCGGCGAGCGGCAGGCGAACCGCGGCGGTGAAGCCGTGGCCGGGGGTGGATTCCAGCCTCAGCGCGCCCTTCATGGCCCGGCAGAGCAGGCGCGTGATGGGCAGCCCCAAGCCCGCCCCTTCCGAGCGGCGGGTCAACGGGGCCTCCCCTTGTTCGAAGGGCCGCATCAGCCGCGCCAACTCGCTGGGCTCGATTCCGTCGCCCTCGTCGCGGATCCGGATGCAGAGGGACTTGGGGCCGGGCAGCAGCGACACGGTGATCACGCCCCCGTCGGGGGAGAAGGTGATGGCGTTCTGCAACAGGTTGCCGACCACGGTGCGCAGGGCGCGGGAATCCGCCATCACCAGCGGCAGGTCGGCGCCGGCCTCGACGCGGATCTCGACGCCGCGCGCCGTCGCATCCGGCTGAAGGGCGGCGATGGCCTCGTCCACCGCGGTGCGAGGCGGTTCAGGGCGAATGTCCAGGTCGGCGGTGCCGGCCTCGAGCCGGGCGATCTCCATCACCTGATTGACCAGGCGAAGCAGCTTCAGCCCGCTTTCGCGTACTATGGCGGCGTGATCGCGGTAGCGCGGTTCGTTGATCGGGCCGTAGAGTTCACAGGAGATGATCTCGGAGAAGCCGATGATCGAATTCAGCGGGGTGCGAAGCTCGTGGCTGACCATGCGCAGGAACGAGCGTCTGCGCTCGTCCTCGTCATGCTTGCGCAGGGCCTCGGCGGAGGGGCCCTCGTCACGCCGCCCTTCTGGCGACTTGGTAAGGGCGAAAAGCCCGTGGGAAGCCATGGGTCCGGGACCACTTTCCATCTCGATGCCGCCATAATGGCTTGATGGGCTTACGATTCAGTTTCATTTGCGTGCAGGCGAAATCGGAAATCGCCCATTGATTGTGTCCCCTCGCCCTGGCGAGGCCGCATGTTAAGGTTCGACCTGAGAGATTCCGGTCCCCTTCAAAACCTCCGAGCCCCCACCGGTGGACGATCACGCCGCTTCCGCATCCCCCGAGGCCCCGCCTGCCCTGCTTTCGCGGGAAACGGCGGAGCCGGCGCCCCTGTGGCACCTCGGCTGGATGCTCGGGGTGGTGGCGGCGGGCGCCGGGCTGCAGGCCGGCCTGGGCGCGATATCGTGGTCCGTCCTGATCGCCCTGACCCTGGGCGCCGTCCCGGGCCTGGTCGGCTACATGTGGCGTCCGGCGGGCGGGGGACGGCTGGCGCTTCTGGTCTTATGGAGCTTGGGCGCCGTCCTGGCGGCCTCCCTCGAGGGCGGCGTCACCGGTCCTCTGGGGCTTTGGTGCGCCCTGCCGGTGCTGGCGGGCGCCCTGCTCGGGGCGACGGCCGAGGGCGCGGTTCTGGGCGCCGCCGCCCTGGCGGCGACGGTCCTGCTGCAGGTCGCCGGCGCTGCGGCGCCTGCGCCTACGGGCCTGTTCGGCCTGGGCGTATCCGCGGCGGGTCTGCTGACGATCGGCGGAGCCGCGGTAGGCGTGCTGGCGATCCTGGGAAGCCGGGCCCGTGAACAGGCGGCCTACCAGGCCAAAGAGCATGCATGGCTGAGCGGGGTGATGTCCGAACTCCCCCACATGGCGCTGGCCCTCGACCGGGACGGCCTGCCCGAAGCCGTGTTCGGTACGCCCCTGCCGGGACTGACCGTCGACGGGCTGCGGGACGGCCTGGAGCTGGCGGTCCACGCCGACGATCGGCAAAAGGTCCGGGCCGCGATCCGCGAGGCCCTGGGCAACGGCTCCAGCGAGGCGGTTTTCCGCCCCGCCGCGACGCCCGACCGCTGGTTCGCCTTGTCCTTGCGCCGCCGGGCCCAGGACGGGCTGAGCGCCCTGGTGCGGGAGGCGTCCGCCGCGTCGCCCGAGGCGGCGGATTTGCTGCCGGAGCGCCGGGCCGCCGCGACCCGCATCGCCTTCCTCGAGCAGAAGCTAGAGGCCGCCGCCGCGGCCCAGGCCGTCGCCGAAGCCGCCCGCGCCGACGCCGAAACCAATGCGAAGGGCAAGTCGCGCTTCCTGGCCAACATGAGCCACGAATTGCGCACGCCACTCAACGCCATCATGGGTTTCTCCGACATTATGCGGGCCAAGATGTTCGGGGACTTGCCGCCGCGTTACGCCGAATATGCCGAGCTGATCCACGAATCGGGACGCCACCTCACCGACCTGATCAACGACGTGCTCGACATGTCGAAGATCGAGGCCGAGCGCTATAGCCTCAGCCGGGAGGTGTTCGACGCCCGCGAGGCGGTCAACGCGGCCCTGCGCCTGGTCCGGTTGCAGGCCGACGACGCGGGGGTGACGCTCAGGGGCCTGTCGCCGGCCTCGCCGGTGACGGTCGACGCCGACCGCCGGGCGCTGAAGCAGATCGTGCTGAATCTGGTCTCCAACGCCCTGAAGTTCACCCCCCGCGGCGGCTCGGTGACGGTCACCAGCCAGCCGGTGGACGGGGTGTTCGAGCTCGTCGTCGCCGATACCGGGGTGGGGATCGCCAAGGCCGATCTGGAGCGGTTGGGCCGGCCGTTCGAACAGGCTGGCGACGCGGAACACAACGCCCAAGGCACGGGCCTGGGCCTGTCCCTGGTCAAGGCCTTCGCCCGCCTGCATGGCGGCGAAATGCATATCGAGAGCGAACTCGGCGAAGGCGTGGCCGTCACCGTTCGCCTGCCCGTGCTGGTCGCCGCCCGGTCGGAGGCCAGGCCGAGCCCGCCGGCGGTCGAGCCGGCTGTCCCGCCCGTCGATGCGGTGGGGGACGGTTATGTTCCGCCCAGGCCAGACCCCGACCGGCCCCGGATGGGCGAAGTGATCTCCCTCAATCTGAATCGGTAGGGACGCCGGCGGCCGCCTGCGGGCGGCTTGCGACCGCTCCTCGCCCTACCGCTTGGCGGACAGGAAGGCGATGCCGGCGGAGAAGTCGCCGACCTCGACCGGTATGGCCTCGACCCGCTCGCCGTCACGGGTGGGGTAGGTCACCTCCAGCACCACCGCCTCGCGCGGATCCAGCCGTTGCATCGCCGCCCCGGCCGCTGCCGAAAAACGGAAGGCGGCGCCAGTGGTCGAACCGGGGGGCAAGAGGCCGGGGGCGGCCAGACTGCGGGCGCTGGCCAGGAAGGCGCGGGTCATGGCCCGCGGGGGAAGCTGGGCGGCCAGGTCGGCGTGGCGCGGATCGAGATAGGCCCGGGGGGCCTTGGACGGATCGCGCATCACCAGCCTCGCCCCCGAGGCGGCCAGGGCGCCCGGCCAGCCCGCCACGGCGGTCAGGGTCTCGGCCCCGTTCTCGGTTGCGGCCACCCCGAAGATCGCCGTCCCCGAACGGCCTTTCGCCGTCTGGGCCAGCCGCCAGGCGGCCCCCGCCCCGGCGGTCGCGCCCCGGTCGGCCCGCCACGTCCCCAGACCGCCCGGGAAGCTCATGACGTTCATCCGGGCGTAGCCGGCGAAGCCGGCCTGCACCCGCTTGGCCACGACGGCCAGGTCCGGCGAGCTGCAGGAGGCGTGGGCGGCCTTGTCCAGGGCACGGCTTTCCAGCTGGTCCAGGGCGTCCGGGTCGGCGCCGGCCCTGAGGGCCGCCCCGCGGGCCTGGCGGCCCGAAGCGGTCAGGGCGGCGGAGACGGAACTGTCGAACAGCTTGCAACGCACCCCGGCCGCGCCGATCAGGCTGCGCTCATAGAACAGGTCGGCCGCACTGCCGGCGCCGGCGACGGCGGGCCAGGCTCCCAGGACGCCGAGCCCGAGGACGAATGCGAGGCGGCGAGGGGGCGTGCGCATGGATCTTGATGGCCGGATCGTCTGACGGCCCTTGAGCGGCGGGCGCGGGAAGCCGACACTTAAACGCTGGGGACTTTCGGTTCGGTTAGCGAGACGACCATGCTGCTGTCCACCGACCTCTGGGTCGCCGCCCTGATCCGACGCGCCGAACAGGGCGGCGCCTTCGCCACCGTGGTCCGCAAGGGCGACGCCCGCGCCGGAACCGTGCTGGTCAAGGCGGTCGACCGGCGGGCGGGTCACGCGCGCCTCTATGCAGAGGCCTTCGGCGCGGACGGCGACAGGGTGTGGATGGAGCCGGTCTCATCCACCGAGGAGACGGCGCTGGACGCCTATGTCGAGCGCACCGCCCGCGTCGATCCGGACCTGTGGGTGGTGGAGATAGAAGACGTCCAGGGACGGCACTTCCTGACCGAAAGCGTTCATATCCGTTAACTGCGTCCGTCAACCGGACTGCAAGCGAGCCGTGTCATGGTGGCCTTCGTCGCGGTCACGGAGTTCGCCCTTTTGCTCTTCCTCATGAACGATGTTGTGCTCACCCTCGACACGGGCAGCTTGACGCTGCCGCTCGAGATGAGCCGCTTTCGCAGCTTGACCCTGCCGTTCGTGATTCAGCTCGGACAGGAGCTGTTCGCTGAACAGCCGCGCCTGCAGCACACCGACCCTGAAAAGGCGCGCCGCCTGGGGCTGCTGATCGCCGCCAAGAATCCGGAGATCAATGCGGCGCTGTTCGTCGCCCCGACCGAGCTGTGCCGGCCCGAAGACGTGATCTCCCGCTACTGTCAGATTTCCTTCGACGTCATGGGGCTGCTTCTGGCGCGCCAGGAAGAGGGCAGCCTGACCACCGTCGCCACCGACAGCCAGGTGTGGCGCCGCCTCGCGGCTTGACCTGACCCTGGCGCTCGTTCGAAGGCGAGGGCGCAAGGACGGCGTGGCGCGTGACATCCGGGGCGCCGCACGCTAACCCCCGCGCCCATGTCCCTATCCAGCGCCAACGCCATCGAAGCCGCCCGTCGGCGCAGCTTCGCCATCATCTCCCACCCGGATGCGGGCAAGACCACCCTGACCGAGCATCTGCTGCTGGCCGGGGGTGCGATCCGGCTGGCCGGGGCGGTGCGATCGCGCGGGGAGCAGAGGCGCACCCGGTCCGACTGGATGAAGATCGAGCGTGAGCGGGGTATTTCGGTCTCGGCCTCGGTGATGACCTTCGAGCATGAGAACCTGGTGTTCAATCTCCTGGACACGCCCGGCCACGAGGACTTCTCGGAAGACACCTACCGGACCCTGACCGCCGCCGACGCGGCGGTGATGGTGCTGGACGCGGCCAAGGGCATCGAGCCCCAGACCTTGAAGCTGTTCGAAGTCTGCCGCCTGCGGGACATCCCCATCGTCACCTTCATCAACAAGATGGACCGCGAGGCGCTGGACCCTTTCGCCCTCCTGGACGAGATCGCCGCCAAGCTGGCGCTGGATCCTGCGCCCCTCTACTGGCCGGCCGGCTCCGGTAATCGTTTCAAGGGCATGCTGGACCTGAGGAACGACCGCTTCTTGCCCTACCGGCGCAACGCCGCCGACGGCGACGGGGTGGGCGAGCCGATCGCCATGAAGTCCAACGCCCTCGCCCGCGTGCTCGATCCCGACGAGCGCGACGAGGTCGAGGAGGGCGCCATGCTGGTGCAGGAGGCGGCCAAGCCGTTCGACCCGCAGTCGTTCCTGGAAGGCCACATGACCCCGGTGATCTTCGGCTCGGCCCTGCGCCATTTCGGGGTGGCCGAACTTCTGGCCACCTTGTCGGCCTACGCCCCGCCGCCGCGCGCGGTCGCAGCCAGCCGGGGCGGCGGCGACACCCATGTCGCGCCGGGCGACCCGGAGGTGACCGGCTTCGTGTTCAAGGTCCAGGCGAACATGGACCCCAACCACCGCGACCGCATCGCCTTCGTGAAGCTGTGCTCGGGCAGGTTCACCCGCGGTATGAAGCTGAAGGCCGCCAACACCGGCCGCCAGATGAGCGTGCACAATCCGATCCTGTTCCTGGCCGCCGACCGCGAGCTGGCCGAGGAGGCGTTCGCCGGCGACGTCATCGGCATCCCCAACCACGGGGTGCTGCGCGTAGGGGATTCGCTCTCCGAAACCGGGACGGTCCGCTACGCCGGCCTGCCCAACTTCGCCCCGGAAATCCTGCGCCGGGTGCGGGTGAAGGATCCGCTGAAGGCCAAGCACCTGACCAAGGCCTTGCAGGGCCTTGCCGAGGAAGGGGTGACCCAACTGTTCCGCCCCACCTTCGGGGCCGACTTCATCGTCGGCGCGGTGGGCCAGCTGCAGTTCGAGGTCATGGCCGACCGCCTAGCCAACGAATACGCTCTGGAAGTGATTTTCGAGCCCTCTCCCTTCGCCGAGGCCCGCTGGCTGTCCGGCGCCAAGGCCGACCTGGAGGACTTCATGTCCAAGCACCGCTCGGCCATGGCCGGAGACATCGACGGCGATCCCGTGTTCCTGGCCAAGACCGCCTGGGAGACCAGCTATGTCGCCGAACGGTTCCCCAAGGTCGCCTTCCTGAAGGCGAAGGAACGGGGCTAGGCGAAGGGGCTTTTTCCCCTACAAACCCCATCCCGCGGCCGAACGGCCGCATCCTTGCTCCTTCCCTACCCGACCCGTTCCGGACGTCCCGGAGCGGTACACTCGGGAGTGGGGCGCTTGGATTTTGGTCGGGATGTGCGGCGGTTCATCGGCCGCGAACAAAGGGCTTCCGAATCCTGGGCCGATCCGGCGACTCTGGAACTGCTGCCGCTGATCGCCTTGAAGCGCCAAGCCGCCGCGGCGGGACTCGCTGTCCATCAGGCCAGCAAGCGCGAGCGTTCGCCGCGTCTGATCACCTACGCCTGGATGCTGCGCGAGATCGCCCGTCGCACAGGCGAGCCGGACACCCTGGCCAAGGCCGCCTCCGCCGCGGCCCGGGCCGTACGGGAGATCACCGACGACGCCGAGGTGCTGGCTGCAGCCAGGCTGGAGCAGGCCGCGGCGGCCAAGCTCGGAGCGGACCTGTTCGCGGATCCGTCGGCGCTGGACGCCGCCGATGATTTCCTCAAGGCCAGCGAGGCCGTCGCCAACGTCGGCCGCGGCTTGGCGGGACGCCGTCTGGCGCTCCGGGCCGCCCTGGACGCCGGCGCCGCCTTGGCCGCCGCCGATCTCGATCAGGCGGTGCAGGCCGCCGCCGCCCTGGACGCGGCGGTGGACCGGCTCGACGCCGAACTGCATGAGACCGGCCGGGGCAAGGTGGAGGCGGCGAGCCTGCGTTGCGACCGCGCCGACTTCCTTATCGGGTTCGGCGGCCGGCTGAAGGACAAGAACCTGCTCGTCCAGGCGGAAGCCGACCTGGCCCAACTCACCGCCCGCCTCGATCCCGACTATCTGCCCCTGTCCTGGGCCCGCTCGGAAGGCCTGCGCGGCGCCGCCCTGGCCGCCATGGGCGATCTCGCCGGCGATCCCAAGTCGCTGACCGAAAGCGTGCGCGTGCTGGCCGCCGCCGCCGAGCAGATCGACGCCGACCACAGTCCCCTGGACCGGGCGCGGATCAGCCATGGCCTGGCGCTGTCGCTCATCGCCCTGGCCGAGGCTATCGACGACGAGGACCTGAGCAATCACGCCTTGGCCGCCTTCGACCAGGCCCTGGCGGTGCTGGGATCTGGGCGGGACTTGACCTTGAGGGCGGTGACCGCCCATGACCGCGCCGCCTGCGTGGCCCGCCGGGCTGAACGCCGCGGCGACGCTGCGGCCCTGGACCAGGCGGAGTCCGCTTTCCGGGCCGAACTGGCCGTCCGCAACGCCGCGATCGACCCGGTGGCTTGGGCGGTGACCCAACTCGCCTTGAACCGCATCTACGTCGCCCGCGCCGAGCTCCCCGGGGGAACTTCGCCCCCCGACGGGGCGGCGGTGGCGCTGACCGAGGCTCTGGACGTGCTCACCGAACGTGGACTGAAGACCCTGGCCGAAGCGGCCCAGGACGGTCTGGATCGTCTGAAGAGCCTGCGCTGACCGCCGAGGCCGTCAGGCCGCCGCCACGTCGCCGGTCTGACGGCGCATGCGCCAGAACCTCAGCGTGCGCAGGGCCAGGTCGCGGGGCAATTCCGCATAACGCTGGCCATAGGAGTTGGCCACCATCATGCCCTTCCCAGGCTCCATGATCAGCACCGTGAAGGTCAGGAACAGGGTGCGGTCGAAATCCGCCGCCTTGCAGATGATCGCCAGGGCGTCGACCTCCTGGCGGTCGACGATCCGGTTGGCGGTGTGGAAATCGATGTCGGCCAGTTCCGACAGGGCGACCACGAACCGGGTCCGCTCGCCGTGGCGGAGCAGGGAAGCCAGGGCGGAGGGCGTCATCGTGCCCTTGGCCAGCATGTTCTTCACGTGGGCGACCGCAGCGCCATAGTCGGACGGCAGGACGCCGTCGCGCTCGGCGACTTTCCGACGCCCCGCGGCCAAGGCGGCCTCCAGGTCGCCGGGGTCCATGCCGGCGTTGCGGGCCAAGATCCGCTCGCGCAGCCGGGCCTCGACCAGGAAATACATCTCGTTCAACAGGTCGATCGGTAGGGTCTGACGATCGATCACCGCTTCATGCAGGGCCGGATTGGCCGCCGCCCGATCGACCACCGTCTCGGCCGCCTGGCGCGAGAGCGGCGCCTTGGGGTTTCGCAGCAGCACTCCCAAGGTCTCGTCGTCCGCGCGTTCCACCACCTTGTCGGACACCGCTTCGGACAGGTCCGAACGCCCGGAGATCATCCGTAGATGCCCCTGGCCGCGGGCGCTGGCGACTTCGAGCAGATCGTTTTCGGTCAGGGCTTTCGACCGAACCAGCAGGGGGCCGGACACGGCGCCGGACTCGTCGTTGGCCAGGGTCTTCAGCAAGCTCGCAGGGGCCGCGGCGGCGCCGGCGAACCGGTTCGCCAGTTCGGCCCGGACCTCTTCCTCCATCTCGTCGGCGAGGCGGGTGAGCACGCCGTCGAACAGGGACATTTCTTCCGGACCGCGAGGCCCGGAAAACGAAAAGAACAGGTCGGTGACTTCGCGCAGCAGCTCCCGACGGCGGGCGCTCGACGGTTCGCGGGCCAGCGCGATCAGCTCATCAAGTTTGGAAGCGTTGGACATGGGCCTCTTCAGGGCTGGGCGTCGGAGGCCGAGCTGCGGAGCTGGGCGGTGGTCTTGCCGCTGGAGTCGGTGACCTTCTTGACGGTCTTGGCCGGCACGTCGGCGTCGGGATTGGGCGCGCCGCCGGAATCGATCGAAGAGACCAGCTCCACCGTCTCGCCCAACGGCGCAGCGGCGGGGGTCGGATCGGGGGTCAGACCGAACTCCCGGTGCAGCGAATAGAGCCGAGCGCTCTGGGCCGGGCCGGCGGCGTTCATCGCCACCCTCTGAGGCTGGCGCGGATCGGTGGGATTGGGCCGCGCCTGGTCGCTGAGGCCGCTGGACCCGTTCAGTTCCGGCGTCGCGGCCGCAGCTTGTGGCGCGGGACCCTGGGGCTGAGCGTAGATCGATGTGGGCTGCTGCGGCGAGCCGGCCGAGGGCGCCGCCATCTGCGGCGACCCGGTATTGGCCGGATAGACCGCGTTCGGCGCCGGCCTGGCGGGGCCGGGGAGGTAATAAGGCTGGGGCTGCGCGTTGGGGGGATAGGCGGGCAGGGGCTGCGCCTGCGCCTGTGGCGAAGCATAGCTCTGCGGGGGCCGGTTCAGCGGCGGGGCGGAGGCCTGCGGCGGATAGGGCGCGGGCTGCTGCGGCGTGTAGGCGGTCGGCGCCATGGGGTAGGGCGCCGCCCGCGGGTCCGAGGGGTAAGGCGGCTGGTACGCAGCGCCATAGGCCGGCTGGGCCTGGGCGTAGGGGGGATAGGCGGCCGCCTGGGGCGGCGGCGCGGCCGGAATGGTCTTGCCGGGCCAGGACAGCACCCGCATCGGGGGAGCCGGCGCGGCCTGTTGTTGTGGAGGGGGCGGATAGGGGACTACGCCGTAGCGGTCGGCTGTCTGGGCCAAGGCGGACGCGGCTGAGACGCTCGCGGCCGTGGCCAGCAGACAGAGAGAAAGGATCGGTCGCATGTATGCACGCGCTCCAGGGTTGTGCCGAGTTCCCTGAAGCGATTTACGATGACCCGATTAACCGCGGCCTAACCGCCCCCGCGCCACAAGGTGAGCACCCGCCTTTCTACAACCTGAAGTAGTCCATAGAGCGCCGCCCCCAGGCCGGCGAGGGTGAACAGGGCGGCGAACATCTCGGCCGTACGCAGCCGGTTGCCCGCTTCCAGGATGCGCCAGGCCAAGCCCTGGGTGCCCCCCGACCCGGCGACGAACTCGGCCACCACGGCCCCGATGATGGACAATCCCGCAGCGACCTTGAAGCCTTCGATGACAAAGGGAACCGCCGCGGGCAGGCGCAGACGCCAAAGCCGTTGCATCCGGGTCGCGCCATAGAGATCGAACAGCCGCTGCAGGTCCGCATCGGCCGATTTCAATCCGGCCGATGCGCCCGAGAAGATCGGGAAGAAGGCGACGATGGCGGCCAGGGCGGTGATCGCCCGCTCCGGATGGTCGAGCCCGGCCCAGATCACCACCAGGGGCGCGATGGCGACGACCGGCGTCACCTGAAGGGTGACCGCTATGGGCGAGACCGCTCGCTCCAGGATTTGGCTGAGCGCCGTGGCCAGGGCCAGGGGCAGGGCGATCACGGCCGCCAGCAAAAGGGCCCACAGGGCCATGGTCAGGGTGTTCCAGGCCGAGATCGACAGGGCGCGCCAATGCTCGGCGAAGGCCGCGCCGATGGCCGATGGCGCGGGCAGCAGATAGGCCGGAACGCTCAGGCTTCGGCAGGCGATCTCCCAGGCCGACAGCAAAAGGCCGACAAGGGCGACGGGCGCCAGGACGGCCAGGAGGCGGCTCATGCCGCGACGCCGTGCATGGCGACTTCCAGGGCGGCCGAAACCTGTTCGGCGGCCTGGCGAAAAGTCGCCGTCACCCGGTACCCGGCCGGGCGCGGCAGGGGTCCGGCGATGTCGAAAGCGGCGGCGATCCGTCCCGGTCCGGGGGTCAACACCACAACGCGTTCAGCCATATAGACCGCCTCCTCGACGTTGTGGGTGACGAACAGCACCGCCGGCCGGGTCTCGGCCCACAGGGCCAAGACGTCGTCGGCCAGGGCGCGGCGGGTGATCTCGTCCAGGGCGGCGAAGGGCTCGTCGAGCAGCAGGAGGCGGGGTCGCGTGACCAGGGCCCGGGCCAGGGAGGCGCGCATGGCCATGCCGCCGGAAAGCTGGGCCGGCCGCAGATCCTCGGATCCGGCCAGTCCGACGCGGGCGAGCGCCGCGGCCGCGCGGGCGCGGGCTTGATGGCGCGGCGTTCCGGCCAGCTCAAGGGGCAGGGCGACATTGCCCAACGTGCTGGACCAGGGCGCCAGGGTCGGGGCCTGGAAAACCAGGGCGGTCTCGCCGCGGCCCGCCGCCCGGGCGACCCGGCCGCGGCTGGGCGCCTCCAACCCGGCCAGGAGGCGCAGGGCGGTCGACTTGCCGCTGCCCGACGGTCCGACCAGGGCGGTCAGACTGCCCGGGGCCAATTCCAGATCCAGGGGGCCAAGGGCGCGCCGGCCGCGATAATCGACCTCGACCGCGTCAAGACGGGCGGACGCCGCGGTCATGGCGCCGTCGGCGTCTTGGGCAGGAAGGCGAGGCTATAGGCAATCTTGGGGTCGAGGGTCTTGGGGTAGATGCCCTGGTCGGAGGCCATGTCGAAGAAGGCCTTCCAGCGGGCGTCGGTCATGGTCCCGATCCCCCCGGTCGCGGCGTCGCCGGAGTCGATGATCCCATAGCGTTTCAGCTTGGCGCGGGCCTGGTCGAGCACGTCCTGCGTCATCTCCGGATTGTCCTTGCGGATCAAGGCGTCCGCAGCCGAAGGATCGCCGTCGATATAGGATTTCCATCCGGCCGCCGTCGCCTCGACGAAGGCCTTCACCGCTGCCGGTTTTTGCGCGATCAGGCTGTTGCGCGCCAGCACCATGGCCCCGTAACCGGGGTAGCCGCTGTCGGCGAGCAGGAAGACCGCGGGCTTCACGCCGCTCGCCTTCTCGATGGAATAGGGCTCGCTGGTGACATAGCCTTGCTGCACCGCCCGTTTGTCGGCCAGGAACGGAGCCGAGTTGAAGGTGTATTTGCGCACCTGGGCGTCGGTGAAGCCGTACTTGGCCTTCAACCAGACCCAGAAGGCGGTGATCGAGGCGTCGGCCAGCAGGATCGGATGGCCCTTCATGTCGGCCAGGGAGCCGATGCCGGCGTCCGGGTGGGCGATCAGGACCTGGGGGTCCTTCTGGAACGAGGCCATCACCGCCGTCACGGGGGCCTTTTCGGCCGCGAGGTTGAGGACGATGAAGGCGTTGGAGCCGACCCCGAGATCGGCCGCCCCCGAGGACAGGAGCTGGGGCACGTTCACCCCGGGACCGCCCTGGACGATCTGCACATCCAAACCGCGGCGGGCGTATTCGCCCGTGGCGACCGCCTGGTAGAAACCGCCGTGCTCGGCTTCGGCCCGCCAGTCGGTGGCCAGCTTCAGCCTGGTCGGCGCCGAAGGACCCGCCGTCTTGTCGGCGCCTCCGGGCGAACAGGCGGCGAGCAGGGCGGCGGCGAGGCCGCTCGAGGCGAAGCGGCGGCTTATGGTCATGAATCTATCGTCCCCCGATGCGGTCGGGAGAGTACGGCGGGGGATTCGATTGTCCAGGGACGGAGGACGCCGAAATGAGTAGGGAGGACGATGCGAGGGTCGCCCCTTGCACCGCCCTCTCACCCAGGCCTCCGGGTGGGGAGACCTGCGTCGAGAGGGTCCGGTCGTAGCGGGTCGAGTTTCCTCGACGTTCGCCCCTTCTGGGCAGGCCCTCCGGTCAGGATCTCGGGTCGCCCCGAAAACCGTCTCCTTTGCGCCGTCTCTTCGCTTTCAGGTCGGCGGGTCGCCCCGTTTTCCCGTCCGGCGTCGAGTTCCTTTCGACAACTTGACTGTGCTCCGGGCCCGACTATGCGACAAGGCCGCCGCCGGGCGTGGCTGTGACTCGTTTGCACCCGGTCGGTGGACGGACGGTGCAAAAGCAGTGCAGGCGGCGCTGAAAGCCGAACCGAATCGGTCGGTTCTGCCTTTTCCACAGGAGTCTAGAGGCTATGAGCGAGCCCCAGGTCTCCGCCCTCAGGCGCATCGTCCGCCGCGTCAGCTGGGCGCTCGGGGTACCCGATCTGCTGTACCGGTTACAAGAGCAACAAATGGCCCGGGCCGCACCAAAGGGTCCCGCCGTCCATGACGGCCTGCCACTGCCACCGGCCCTGATGCGGGTGATGGTGATAGGCACGGCCTCGCCCGACGATTTCCTGGAGAGCGGCAAGGCCCATCTCGACGAGTTCGAGGCGGTGCTGGCCGAGCAGGGCAAAACCTTCGTCGGCGCCCGCGCCATCCTCGACATAGGCTGCGGTTGCGGCCGGCTGGCGCGGCTGACGATCCGGCGCGGCGGCGACGACAAGGTGACCGGCGTCGACATCAATAGGCCGATGGTGGAGTGGTGCCGCCGCAACCTGCCGGGGCGGTGGGCGGCGATCCGTATCGGCCAGGCCCTGCCGTTCGGCGCCGCGGCCTTCGACCTGGGCTACGCCTGTTCGGTGGTGACGCACCTGCGCGAGGACACCACGGCGCGCTGGTTCGCCGACCTGGCCCGGGTGTTCGAACCGGGCGGGGTGCTGCTGGTCAGCTTCCACGACGAGCATCACCCGACCGCGGCCCTGGCGGTGCGCGGCGGGCCGACCGTGCGGGAACGGTTGGCGCAGACCGGTTACGCGGTCGAGGTCGACCGGATGGAGGGCTCCAACCGGCTGGCCGCCTACGCCACCATCGAGCGGCTGGCCGACTTGGCCGGGCCGGGGTTCGAACTGCTCGACTACCGTCAGGCTGGCCGCACGGCGTGCCGCCAGGCCATCGCCGTGTTCAAGCGGCGCTAGACCCCCAGCGCGTCCCGTTTCTCCTCCAGCGCTAGCCATTCGTCTTCGGACGCGGCCAGTTCGGCCCGTAGCGCATCCAGTTTTTTCATCAGCTTGTCGAAGCCGGCCGGGTCGCGGGCATAGAGACCGGGGTCGTGCAGCTTCTCCTCCGCCGCGGCGATCTCGCCCGAGATGGCGGTGACGCGGCCCTCCAGTTCCTCCAGTCGGCGCTGGTCCTTGTAGGTCAGCTTGACCACCTTGCGGGCGGGAGAGGCGGTGCGAGAAGGCGCGGCCGGGGCGGCGCTCGCCACAGGGGCGAAGAAGCCGGGGTTCTGGCGCAGGAAATCCTGCCACCCGCCGGGAGTCTCCACCGCTCGGCCACGCCCGTCGAGCGCGATGGTCGAACTGGCCAGCCGATCAATGAAGTCGCGGTCGTGGCTGACCAGGAGCAGGGTGCCCTCGTAGTCGGCCAGCAGGTCTTCCAAAAGGTCGAGGGTCTCCATGTCGAGGTCGTTGGTCGGCTCGTCCAGCACCAGCAAGTTGGCGGGCTTGGCCAGGGCGCGGGCCAGCAGCAACCGGTTGCGCTCGCCCCCGGACAGGCTGGCGGTGGGCTGGCGCAGCTGGCTTTCCTTGAACAGGAAGTCCTTGGCGTAGGCGGCGACGTGGCGGGGCGCGCCGCGGACCAGGATCTGGTCGCCGCCGCCGGGGGCCAGGGCCTCCCACAGGGTCATGTCGGAGGAGAGGTCGGCGCGGGCCTGGTCGAGGTAGGCGATCTCCAGTCCCGCTCCAAGCCGCACCGTGCCCGCGTCGGCGGGAATCTGCCCCAGCAGCAGCTTGACCAGGGTGGTCTTGCCCGCGCCGTTCGGCCCGACGACGGCCACCCGGTCGCCGCGGACGATGCGGGTGGAGAAGTCTTTCACCAGCGTGCGGCCGCCATAGGCCTTGGCCAGCCCCTTGGCTTCGGCCACCAACTTGCCCGAGGTCCCGCCGGCGTCGATCGTCATCTCCAGCGGCCGGGCCTGGTCCTTCAACAGCAGGGCCTTTTGCCGACGCATCGCCTCCAGGGCGCGGGCGCGGCCCTCGTTGCGGGTGCGCTGGGCGGTGATCGACCGATAGAAGGTGTAGGTCTCGCGCTCGATCGCTTTCTCCAGCCGGCGAAGGGATTCCTGTTCTTCGGCTTCCATCTTGGCCGCCCAGGGTTCGAAGTCGGCGAAGCCCTTGTCCAGGGTGCGCACCTTGCGGTGCGCCAGCCAGAAACAGCGGCTGGTCACCCGGTTCAGGAAGGCGCGGTCGTGGCTGACCACCAGGGCGGCGGCGCGGGACCCGGCCAGTTCGGCTTCCAGGGTTTCGATGGCCAGGATGTCGAGGTGGTTGGTGGGCTCGTCGAGCAGCAAGAGGTCGGGCTTCTCGGCGAAGGCGCGGGCAAGGGCGGCGCGGCGGGCCTCGCCGCCGGACAGTCCCTCGGTGTTCCGCGCCGGATCGAGGCCGAAAGTGTGCAGGGCGGCCTCGGCCTCGTGCCGTTCGGCTCCGCCGCCGGCGGCGTAGTCGGCCACGGTCTCGCCCGAGATCACCGGCTCCTGCGGCACGAAGGCCATGCGCACGCCCGGCTGGACGAAGCGCTCCCCCGCGTCCGGTTCGATGGCGCCGGCCAGGATCTTCAGCAAGGTGGACTTGCCCGCCCCGTTGCGCCCGACCAGGCAGGCGCGGACGCGGGCCTCGATGCCGAGGTCCACCCCGTCGAACAGTTGCAGGGCGCCATCGGCCAGGCGCACGTCGCGCAAGGCCGCGATCGGCGGCTTGGCGGAAGCTCGGCTCATGGGTTGGCGCCGAGCGCTTCGGTCCGGGTGAACTCCGCCGCCAGGTCCCGGTAGAAGGCGTCGCGGGCGTCTTGGCCGGCCAGGTCGGCCGGGGCGG
This sequence comes from Caulobacteraceae bacterium, assembly GCA_035493955.1. Taxonomy (GTDB): domain Bacteria; phylum Pseudomonadota; class Alphaproteobacteria; order Caulobacterales; family Caulobacteraceae; genus NCED01. Next base: position 106,966 of record DATJHI010000015.1, on the reverse strand, counting down.
TCCCAAAGTCGCGGACGGGCAGGCCCTCGTGGGCGGCGACCATGAAGCGCCGCCAGGTCTCCGCGGCCAGTTCCCCCCCGCTGACGTCGTGCATCGGCCGGTTGCGGTCGTCGCCGATCCACACCCCGGCCACCAGGTCTGGGGTGAACCCCATGAACCAGGCGTCGCGGTTGTCCTGGTTGGTGCCGGTCTTGCCGGCTGCGGGCCGCCCGAAGGCGGCGCGCTTTCCGGTGCCCTTGTTGATCACGCCCTGCATCATCGCCACCATCTGCCCGTTCAGAGCCTCCGGGTAAACCGGCGCCGGCGCGCTTCCGGTCCGCCGGTAGATCGGCCGGCCATCGGGGGTGGAGATCGATTCGATCAGATAGGGAAAGGATCGACGCCCTCCCTGCTGGAACACCTGATAGCCCTCGGCCAGGTGGATCAGGCTGGTTTCATAGCTGCCCAGGGCCACCGACAGGCTGGGTTTCGGGGGAATGTCGACGAGGCCGAACCGGCGGGCGGTGGCGGCGACCTTCTCCGGGCCGACCTCCTTGGTCAGCTTGGCCGAGATGGTGTTGATCGAGCGGGCGAGGGCGTCGCTCAGGGTCACCTCGCCGGCATAGCCGCGGGTGGCGTTCTGGGGCGCCCAGTCCCCGAACCGGACCGGGGCGTCGGTGCGCACGGTCCGGGGCGTCAGCCCAGCTTCCAGCGCCGCCGCATAGACGAAGGGTTTGAAGGCCGAGCCCGGCTGGCGCTGCGCCTGGACCGCCCGGTTGAAGGCCGAGTCGCGATGGTCGACGCCGCCGACCAGGGCCCGGATCGCGCCCTCTGGTCCCAGGGCCACCAGGGCGCCCTGGGTGGCGCCCCGGTTCGCATTGGCCCTGACCGCGTCGCCGATGGCGGCGACGGCCTCGGCCTGAAGGCGGGCGTCGACGGAGAGGCGCACCACCAGGGCGGGCTGGTTCGGCGGAGCCAGTTCGCGCGCCCGCGGGGCGGCGAAGTCCAGCACATAGCCGAACACGCCTTCGTTGGGATCGTCGGGGACCAGGGTCGGCGGGGCGGCGACGGCGCGGGCCCGCTCTTGCGCCGTGATCCACCCTTCCGCCTGCATCCGCGCCAGCACCAGGTGCGACCGCGCAAGGGCGGCCTGGAAGTTGTTGCTTGGATCGAGCCGGGTGGGAGCCTTAGGCAGGGCGGCCAGGATGGCGGCTTCGGCGAGGGTCAGGGCGCGGGCGGGCTTGCCGAAATAGCTCTGGGCCGCAGCCTCGATGCCGTAGGAGCCGCCTCCGAAATAGATGCGGTTGAGGTAGAGTTTCAGCACCTCGTCCTTGCCCATCCGCCGCTCGATCTCGACGGCCAGCACCGCCTCCTGGATCTTGCGGCGCAGGGTCTGGTCGGGCGTCAGGAACAGGGTGCGGGCGATCTGCTGGGTCACGGTGGAGCCGCCTTCCACTACCCGGCGGGCCTGGAGGTCGGCGCGGGCGGCGCGGGCGATGCCGATCAGGTCGATCCCGAAGTGGCTGTAGAACCGCCGGTCTTCGGCGGCGAGGAAGGCGCGGGGAACATAGGGGGGCAGGTCGGACAGCTTCAGCACTTCGCCCCGGGCCGGGCCGCGCCAGCCGATGTCCCGGCCGCCGACGTCCTCGAACCGGATGCTGGGCGGCTGGTTGATCCGCCAGAGCGCCGCCTGGTCGGGCGCTGCCGGCAGGTCGGCCAGCGCCAGCCGCCAGATCCATACGCCGATCAGGGCGACGACCAAGGCGGCGGCGACGCCAAGGGTGGCGCCGGCTGCGATCCGCGCGCTCCGACGCTGCGCGCTGATGTGGCTCAGGTCGGCCCGGATGGTTTTGGCGAGGGGCGGCTCAGGGTCTGGCAAGGCTTGGGTCGGTTCCACGTCGCGGTGGGGGCGGGAGCAGCCTATATAGCCAGGATGAGCGACAGGCCCTTCTGGGAAGTGAAGCGGCTCGACCAGATGGACCCCGTCGAGTGGGAAAGCCTCTGCGACGGGTGCGGACGCTGCTGCCTGGTCCGGTTCGAGGACGAGGACACCGGCGAGGTGGTCCCGACCCGGGTGGCCTGCCGCCTGTTCGACGACGCCACCTGCCGCTGTTCCAACTACGCCCGGCGCCGGCGCTATGTCCCCGACTGCATCAAGCTGACGGCCGGCAATGTCGAAGACCTGACCTGGATGCCGCCTTCATGCGCCTATCGCCGCCTGCACGAGGGACGGGGCCTGGCCAGCTGGCACCCCCTGGTCAGCGGGGACCCGGAAAGCGTGCATCGGGCCGGGATCAGCATGCGGGGCCAGACCATATCCGAAAGCAGCCTGGACAATGTCGAGGACGCGCTGGACTTTCCGGCCGCGGACCTGATGACGGAGCCGCAGGAGGACTGACGGCTTTGTTGTATTTTTGCAACAGGAAGCCTTGTCAGCGGACGGCAATGGCTTAATTGATGGCTCTCATCATGGTCCCGGGCGTACCCGCCCAAAGCTTTTTTCGGGGGTAGTTTTTGGCGCAGGATCCGTATGCCGAGCTGGGCGTCTCCCGGAGTGCGGGCGCGGACGACATCCGCAAGGCGTTCCGCAAGCTGGCCAAGGAGCTGCACCCCGACCGAAACCCCGGCGACAAGGCGTCGGAGGAGCGGTTCAAGAGGGTCACGGGGGCCTTCGACATCCTGGGCGATCCGGAAAAGAAGGCCAAATACGATCGCGGCGAGCTCGACGCCGACGGCCGCGAGACCGCACGCGGCTTCGGCGGTGGCGGAGGGGGCGGCGGCGGTCCATTCCGCGGCTATCCCGGAGGCGGGCCCCGCGGGGGCCGGTTCGAGGAACCCGACTTCGAGGATATCCTGGGCGAGGTGTTCGGGGCCCGCGGGGGCTTCCGACAGGCGGGCCGCGGCTTCAGCGCCAAGGGTGCGGACGTGCGCGCGCGGGTGGAGATCGAGCTGGAGGAATCGATCCGCGGCGGGGTCAAACGCATCGCCTTCTCGGACGGGCGCACCCTCGATGTGACCATTCCCAAGGGCGCGGCCGAGGGTCAGGTGCTCCGCCTCAAGGGCCAGGGCCAGCCGGGTCGCAACGGACAGGCTGGGGACGTATTGGTGGAGCTGGTGGTCCGGCCGCACCCGGTGTTCCGCCGCGAGGGCGCGGACCTGCACATGGACCTGCCGGTCTCGGTCCCCGACGCGGTGCTCGGCGCCAAGGTCGACGCCCCCACCCCAGACGGGGTGGTCAGCCTGACGGTGCCCAAGGGTTCGAACTCCGGTTCGACCATGCGGCTGAAGGGCCGCGGCGCCATCGACCCGGCCACCCACAAGCGGGGCGACCTGTTCGCCCGGCTCGTGGTGATGCTGCCCGAACCGCCCGGTCCGGAACTCGAACGCTTTGCCGAGCGCTGGCGTGCGGAAAGGTCCTATACTCCCCGGCGCCGGTGACGGGTCGTCGCGGGTGGAACGGGTGGGATCGGTCCGTTCAGGCGCTATTCAGCCCCGGGCGTCCAAAGAGGGGACCATGAAGGCAAGTTTCCTCGCCATCGTCTTCGCGATGTTCGCGGTCGCCGCGCCGTTCGGTGCGGCCGCGCAGCAGAACGACTCCCTGGGGGCAGGCTGGCGCGAACAGCAGAACGAGGCCCGCCGTGGGGTGCAGCAGGGCAACGTGTCCCTGGCCCAGGTGATCGAAATCATCCGGCGGATGACCCCGGGTCGCCAGCTCGACGCGGGGCTGGAGACCGCCGGCGGCCGCCAGGTCTACCGGGTGCGCTGGGCCGCCGCCGACGGCCGGCGCATCGACTACCTCGTCGACGCCAAGAGCGGTGCCATTCTCAGCGCCGGCGGCGGCTAGACCCGAAACAAGGACGTAGATCCGATGCGCATCCTTCTTGTGGAAGACGACGCCGACCTGTCGCGCCAGCTGAAACAGTCCCTGACCGACGCCGGCTATGCGGTGGACCATGCGCCGGATGGCGAGGAGGCCCAGTTCCTCGGCGACACCGAGCCCTATGACGCCATCGTCCTGGACCTGGGCCTGCCCAAGATCGACGGGGTGTCGGTGCTGGAGCGCTGGCGCAAGGAGGGCATGAGCGTTCCGGTGCTGATCCTGACCGCGCGGGGCGCCTGGAGCGAGAAGGTGGCCGGCTTCGACGCCGGCGCCGACGACTATCTGACCAAGCCGTTCCACACCGAGGAGCTGCTGGCCCGGCTGCGGGCCCTGGTCCGTCGGGCCGCCGGCCATTCGGCCCCGGCCCTGTCCTGCGGCGGCCTGCGGCTCGACCCGCGCGCGGCCAGGGCCTCGGTCAACGGCGAGCCCGTGCGCATGACCTCGCTGGAATACCGGCTGCTGCACTATCTGATGCTGCACCAGGGCCGGGTGATCAGCCGCACTGAACTGGTGGAGCACCTGTACGACCAGGACTTCGACCGCGACTCCAACACCATCGAGGTGTTCATCGGCCGCCTCCGCAAGAAGATCGGTCCGGACCGGATCGAGACCGTGCGCGGCCTGGGCTACCGGCTGGCGCCGCTCGCGGGCGAACCGGTCGAGGCCTGAGCGGGCGGTGGACGCCGGGGGCCTCATCAGGCGGGCGTCGGAGGCGAGCGCGCTGCTGGGTCGCCCCTCCCTGGCCCGTCGGCTGATCTGGCTGGCCCTCGGCTGGTGCTTCGCGCTGCTGATCGTCGCCGGAGTGGCCCTGTCCCTGCTGTTCAATCAGGCGGCGATCAGCCGGTTCGACCAGACCTTGGCCGACACGTCCGAGGCGCTCTACGCCGGTTCGACCGTCGAGGACGGCAAGGTGACGGCCCCCCCGCTCACCGACGCGCGGGCGCTGCGGGCCTATTCCGGAAAATATTGGCAGATCGCTGAAATCGCCCCCAACGGCCATCTCGTCGCCACCAGCCGCTCGCGGTCCTTGTGGGATTCCGCCCTCAACGCGCCGGCCGCCGGCGTCGCCAAGCTCAGGCGGACGAACGGGGTCACCATCCACTACAATGTCCGCGGCCCGGCGGACGAGTCTCTGCGGGCGCTCGCCACCTCCGCCCAATTGCCTGGGCGGACGGCGCCGGTGATCTTCATGGCGGCCGAGGACCGCAGTCCGATCGACCGGCAGGTCAGGGGATTCGCCACGGTCACGGCGATCACCCTTGTGCTGCTCGGCGCCGGTCTGGCCGCGGCGGTGTTCCTGCAGGTCCGCATCGGCCTGGGTCCCCTGTTCGCCATGGGTCGGGAAATCGCCGCGGTGCGCCAGGGCAGGGCGCTGCGGCTCAGCCGGGCCTACCCTTCCGAGCTGGCGCCTTTGGCCGGAGAACTGAACGCCCTTCTCGATCACAATCGGGAGGTCGTGGAGCGGCAGCGGACCCACGTCGGCAATCTGGCCCATGCGCTGAAGACGCCGCTTTCGGTGATGCTGACCGAGGCCGAAGCGACCCCCGGCCCCCTGGCCGACGTGGTGACCCGCCAAGCCCAGGCCATGCGCGGTCACGTCGAACACCACCTGAGACGGGCCCGCGCCGCCGCGCGCAGCGGCGGTTCGGGCGAGCGCACTTCGGTCGCCGAGATGCTGGACGAATTGTCGCGCACGCTCGAACGGGTCTTCCGCGACAAGGTCGCCATCGACTGGGACGCCCCCGACGACCTGGATTTCGCCGGTGAACGCCAGGATCTGCTCGAGATCGCCGGCAATGTGCTGGAAAACGCCTGCAAGTGGAGCAGAGGGCGAGTGCGGGCCGTGGCCGAAGCCTCGCCTGAGGATTCCCGCCGCCTGCGGCTGACGGTCGAGGACGACGGACCGGGACTGCCGCCCGACCAAAGGGAGGCGGTGCTGAAGCGGGGAGAGCGGCTCGATGAAAACGCCCCCGGATCAGGGCTCGGCCTGTCGATCGTGGATGAACTGGCCCGCGCCTACGGCGGCGCCCTCAGCCTTTCCCATTCGACGATGGGGGGCCTCAAGGTGGTGCTGGAGCTTCCACGGGCGGAACTCTGAGGCTGGGTCTTCGCGAAGGGTTAACCATGATGGCCCAGCTTCCTCCCCGATCGAGCATCCTCACTGGAGACCCGCCGACCTTGGGCGAGTTGTCGCAAGCCAGAGTTGGCGCCGTCCGACGATTGATCGAGCAGGTTCCGGACGCGGCCATCCGCACTTTGGAAACCGCCTTGGCCCATGGCGCCAAGGGGGATAGCGCCCTCACGCTCATCCAGACGATGGTCGGCGCCGAGGTGCTGGAGCGACGGGTCCGGGCGATGGCGTTCTCGCCCCTCCTGCCCCTGTGCGCACCGCCGCGCGACGCCCTGCAGCGCCTGGCCTTCCCGCGCACCAGTCTCGCCATGACCTGGCGGGCGCTGAAAACCGCCGCCCCGGACGAGGTGGCCCAGGCCCTCCGCGCCTTCGCGCTCATGCGGGGCGACGATTCCCCGCCGGAGATCTTCGACGCCCTGTGCAGCCGGGCCGCGGCGGGCGTCCTGGCTGACGAGGAGGCGTTCCGTCCCCTGATCGCCCTGCTCAAGGGCCAGGGCGGCGACACGCCGAAACGGTTCGCCGATTCCCTGGGTCTGGTGCCTTTGGCTCGCCGCGCCCTGGAGCGCTTGCCGACCTGGATTCGGACCCTGAACAACGACCACGCGGCCGCCATCCGTCTGGCCTTCAGGGACGCGGCCGCCATCGACGAGGACGCCGGCCCGCCGTTCATGGAGATATTGTTCTGCCATATCGAGCAACCGCACGAGATCCTGCGGCTGATCTCCCTGGTGATGGATCGCCCGAGCGACCGCTACCTGGCGGCGTCGGAGCTCGCGAGCTTCGGCGAACGGCTGCTCGGCGACCTTGAGCGCCGGATCGAGGAGGTGAGACGTTTCGACCTGTCTCGCGGGCTCGAGGGCGGCGTCGCCCAGGCCGGTTCGGTCCAGGCCGCCACGGCGGTGATCCATGAATTCGAACAGTGGCTGGCCTTGAACAAGGAAGGGCCCTGGGGAAAGCGCCTCACCGCCCACAAGCGGGCCTTGGCCACTGTGGTCGAGGCTCGGCTGCGCGAGATCGAGGCGGCCGTGAGCGCAGCCTTGCCGACCCAGCCGGCCCGCTCCAAGACCAGCCGGGGTTCGCCGCGGGTGACCGCCGATCCCGACCCGGCCGCGGTGCTCAAGGCCCAGGCGCTGATGGCCTTCCTGTGCGAGTCCCGCGTCTCGGCCAATTATGGCGGCTTCGGCGCGGTGCGGACCAAGGTGATCGAAACCCTCGATCCGAAGATCGAACATTACGCGGAGGAGCTGTTGGAACAGCTCCATGCCGGCGACGGCGCGGACGGGGACCGCATCCGCGCCTATCTCGAGATCGCCGCCGAATTCATGGGGCTGGTGCGCGAGCCCAAGGCGGCGGAGATCCTTCGCCGGCGAACCGCCGTCGCCTAGACGCGCCTCGCCTCGCCTTCGCCCGGATTTCCGGCTACCAGAACCACGGGAAAACGGAGCCGGCCCCTTCATGTGGCTTTTCTGGATCGTCGCGGGGGCGCTGGCCGCCGCGACCGCCGCATTGGTGGTGGCGCGGGCCGTGGCCGCGGCCAAGGTCGCCGCCGGCGGAGTCGAAGACCCGACCCTTCCGGTCTACCGTCGCCAGCTCGCCGAGATCGACGACCTCGCCGCCCGCGGGCTGCTGGGCGAGGCCGATCGGCGGGCGGCCCATGCCGAGGCCGGCCGCCGTCTCCTGGCCGCGGCGGAACGGCCGGGTCCGCCGGAGAGCGCGGGCGGGCGCGGACCGCGGTTGATCGTGCTGGGAGGCGTCGGCGTCGCGGTCCTGGCGGCGCTGGCCCTGTACGGCGTGCTCGGTTCCCCCGGCGATCCCGACCAGCCCTATCGGGCCCGGGTGGCGGCCTGGCGGGCCAACCCGAACCAGCTCCGTCCGCCGGAGATGGCGGCGGTGCTGCGGCTGTTGACCAGCGAGCGGCCCAAGGACCCCCAGGCCCTCGCCTTTCTGGGCCAGGCGGAAATGGCGGCCGGCGATCCCATCGCCGCGGCCACGGCGTTCCGCAAGGCCATCGCCCTGACCCCGGCGCGGGCCGAGTTGCAGATGATGCTGGGCGAGGCCCTGTTGACCGCGGCGGGAGAAGGCCAGCCGGCTCCCGACGCCGACGCAGCCTTCCGCAAGGCCCTGGCCCTGGACCCGACCAATGTGCTCGCGCGCTATTTCCTGGCCCGGGCGCAGATCACCCACGGCGACAGGGCCGCCGGCGAGGCCGCCTGGAAGGCGCTGCTGGCCGATATCCCGGCGAATGATCCGCGCCGTCTGGCGCTGGAGACCGACATGGCCCAGGCGACCGGGAAGCCCGCGCCAGCCGCCCGATCGGCAGGTGCGACCCAACTGGCGGCGGCCGACGCCGCCGCCGCCGCGGCCGCGGCGTCGGGAACCGGGCCCGCCGCCCTGGGCGGAGCGGAACAGGCGGGCTTCATCCGCGCCATGGTCGCGCGGCTGGCGGCGCGGCTGGCCGCGTCGCCGGACGACCCTGACGGCTGGGCGCGGCTGGTGCGCGCCTATGGGGTGCTCGGGGACAAGCCGGCCCAGGCCCAGGCGCTGGACAAGGCCCGCAAGCAGTTCGCCGGACGGCCCGCCGACCTGGCCAAGGTCGAGGCCGAGGCCCACGCGCCATGACCGCCGCAATCGTCTGCTTTGGGCCGGCGAGCGCCGCGCCTATGTTGGGTCCTCTTCAAGCCTAAGGCCGCCATGCCCCTGCTGCCGAAATCGAAGAAGGCCCGCCGTCGCCTGATGGTCGTGGCCGTCGCCGCGCCGATCGTGGCCGCGGCCGCCGGCCTGTCGCTGTTCGCCATGGGCGATGCGGCGGTGTTCTTCTATTCGCCGTCGGAGGCTCAGACCAAGCACGTGCCCCCGGACAAGCTGATCCGCATCGGCGGGCTGGTGCAGCCCGGCAGCGTGAGGAAGCTCGCCGACGGTCGGATCGAGTTCGCCATCACCGACAACCGGGCGGTCTCCCAGGTCAGTTTCCGCGGCGACCTGCCCGACCTGTTCCGCGAGGGGCAGGGGGTGGTGACCCAAGGTTCGTTCGACCGGTCCGGCGTGTTCGAGGCTCGCGAGGTCCTGGCCAAGCACGACGAGAAATACATGCCCAAGGAAGTCGCCGACGCCCTGAAGAAGTCGGGCGAGTGGAACCGCGGCGGGACCGGGTCATGATCGCTGAACTCGGCGCTTTCGCCCTGATGCTGGCCCTGGCCCTGTCGGGGCTGCAAACCGTGCTGTCGGTCCTGGCCAGGATCCGCCACAGCGCCCCCCTGCGCGGGGCGGGCGAGGGGGCGGCGGCGGGGGCGTTCCTCGCCGTCGCGGTCGCCTTCGCCGCCCTGATGTACGCCTTCGTCACCAGCGATTTCTCGGTGGCCAACGTGGCCGCCAACTCCCACACCGACAAGCCGCTGCTCTACAAGGTGGCCGGGGTCTGGGGCAGCCACGAGGGCTCGATGCTGCTGTGGTGCCTGGCCCTGACCGGCTTCGGCGCGGCGGTGGCCCTGGCGGGCCGCAACCTGCCCGCCGGCCTGAAGGCCCTGGTCCTGGCGACGCAGGGGACGCTCGGCCTGCTGTTCATCGGCTACACCGCCCTGGCGTCCAACCCGTTCATGCGCCTGGCCGATCCCCCGGTCGAGGGCGCCTCGTTGAACCCGATCCTGCAGGACCCCTTCCTCGCCATCCATCCGCCGTTCCTCTATTCCGGCTACGTCGGATTCTCCGTGGTGTTCTCCTTCGCCGTCGCCGCCCTGATCGAGGGCCGGGTGGATGCGGCCTGGGCGCGGTGGGTGCGCCCCTGGACCCTGGCGGCCTGGAGCTTCCTCACCGTCGGCATCACCTTGGGATCGTTCTGGGCCTATTACGAGCTGGGTTGGGGCGGCTGGTGGTTCTGGGACCCGGTCGAGAACGCCTCCTTCATGCCCTGGCTGATCGGGACCGCCCTGCTGCATTCGGCGGTGGTGACCGAGAAACGCGGAGCGCTCGCGGGCTGGACCGTGTTCCTGGCCCTGGCGGCCTTCACCTTCTCCATGCTGGGCGCCTTCCTGGTCCGATCGGGGGTGCTGACCTCGGTCCACGCCTTCGCCGTCGATCCGACCCGGGGGGTGCTGCTGCTGATCATCCTGGGTCTGGCCTCGGGCTCGGCCTTCGCCCTGTTCGCCTGGCGCGCGCCCAAGCTCGCGCCCGGGGGCCTGTTCGCTCCGGTCAGCCGCGAAGGCGCCCTGGTGCTCAACAACCTGTTCCTTGCCGCCGCCACCGCCACCGTGGCGCTCGGCACCCTCTATCCCCTGATCCGCCAGGCCTTGACCGGCGAGGCCATCTCGGTGGGCGGGCCCTATTTCGCCCTGACTTTCGCGCCGCTGATGTGCGCCTGCCTGGTGCTGGTTCCCGCCGGTCCCCTGCTGGCGTGGAAGCGCGGCGACCTCGTGGGCCTGGCCGAGCGGCTGTGGGCCGCGGCCCTGGCCTCCCTGGCGGTCGGGATCGGCGCCTGGCTGTTCATCAAGCCGGAAAGGATGCTGGCGCCCCTCGGGCTGATGCTGGGCGGCTGGCTGATCCTGGGCGCGCTCAGCGAAGTCGCGGCGCGGGTGCGGTTAGGGTCGGCCCCGCTGGCCGAGGTCGGCCGCCGCCTGAAAGGCCTGCCGAGGGGTTCCTGGGGCACGACCCTGGCCCACATGGGCCTGGGGGTCTTCGTGCTCGGCGCCTGTTTCGAGACCGCCTGGAAGTCCGAATCGGTGCAGACCCTCGCCCTGGGTCAGTCCCTCAAGGTCGCGGCCTTCACCCTGACCCTGCACGATATCCGCTCCGTACCCGGCCCCAACTACGAGGCCGAGCGCGGTTTCATCTCGGTGCGTTGGCCCGGCGGCGTGTCCGAGATCACGCCCGAGCGGCGGTTCTATCCGGCCCAGCGCCAGACCACCTCCCAGGTGGCCATCGAACCGCATGGGGCCAGCGACCTCTATGTGGTGCTGGGCGAGCGGCGCGAGGTCGCCGGCAAGCCCGTCTGGCTGGTCCGGGCCTATTGGAATCCCTGGGCGCGGATGATCTTCGGCGGTCCGTTGTTGATGGCGCTGGGCGGACTGATCTCGCTGTCCGACCGGCGCCTGCGCCTCGCCGCCGGAGCCCGGGCGGAGCGGAGCGTGGGGACCGCCGTGCCGGAGCCGGCCGAGTGACGAGGCTGAAGGCCGCAATCGTCGCCTTGGCGGCGGTGTTGTGTCTGGGCGCTGCGGCGGCGGATCCGGTCGAACGCCTCTCCGACCCTGCCAAGGAGGCGCAGGCGCGCAGCCTGTTCCGTCAGATCCGCTGCCTGGTCTGCCAAAATGAGTCGATCGACGATTCCGAGGCCCCTTTGGCCGGCGACCTTCGCCGGATCGTGCGCGAACAGATCGCCGCCGGCCGCTCCGAGTCCGAGGTGAAGGCCTTCCTCACCGATCGTTATGGGGAATTCGTCCTTTTCCGCCCGAGGTTCTCCCTAGGCAACGCCGTCCTGTGGCTGACGCCCTTCGCCATCGTCGGCGTGGGCGGGATCGCCATGGTGCTGTTCCGGCGGCGCGGACCCGAGACGGAAACCCCGCTCAGCGACGTTGAAGAGGAACAGTTGCGGCGGCTCGCTCAATCTCCGGCGCCGGCCTTGGTTCCGCCGCAGGGGGATCGGAGCAATGGGGCGGACCCTTTGATCTAGGGCTTTGAAATATCTTGGCGAGCGCGTGTGCGCTCCCTAGTTTTGACGTGACTTTAGCCTTTGAATTCGGCCAAGGCTGAACTCAAGGCGATCGCAGAGCGCCGCCCCTAGGGGTCGAAACGAGGATAACCTGATGCAAATTAAGAGAAAAGGGTTCGTCGCCGGCGCGGTGATGGGTGCGGCCGTGGCGGGCGCGGCTCTCGCGGGCGCGGGTCTGCATTGGCCCGGCGCGGCCGCGGACACCAAGGCGTCCCTGATCAAGACCTCTGCTCCGATCTTCGCGCCCCCTCCCGGCGCGCCGCTCTCGTTCGCGGACATCTTCCAGAGGGTCGCCCCGGCGGTGGTGTCGATCGACGTCACCTCCAAGGCCCAGGCCCCCCGCGCCGGAGTCATCCCCGGCCTGCCTCCCGGCTTCCCCTTCAGCCTGCCCGGCCAGCCCGGCGGCGGCGATGACGGCGACGAGGGCGACAATTCCACCGGTCCGCGGGGCAACGGCCAGCCCCAGGCTCCCGACGCCCAGGCCACCGGCTCCGGCTTCTTCATCACCGCCGACGGCTACATCGTCACCAACAACCACGTGGTCGAGAACGCCACCTCCATCAAGGTGCGCCTGACCGACCAGAAGGAACTGGTCGGCAAGCTGATCGGTCGCGACGAGGCCACCGATCTGGCGGTGATCAAGGTCGAGGGCCGCAACTACCCGTTCGTCAACTTCGAGAACGACGGCAAGCCGCGGGTCGGCGACTGGGTGATCGCGGTGGGCAATCCGTTCAATCTGGGCGGTACGGCCACGGCGGGCATCATCTCCGCCTACGGACGCGACATCGGCGACAATTTCGTCGACTATCTGCAGATCGACGCCCCCATCAACCGGGGCAACTCGGGCGGCCCAACCTTCGACGTCTACGGACGCGTCGTCGGGGTCAACACGGCGATCTTCTCGCCGTCGGGCGGCTCCGTCGGGATCGGGTTCGCCATTCCCGCCGACATCGCCGACTCCATCACCAAGCAGTTGATCGCGGGCGGCAAGGTCACCCGGGGGTATCTCGGCGTGACCATCCAGAACGTCACGCCCGAGATCGGCGAGAGCCTGGGCATCTCGGCCAAGTCCGGGGCACTGGTCAACGACGTGGTCTCCGGCGGCCCGGCCGACAAGGGCGGGGTGATGTCCGGCGACGTGGTCCTGAACGTCAACGGCAAGGCCATCACCTCGGCGTCCGACCTCACCCGTCAGGTGGCCTTGGCCCACGCCGGCCAGCCGATCAGGCTGGAGGTGCTGCGCAGCGGCAAGCACGCCAACCTCACCGTGGTTTCGGGGGTCCGCCCCGCGGAAGCTCAGCTGACGACCAACGCCAACGGCGATGACGAAACCCAGCCGAACCAGCCCCCGCGGCCTCAGATCGACCGCACCAACGTCCTGGGCATGGGTCTGGTCGTCCTCGACGACGCGGCCCGCCGCCGGCTCAGCGTGAAGGCCGGGGTCAACGGGGTCGCGATCGACCAGGTGGCCGCCAACTCGACGGCCGGCAAGGCTGGCCTGCGACGGGGCGACGTGATCATGCGCGTGGGCGACCACCCGGTGACCAGTCCGGCCGAAGTGAAGGCGGCAGCCGACGCGGCCCAGAAGGCCAAGCGTCCGCTGCTGTTGCTGATCAGCCGCAACGGTCGTCCGCAGTTCCTGGCCTTGAAGACCGTGGAGGACGCCGCCCCCGCCCCGTAGGGCTCTACGACCAGGGTGGAACCAGACCTCCAGGGGCCAGGTGAAATCCCTGGCCCCTCGGCAAGGGCCCGTTTGCAGGGCTTTGAGTGCGCCGGCCGTCTTGACCGGCCTCCAGTCGAGGCTGTCGCACTCAACCGCTCCCCAATGCTCGTTGAGCCTCGCGGTTTGCGTTCGGGGGCGCTAGAAGCAGCGTGAGGGAGATACGTCTCATGGTGGAGCGGGCGCTGGCGGTGCGCGGTCCGCGCAGCCTGCTGCGCCAGATCCGCGAAGTGATGGAAGGAGGCGGTCCGGCCCAGGGCCGGCTCGACAAGGTTGTGCGCATCATCGCCAACTCCATGGTGGCGGAGGTGTGCTCGATCTACCTGCGCCGGGCGTCCGGCGAGCTCGAGCTGTTCGCCACAGAAGGCCTCGACCCCAAGGCCGTCCACGTCACCCGCCTGCGTTCGGGCGAAGGCCTGGTGGGCGAGATTCTGCGCCTCGCCCGGCCGCTCAACCTGTCCGACGCCCCCTTGCATCCGAGCTTCTCCTACCGGCCGGAAACCGGCGAAGACCCGTTCCACGCCTTTCTCGGCGTGCCCCTGCTGCGCGGCGGGCGCCCCATAGGGGCTCTGGTGGTGCAGAACCGCACCGCGCGGGTCTATGGCGAGGAGGAGGTCGACGACCTCCAGACCATCGCCATGGTGCTGGCCGAGATCGTCGCCTCGGGCGAACTGGTCGGCCTGACCGAGCTGAAAGACGTCGAGCTCGCTCCGCACCGGCCCGAGCGCCTGCGCGGGGTCCGTTTCGCCGACGGCCTGGCCTTGGGCAAGGCGGTGCTGCACGACACCCCCATGGCCCCCGAGAAACTCCTGGCCGACGACGCCGCCCAGGAGGAGGTCCGCCTGCGCGAAGGGCTGCAGGCATTGCGCATCCAGATCGACGAGATGCTGGAAGGCCACCATGTCGTCGGCATCTCCTACGAGGTGCTGGAGACCTATCGCATGTTCGCCCACGACCGGGGCTGGACCCGCGGGCTGGAGGACGCCGTGCGTTCGGGCCTTACCGCCGAAGCCGCGGTGGAGCGGGTCCGCTCGGAACATCGGGCCCGCCTGGGCCAGGCTCGGGACGCCTACCTGCGCGACCGCCTGCACGACTTCGAGGACCTGGCCGACCGGCTGCTGCGGGTGCTGGCCGGGGAGACCCCCGGATCGCGCAAGCTTCCCGACGACGCGGTGTTGATCGCCCGCAACCTCGGTCCCGCCGAACTCCTGGAATACGACCGCACCAAGCTGAAGGGCCTGTTGCTGGAGGAGGGTTCGGCCCAGAGCCACGCGGCCATCGTCGCCCGCGCGCTCGGCATCCCCTGCGTGGGGCGCTTGCCTGGCCTACGCGACCGCATATCCCAGGGCGACCCCGTCATCGTCGACGGCGAGAGCGGAGAGGCCTTCCTGCGCCCGCGCCCGGACATGGTCGAGGCCTTCCAGGCTCGCGCCGCGGTGCGCGCCCAGCGCCGGGCCGAGTTCGCCCGCCTGCGCGCCACGCCGGCCATAACGGTCGACGGCGCCAAGATCACCTTGCTGATGAACGCGGGGCTCGCGGTCGACCTGGAGAACCTGGAGGAGACCGGCGCCGAGGGCATCGGCCTGTTCCGGACCGAATTCCAGTTCATGGTCGCCGAGGAGATGCCCCGGTTGGACGCCCAGACCGCCCTTTACGAACGGGTGCTGGATGCGGTGGGGGACCGGCCGGTGATCTTCCGCACCCTCGACCTCGGGGGCGACAAGGTGCTGCCCTATATGCAGTCCGAACGCGAGGACAATCCGGCGCTCGGCTGGCGGGCGGTGCGCATGGGCCTGGACCGTCCGGCCCTGCTGCGCCTGCAACTCAGGGCGCTGATCTCCGCCGCCCGCGGACGCGAGATGCGGGTGATGTTCCCCCTGGTCACCACCGTCGACGAATTCCGCGTCGCCCGCGCCTTGGCCGACCGGGAACTGGCCTGGGCCCAGCGCCGGGGCCGGCCCACCCCGTCGGCCCTGCGGGTCGGGGCCATGATCGAGGCTCCGGCCCTGGTCTGGCACCTGGATGCATTGTTGCCGATGACCGATTTCGTTTCGGTCGGCACCAACGACCTGATGCAGTATTTGTTTGCGGCCGATCGCGGCAACGCCAGGGTCTCTGATCGGTATGACTGTTTATCGCCGCCGGCGCTCAGGGCGTTGAAAACCATCTGCGACGGCGGCATAGAGACCGGAACGTCCGTCTCCGTGTGCGGAGAGATCGCGGGACGGCCCCTGGAGGCCTTCGCCTTGATCGCACTGGGCTTCGATCGCCTGTCCATGCCGCCTGCGGGGATCGGCCCCGTCAAACGGATGGTGCTGTCTTTGGATCGCGAAGCAGCCGCGCGGGGAATGGCACCGTTATTGAAAAGCTCGGCAGGATCGATCCGCAACGAGATCGAAACCCTCGCGCGTAAACTAAATGTCGCACTTTAGCGCGTTGTTTTAGTGAGCGTTCCCTGTTATCTACATGGCAACGAATACTTAGTTGGATGGGGTTCGCGGATCGCGGCGTAGGCCGCGGACGCGGAAACCGTCGGGGCGTCCAGAGCATGCCGCCTTTAGATACCGGCCTTACGGCCCATACCTTGAGGGTGGTCGATCCCCTGATCGACCGCGCCGAGCCGACTCCCGCAGCCTATCCCAATGTCGGCGCCTTCCTGCGAGCGGTTCGCGAGCACCGGGGAGCCAGCTTGGCGGACCTGGCCGCGGCGACCCGTATCCGCAAGGCCTATCTCGTCGCGATCGAGGCGTCCGACTACGCCGCCCTGCCGCCGCGCCCCTTCGCCATCGGTTATGTCCGCGCCTACGCCAACGCCCTGGAGGCGGACGGAGACGCCGCGGCCGAGCGCTACAAGCTGGAAGCGCCGAACACCAGCGAACCCCTGCGGGCTCCCATTGGCGTCAGGCACGAAGCGGTCGAGCGGCGACCGCTGATCCTGGCTGTGGTGGTGGTGGTCGTGGTCGCGGTGATCGGCTGGAACATCGTCCAGCGCGCCTTGACCGTGGAGAGGGATCAGGCCCCCCCGGCGCCGCCGGCCGCATCGGTGATCGCGGAAGCCGCGGAGCCTCAGGGCCCCATAGCGCTCGGCGCGCCCACGCCGCCCCCCTCCGAGCAGACGACCCCTGTTCCCTATGTGACGCCCGGCCTGAACGGTCAGGCTCCGGGCGCGCCGTCGTCGTCTGCCCATGGCGCGGGCATTCCCACGCCGCCCTCCACTCCCGGACTGGCCGCCATGGCCCCGGTTCTGTTCACGCCCAAGGGAACGGTCTACGGTTCCGACGCCGCCGGTCCCGCCGTGATGCTGCAGGCCCGCAAGCCCGCCGCCCTGATCATCCGGGGTCCGGCGGGAGAGGTCTATTTCGCCCGCCAGCTCGCCGCCGGAGAGGCGTACCGGGCGCCCATCGGCCAGAAGCTCACCGCCGAGGTGACCGATCCGGCCGGTTTCAGCGTCTATATCAACAACCAGCTCCGCGGCGCCCTGCTGGTGCAGAAGACCCTGCTGGACAAGGTGGCGGTCGAGATCGTCAACCACTCCCCTGCGGAGTAGGCGTCCCCGGCGCGGCCTCGACGATGGCGCAGGCGCGGGTTTGTCCCTATCTTCCCTGTCATGAGCTCTGAGGATCACCGACGCGTCCGCCCCTGGCGGATGATCGAACGCCGCCCGTGCCGCAAGATCCGCGTCGGCAAGGTGGAGGTGGGCGGCGACGCCCCGATCACCGTCCAGTCGATGACCAATACGCTTACGGCCGACGCCGGGGCGACCATCGACCAGATCCGCCAGCTGGAGGAAGCCGGGGCGGACATCGTGCGGGTGTCGTGCCCCGACGAGGAATCCACCGCCGCGTTTTCCACCATCGCCAAGGCGGCCAAGGTCCCCTTGGTCGCCGACATCCATTTCCACTACAAGCGCGCGATCGAGGCGGCCAAGGCCGGGGCCGCATGCCTGAGGATCAACCCCGGCAACATCGGCAGCGCCGACAGGGTGCGCGACGTGGTCCAGGCCGCCCGCGACCACGGCTGTTCGATCCGCATCGGCGTCAACGCCGGGTCCCTCGAGCGCGATCTTCTGGAACGTTACGGAGAGCCCTGTCCGGAGGCCATGGTCGAAAGCGCCCTGTTCCACGCCAACATCCTGCGCGACCTCGACTTCCACGAGTTCAAGATCAGCGTGAAGGCCTCCGACGTCTTCCTGACCGTCGCCGCCTACCAGCAGCTGGCCGAGGCCATCGACTGCCCGCTGCACCTGGGCATCACCGAGGCGGGCGCCTTGCGCTCCGGCACGGTCAAGTCGGCCATCGGCATGGGCTCGATGCTGTGGGCCGGGATCGGCGACACTATCCGCGTCAGCCTGGCCGCCGATCCGGTGGAGGAGATCAAGGTCGGGTTCGACATCCTCAAGTCGCTCGGCCTGCGCCATCGCGGCGTCAACATCATCGCCTGTCCGTCCTGCGCCCGACAGGGCTTCAACGTCATCGAGACGGTGAACACGCTGGAGGCGCGGCTGGCGCACGTATCGACGCCACTCTCGCTGTCGATCATCGGCTGCGTGGTCAATGGGCCCGGGGAGGCGCTGATGACCGACGTCGGCTTCACCGGCGGGGGCAAGGGCGCCGGCATGGTCTATGTGGCCGGCCGTCCCGACCACAAGCTCGACAACGAGGCCATGGTCGACCACATCGTCGGCCTGGTCGAGGCCAGGGCCGCCGCCATCGAGGCCGAAACCGCCGAGCCGCCGCCCCAAACCGTAGCGGCGGAATAGGGTATTGAAACTCATCTACAATCCGACCTCGCCGTTCGCGCGCAAGGTATTGGTGGTGCTGGCGGAAAAGGGGCTGGACGCCGGTGTCGAGGGCATGGTGGTCAACCCCTGGGACGAGCCGGAGGTCCTGACCCGCGTCAATCCGATCAGCCAGATCCCGACCCTGATCCTGGACGACGGCTCAGGCCTGTTCGACAGCGGGGTGATCGCCGCCTATCTGGACAGCCTCGCCGACGCGCCCCCTCTGATCCCGGTCGGCCCCGACGCTTGGCGGGTGCGCCGGACCGAAGCGGCGGCGGACGCGATCTGCGAGACCGTGGTCAAGCTGCGCCGCGAGGGCCAAAGACCGGCCGTGCAGCGTTCGCCGTCCAATACCGAACGCTGGCGACGGTCGGTGGTGCGCGCCCTCGATGCGCTCGAGGCGGAGGGGTCCGACGGCGGCCTGGACCTGGGCGAGATCATGTTGACCATCGCTCTCGAATACGTCGATTTCCGAGAGCCGGACCTGCGATGGCGCGAGGGCCGTCCCAATCTGGTCGCCCGGTGGCGGCGGCTGGAGGCGCGCCCGAGCTTTCGCAGCACCCGTCCGACTTGAACCGCAGGACGCCCCGCCGTAAGGCAGGGCCCCCATGCAACTTCCCCAAGCCCGCCTAGACCAGGTTCTCGACCGCTTCCGCGAGGTGGAGGCGCGCATGGGCGCGGCCACCGAAGGGCCGGAGATCGTCCGCCTCTCCAAGGAACACGCCGAGATCAAGCCCGTGGCCGACGCGGTCCAGGGCCTGGCCCGCGCCCGCGCCGAGCAGGAAGAGCTGGAGGAGATGGCCGCCTCAGGCGATCCGGAAATGGCGGCCCTGGCCAAGGACGAGTTGCAGGCGCTCAGCGAAAGGCTGCCGGAGCTGGAGCGCGAGGTGGCGCTGCTGCTGGCCCCCAAGGACAAGGACGAGAACGCCTCGGCCATATTGGAGGTGCGGGCGGGGACAGGCGGCGACGAGGCGGCCCTGTTCGCCGGCGACCTTTTCCGCATGTACCAGCGCTACGCCCAGCTCCACGGCTGGAAGGTGGAGGTCGAGGACGCCTCCGAGGGCGACGCCGGGGGCTACAAGGAGATCATCGCCTCGGTCACCGGCGACGGGGTGTTCGGCCGGCTGAAATTCGAGAGCGGCGTGCACCGGGTCCAGAGGGTGCCGGCCACCGAGGCGCAGGGGCGCATCCACACCTCCGCCGCCACCGTGGCGGTGCTGCCCGAGCCCGAGGACGTGGAGATCGTGGTCAACGACGCCGACATCCGCATCGACACCTATCGCTCATCCGGCGCCGGCGGCCAGCACGTCAACAAGACCGACTCGGCCGTGCGCATCACCCACCTGCCCACCGGCATCGTGGTCACCTCCTCGGAGAAATCGCAGCACCAGAACCGCGCCAAGGCGATGAAGGTGCTCAAGGCGCGGCTCTACGACGCCCAGCGCACCGCCCTCGACGACGCCCGCGCCGCCTCGCGCAAGGAGCAGGTGGGCTCGGGCGACCGGTCGGAGCGGATCCGCACCTACAACTTCCCCCAGGGGCGGGTCAGCGACCACCGCATCAACCTGACCGTTTACAACCTTCCCAAGGTGATCGAAGGCGACGCCTTGGACGACCTGATCGACGCCCTGATCGCCGACGACCAGGCGGCGCGCCTGGCGACGCTGGAGGAGAGCTTCAACTAAGTCGGCTTCGGCTCGGAATTGGACGGGGCCGGCTCCGCCCCGGCCCGCTCGGCGCGGGGGTCGGCCTTCTTGATCTCCTTGGGCTTCTCTTTCGCCTTTTGCGCGGTCTCGCCCAGGGTGTCGGCCATCTTGGCGCCGCGCTTTCCCATGGGCCGGGGCGCGCCGGTGGTGGAGTCGACGGCGGTCTGGTGCTCGATCTCGGCGTTCAGCTCCGCTCCCGCCAGCACCACGATGATGGATATCCACATCCAGGTCATGAAGGCGACCACGGCGCCCAGGGAGCCGTAGGTCCGGTCGTAATGGGCGAAATTGGTCACGTACCAGGAGAAGGCCATGCTGGCCCCCATCCACACCAGGGCCGCCCCGACGCTGCCCCAGCTGACCCAACGCCATCGCGCCGCCTCGCGGCTGGGGCCGTAGCGATAGAGCAGCTCCAGGAATACGACGATCATCGCCAGCAGCAGGGGCCAGCGCAGCACCCCCATCAGGTCGGGGCCGCCGTAGCCGAACAGCATCAGGACGATGGGCGCCGCCACCACCAGCGTCAGGGCGACGACGATCAGGACGATGGCCCCGACGGTGAAGGCCAGCGAGATCAGGTTGAGACGGATGAAGCCGCGCCGTTCGCGTTCCTCGTAGACGATGTTGAGCCCGTCCATCAGCGCCTTGATCCCGGCGTTGGCGCTCCAGAGCGACAGGAACAGGCTGACCGCGAAGGCGAGGCTCAGTCCGCCGGTGTTGCTGGTGGCCAGGCGGATCATCTGGTCGCCGACGAAGCTGAGGGCGTCCGCCGGGAGCAGGCCGGCCAGGATGTCGAGCTGTTTGAGCACCGAATGGACATCGGAGAACAGGCCGTACAGCGAGACGAAGGCCCCCAGGCCCGGGAACAGGGCGAGAAGCCCGAAGAAGGCCACGCCGCCGGCGACGGCGGGGACCCGGTCCTTGTTGAATTCGTTCCAGGTGCGCCAGAGGACGTCCTTCCACCCGGCGGCCGGAATTTCCGACGGGGCGCGGGCGTCACGGCCCCGGCCCGGCTGGTCGGCCTCCGCTGCGCTCACCTCGGTCTCGGGGGTCTCGGGGGCGATGCCGGTGAGTTGCGACCATATCCGTCGCCACAGGGGCCTGGGCTGGCCAGGGCTGGTCCCCGCCGCCGATCCTCCCGCGGGGCGCGCGCCAGCCAGGATCACCCCGGCCAGGGCGAACCAGGCGGCCGCCTCCAGCCGGTGCGGTCCGCGCTGCTTGACCACCACCTTCGGCCGGCCGGCGCGCCGACGATGCCGGGTTTGGGTCAACAATCGCCCGAGGGGCTGAAGCACGGACATGGCGGTCGCCCAAGGTGAAGGTTGATGTTGGAAACCCGTCAGGGCGCCCCCCGTTCCGCGTCCCTGCGGTACGGGGACGCAGAGGCCCTTGCCGCGCTTGTCCAGATGCGGGTCCGGCCGCATCAAACCGGGCATGTCCGGCCGGGTCGCAGCCCTCTATCGACATCCCGTCAAGGGCTTCACGCCCGAGCGGTTGGCGTCGGCCGTTCTGGAAGCCGGGGCCTATTTCCCCTGTGACCGTCTCTATGCCGTGGAGAACGGGCCCAGCGGCTTCGACGCGGACGCCCCGGTCCATCTGTCCAAGAGCCATTTCGCCGTGCTGGCCTCGATCCCGATGCTCGCCCGCATCCGCACCCGCTATGACGAAGGCGACGGCATGCTGAGCGTGACCCTGGATGGAGCTTCGACGTGTCGCTTCGCCTTGCTCACCGACACCGGCCGCGTGGCCTTCGCCCATTGGCTGGAGGGGATCGTCGATCCGCAGGATCGCCGGGGCGAGTTGAGGCTGCTGCCGACCGCGGGGGCCCATCGATTCACCGACGACCGCGCCGGGGCGGTGTCGCTGCTCAACCTGGCCAGCGTCCGAGACCTCGCCGCCAGACTGGGTCGTCCTGTGGATCCATTGCGATTCCGGGCCAATATCCACATCGACGGCTGGCCGGCCTGGGCGGAGCTGGATCTCGCTCCCGGCGCCGAGATCAGCCTCGGCGAAGCCACCGCGCGGGTCGTGAAGCCGATCGTCCGCTGCGCGGCCACCCATGTGGATCCGGCCTCGGGGGTGCGGGACCTGGACCTGGTCCCCGCCCTGTTCGGGCATTATAGCCGCCTGACCTGCGGCCTTTATCTGCAGGTAGCCTGGGGCGGCCGGGTGGCGGAGGGCGACCGGGCCCGGCCCGCCGACCTGCCCGGGATCGCGCCGCCGCCACGGGCGGACGACGCGCCCGCGATCCATCTGAACTGAACGGTCGCCATCGCCCTTTGCCTGGAAGCCCGCGAAGGCTATCGAAGGGCCGATGACCCAAACCCTGCTGCAAGCCTGGACCGGCGCCCGCGAACGGCTGAAGGCCGCCGGCGTCGATAGCCCGGTGATCGACGCCCGCCTGCTGCTGGAGGCCGCGGCGGGGGCCAGCCGCCTCGACCTGATCACCGACCCCTATCGGGAGTTGTCGGCGGCGGAAGCTGCGACCATGGAGGACTACGTCCTCCGGCGCGAACGGCGCGAGCCCGTGGCGCGGATTCTCGGGCGCAAGGGGTTCTGGAAGATCATGCTGAACGTCGATCCGCATGTTCTCATCCCACGACCCGACACCGAGACCATCCTCGACGTGGTCCTGGCGGCCTTTCCCGAGCACCAGGCGTTCCAGGTGCTGGATCTGGGGGTGGGCTCGGGGGCGATCCTGCTGGCGATCCTGGCCGAGCGTCCCGGCGCCAAGGGCCTCGGCGTCGACGTGTCCGAGGAGGCTATCGCCGTGGCGCGGGACAACGCCGCCCACCTGGGGCTGGGGGGGCGGGCGGCCCTTCTGCGAGGCGACTGGACCGAGGGATTGGCCGAGGCCTCCTTCGACCTCGTGGTCTCCAATCCGCCCTATATCCCTACCGCCGTGATCGAGACCCTGGACCCGGAGGTTCGCGACCACGAGCCGAGGCTGGCGCTGGACGGCGGCGAGGACGGGCTGGACGCCTACCGGCGCCTGGCGCCCGAAATCCTGCGGGTGCTTCGGCCTCAGGGTCTGTTCGCGGTCGAGATCGGCTGGGACCAGGGACCGGGCGTCTCCGCCCTGTTCGAGGCGGCGGGCGCCGACGCCGTCCGGGTGGTCAAGGATATTGGGCTGAGAGACCGTGTTGTCGCGGGCGTGAAGAAACCCCTTGGAAAATCCACGCCGAGTCGCTAGGTAAGACCCTATCTCCACTCAAATTCGCCATGCGAGGAACGGCCCCGTCGGGGCGTTGGACCCACTGGCGGTGAGGGGCGCGACGTCCGAACAACGCGAAACACGCGGCGGACGGCGAGCGGAGACGGGATTGCGGCATTTGTCACATCGCAGCGCGCAGGAGGTCTGCGCGCGGGCCTCCAGGGCCCCAGCCGGCTAACACACCATGAGAGATTTCAAAGGCATGAAGCGGCAACGTGGCCGGAACCGCAGCGGCGGCGGCGGCGGGGGAGGCGGCGGCGGCGGTGGCGGCAAGCCCAGCCACAACGTCAACCGCGCGTTCGACTCCAACGGGCCGGACAATGTGAAGATCCGCGGCCACGCCCAGCACGTGTACGAGAAGTACCAGCAGCTCGCCCGCGACGCCTCCGGCGGCGGCGATCGGGTGCTGGCTGAAAATTATCTTCAGCACGCCGAGCACTATTTCCGCGTCCTGCGCTCGATCCAGCCCCACCGCACCGTGTCCGAGATCATGGGCCGCGACGCGGTCGCCTCGGGCTACGACATCGATTTCGAAGACGAGAGCGCCGAATCGAACGAGGACGGCGACAACACCGGCGCCGAGGGCGGCGAGGGTGCGCAAACCTCGGACGACCGTTCCGAGTCGCGGGGCGAGGGCCGCCAGGACCAGCGCGGTGAAAACCGCCAGGAGCCGCGGCAGGACTATCGCGAAAACCGCGATCGCGAAAATCGGTCGAACAACAATAACAACGGCTCGCGCGACCGCAACGAACCGCGCCCCGAGCGGAACTATGGCCAGGGCGGCCGCAACGAGCCCCGCTCCGACAACCGTGAACCGCGCGGCGAAGGCCGCAACGAGTTCCGCGGCGAAGGCCGCCGTTACGAACCCCGTGCGGAGGAGACCCGCACCGAGACCCGCGATCCTATGCCGGTGGTCGAACCCGAGGCGGCTTCGCCCCTGCTGCGGGACCGGGACGGGGGCGTGAGCCATGCGCCGGCCTTCCTGCAGACCCCGACCAACGCCCCGCTGGCGTCCCAGGACGAGGCTCCACGCCCCAAACGCGCCCCCCGTCGCCGTCCCGCCAGCTTCGCGGGCGAGGCGGCTCCGGCCAAAGAAGGCGCCGACGAGGGCTAATCCCTCTCGCGGCGCCTTGTGTGGCTAAACGGTCACACTACATCCCCTGACAGTCCCGGCTTGCGCTTCGTCAAGGCAAGGTGCGGACTGTCGCCCAAAAGGGGATCCATGAACCAGGACATCTATTCCGATCGCGCCAAACAGGCCGTCCAGGCGGCGCAGTCGATCGCGCTGGCCCGGCGTCACCAGCAGCTCGGGACCGAACACCTGCTGAAGGCGCTGCTCGAGGAGCGCGAAGGGCTGGCGCGCGACCTGATCAAGGCCGCCGGCGGCCGGCCTGAACAGGCCGAGACCGAAGTCGAGACCCTGCTCGCCAAATATCCGCAGGTCGAAGGGGCCTCCGGCCAGATTTACCTCAAGCCCGAGGCCGCCCGTGTCTTCGCCGGCGCCGAAGAAGCGGCCAAGAAAGCGGGCGACGCCTTCGTCACCACCGAACGCCTACTGGCCGCCCTGGCCAAGGACGGCGGCCCCGCCGCCGAGGCGCTCAAGAAGGCCGGAGCGACCCCCGAAAATCTCGACAAGGCCGCGGAGGCCCTGCGCAAGGGCCGCACCGCCGACACCGCCAGCGCCGAGGAGGGCTATGACGCCCTCAAGCGCTATGCCCGTGACCTGACCCAGGCCGCGCGCGACGGCAAGCTCGACCCGGTGATCGGCCGCGACGAGGAGATCCGCCGCACCATCCAGGTCCTGTCTCGGCGGACCAAGAACAACCCGGTGCTGATCGGCGAGCCCGGCGTCGGCAAGACCGCCATCGTCGAGGGCCTGGCCCTGCGCATCGTCAACGGCGACGTGCCCGAGAGCCTGAAGGAGAAGAAGCTCCTGGCCTTGGACATGGGCTCCCTGATCGCCGGGGCCAAATACCGCGGCGAGTTCGAGGAACGGCTGAAGGCGGTGCTGAACGAGACCATCGCCGCCGAGGGCCAGATCATCCTGTTCATCGACGAGATGCACACCCTGGTCGGGGCGGGCAAGACCGAGGGGGCCATGGACGCCTCCAACCTGCTGAAGCCGGCCCTGGCCCGCGGCGAGCTGCACTGCGTCGGCGCCACCACCCTCAACGAATACCGCAAGCACGTGGAGAAGGACGCGGCCCTGGCCCGTCGCTTCCAGCCGGTGTTCGTGTCCGAACCCAGCGTCGAGGACACCATCTCGATCCTGCGCGGGCTGAAGGAAAAGTACGAAGTGCACCACGGGGTGCGCATCTCCGACAGCGCCATCGTGGCCGCGGCGACCCTGTCGCACCGCTACATCGCCGACCGTTTCCTGCCCGACAAGGCCATCGACCTAGTGGACGAGGCGTCCAGCCGGGTGCGCATGGCTATCGATTCCAAGCCCGAGGCCCTGGACGAGATGGACCGGCGGCTGGTGCAGCTGAAGATCGAGCGCGAGGCCCTGAAGAAGGAGACCGACGCCGGCTCCAAGGCGCGTCTGGCCACCATCGAGGCCGAGATCGCCGACATCGAGACCCAGTCGGCGGAGATGACCGCCCGCTGGCGCGCGGAGAAGGACAAGATGGGCTCCGCCGCCCAGGCCCGGGAGGCCCTGGAGCGGCTGCGCGGCGAACTCGACCAGGCCCAGCGCCGCGGTGACCTCGCCCGCGCTTCGGAGATCCTCTACGGCCAGATTCCGGTGATGGAGAAGCGCCTGACCGAGGCCGAGAGCGCCGAGAGGACCGCCGAGGACGCCAAGAGCCAGATGACCCCCGAGGTCGTCGACGCCGAACAGATCGCCGCCGTGGTCTCCCGCTGGACCGGGGTGCCGGTGGAGAAGATGCTGGAGGGCGAGCGCGAGAAGCTGCTGGCGATGGAGGACAAGCTGCGCGAGCGCGTGGTCGGCCAGGAGGAGGCTCTGCTCGCCGTCTCCGACGCCGTGCGCCGGGCGCGGGCGGGCCTGCAGGACCCCAACCGGCCGATCGGCTCCTTCCTGTTCCTCGGCCCCACCGGGGTGGGTAAGACCGAGCTGACCAAGGCCCTGGCCGAGTGCCTGTTCGACGACGAGCACGCGGTCACCCGGCTCGACATGTCCGAATATATGGAAAAGCACAGCGTCAGCCGGATGATCGGCGCGCCTCCGGGCTATGTCGGCTACGACGAAGGCGGGGCTCTGACCGAGGCGGTGCGCCGCCGGCCCTATCAGGTCGTGCTGTTCGACGAGGTGGAGAAGGCTCACCCCGACGTGTTCAACGTGCTGCTGCAGGTGCTTGACGACGGGCGGTTGACGGACGGCCAGGGCCGCACGGTCGACTTCCGCAACACCCTGGTCGTCATGACCTCGAACCTCGGCTCCGAATATCTGGCTGCCCAGGGCGAGGGCGATGACGTGGAGGCCGTGCGCGGGCCGGTGATGGAGGTGGTGCGCCGCCACTTCCGCCCGGAATTCCTCAACCGGATTGACGAGATCATCCTGTTCAAACGCCTGGGCCGCGACCAGATGGACTCCATCGTCCGCATCCAGCTGGAACGGTTCGAGAAGCGGCTGGCCGACCGCCGCATGACCATCGACGTGGCTCCGGACGCCCTGCACTGGCTGGGCGAGCGCGGCTACGACCCGGTCTACGGCGCCCGGCCGCTGAAGCGGGTTATCCAGAAGGAGCTGGTCGATCCGATCGCCAAGAAGCTGCTGGCCGGCGACCTGCACGACGGCCAGATCATCGAGGTCCACGCCGGCGACGGCAAGCTGGAGATCGGCCGCGCCACGATCCAGTGATTCTTAGGACCATTGCTCAATGACCCTGGAGCCCCTCGGACCTGGTCCGGGGGGCTTTGCTTTGGGCTTGCGCCAAGCGGCCCCGCGTGTTCTGTTTCTGTTCGGAAATGGGGAAGGGGCAATGCGTTTTTTCGGCGTGGCGACAGCGCTTTGCGGGGCGATGTTGGCCTTCGGCTCAAGCGCGGCGCAGGCCGCTCCGTCGCCGGC
This sequence comes from Caulobacteraceae bacterium, assembly GCA_035493955.1. Taxonomy (GTDB): domain Bacteria; phylum Pseudomonadota; class Alphaproteobacteria; order Caulobacterales; family Caulobacteraceae; genus NCED01. The sequence continues at coordinate 79,831 of DATJHI010000015.1, read as the reverse complement.
AAAGATCTTCAAGCTAACCAAACTGGCGCAACGGCTTGCCGCCGGGGAGGTCTGGGGGATTCAGCAGGGGGCGCTCTATGCATTCCTTATGGAAAGCTGACAGGCGACGGTCTCCTCAAGGAAGTGCCGTTGGGTGAATTCGGCCCGATCTTCCGTCAGGTCCTTGTCGGCGGCCTCGACGCATCCGCGGGAACGCAGCCGACGCTATTCTCTCCCGATGGGGAAGAAGACGTTTTGCCTCCCTACGAGATCGGTGGTCTCATCCATCGCCTAAACGCCAAGGTCTGCGTCGGTTTCATCGCAAAGGGGACCCTGGCGATGGACGTGCAATGGCAGGTCTATTCCCGCGCCGAGCGGAAGGTCATTGCAACCATCGAGACGACCGGCTCGGCCGAGGCCCCGAGCGGAACGCCGGAAAGCCAGGTAATTCCAACGTTGACCCACGGCGCTTTCCTCCGCGCGGCGCAAGCGCTGATGCAAGACGGAAAATTCCAGGATTTACTGGCACACGCGCCCGAAGGCGAAAAAATTGCGGGCGAAACATTGAAGCAGGAGAGGATCGCCCTCAAAACTGGCGCGCCAGCGCCGAGACCTCTGGGCGAAGAAGCGGGCTCAGTCGTGCTCATCAAGGCCGCGGGCGGTTTCGGCAGCGGCGTTCTCGTCTCAATGGATGGCTATATCCTCACCGACGCCCACGTGGTCGGGCTCGAAAAGACCGTCGTCCTGCGTTGGTCCGATGGCCTTGAGACCGAAGGCAAGGTGATCCGCCTGCACAAGAAACGTGACGTCGCGCTGATCAAGGCTGATCCGCACGGTCGCAGTCCGCTTCCGCTTCGGACCACCCCGCTTCAAGTGGGAGATACGATCTTCGCGATCGGCGCGCCGCTGTTTGAACAACTGCAGGGCACCGTGACAAAAGGGATCGTTTCAGCCCATCGCATCGAAGAGGGCATGACCCTCATCCAGACCGACATGGCCATCAATCACGGGAACAGCGGCGGTCCCGTCCTTGACGAAAAGGGCTACGTCGTCGGGCTGACGGAGGCGGGTTTGCAGCCTGGCTATGGCATCCAGATCGGCATCAACTACTTCACACCGATCAAGGATGTTCTGGATTTCCTAAGCCTGGATATCCCGCCCGCGGTTGGGCCGGCGCAGGTGCAGAAGGTCTCCACACCCGCGGCGCAGCCCAGGCCGCCAAGGCGTTAGCACCAGGCGGTGGTGCGATAGGGGCGTCCCCAGCGGTCGCGATGCCAGACGGCGCAGGTCCGGGGGCGCGCGTAGTAGGGGTACGGATAGGCGTAGCCGTAATAGGGCGGCGCATAGGCGTAGCCCGGGTAGGAATAGCTGTAGCGCGGACCGCTGTAGTAGTAGCCGCTGGAGCCGCCGGCCAAGGCCGAGCCGAGGGCGAGGCCGGCAATGCCCGCGGCGATGGCCGCGCCGGAGCGGTCGCGATCATGGCCGCGATCATAGTAGCGGCGCGGCTGGGCGGAGCTGTCCGTGGCCGCGGCCAGACCGCCGGCCAAGGTCGCCGCGGCGACGGCGGCGGCGAGGATCTTTTTCATCGGTTGCATGGGACGCCTCCTTCAGGTTTCGACCCACCATCGAGGACTGGTTAACGCGTTTGTTGGCCCAATGTTTCGTCTTTCCACCTGAACGGGGGATGACTGGCGCGCTCAGGAACGAAGTCCCGGCAACGGCCTTTCCCGGGTCCTAAAACCCAGGGGCGCGCGACCCCGCGCACGGGTAAGGCCGCCCTGACTAATTGTAATCGAGGAGGTTTTGCGGTTTCGGATCGTCCAAAACCATCGTGACCTAGCGGGTGCTGGCGACGTCCTGCCGAGGCCGCAGCGACAGGGCCGCCAGTTTCGCCACAGCCGGCTTCTGGGCCTGGGCGCCACGGGCTTCGGCCTGGGCGATCAGGGTGTCGATGTGGCTCCTCTGGGCCTTGAAGGCCACGAGGTCTCGTCCGCCCAGGATCGTGCCGGAGGGCACCTTGGCGGCGCGGGGGTCGATTTTGGCGCCCTTGTTGATCACCTCGTAGTGGAGGTGGGCGCCGGTCGACAGGCCCGTCGAGCCGACATAGGCGACCAGTTGGCCCTGATGCACCGACTGGCCGGGGTGGAGGCCGGGCGCATAGGCCGAAAGATGGCCGTACCCGGTCTCCCATCCGCCCTGGTGGCGGATCTTCAGCCAGTTGCCGTAGCCGCCGGCCCACTTCTTCTCTTCGATCACGCCGTCGCCGGCTGCATAGACCGGCGTGCCCTTGGGCGCGGCGAAGTCGATGCCGGGGTGCATGCGGGTATAGCCGAGGATCGGGTGCAGGCGCATGCCGAAGCCCGAGGAGACGCGCACCGCGTCCACCGGCGTCTTCAGCAGGAAGCCTTTGATGTTCTTGCCCAGCTCGTCGAAGAAGTCCGAATGGCCGCCGGCGTCGTAGCGGTAGAACTTGGTCGTCTGGCCCTTAACGCCGATCTCGGCGTAGAGCAGCTGGCCGGTTTCGACGGTCTTGCCGGACTCGGAGACCTTGCGGTCGAACACCATGGTGAAGTCGTCGCCGGGATGGATGTCGCGGCTGAAGTCGAGCTTGTGGCTGAACAGCTTGACCGCCTCGGAGACCATGCGGGCGTTGGCCCCGGCCTTGAGGGCGCTTTCGTACAGCGAGCCGTTCATGGTCCCCTGGGCGACCGTGGTCTCGTCGGAGACCTTCTCCTCAAGCTCGCGCAGCTTCAGCGCGCCGTCGAAAGTCCGCGACAGGGTGATCTGCGAAGCGGGGCCGGTCTGCATCGACAGGCCGATCAACTGGGCCGGACCGCCGCGGCCGCGGGGATGGGCGATGGCGGCCTGGAAAGCGAGCCCGGCCTTGATGTGGACGGTGTCGAAGGCCTGGGCCAGGGCCTTGACGATGGTGCGGGCTTCTTCGGGCGCGACTCCGGTGCGCCGAACCGCCGCCTCGAAGGTCTCGCCCGACTGGATCTTCATCGGCACGCTCTGGGGCGCGGTCAGGCCGGGACGGGCCTTGGCCTCGGCGAAGGCCTGGTGCTCCAGCGCCTTCATCGCCGCGACGGTGGGCGTGGGCGGGGCTTTGGGCTTCTGCTGAAGGAGGGCGGCGGCGCCGACCCCGAGGGCGGCGCTGGCGGCGATGACGACACAGGAGACGAGGGCAGGCGTGTGGCGAGCCTGCGCCGGACGCGGATCGAATTGCGGCATCGGTCCCTTTAGACTGGGCGCGCCGTCCAGGCTGCTTTGGCTGCCGGGACGCCGCACGGGATGGATGGAGCGCGAGGTTCGATCCCCCTTAAGGACCCGCGCGAGCAGAACCATGCCGGGGTGAAACGGTTAAAAGCAAGTAACTCGTGGCTTAAATGATCCTGGGACGACGCAATTATGGACGGATCGGCGCAAATAGCGGCGATCCGCCGCGGCCGGGTCGGGTCGCGCCGGCGTCCGTGGAGGCTGCCTTATGAAACCCTTTCGTATCGGCCTGGTGCTGCTGTTGGCGTCGCTCGGTTTTCTGCTCGGTCTGGCGATCTGGGGTTTCACCGCCGCCTGGAAGCTTGGCGGCGACACGCCCCTGGGCGTGCACGGCTGGATCGCCATGTTCCTGGCGGCGGGGCTCACCCTCGCGCTTGGAGGAGGCCTGATGTGGCTCGCCTTCTATTCGTCGAACCACGGCTATGACGACGACCAGAGCGGCCAACCCTAGAACGCGATGAAGGGGCCCGGCTTAGCGGCCGTCCGCGCGGGGGTCGGGCCCGGCGTAGTCCAGCGCGATCGCATGGATGTCGATGGTCTGCTTGCCGGCCTCCTCGAAGTTGACGGTCACCCGGTGGCCGTCAACCGACTGCACCTGACCCACCCCCCAGCCGGGCTGGCCAGGATGGCGGACCAGGACGCCAGGTTCGAGGAAGGCTTCGATCATGCTTCCCATAGCGGACCAAATCACGCCAGGGTTCCAGCGAAACCTTCAGGCGATCTGGACCCCTGTCCCATGAGCGATTCCCCATCGATGCTCGGCCCGGCATGGGCCGCCCGGCTGGGCCCCGAGGAGGACGCCGCCCCCGCCTTGGCCGAACAGGTGGCCGCCGCCGACTTGGCCGCGCAATTGGCGGCGCGCCTGTGTCACGATTTCATCAGCCCCGCGAGCGCGATCGTTTCGGGCCTGGACCTGCTGGAGGACCCGACCGCGGCCGACATGCGCGACGACGCCATGAACCTGATCGCCGCCTCGGCCAAAAAGCTGGTGTCCTTGCTGGCCTTCAGTCGCGTGGCCTTCGGGGGCTCGGCCACGGCGGAAAGTTTCGACACCCGCGACCTGGAGAAACTGACCCAAGGCATCTACGACCACGTACGTCCCGACCTGGATTGGCAGGTCGGGGTCCCGGTGCTGAGCAAGCCGGCGTCGCGGGCGCTGCTCAACCTGGCCCAGCTCGGCGCCGGGGCCCTGCCGACGGGGGGGGTGGCCAGAGTCAACGCCGTCGTCCAGGACGACGCCTACCTGATCGGGGTCGAGGCCCAGGGCGCCCGTGTCCGGCTTCGCCCCGAAGTGGTCCTGGGCTTGAAGGGCGATCGGCTGGCCGAGGGGCTCGGGGGCCATTGGGTCCAGGCCTATTATCTCTACGCCATGCTGAAGGCCGCCGGGGGGCGTGTCGACCATTCGGCGAGCGAGGAACGGATCATCCTGCGCGCCCGCGTCCCGCTTTCGGCGCCGGATCAGGCCGAAAGCGCGTCCTGAACATCGCCCGCGCGGCGATTTGGCCGCCTGCAGGCCCCGCCGGTCCACGGCTCCTTAACCTCGCACCTGCATAAAGTCTAAGGACCGGTGGAGCAGGCTCCGCCCCCTTTGGACTGCGACGGGCGATGGACGACCTGGTGTCAGACTTCGTTTGCGAGGCGTCGGAGGCCCTGGGCGGTCTTCAGGCCGGGGTCGCGCGCCTGGCCGTCGACGGCGCGGACAGCGCCGCGGCGGCGGAAATGCTGCGTCGGTTGCACGGCCTCAAGGGACTTTGCGGCTTCGCCGGCTTCGGCCGGGCCGAAGCCTTGATCCATGCCGCCGAAAGCCTCACGGCGGCCCTCGCCGCGTCGCCGGCGTCGCCCCTGGCCCTTGATGCGCTTAGCCGAACGGTGGGACGTCTTGGCCAGCTCTTCTCCTGGGCCGCCGACCACCATGCCGAACCCGTGGGCGAAGACTCCGACCTGCTCGGGGCCCTGGAGCGCGCCGCGGCCGGGGACCGCGCCCTTCCCGACGGAGATACCGGCGACGACGTCCTCCACCGCTCCGGAACCCAGGCCGCCTGGTCCGGATCGGACCGCCGGACCCGCGCGCCCTGGAGCGGCCTCGACACCCTGGCGCGGGCCCTTGGCGACCAGCTAGGCAAGCGCATCGAGCTGATGGTCGGCGGCGACGATCTGCGGATCGCCCCGGCCGCCGCGCCGGCCCTGCGTTCGGCCCTCATCGCCCTGGTCCGCAACGCCTGCGACCACGGGGTGGAAGCCCCGAGCGAGCGCCGCGCCGCCGCCAAGCCCGCCCTGTCCCTCCTGCGCCTTTCGGTCCATCGCTGCGGCGACGGGGCGATTATCGAGATGGCCGACGACGGGCGCGGGATCGACGCCGCCCACATTCGCGACCACTGCCTGGCTTCCGGACGGCTCGACCCGATCGCCGCCGCGTCGATGGACGAGGCGCAGACCCAGGAGCTGATCTTTTCTCCCGGCGTGACCACCGCGCCTGCACTCACGGCCCTGTCGGGCCGGGGCCTCGGCCTCGAATTGGTGCGTTCGGCGCTGGAGAGCGTCGGCGGAACCGTGGTCGTGGCCTCGACGCCGGGACGCGGCGCCCGCTTTGTCCTGACCTTGCCGAATTCGGCGATCGCCACGTCCGCGGCCCGCAGCCGCGTAGCGGCATGAGACGCGGAGCCTGCCGGTGAAGATCTGCCTCGTCGTCGACGACAGCCGGGTGGTGCGCAAGGTGGCGCGCCGCATCCTGGAGGGCCTGGATTTCGAGATCGCCGAGGCCGGCGACGGCATGGAGGCTCTGGCCTTCTGTCGTGCGGCCATGCCCGACGCCATCCTGCTCGACTGGTCGATGCCGGTGATGGACGGACTGGAGTTCGTGCGCCGCCTGCGCCAGGAGCCCGGCGGCGAGGCTCCGGTAGTGGTGTTTTGCACCAGCGAGAACGAGCCGCTCCGCATCGCCGAAGCCCTCGACGGGGGCGCTGACGAGTACATCATGAAGCCCTTCGACGGCGACATCATCGAGGCGAAGTTCGTCCAGGCGGGTCTGATATGAAGCCTGAGGATCTGGAATTCGTCGCCGCCATGGCCCGTGCGCGAACCGGGCTGATGCTTGGCTCCGAGCGCGCCTTCTTCGTCGAAAGCCGGCTATCGACCCTGGCGCGCCGTGAAGGCCTACCCACCGTGGACGCCCTGGTGGCGCAGCTGCGCGCGGCGCCGGACGAGGCTTTGATCCGCGCCGCGGTGGAGGTGCTGGCTACCCCCGAGACCAGCTTCTTCCGCGACCGTACGCCGTTCGACCATCTGCGCGACGAGGTGCTGCCGGAATTGGCCGCGCGTCGGGGGCGGGTGCGGGTCTGGAGCGCGGGCTGCTCCACCGGCCAGGAGCCCTATTCCCTGGCCATGATGGTCGAGGAACACGGCTCGCGGTTCCCGAACCTGAAGCTCGAGATCGTGGCCACCGACCTATCAACCCGGGCCCTGGAGAAGGCGCAATCGGGGCTCTACACCCAGTTCGAGGTGCAGCGCGGCCTGCCCATCCGGCTTTTGATCCGGCATTTCGAAAAGGCCGGCGACAACTGGCAGGCGTCGGCGCGGCTGCGCCAGACCGTGCGCTGGGGTCGGCTGAACCTGATGAACGACTTCAGCAAGCTCGGCCGCTTCGACGTCATATTCTGCCGCAACGTGCTGAGCTATTTCGATCCCACTGCCCGCCGCGAAGTGCTGAGCCGACTGGCCGTCGCCCTGGCCGAGGACGGCTGTCTGATCCTGGGCGCGGGCGAAGCCGCGGACCTGCCCGAAGCGTTCGAGCCGGCGCGGGGCGGGGCCGGACTCCACCGCCGGAATCCGGGTTACGGCAAGGCCGCCGCCTGAGACGAAGCCAATATCTGCCCTTGCCTATTGGCGCCCTCCGATTGCGGGCCTATATGACGTAACGACTTATGCTCATCGACAGCATAAGCCGCGCCGCGGGTTTTCGCCCCGGCGCTTTTTTGAGGCGCCAGTAATGCTCAAAGTGAGCATAAGGGAGGACGCCAATGGCTGACGGTTTCGTGTCTGGGGCGGATCGCGCATCTTCCTTGCCTTTCACCCCGGCGGTGGAACGGGCCACGGCGCCGATCTGGGAGAAGCTGCGCCATCGGATCACGCCCCTCGAATGGCGGACCAGCGCGCCCCTGATCGCCGAGATCAATCGGCTGAAGCGCGAAAAACAGGCCGTCATCCTGGCCCACAACTACATGACCCCGGACATCTTCCACGGCGTCGGCGACTATGTCGGCGACAGCCTTGGCCTGGCTCGCGAGGCCGCAAAGTCGGACGCCGCGGTGATCGTCCAGGCGGGGGTCCACTTCATGGCCGAGACCTCCAAGATACTCGCGCCGCAAAAGACCGTGCTGATCCCCGACCTGCATGCCGGCTGCAGCCTGGCCTCCTCGATCACGGGGGCGGACGTGCGCCTGATCAAGCAGCGTCATCCCGGCGTTCCGGTTGTGACCTACGTCAACACCACCGCCGAGGTGAAGGCGGAGACCGACATCTGCTGCACCTCCGCCAACGCGGTGCAGGTGGTCGAGCAGGCCGCCGCCTTGTGGGGGACCGACCGGGTGATCCTGATCCCCGACGAGTTCCTGGCCCGCAACGTCGCGCGCCAGACCGCCGTGAAGATCATCGCCTGGCAAGGGCGCTGCGAGGTGCACGAGCGTTTCACGGGCGCCGACATCGCCGACCTGCGCGAGGCCTATCCGGACGCCGAGATCCTGGCCCATCCGGAATGCCCGACCGAGGTGATCGAGGCTTCGGACTTCACCGGTTCGACCGCGGCCATGACCGACTATGTGGCGCGGCGGAAGCCTCGGCGGGTGGTGCTCATCACCGAATGCTCGATGGCCGACAATGTCGCCTGCGACGCCCCGGAGACCGAGTTCGTACGGCCGTGCAACCTGTGCCCGCACATGAAGCGCATCACCCTCGAGAACATCTACCAGACCCTGGTTCATGGGCGTTACGAGGTCGAGGTGGACCCGGCGGTGGCGGTCCGCGCCCGCGCGGCGGTGCAACGGATGATCGACCTGCCGCCGCCCTCGTCGCCGGCGCGCTATGACCTGGTCAAGGCCCGACATCACGTCGATGTCGAGCTGATCTGACGATCCGGTGATAATCTGTCCAGCTTCGGCGAGCGCCTGCCCGCCCGCCTTGAGGGCGCGCTGATGTCCTTCGAACGTATCCGCGTGGACGGGGTGCTGGTGATCGGGGCCGGTCTGGCGGGCCTGAGCGCCGCCTTGGCGGCCGCGCCCCGCCGGGCCGTGGTGATCTCGCCGGCGACCCTCAGCCAGGCCTGTTCCTCGGCCTGGGCGCAAGGCGGGGTGGCCGTGGCGTTCGGGGCGGACGATCGGCCGTCCCTGCATGCGGCCGACACGGTGGCGGCCGGCGCCGGCCTGGTCGATGCAGCCGCCGCCTTGCTGTTGGCCGAGGCCGGACCCGCGGCCGTGCGGCGGCTGGCCGGGCTGGGCGCTCCGTTCGATCGCGACACGGAGGGCCGGTTCGTACAGGGGCTGGAAGCGGCCCATTCCCGTCCGCGCATCGCCCGGGTCAAGGGCGACCAGGCCGGCCGCGCCATCATGGAGACCGTGGCCGCCGCCACCCTCGCCGCCCCGTCGGTCGAGGTGTGGGCGCCGGCTCGGGCCCGGGTCCTGTTGCAGGACGACCAAGGGCGTGTCCGCGGCGCCCTGATCGAACGGGACGGACGGATGGTGGAGGTGATCGCCTCCGCCACCGTGCTGGCCACCGGCGGCGTCGGCGGGCTGTACGCCGTCACCACCAATCCGCCGGCCATCCGCGGCGAGGGGCTTGGGCTGGCCGCCATGGCCGGGGCTGCGATCGCCGATCCGGAGTTCGTCCAGTTCCACCCAACCGCCGTCGAACTCGGCATCGATCCAGCCCCTCTGGCCAGCGAGGCCCTGCGCGGCGAGGGCGCGATCCTTGTCGACGCGTTTGGCGTTCCCTTCATGGCCGCCTACGACCCGCGGGCCGAGATGGCTCCCCGCGACATCGTCGCCCGCGCCATCCACCGCCAGATCGCCAGCGGCCGCGGCGCCTTCCTCGATGCACGCGAAGCCATCGGCGCGGAGTTCCCCGACCAGTTCCCCGGCGTCTTCGCCGCCTGCATGGCCGGCGGGGTCGACCCCCGGATCGACGCCATCCCGGTGGCCCCGGCGGCGCACTATCACATGGGCGGGATCGCCGCCGACCCTCAGGGACGCACGACGCTCGCGGGCCTGTTCGCCGTGGGCGAATGCGCTTCGGTGGGCGTGCATGGGGCCAATCGTCTGGCGTCGAACTCCCTGCTGGAAGCCGCCGTGTTCGGTCCCGAAGCCGGGGCGGCGGCGGCGGCCGAGACGGATCACGGTTCGTCGCCGGCCCCGGCCCGGCCCACTCCGGACTTGTCCGCCCCCGCCTTGCAGCGGCTGCGCCGAGCCATGGCCCGCGACGCCGGGGTGGTGCGGGATGCGGACGGCCTCGGTCGGCTGCTGGCCGAGATCGCCGACATCGAGACGGCTGAAGGCCGGGGTCCGGCCCTGGCGACCGCCCGGTTGATCGCCGCCGCCGCCCTGGCGCGGCAGGAAAGCCGCGGCGCCCACTACCGGGCCGATTTTCCCGAGGCGGGCCAACCGGCGGCCCGCACTTTCATCGACCAGGACCGGGCCGAAGCCATCGCGGCGGCCGCGTCCTCAGCCACGGCTCCCGCCCAATGACGCCTTTGACCCTCACGTCCTTGCCGAGCCTGCTGATCGAGCCCGTGGTCCGCGCCGCCCTGGCCGAGGATCTGGGCCGGGCAGGGGATGTCACCGCCGCCCTGATCGACCCGGCGGCCCGGCTCTCCTGCGCCTTCGCCGCCCGACGGGACGGCCGCGTCGCCGGGCTGGAGTGCGCGCGTCTGGCCTTCGCCTTGATGGATCCGGAAGTCCGCTTCGAGATCGTCCTTGCCGACGGCGGCGACGCCCCGGCGGGCGCGGTGCTGGCGCGGGTGGAGGGAAACGCCCGGGCGATGCTGACGGCCGAGCGCACGGCGCTGAACCTGCTGGGCCGATTGTCGGGGGTCGCGACCCTGACCCGCGCCTATGTCCGGGCGGTGGCGGGGACCCGGGCGCGCATCACCGACACCCGCAAGACCACGCCCGGCCTGCGGGCGCTTGAGAAATATGCGGTGCGCTGCGGGGGCGGGATCAACCACCGGTTCGGCCTCGACGACGCCATCCTGATCAAGGACAACCACGTGGCGGCCTGCGGCGGGGTCGCCGAGGCCCTGACCCGGGCCCGCGCCGTGGCCGGGCACCTGACCCCGATCGAGGTGGAGGTCGACAGCCTCGAGCAGCTCGAACAGGCCCTGCCGTTCGCGCCCCAGGTGGTGATGCTGGATAATTTCAGTCTCGACGACCTGCGCCGGGCCGTGGCCATGACGGCCGGCCGCCTGGTGCTGGAAGCCTCCGGCGGGGTGTCGTTGGAAACGGTCGGCGACATCGCGCGGACCGGGATCGACGTGATCTCCGTGGGCGCGCTCACCCACTCGGCGCCGGTGCTCGATATCGGCCTGGACGCCGTCTAGCGCTTCCGGCGTCGCCGAGACGACGAAGTTGGGCGCCTAGGAAACGGCGGCGAGCTTGCCCTGATCGTCGGTCTTGGCGACCGGGGCGGCGCCGGGCTGGGCGGTTGCGGCCGGGGTCGGGGCGGGGGCGGCCATGGGCTTGGCCGAAATGTCCGCCGGCTTGGCCGCCGTCTTCGGCTGGGCCGCCGACATCACCAACTCCGCCGCGTCCGCGACCGTATTGGCCACCGAAGCGGCCAGGGGCGCCAGCGACAGGCTGGCGTAAACGGGCTGGGCCGTAGCGACCGTTTCGGAGGGCTGGGGTTCGGCGGTGAAGGCCGAACCCGAACCGGCGTGGCCGCCGAGGCGGTAGAACACATGGGCGCCGATTTGGGCGACGCGCATCAGGCCGGGGCCCCAGTTGGTCGCGAGGCTGGCGACGTGGAAGTGGGTGGCGTTGCCCACCTGGGCCATGACAAAGCCGTCCAAGGCGCGGGCGGCGACCTTTTCGGAGCGGCGCCAAGCGTAGCTCTCGACGCGTTTATGCACCGAACCGTCGCAGGCGAAGCTGAACTGGCAACCGCCGTAAGCGGCGCCCTGGAACACCACGCCGCAGACGGTCTTGGGGAAGGAGGGATGGCGGGTGCGGTTCAGCACCACCTGGGCCACGGCCTCCTGGCCGGCGGCGTTTTCGCCGCGGGCCTCATAATAGACCGCCTGGGTGAGGCACTCGAGGTCGCGGGACTCCTCCAACGCGCCGCGCAGACGGAAGGGGCGGGCGGGAGTCACGGGGGTGGAGGCGGTCAGCGAGATCTTGTTCAGGCGGACGGCCGGATCGACGGCGGCCGTCGCGGCGTCGCGCCGGGCCTGAAGGTCGTCGGCGAAGGCGGCGATCCGATCCTCGCGATCCGCGGATTCGGTCCCGGCGGCGGCGTAGGGATCGTGACGGCGGGCGATGGCCAGGGCGTCCGGATCGCGGGTGGCCAGCTCCAGGGCGGACTCGGAATAACCATGCGCCGCGGCGTTGGCCAGACGCTGGATTTGAGCATGTTCGACGGTGGCCCGAGCAAAGCCGCCGACCATATAGGCGCCGCCGGTGGTCAAGCCGACCGCCGCCGCCAAGGCAATAAGACTCCCCGTAGCGCGCGCAAGCGCTGCGCGCGCCGGTAATTGAATAGACAAAGGTAACGTCCCTTGCGACGAGGGCGTTACGCCCCCCGACGGTCACGTTCCGGCTTCAGCCTTTGGAACGGAGGTTCGGCTCAACACGCATAAACTGCGGCCTAGGGCCCTTCATAGCGGGGCAAATGTGGCGAGAATGTGTCAATAAGCCTTAAATCATGTTGCGGCGCAGCAAAGGTCGGCTCGATTCAAGGGCTCTCCAGGACCCTAATAGCTTGGCCATGAAGGGTTAGATATTCCATTGCACTGCAACGATTTGCCCGTGCCACAACTGGGGATAACTGACGATTTCACGTCTGCGCGCATCCCGAAGTCGAGAGGCGTAATTTTTTTCCGACTTATTCGAGCAGATCCTGATGCCGGCTATGGCGACGGATATAGGCGGCCGCATAACTGCACAGGGGGACCACCTTGAGCCCCTCGGCGCGGGCGGCGGCGAGCACACCTTCCATCAACCGCCCCGCCGCCCCCGTCCCCCGCAGAACCGGGGCCGCCTCCACATGGGCAAGAACCAGTCTGCCGTCGATGCGGCGATAGTTGGCGAAGGCCAGTTCGCCCTGTTCTTCAAGCTCGAACCGGCTGCGTTCGGTGTTGTCGATCACGTCCGACATGGCTGGCTCCCGCGCAAGCTGCCGTCCTCAACAGACGCCGGTCGTCTTCGTTCCGATCAGATCAGCCAGGCGCGAGGGCGAGGATAAGGTTGGCCGCGCAGGGCGTAGATCAGGCCGACCACGCAACGGACGATGAACCAGATCCCCGCCAGCGCCCAGATGCCGTGGGCCACAGGGATGAAGGCGAACCCGATCAGGACGATCGCCAGCACCACGCCGATCAGGAAGACCACGCCGCCCAGACCCGCCCAGGCCAGGCCGATCCACAGGGTCCTGATCTGGAACACGTAGTGCGACCGCGCGATCTCCCCCGCGCCGCCCTTCTTCACATAGGCCAGGATCAACCCGAAGAGCCCGAGGCCGAGCAGGTCGAGGACATAGCCCACGATCGGAGCGATGAGGTCGTCGTCGAAACGACGGGGAACGGGTTCGGACACGCGGGGGTCTCCCAGGACCGGATGGCCCCAAGGGGGATTTAGGGGCGTCCCGACCGATTGCAACGGCTAAGCCCGGCGGACCACGATGGAGACCCCGGCGGCGGCGGCGCCGACGATGGCCTGGGGCTTCTCCACCCGCACCTTGGCGCTGGTCACCCGGGGGTCGGCGAGGCAGGCCTCGGCCAGGCGTTGGGCGTAGGTTTCGACCAGATCGATGTGTCCCGTGGCGGCCACACGGCGGGCGGCGGCGGCCAGGGTCTCGTAGTTGATGGTTTCGGCCAGAGCTTCCACCTCGACGGGGTCGAGGGCGACCTCCAGATCGACCACCAGCGGCTGGGGCTGTCCACGCTCATGCGGATAGACCCCGATCTCGGCTTCGATGGCCAGGCCGCGGACGAAGACGTCCAGGGTGGCGTAGACGATCTTGGAGTTGGACAACGGAGCGGCCTTCGGCTGGGGGAGGCGGTCAGTCGCCCAGGATGTCGGGAGTCTTCCACGCCAGATGCTGGCCGGCGTCGACGGCGATCATCTGTCCGGTGACGGCGCGGGCGTCAATCAGGTAGCGGGCGGCGGCGCAGATGTCCTCGACCTTGGCGCCGTGACCCAGGAGGGTGCCGGCCGCCTCGGCGGCCAGGCCTGCCTCGCCGTGGATCGGGTTGGGCAGGGTGGGGCCGGGACCGATGGCGTTGACCCGCACCCGCGGCGCCAGGGCCTGGGCCAGCATGCGGGTGGCGGTCCACAGGGCCGCCTTGGACAGGGTGTAGGTGAAGAATTGGGGGTTCGGCTTCCACACCCGCTGGTCCAGCAGGTTGAGGATCGAGGGATCGTCGCCCTCGCCTCCCGCCGCCTGGGCCGCGAAGGCTTCGGACAGGACGACGGGCGCGCGCAGATTGGCTTCCATATGCGCGTCCCAGCTCTCGCGGGACAGGCCGCCAACCCGGTCGTCACGGAAGAGGGAAGCGTTGTTGATCAGGAGCGTCAGCGGCCCGACGGCGGCGACGGCCGCGTCGATCAGGCCGGCCGTTTCGCTTTCCCGCGCCAGGTCGGCCTTGACCAGGGCGGCGCGTCCGCCCCCGGCCGCGATCCCGGCGACCAGGGCCTCGGCGTCGGCGCAGTCTTCGCGGAGATGGATGGCGACAGCGTAGCCGGCCTCGACAAGCGTCAGGACCAGCGCGCGACCGATCCGCCGCGCCCCGCCGGTGACCAGGGCTGCGCCCCGTCTGCCCGCCGGCTTCATGGCGTCCGGCCGGTTCAGTCGGGGCGGCCGAACTCGTAGACGTTCACCGCGACCACGGCGACGATGAAGATCAGGATCGGCAGGAGGGCTTCCATCAGGGGGCCTTTTGGAACGGTGGACCTTCGCCCGCTTTAGCCGCGGCGCCGTCGCCCCGCAAGCTCCGGTCTCGACAGGACGATGGAGCCGAGCTTAATGCGGCGCATGCTCTGGCGACGTCGCATCGAGCCGATCTTAAGGCCGCTGTTCCATGTCTGGTTTCGGACCACCCGTGGGCTGACCCTCGGCGTGCGCGGCCTGGTTCTCGACAGCCAGGGCCGGGTGCTGCTGATCGAGCACACCTACATCCACGGCTGGCATCTGCCCGGCGGCGGCGTGGAGCGCGGCGAGACGGCCGAGCAGGCGCTGGGCCGCGAACTGGTGGAGGAGGCGGGGGTGACCCTGACCGGACGGCCGCAGCTGGTCTCGATCCATAATCACGACCGCCGCCATCGCGGCGACCACGTGCTGGTTTACCGCTGCGAGGCCTGGGAGGCCTGCCCGCCTACCGCCCGCGGCGAAATCCACCAATGCGGCTGGTTCGACCCGCAGGCCTTGCCGGAGGGAACCACCGCCGCCACCCGCGCCCGGATCCGCGAAGCCCTGGGCGGCGAGCCGGCGCACCCCCTGTGGTGAGCCGGCCGCTTGGGCCTATATCTGGGCCATGACCGACGAGACCGTCATCGGGGCCGCCTCCACCTTGTCGGGGATGGCGCTGATCGCCGACGAAGTGAAGCGCCTGCCCGACGCGCCCGGCGTCTACCGGATGCTCGGGGACGAAGGCGAGGTGCTCTACGTCGGCAAGGCGCGCTCGCTGAAGAAGCGGGTGGTCCAGTACGCCCAGGGCCGATTCCACACCCAGCGTATCGCCCACATGGTCCACCTGACGCGCGCCATGGAGTTCGTCACCACCCGGACCGAGACCGACGCCCTGCTGCTCGAGTCCAACCTGATCAAGCAATTGAAGCCCCGCTTCAATGTGGTGCTGCGCGACGACAAGAGCTTTCCCGAGATCCTGCTGCGCCGCGACCATCCTGCGCCTCAGATCAGGAAGCACCGGGGGGCCCATACCGTCCAGGGCGACTATTTTGGCCCGTTCGCCTCCGCCTGGGCGGTCAACCGCACGCTGAACACCCTGCAGAAGGCGTTCCTGCTGCGCTCGTGTTCGGACAGCGTGTTCGACAGCCGCACCCGCCCCTGCATGCTGCACCAGATCCGTCGTTGTTCGGCCCCCTGCGTCGAGCTGATCAGCGAAACCGGCTATCTCGAGCTGGTGGAGGAGGCCCACGACTTCCTCCGGGGCAGGAGCCAGGCGGTGCGCGACCGGCTGTCCGGCGAGATGCAGAGCGCGTCCGACGCGCTGGAGTTCGAGACCGCCGCCCGGATCCGCGACCGCATCAGGGCGCTCGCGTCCATTTCGGCCGAACAGGGGATCAATCCCGAGACGGTGGACGAGGCCGACGTCTTCGCCCTTTTCGCCGAGGGGGGGCAGGCCTGTGTCCAGGTGTTCTTCTTCCGCGCCGGCCAGAACTGGGGCAACCACGCCTACTTCCCCCGGGTGGATCGGGCGGACGGGGACGCCGAAATCCTCGACGCCTTCCTCGGCCAGTTCTACGCCGACAAGCCGATCCCCCGCCTGATGCTCCTGTCCCACGACGTGCCCAACCGGGACCTGCTGGCCGAAGCCTTCTGCCTGCAACGAGGCGCGAAGGTGGAGATCGTCGTCCCCAAGCGGGGGGAGAAGCGCGAGCTCGTGGCCCACGCCTTGGCCAACGCCCGCGAGGCCCTGGGGCGGAAGCTGGCCGAGAGCTCCGCCCAAGGGAAGCTGTTGGAGGGCGTGTGCGAGGTGTTCGGCCTGGAGGGGCGCCCGGAGCGGATCGAGGTCTACGACAACTCCCACATCATGGGGACCAACGCGGTGGGCGGCATGATCGTGGCTGGCCCCGAAGGGTTCGCCAAGAACCAATATCGCAAGTTCAACATCAAGGACTCCGAGCTCACCCCCGGCGACGATTACGGCATGATGAAGGAGGTGCTGCGCCGCCGTTTCTCGCGCCTGGTCAAGGAAGAGGAGGAGGGGGCGGCCGCGCCCCGGCCCGACCTCGTCCTGATCGACGGGGGCGCCGGCCAGCTCGCCGCCGCGCGGGAGGTGGTGGAGAACCTTGGGCTGCACGACATCGTGGTGGCGGGCATCGCCAAGGGACCGGATCGGGATGCGGGCCTGGAGCGCTTCTTCATCCCTGGGCGCGAGCCGTTCATGCTCGATCCCAAGAGTCCGGTCCTCTACTACCTGCAGCGCCTGCGCGACGAGGCGCACCGGTTCGCCATCGGCAGCCACCGGGTCCGGCGCAAGATGGACATGACCAGAAGCCCCCTCGACGAGATCGAGGGGGTGGGACCGGGCCGCAAACGCGCCCTGTTGCACGCCTTCGGTTCGGCGCGGGGGGTCAGCCGCGCCGCGGTCGCCGACCTGATGACCGTGGAGGGTATCAGCCAGCCCCTGGCCGAGCGCATCCACGCCTTCTTCCGCAAAGGGTGAAACGCCGCCGCATCCCGGCGGAGGCGGGTATGGGCAGTCGTCAGGCCGGCCGCTCGACGGGGCGGCCCTCGCCCTCCACGGCCGCCGTCGTCCCGCCGATACGCCAGGCTGCGCGAGAGGCGCTCCAGTAGTTCCACAGGGCCGCCAGCACCGCGCCGGCGAAGCCGGAGGCGATCCAGTGGCCGCCCAAGCGATCGAGGCCTGCGGCGGCGGCCTCGCCGATCACGGCCCCTCCCGCGCAGGAGAGATAGAAGGCCATGAGGCCCCGGCCGAGTTCGCGGCCCTTCAGGCGCAGGTCGCGGAAGGTCAGGGCGTTGTTAAAGAAGAAGTTCGAGGTCATGGCGGTCAGGATCGCCATCGCCTGGGCCAGCCAGAACGGCGCCCCTATGATCCCGCGCGTCGCCGACAGGGTGGCGAGGTGGACCAAGAGGCCCGTGGCCCCGACGCAGGCGAAAAGGGTGAAGCGCGACGGGATGGCCCCGCCGCTGCGCTTTTCGATCAGGAGGGCGGCGAGTTCGGCCACCACCCGGATGTCGAGCTTGGAGCTTCCGCCCGCCCGGGCCCGGAGGCTGGCCGGTAGTTCGACCACCTTGGGCCTGCGCCCGCCCGAGGCCATCAGGTCGGCCAGGATCTTGAAGCCGACGCCCGAGAGCTTGGAGCGCGAGGCCTCATACCAGGGGCGGGTCATGACGAAGAAGCCGCTCATCGGGTCGGTGGTCCTGGCCCCCAGGGCAAGGCAGGCCGCCAGGGTCGCGGCCCGGCTGCCCAGATGGCGCAGGGGGGCGAGGCCGGAGGGTCCTTCCGCGACGTAGCGACTGGCCACGGCCAGGTCGGCGCCGTCCTCGGCCAGGCGCGCGGCCAGCCGGGGCAGGAGGGCCGGATCGTGCTGGCCATCGCCGTCCATGATGGCCAGAGCCTCGCCCCTGGCCGCGTCCCAGCCGGCGATGGCGGCCGAAGCCAGGCCGCGGGCCCCTTGGCGACGGATCAGGCGGATGGCGGGGTTGACGGCGGCGAAGGCGCGGACCACCGCGGCCGTGCGGTCGTCGGCGGAATCGTCGACCACCAGGATTTCGTGGCCAAGGTCAGAGAGCGCCGCGGCCGTCTCGCGCAGAAGGGCCCCGATCGCCTCCGACTCGTCCAGGGTGCAGATGACGAGGGAAAGGCAGGGGGGCGGTTCGGCTCGTCTCATGCCGCCAAGGCTAACCCGGATCTGGTTAGGGCAAGGTTGCCTTGGGTCGCGAATCCGCGCCGGACCACAACCATGAGCACGGCCAACACCACGGGCGGGCCCAGCGGCAGTCCGAAATGGGCGGCGAGCGCCCTGGAGACCAGCGGCAGCAGGAAGCCGGCCGAAAGCACCAGCTTCTCCCAGGGCAGGAAGCCCGTGCGTTCCGCCCGGCCCAGCACCCAGGCGAGCGGCACGGCCAGCAGGATCAGGTCGTAGTCGAGCAGGAAGGGGCTGGCGAGCAGCGCGGCGGCGATCAGGGCGGGCCCCAGCGCGTCGGGATCTTCGCCCTTGCGCGCCAGGCGGACCAGCAGCCAGGCGGCTCCCACGGCGACCACGGCCTGGCCGCCATAGGCCAGGGCCAGCGGCCCGCGCCATAGCCGGACAGCGGCGAAGACGCTCTGCATCTTCTCGTTGCCGACCAGGTTCTGTTCCAGGGCCGCACGGGCCATCGGCGACACCGCCAGGAATCCGCGCCAGACGTCGAGGCCGAAAGCCAGGATGGAGGCCGCGACCAGCGCCAGCACCGCCCCGGCGGCGGCGAAAATCGACTTCCAGCGTCCGGATGCGAGCAGGGCCACGGGGATCAGAAGCCCAAGGTGCGGCTTGAAGATCAGGGCGCCGAAACACAGGCCCGCCAGGATCGGCCGCCCGCGCATCATCAAGGCCCCGCCGCCCATCAGGGCCGCGGTCAAAAAGCCGTTCTGGCCGTGGCCGATGTTGATGAGGACCGCGGGAAAGGCCAGCACCGGCAGGGTGAGGCCCGTCGTCTTGCCCCAGGCCGCCCGGGCGACCCGCCAGTAGGCGTAGCCGGTGGCCCCCAGCCAAGCGGCGAGCGACGCCAGATATGGCAATAGCGCCAGGGGCAGGCAGATCAGCAGAAACACCGGCGGATAGAAGAAGGCCGAATAGCCGACGTCGGCGCCGCCGAAGATCGACCGCTCCAGGGCGGCGTGGGCCGGCAGGTCGTAGACCGACAAAGGGCGCCCGCTCAGGGCCAGCTTCGAGGCGGCCCAGAAGCTGGTGAAATCGGTGCCGAGCGGCTTGCCCAGGGGGTCAAGGCCGCCGTGCGAGGCCGCCACCCAGCCCAGGCCCGCGATCAGGGCGACGACGGCGAAGATCAGGCTGTAGGCCCGGGCCCGCTGGCGGTCGAACCAGGTCGCATCGCGAAGGAAGGCGAGGACGGTGTCGCAAGAGGGCATGGAATTGGGTCTGTGGCTTCCCGATCCTTCCAGCCTGCGCCCAAGTGCTGGAGGAAATCTGAACAGTGACGAGTCGGTCGATGTTTTATAGTTTATTTAATAAATTCAATAAATTGAAGGGGGTCCCGTTTAATCGGGGGTCGCTGTCAATCCGGGCTGGGGGACGCGCGGGAAGCCTGAATGGGCGCCGCGCGTCCCGGTCGCCGGGCGGCAAATCAAAACGGCCGCACGAACAGGAGGCTGGTCAGGGCCAGCATGGCGATGAGGGCGCCGTTGCCCAGCAGGGTCGCGGCTGTGGTGGAACGTTGGAGGAAGGTCTTCACGGCGGTTCTCCTGGATACGGACGGGATCGCCCGATGCAGTGAGATTGCGCGGCCAAGTTTGAACCCTGATGCCGGCCGCATTTCCGCAACCGCTACGCGCCGGCAAACAGCGGGACTGAATAAGGCAGGACCGCCCAAATTCTGAATCGCCACATAAACCGAATTGTATCAATTGGTTGTGCCCAGCTCTAAGGCGCGTGTCCGCCTCCGGCGCGTTGTAATCCAGCAACAAGTTGCAGCTTGGCCATTGAGGCGGCGAGGTGTCCGGCCTGCGATCCGCCAGGCCGCTTGGCCCCCGGATCGCCGGGGCGCCTCGCCATCGGGGCGGCGGACCACTACATTGGCGCCATGCCTCTGGACACCCTGGACGCCAGCCGCGCCGAGACCCGCGCTGCGTCCGCCGTAAACCTGCCGTCCCGAACCCGCGTGGTCGCCGCCATGTCGGGGGGAGTCGACTCGACTGTGACCGCGGCCCTGCTGGCCCGGGCGGGCTACGACGTGGTCGGCGTGACCCTGCAGCTCTACGATCACGGCGCGGCGGTGAAGAAGGCGGGGGCCTGTTGCGCCGGCCAGGACATCCGAGACGCGCGCCAGGCGGCCGAACGTCTCGGCATCCCCCACTACGTGCTCGACTACGAAAGCCGGTTCCGCCAATCGGTGATCGACGACTTCGCCGACGCCTATCTCAGGGGCGAAACCCCGATCCCCTGCATCCGCTGCAATCAGACGGTGAAGTTCCGCGACCTGGTCGAGGTGGCGCGGGAACTCGGGGCCGAGGCCATGGCCACCGGCCATTATGTGCGCCGGGTCGAAGGTCCGCATGGACCGGAGTTGCATCGGGCGGCCGATCCCTCGCGGGACCAGAGCTATTTCCTGTTCGCCACGACCCGCGAGCAGCTGGCCTTCCTGCGTTTCCCCTTAGGCGACCTGCCCAAGACCGAAGTACGCGGCGTGGCCGCCGAACTCGGCCTGTCGGTGGCGACCAAGCCCGACAGCCAGGACATCTGTTTCGTCCCGGAGGGCCGCTATTCGACCCTGATCGACAAGCTGCGTCCCGACGCGGCCGGGGCGGGGGAGATCGTCCACATGGACGGCCGGGTGCTCGGCCGCCACGAGGGCGTCAGCCGCTACACCGTCGGCCAGCGGCGGGGACTGAACGTGGCGGTGGGCGATCCCCTGTTCGTGGTCCGGCTGGAGCCGGCCGAAAAGCGCGTGGTCGTCGGTCCGCGCGAGGCTCTGCTGACCGCCTCCCTCCGGCTGAAGGAGACCAACTGGCTGGGCGACGAAGCGACCATCGAAGCCGCCGCCGCGAGCGGCTTGCCGGTGCTCGCCCGCGTGCGCTCGACCCGCGATCCTGTCCCCGCGCGGCTGGTGCTGCAGGACGGCGTCCCGGCCGTGCTGTTCGAGGCGCCCGACGAGGGCGTATCGCCGGGCCAGGCCTGCGTGCTCTACGCCGTCGACACCCCCAGCCGTGTGCTGGGCGGCGGCTTCATCGCCTCGACGACGCCGGCCGCCTAGATCGCGGATGAGAATGCGGCAAGTTCTTCTGAGGACGCCGCTAAGGGACCTGTGACCAAGCCTGTGCCGGGAGCGGCTCAGCTCATCCGCTCCGCCGGCTTGGGTGGATCTTCCGGCAAGGGGATGAATTCGGCGTCGTCCCCGGGCGGCAGGCTCATCCGGCCGGCCTTCCAGTCCGCCTTGGCCTGTTCGATCCGTTCCTTGGACGAAGAGACCAGGTTCCACCAGATGTGGCGCGGCCCGACCGGCTCGCCCCCCAGCACCATCACCACCGCCTCGGTCTTGGCCACGACGGTCGGCCGTGCGCCGTCCTCGAACACCGCCATCTGGCCCGCGTGCAGGGCGCGGCCGTCGATCTCCACCGACCCCGAGACCACATAGGCGGCGCTCTCGGTATAGCCCGGCGGGGGCGCGGCCTTGGCCCCCGGCTGCATGATCCAGTGCAGGTAGAACAGGGGCGAATGGATCTGCACCCCCGCTTTGGCTCCATAGGCCTCGCCCGCGATCAGCCGCCCCCACAGCCCGTCCTGCTGGTAGGTCGGCAGGTCGGCCTCGGGATGGTGATGGAAGGACGGGTCGATCTCCTCGGCCTCGACGGGCAGGGCGACCCAGGCCTGCAGGCCGTGCATCGGCCCCCCGTGGATGCGGATCGTAGGGTCGGTGCGTTCGGAATGGACGATGCCGCTGCCGGCGGTCATCCAGTTGACCTCGGCCGGCCGGATCGCCTGGGTGAAGCCCAGGTTGTCCCGGTGCACGATCTCGCCCTCGAACAGATAGGTCAGGGTCGACAGGCCGATATGCGGGTGCGGGCGGACGTCGATCCCCATGCCGGGATCGAACGCGGCCGGCCCCATGTGGTCGAGGAAGGTGAAGGGCCCGACCATGCGGCGGGCGTGGAAGGGCAGGATGCGCCCGACCTCAAAGCCGCCCAGGTCCTTTTTCTGGGCGTCGATCACCAGGGCGATCATGGACGCTGCTCCTTCGTGAGGGGGGCGGTCGCCAGCCCGAGGGGGATCGCGGTGGAGTTCTTGACGCTGCGCATGACGATCCGGCTCTGCACATTGGCGACCAGGCCCAGGGACAGGACCTTCTCGCGCAGGAATTCGTCGAAGGCGTGCATGTCGCGGGTGATGATCCGCATCACATAGTCGGCTTCGCCCGTGACTGTGGCGCACTGCACCACCTCGGGCCAGCCGGCGACGGCGGCCTCGAAGGCGTCCAGGTTGTCCTTGGTCGGCAGGGAAAGTTTCAGGGTGGCGTAGACCTCGAAGCCCAGCCCCAGCTTCTCGCGGTCCAGGAGGGTGGCGCGCCCCTTGATGACGCCGATCTCCTCCATCCGTTTGATCCGTCGCCAACAGGGCGACGACGACAGGCCGACCCGCTCGGCCACCTCGGCCACGGACAGGCCGGCGTCTTCCTGGATCAGAGCCAGGATGTGGGCGTCCACCGCGTCCAGGGCTTCGGGCAAGCTGTTCCTCCAGGCCGGGCTTCCCGCCGGATCCCATTCCGGCGTAGCGGAAGGACGCGGCGCAACCCGGCGATGTCTTCAGCCCTATCTTGGCCTTGGGGACTGGAAACGCAAAGCGAGCCGCGCTCATTAGGTAGAGGACGGCAAAGGCGCAACGATGACGGCTTTCGACTTCGACGCGGTGGTGGTGGGCGCAGGTGCGGTGGGATTGGCGACCGGCTACGCCCTGGCGCGGCGGGGCCTCTCGGTCGTGGTGCTGGAGGCCGAAAAGGCGATCGGCCAGGGCGTCTCCTCGCGCAATTCCGAGGTGGTGCACGGGGGACTCTATTATCCCACCGGATCCTTGCGGGCGCGGCTGTGCGTGGCGGGCCGGCGGGCGCTCTACTCCTTCCTGGAAAAGCACCAGGTCGCCTTCGACCGCTGCGGCAAGCTGGTGGTCGCCACCCATGACGGCGAGATCCCCAAGATCGAAGCGGTGGCCCGCCAGGGCGAGATCAACGACGTCGAGGGCCTGACCTGGCTGAGCGGCGCCCAGGCCATGGCGATGGAGCCGGCCTTGCGGGCGGTCGCCGCGGTGCTGTCTCCGGAAAGCGGGGTGTTCGACAGTCACGGCTACATGCACGCCCTGAAAGGCGAGATCGAGGACCATGGCGGGGCCGTCGCCCTGGGCGCGCCGTTCGAGGGGGCCGAGCCGCTTCCCGGCGGCGGCTTCGCGGTGCGAGCCGGGGGCGAGCATCCCACCGGTCTGACCACTCTGTATCTGGTCACCGCCGCCGGACTTGGGGCTCAGGAGGCGGCCGCCCGCATCGAGGGCTTCCCCGCGGCGAAGATTCCAGCGCGCCACCTGGGCAAGGGCAATTATTTCGCCCTGGTCGGCAAGGCGCCGTTCTCGCGCCTGGTCTATCCGCCGCCGATCCCGGGGGCTTTGGGCGTCCACTATCGCCGCGACCTTGGGGGGCAGGCCCGGTTCGGGCCCGACCTCGAATACGTCGACGCCATCGACTACCGGGTGGAGACCGAGCGGCTGCCGGGCTTCTACGACTATGTCCGCCACTTCTGGCCGGGCCTGCCGGACGGGGCCCTGGTCCCCGACTACGCCGGCATCCGGCCCAAGATCCACGGCCCCGGCGAGCCCCAACCCGACTTCCGCCTTGACGGGCCTGGCGTGCATGGGCTGGAAGGGCTGGCAGCCATGTTCGGCATCGAAAGTCCCGGCCTCACCGCCTCCCTGGCCATCGGCGAGGAGGTGGCGACCATCCTTGGCCTGGGGACCTAACCCGGCAGCCGGATCACCGCCCTCAGCCCGCCCATCGGACTGCGGTCCAGGGTGACGTCGCCGCCGTGGCCGCGGGCGACGTCGCGGGCGATGGCGAGGCCCAGGCCCACCCCCTTCAGGTTCTGGTTGCGCGCCTCGTCCAGGCGCGAGAAGGGCCGGAACGCCTCTTCATATTGCTCGGGCGCTATGCCCGGGCCGTCGTCGTCGATCAGGATCTCCACCCCGCCGGCGGCGCGCGCGCGGGCGGCGACCTGGACGTGTTCGCCATGGACGGCCGCATTCATCACCAGATTGGCCAGGGCCCGCTTGAGCGCATTGGGCCGCACGCTGGCCGACAGCGCGGGATCGGCCGCGACGGCGACGTCGGCGCCGGTCCGGGCGGCGCCCTCGCTCACCTCCTGGATCAGGTCGCGGATGCCCACCACCTCCACGGCTTCGCCCCCCTGGCCGCGAGCGAAGGCGAGGTATTCGTCGATCATGTGCTCCATCTCGGACAGGTCGCGCTTCATCGCCTGGACCCGAGCGTCGGGGCGCGCCAAGGCCAGTTCCAGCTTCAGCCGGGTCAGGGGCGTGCGCAGATCATGGCTGACCGAGGCCAAGAGCGTGGTGCGCTGGTCGATATAGCGTTGGATCCGCTCCTTCATGGCGATCAGGGCGGCGGCGGCCTGGCGCACCTCGCGGGCGCCGTGCGGCTTGAAGCTGGGGGCCTCGACACCCCGCCCGAAGGCGTCGGCCACTTCGGCCAGGCGCTCGATGGCGCGCACCTGGTTGCGGATGAACAGCACCGCCACCAGGGTCAGCAGTACGGTCGCCCCGGTCAGCCACAGGATGAAGACATGGCCGCGGGCGGCGAAGGCCCTGTCCTTAGGGGCGATGATCCTGAGGGCGCCGCCCGGGGCGGCGACGCGGATGTCCACGTAGGCGGGATAGCGGGTGGCGTCGAGCCAGTAGGGTTGCTGCAGCCGTTCGTCCAGGGCGTTGCGCAGGGCCTGGTCGAACACCGGCAGGACCGAATCCCGCCGGCCCACCGGCAGGCCCTGGCCCTCCTGCAAGGCGATGGAGAGCGATTGGGTCCGTTCGGCCCGGTCGGCGATGCGCGACAGGTTTTGCGGGGTCGGCTGCTCCAGATAGGCGCTGACGTCCCAGGCCACGTCGCCGGCAAGGCTCTCGGACAGCTGGGAGGTCACGGTCTGCCAGTGCGCCTCGAAGAAGGCCCAGGTCACCGCCACCTGCATCATCGCCACCGGGAGGATGATGATCAGCAACGATCGTCCGAACAGGCTGGTCGGCAGCCACCGCTTGATGCGCAGGGGCCAGAAGTGGCCGAGGCGGAGTCCGGCTTTCATCGCCCACCCCTTTGCGGAGAGGGGATTTGCGGGACGGTCCGCATCAGTCCGGCGCCAGCATGTAGCCCACGCCGCGCACGGTCTGGAGATAGCGGGGATTGCGCGGGTCGGCTTCGAGTTTGCGGCGCAGGCGGGTGACCTGCACGTCGACGGCGCGTCCGCTGGCTTCGCCGCCTTCTGCCGCGTCCAGGGCCAGGTCCAGGCGATCCACCGCGGTGTGGGGCGCAGCGGCCAGGCGCCTCAACAGCTTGGCTTCGCCTTCGGTCAGTCGCACCGGCGCCCCGGCCAGCAGCAGCTCTCCCCGGTCCAGGTCGAACGCGTGGGCGCCGAGCGAGATATGACGCGGTCCGTCGCCACGGCCGGCGCGGCGCAGGATGGCCTCGATCCGCAGCAGCAGCTCCTGCGGCTCGAACGGCTTGGACAGGTAGTCGTCGGCGCCGGCGCTCAGACCGGCGATGCGGTCGTCGGCGAGTCCGCGGGCGGTGAGGATCAGCACCGGCGTGCTTCCCGCCCGTCGCACCCAGCCGGTAAGGCTCAGCCCGTCCTCCCCCGGCATCATCACGTCCACGACCAGCAGATCGAAATCGAGCAGGCTCATCAGCCGGCGGGCCGAGGCGGCGTCGCCGGCGGCGGTGACGCGGAACCCCGCGCGGGCAAGGTATTCCTTGAGCAGTTCCCGGATGCGGTCGTCGTCGTCGACCACCAGCAGGTGACGACCCCGGCCGGCGGGGGAGGCGTTCAAGACCCGGTCCCCGGCGGCGGATTGCGCGGCGCGTTGCGGGGTCCGGCCACGGCGGCGAGAATCCGGTGGGCTCCGCCGACTGCGTCGAGGCCGCCGCTGCGATAGGCTCGGGTGAGGACGTTACGCAGCCGTTCCGACACCCGGTCCTCGAAGGCGGTCCCCTCGGCGGTCAGCCGGGCCGGGCGTCGTCGCGCATCCGCGTCGCCAGCGCTCTTTTCAACATAGCCCGCGGCTTCCAGATCGCGCAGCACCCGGCTGGCGCCCTGCTTGGACAGGCCGGTCAGGCGGGCCAAGTCCTGCACCCCAAGGCCGGGGCGCCGCTTGAGCAGGAAGGCGGCGCGCCAGTGCCCGCGACCCAGGCGGCTGGAGTGGCCGGCCAGGGCGGCGTCGGCCGCCGACGCCAGCGCCGCGTCCGCCAGCACGAACAGTTCGAGCGCCGCGTCCAGCTCTTCGTCGCGCAGGAACAGGCGCGCCTCGGCGCCAAGGGGGCTGGGGGCCAGACTCACGATTGAGGACACCTAAGCTGATCCATATTCCGAACGCCCGCCGCTTCCCCCAGGTCCAGCCCAGGATTAAGCCGCAGCGTGGCGGAGATCGATCAGGGCCGCAAGCAGACGCCGCCAGGGTTCAAGATCCCAGGCCCTTGTGCGCCGCAAGGGCGTACTCCCAGCCGGTCCACAGGGTGATGAGGGCGGCGAGCCAAAGGAGGATGTCGGCGCCGAGCCGCAACGGCCCCTGGTCGGCCAGGGCGACGGCCAACAGGGCCACAGACAGGGCGATCAGCTGGATGGTGGTCTTCCACTTGGCCAGGGGGGTGACCGGGAACGTCAATCCCCGGGCGCCGCCGACCTCGCGCAGGCCGGAAACGAAGAATTCGCGGAACAGGATCAGGCCGCCGGCGACGACGATGGACGGGCGCGGGTCCAGCGCGGCCAAGCCGAGCACCGCGCCGCAGACGGCGATCTTGTCGGCGATCGGGTCGAGCATGGCGCCCCAGGGCGACTGGGCGTTCCATCGGCGCGCCAGCCAGCCGTCGAAATAGTCGGTGACGGCGGCGAGCAGGAAGGCGGCGAAAGCCCACAACTCCACCGCCCGGCGGGTATGGGCGCTCGGGGCGCCCTGCTGACCGGGCAGCACGCCGGCGGCGGCGGCGAGGCCGAGGAAGACGGCGATCGAAAAGATGATCCGAGCGCCGGTCAGCAGATTGGGGATGTGCTTCTTCAACAGACGCTCCTGGAGCCTTGGATCAGGTGAAATCAACCTGGCCGGCAAAAGGCTCCATCTTCAAGCGTCTTGAGCGCCATGGCCGCCTTGGCGGGCTGCATCAGCCGTTGGCCGTGGGCGCCAGTATATTCAGCAGCGACGACGCCTTCAGGGTCGAGAACGCCTGCGCCGAGGCCTGCAGCGCGGTCTGGGACAACTGCAGCTTCGACAACGCCTCGCCCATGTCCACGTCGGTGATGCCCATCAGCACCCCGCCCAGCGCCGTCTGCCGGTCGACCAGCGCGGTCTGGGTGGCCGCGACCCGGTTCTGCGCCCCGCCGTTCTGGGCCACGGCCGTGTTGAGGCCGTCGTAGGTCGAGTCGAACTGGGCCAGCATGCCGGTCAGGGCGGTTTGCTGGGCCTGGGTCAAGGTCCCGCTCAGCGGGCCGCTGCCGCCTTGGTTGAGCGCCTCGACGGCTTGCAGGGCCTGGAACAGCGGCTGGCCGAGGTTCGAGGCCAAAAAGCCGGTGGTCACGGTCTGCTTGTCGTCGAGCCGGCTGGTGGCGACCTGCTGGTCGTTGGAGAACAGGCCGGGGATGCTCGGGGCTGCGGTCAGGTCGGCCAGGGTCAGGGACCCCACCGGGGCGGTGCCTGACTGGCTGCCCGCGAACAGATAACGGCCCTGGTAATTGCTGTTCAGCGAATCCGTGGCCTGGCTCAGATAGCCCTGCAGCGTCGTCATCAGCCCGGTGGCGCTGCCGGTGGCGATGGCTTCGGCGATGGCGTTGCGGGCCCCCTGGGCGGAATCGGCCAGCTGGCTCAGGGCCTGGTCCTGTACGGTCAGGGTCGAGGACAGGCTCTTGGCGTTCTCGACGTAGCTGTCGATCCGGCTCGACAGGCTCCGGGTGGCGGCGAGGGTGTCCGCCTGGATGCCGAAGCCCTTCAGGTCGGAGGCGACCTTGCCGGTCGACACCTGGGTCTGGGCGTCGTTCTGCCGGCTCTCGGCGCTCAGGATATTGAGGAGCGCCGATTGGTAGACGCCGGAGGTTGAGACGCGTTCCATGGGGTCCGTCCTCAGTGGGTCATGTTCAGCAGGGTGTCATACATGTCCTTGGCGGCCTGGATCATGCGCGCCGAGGCGTTGTAGGCCTGCTGGTAGGTGGTGAGCTGCAACAATTCCTGGTCGAGGTTGACCCCTTCGACGCTGGAGCGACGGGCGTCCGCTTCGGTGGCGATGGCCGCCGCCGAAGTCTTGGCGGAATCCGCCGCGGCGGCCTTGCGTGCGATGGCGCCGGCGACCCCGGCGGCATAGTCGGTCAGGGTCTGGGTGACCTTGCCCGTCGATCCCGCGGCGTCGAAGGCGATGACGCCTTGGCCGGCCTGCGACAGGGCGTCGGCGCCGCGGGCGTCGCCCGACCCCAGGGCTGGGGTTCCCGCCGCGGCCGAAAGGTTGAGCTGGGCCAAGGCGAGGAGGGAAGGGTTCTGGGCGATGTCGGCGCGAACCGAGAAGGACGCGGTCCGTTGGGATCTGGCGGCCGGGTCCAGGCCGAAGAAGCTCGACATCGACTGGCTGCCGATGGTGCGGGAGGTCAGGTCCTGCTCGACGCCAAGGGTGACTCCGGAACCCGCCGTGGGGGCGAACGACATCTCCCCGTTGGCGTCGAGGGAGAAGGACCCGTAGAGCCCCACCCCGCTCGCCGGCGAGTTCAGCGCGTTCAGCAGGTCGTTCATGGTCGGCGCGCCTGCGCCCGGCACGGCGACCGCGACGTTGGTGATGCGCGCGCCGTCCGCGCCGATGACGCTGAAGGTGATCTTGCCGCCGGGGACGAAGCCGTTGGGATCGGTTGCGGTCAGGCCGGTGCGGTAATTGCTGGCGCCGGTGGACGTGACGAGGTCGTTCAGGCCGAAGAAGTTGGAGAAGTTTTGTCCGGCCTTCTGGCTGGCCGCCGCTCCACCATCGGCGACCGCCACGCCGTTGCCGGCGGACGCGGTAAGGCTGAGGACGCCATTGGTGAAGCTCGCCGATCCGAAGGCGCCCAGGCCGGCGTTCAGGTTCGCCTGGAAGGTCGCCGGGGTGAAGGCGGAGGCGGGACCGCCGTCCACGCTCATGGTTCCGGCGCTGAAATCGATGTCGATCCGGCGCTGCACCACCCCGGCGCCGTTGACGATCGCCACCGTGGTCTGGCCGGTGAAGCCGCCGATCGCGGTGGGAAGGTCTATGCCGGTGGCGCGCCCGCTGAGCTGGCTCGGGGCCGGAACCGCGCTGAAGTCGTTGTGGACGGCGTTCAGGGCGTCCGCGGTCTGGCTGACCAGTTCCGACAGCTGATTGGCCGCGCCGGGCAGTTCGGTGTTGCGAAGATCCAGATAGCCCTTGATCTCGCCGCTGGTGAGGCGCGAACCTAGGAGCTGGGTCTGGCCATTGGAGCCGGTGATCGACAGTTCGGCCTGAGCGCCGCTGGTGTCGTAACTCAACTGGGCGGGGCCATGGCCGCCGCCGGTCAGCACCATCCCGTCGGTCGTGAGCAGCGACACGCCGCCCTGAGGCAGGTTCACCACCTTGACATCCATCAGCGACGACAGCTGGTTGATCAGCTGCGTCTGCTGGTTCTGCGGCCCGGTGGCGTCGTTGCTGAGAACCAGCCCACGGGAGATCTGGATGTTGAGGCCGTCGATCTGCTGCAGCAGCTGGTTGACCGTCTGGACGTCGCCGCTGATGCGGCTGTCGGCTTGGTTGGTCAGCCCTTGCAGCTGGTCCGACAGGCTTGCCGCCTGGCTGAAGAAGTCGCTGACTTGATTCAGCGCGCCTGCGCGGGCGGCGCTGGAGGTCGGCGCAGTCGACAGGGTGGAAAAGGCCGAGAACACCTGGTCCAGCGAACTGAAGAAGGAGGTGTCGGACGACGGGTCGCCGAACATCGCCTGGGCCTGGTCCCAGATCGACGCGGCGGCGGTGGCTGAGCCCGCATCGGCCGACGCGGTCAGGCTGGAAGCCTGAAGGAAGCGATCGGCGGCCAGCCGAATCTGGGTGACGGTGACGCCCGAGGTCTGTCCGCCGTTCGACGTGGACGCCTGATCGACGACCTTGCGGACATAACCCTTGGTGTCGACGTTGGCGATGTTGTCGGAGACGGCGCTGAGACCCGCCTGAGCGGTCCGCAGGCCGCTGATCGCGGACGAGGTAATGGCGTTCAGGCTCATAGGCCGCTCCCCAGGTCCGATCGGGCGGCCGACCCGGCAAAGACGGCCGAACCCGGCAGCCGCGGCCGAGCGTTTTTGCCGGGCGCGCTTTTCGGCTCACTGCCGGAACTGGCTAAGTGCTTGATTTCGCCTGATCGGGGTTCAGTGTTCAGCAACATGGCCCTCGCTGCCGCGCAATTAGGGCGCCACGCGGCGGAAAACCGGCCAGTGGGCAGGAATCGCCCCGGTTCAGAGGGTCGGGCTCGGCAAGTCTTGGCCACCGCCCAGCTTGGCTGCAACCCGCTCTGGAAATAAGCCAAATAAAATCAGCGCATTGTGATGTGCGCGCCAGTTGGCGCGTCTGTTGCTTCACTCCTGGTTCGACGCGCAGCAGGCGCGACCCTTCCGGCGAAATGCCGCTCCTCAGTTTTTACAGAGCAGCGACCCATCATATGTCCGCCGCCGCCATTGCGACCACCGGTCCCGCCGCTTCCCCGCGTACAGCGGCTCCGCCGTCCGGCGTCCAGGCCGGGGGCGGATCGGATGTGTTTGCAATCCTGCTGGGCCTGGCCGGCGCCGACCCGACTCCTGCCACGGCCCCGGGTCAGGCGGTGTCCTCGCACCCGCTCGACAAGACCCCGGTGTCCGGCGACCCCGGCGACAAGGTCCCAGGCGACAGGACCTCCGACACGACGACCGACGCTTCCGCCGATCCATCCAGCACCGACAAGGACAAGAAGGAAAAGGCCGCCGCCGACGCCGGCGCAGTCCCCGACGTCGGCCCGGCGCCGGGCGTCCCGGTCTCCGTCATCCTGGGAACGCCGCCACAAAACGCCCTTGCGGCTCAGGTCCAGGATTTCATCGCCGCCGACGCATCCCCGAACGGTGCGGCCACATCGTCCTCGGCTCAGGCGGCGACGGCCGCTCCCGCCTTCGCCGCTCCCGCCGCCGTTTCGGCAGCAGCCTCGGCCGAGGCTGCTGCCGCGCTGGTCCAGACGGCGGTGGCAGCTCCGTCCGATGAGGCCTCCGGACCTGCAACGCAATCTCCGGTGAGCGCGCCGCCGCCGCCGCCGCCGTCGACCCGGCCCGAGCCGGTCCCGGCTCTGTCGATCGCCGAGCAGGCGCCTCAGGCCCAAGTCGCCGCCTCGACCCCGCCGACAGGGGACGCGGCGCCTGCCCCTGTCCAAATTCCGCAGATGGCGGGTCCAGCCGACCCGCCCGCCGCCGCATCCAAGGTCGCCGCCGCACCCGCACCTCCGCCGCCGGTTTCCCCGGCCTCCTCGGCACCTCCAGCGACCGATTTCGCCGCTCAGTCGGCGGTCTCGCTTCCCACCGATGCGGCGCCGAGCCCGGCTCCGCCTGCGTCGTCGGGCTTGGGAGCCGCATCCCTCTCCGGCGGCGCCGAGGGGCCCCTGGCCGGGGCCCAGACCGTCGCCTTGGCCGTGAACGACCGTCCGTCCATCTCCAGGCCTCGGTCCGGAACCTCGACCAAGGTCCCTGCGGCCGGGCCCGACGCTTCGGATCGCCAGGCTCCCACCGGCGCGGTGATGAGCTCCGCCGCTGGTGCGGACCATCCCGTCATCCAGGCCGTGGCCAACCCGCCTGGCGGAGGCGCCCCGGACTTCAATCCGGACCAAGCCCAGTCCCAGGCCGAGGGCGCCCCCGCCGCGGAAACCGCTCCCGTCGCGCCCGGCCTCGACCCTTCCGCCCCGGCGACCGGCCAGGGCGCCGGCGTCCCCGCGGCCACGACCACCGTCTCGACCGCCACCGTCTCCAGCCAGGCGACGGCGGGAACCACCTCCCATCTGGCGGCCCAGATGGTCAGCCGGATCAGCGGGGGCTCCAGTCGTTTCGACGTCGAACTCGATCCCGCCGGTCTCGGCGGGGTTCGTGTCGCGGTGGCGATCGACGCGCGGGGGCGGCTCAGCGCCGCCCTCTCCTTCGATCGTCCAGAAAGCGCGGCCGCCCTGAAGGCCCAATCGGGGGTGCTGCAGGCGGCTTTGGAGCGGGCGGGCTTCGACCTTTCCGGGGGCGGGCTGAGCTTCGACGCCCCCGGAAGCGGCGGCCGACAAGCTCAGGACGGCGGTCAGGAGTCCTCCGCCCGGGCCGGCCGCGCCTTCAACACTGCAGCGG
Source organism: Caulobacteraceae bacterium (assembly GCA_035493955.1). Classification (GTDB taxonomy): domain Bacteria; phylum Pseudomonadota; class Alphaproteobacteria; order Caulobacterales; family Caulobacteraceae; genus NCED01. The sequence goes on along the minus strand of DATJHI010000015.1, from coordinate 47,363 downwards.
AAGTCGCCGTCCAGACCGACCGGGCCGCCGCAACCCAGTCGAGCCGTGCGCAGCGCGGCCTCGACATAAGGATCTAGGAGAAGCCATGTCGGTCGATATCGCCAGCTACCTGGCCAACCAGGGTCCCACCACCAGTACGATCAGCAATACGAGCGGCACGGACGCGCTCTCGTCCGGCCAGGCCAACCTCTCGTCCAGCTACCAGACCTTCCTGACGCTTCTGACCTCGCAGTTGAAGAACCAGGATCCCACCTCGCCCCTGGACACCAACGCCTTCACCCAGCAGCTGGTGCAGATGACCGGGGTGCAGCAGCAGCTCCTGTCCAACACCCTGCTCCAGCAGCTGGTGGCCCAGGGCGGGGGCACGGTCTCCGGCGCGGTCGATCTGATCGGCAAGACGGTCACCGCCACCGGCGACAGCGCCCCTCTGAGCAGCGGCAAGGCCAGCTGGTCCTATAGCCTCCCCCAGAGCGCCAGCCAGGCCACCATGACCGTCAGCGATTCCACCGGCCGGGTGGTGTGGAGCGGGGCCGCGCCCGACCTGACGGCCGGCTCCCACACCTTCACCTGGGACGGGAAGAACAGCAGCGGCCAGCCCTCGCCAGACGGCGCCTACAAGCTCGCCATCAAGGCGGTGAACGCCAACGGCGCAAACGTGACCGCCACGACCGCCGTCACAGGGGTGGTTAGCTCGATAAGCCAAGCCAACGGCGCGACGGTGATCAACATCGGCGCGATCCAGGCACCCTTAACCGCCATCACCGCCGTGACCGCGAGCTGACGGCGACCTTTTCCAGCGCGCCCGAATGGCGCGCGGCGCGGAGCCTTCTTGGCGCCGCCGCACACGCAAGATGCGTTTCGACCCTTCACGGCGAAACATGAATAGACAGGGAACTTAGGACCATGAGCATCAGCAGCGCCATGCAGGCGGGCGTGTCGGGCCTGGTGGCCAATTCTTCGGCCCTGGCCGCCATTTCCGACAACATCTCCAACGCCAACACCGTCGCTTACAAACGCAACGAGACCAGCTTCCAAAGCGTGGTGACCGGCGCCGCCGCCAAAGGCGCCTATAACGCCGGCGGGGTGATGTCCTCGACCCGGCAGATGGTCAGCCAGCAGGGCCTGCTGGCCCAGACCAATTCCGCCACCGACCTGGGCATCCAGGGGCAAGGCTTTTTCGTCACCACCACCAAGGCGAGCAACCTGACCGCCACCGACGCCCGCATCTTCACCCGGGCGGGATCGTTCGAGGTCGACGCCAACGGCTATCTGGTCAATTCGGCCGGCTACTACCTGCAGGGTTGGCCTGTGGACAGCCAAGGCGCCGTCCATACCGATCCTTCGGACCTCACCCGGATGTCCTCGATCAACGTCGGCTCCATCGGCGGGACCGCGGATCCGACGACGACGGTGAGCGTCAACGCCAACCTCGAGGCCAGCCAGACGCCCTCCGCCGCGGTCGTCGCGAACACCTACTCCGCGGGCGGCAACAGCATGGCCAAATATTTCGATCCGGCCGCCCCGGGCGTGGCGGGGGTGAAGCCGGACTATTCGATGCAGATCCCGGTTTCGGATTCGCAAGGGGGCCAGCGCACCATCGAGATCGACTTCCTCAAGAACACCACCGCCAACGAGTGGTACGCCGAGGTCCGGGCGGTCCCGGCCTCGGACGTGACCGATCCCCTCGGTCTGCTCGCCTCGGGCAAGGTGGTCTTCGACTCCAGCGGCCAGCTCGACATGGCCAACAGCACCCTGTTCGGCGCGGCGCCCGGCATGGTGGGCGGGGTTCTCGACATCGGCCCGTCCACGGGCGCGGCGGGAGCGAACGGTCAGTGGGCCGCCGGGCTCGGCATCGCCAGCCAGCAGATCACCATCAATTTCGGCGCGCCGGGCAATGTGACCCAGCTCGCCAGCCCCTCGGTGACCCAGTCGATCGCCGCCAACGGGACCGCGTTCGGCAACCTGACGGACATCCAGGTCGACGAGCAGGGCAACGTCAGCGCCAATTTCGACAACGGGGTGTCGCGCCGCATCGCGCAGGTGGCCATAGCGACTTTCGTCAACCCGAACGGCCTCAGCCCCGTGTCCGGCAACGGCTATCGAACCTCCCTCGACTCCGGTCCGTTCAACCTCAAGCCCCCCGGGTCCGGCGGCGCAGGCACCTTGTCGCCCTCGACCCTGGAATCTTCGACAGTCGATCTGTCGTCGGAATTCACGGGTCTGATCACCACCCAGCGCGCCTATTCAGCGTCGTCCAAGATCATCACGACCGCTGATCAGATGTTGCAAGAATTGATCAGTATTATCCGGTAAGCTTAGGCATGACCTTAAGCGATTGCTAATGAGCCTTAAGAATGTGCGGCTGTCTCGTTTAGGCACACGGGAGATTAGTGCAATCTTTACTATCAGAATTAAGCCGATGTTATGCCCGTGGCGCCATTATGTCACTCGATGGTGACGGAAGGGCGTAAGGCCATGCTCCAACAACAACGCCTGAACAACAAAGGCGAACGCTATGTGATCGGTCCGACAGGGGCGCCTTTGACCCTGTCCGATCTTCCCCCGGCGAACACCCAGCGTTGGGTGATCCGCCGTAAGGCGGAGGTCGTGGCGGCGGTGAGGGGCGGCTTGCTGTCTCTCGACGACGCCTGCGATCGCTACAAGTTGACGAACGAGGAATTCGGGACCTGGCAGCAGGCGATTGACCAGCACGGTCTGGCCGGGCTGCGGACGACCCGGATACAACAGTACCGTTAGGCGCCGCCCGGCCCGACAAGGCCGGCGCGCCAAAAAAAACTTTTTGAAATCCAAGCGGCCGCGCCTCGCAAGAGGGCGGCCGTCTTTGCTTTTTGGCCCCGCCCGGCCCAGGTCCTTAAAGGCCCGTTTACCACGTAATGGGTAATTCCTGCCTAGCGCATGAGCGCGACGGGGCAGGGCCTTTGCTTAAGACATTGCAGGGATTCGGATTTGGCCGGCTGGCGGCGCTCCTCGGCGTCGGGGCCGGCGTCGCCGCGGTGCTGGCGGCTCTGCTGCTGCGCGTGGGCGCCCAGCCCCAGTCCCTGCTCTATTCCAACCTCGATCTGAAGGAAGCCTCCCAGATCACCGCCGCCCTGGACCAGTCCGCGGTGAAGTACGAGGTCAAGGGCGACGGTTCGACCATCATGGTGCCCCGCGACCAGGTGGCGGCGACCCGGCTGATGCTTTCAGCCAAGGGCCTGCCGACCTCGGGGTCGGTCGGCTACGAGATCTTCGACAACGCCCCGGCGCTGGGCCAGACCGACTTCGTCCAGACCCTCAATCGCCAGCGGGCGCTGGAGGGCGAGCTGGCGCGCACCATCCGCTCGATCCACGGGGTCACCGCCGCCCGGGTCCATCTGGTCCTGCCCAAGCGCCAGCTGTTCGAGGAGGAGACCGCCACCCCCTCCGCCTCGATCATGATCGCGGTGACGGGACGAGGCCTGTCGCCCGAACAGGTGCGGGCGATCCGCAACCTGGCCGCCGGGGCGGTGCCGGAGCTGAAGCCCGACCGGGTGACGCTGGTGAACGAGTCCGGCGAACTGCTGGCCGGCGGGGACGACTCGGACGGAGGGTTGGGCGCGGCCGCCGCGGGCCAGCGCTCGGAAGCCGAGGAGCGCCTGCGCAAGACCATCAAGGACCTGGTCGAAGGCGTGGTGGGGCCGGGCAAGGCGCGGGTGCAGGTCACCGCCGACCTCGATCTCAACCGGGTCACCGTCCAGGAAGAGAAGTTCGATCCCGACGGCCAGGTGGTGCGCTCCACCCAGACCGGCCAGGAGAACTCCAACGAGACGAAGCCGGGCGCCAACGGCGCGGTGTCGGCCTCGCAGAACATCCCCGGCGCGGCGGCCCCCCCCGCCGGCGCGGCCGCGGCCTCCACCACGGGCCGCAACGACGAGACCACCAACTACGAGATCTCCAAGACCACCCGCACCGAGGTGCAGGAGCCGGGCAAGATCAAGAAGTTGTCGGTGGCGGTGGCGGTCGACGGCCTGACCCCCATCGGCAAGAACGGCAAGCCGGGCCCCTATTCGCCGCGCACCGCCGACGAGATGAAGCGGATCGAACAGCTGGTCCGCTCGGCGGTGGGCTACGACCAAGCCCGGGGCGACCAGATCAGCGTGGTCAATGTGCGCTTCGACCGGCCTGCCGAGAGCGCCGAGGGCGTTTCCGCCGCCTCGCCCTTCAGCTTCGACAAGAACGACCTGATGCGGGCGATCGAGCTGGGCGTGATGCTGGTGGTCGCCATCATGCTGGTGCTGTTCGTGGTCCGGCCGCTGCTGAAGCCGGCCGCGGCCGGCTTCAGCGACGCCTTGGCCCTGGCCGGGCCCGGCGCGTCCGCCGGCGGCGTCGCCACGGCGCAGATGATTTCGGCCGATCCGGCCACCGGCCAGCCCCTGGCGCTGGCCGCTCCCGTCGAGTTGGACCAGCGCATCGATATCGCCCGCATCGAAGGCCAGGTGAAGGCGTCGTCGGTCAAGAAGGTCGCCGAGTTCGTGGACAAGCACCCGGAGGAATCGGTTTCGATCCTCCGTAGCTGGCTGCACGAGAGCTGATGGCCGTCCCCCCTCGCAAAAAGCAGGCGATCGACGACCCCAAGCGGCTTGCCGGGCCGGAGAAGGCGGCTGTCGTCCTGCTCGCCCTGGGCGAAGAGCACAAGCACCTGTGGCAACAGCTGGACGAGGAGGAGATCAAGGAGATCTCCCAGGCCATGTCGTCGCTGGGGACCGTGTCGGCCAACGTGGTCGAGGCCCTGCTGGTGGAATTCGTCTCGGGGCTGGCCGGAAGCGGTTCGGTCATGGGCTCCTTCGAGCAGACCCAGAGATTGCTGAACGCCTTCATGCCGAGCGATCGCGTCGACGCGATGATGGAGGAGATCCGCGGTCCCGCCGGCCGGACCATGTGGGACAAGCTCGGCAACGTGAACGAGGCCGTGCTCGCCAACTACCTGAAGAACGAATACCCCCAGACCGTCGCCGTGGTCCTGTCCAAGATCAAGGGCGAGCACGCCTCCCGGGTGCTGTCGGCCCTGCCCGAGGACTTCGCCCTGGAGTGCGTGCAGCGGATGCTGCGCATGGAGCCGGTGCAGCGCGAAATCCTCGACAAGATCGAGCAGACCCTCAGGACCGAGTTCATGTCCAACCTGGCGCGCACCTCCAAGCGCGACAGCCACGAGATGATGGCCGACATCTTCAACAACTTCGATCGTCAGACCGAGGCGCGCTTCATCGCCGCCCTGGAGGAGCGCAACCGCGAGTCGGCCGAACGCATCCGGGCCCTGATGTTCGTGTTCGAGGACCTGGCCAAGCTCGATCCCGGCGGGGTCCAGACCCTGTTGCGCGGGGTCGAGAAGGACAAGCTCGGCCTGGCGCTGAAGGGCGCCTCGGACGGGCTGCGCGAGATGTTCTTCTCCAACATGAGCGAGCGCGCCGCCAAGATCATGCGCGAAGACATGGAAAGCATGGGGCCGGTGCGGCTGAAGGACGTGGACCAGGCCCAGATGGCCATGGTCCAGGTGGCCAAAGACCTGGCCGCCAAGGGCGAGATCATGCTGGCCGGGGCCGGCGGCGACGATGAGTTGATCTACTGATGGCCCAGCCCGCCGCCCACCGTCTGTTCGGCTTCGATACCGTCTTCGACGGCGACCGGGTGATCGAACCGGTCCGCCCGAAGCGCGCCTATACGCCCGAAGAGGTCGAGGCGATGCGGACCGAGGCCTATGCGGAAGGCCAGGGCTCGGCGGTGGCCCGAGCCGAAGCCGAGGCCGCCCAGGCGTTGGGCGAGATCGCCCAGGCGGTCCAGGCCGCCCTGGGCGCCTTGGCCGAGGTGGCCCACGAGCACCGCAGCGGCTCCGCGCGGCTCGCCATGGCCGCCGCCCGCAAGATCGCCGATGCGGCCTTGGACCAGTTCCCCGAGGCCCCGGCGGCGGCGGCCCTGGACGCCCTGTCGCGGGAGGTCGAGGCTGCGCCCCGGCTGCTGGTATTGGCCGCCCCCGCCGACGCCCCCCGCCTGGAGAAGGCCTTGGACGAGGCGGCGGCCCGCGCCGGCTTCCCCGGCCAGGTCGTGATGAAGCCTGAGCCCGGACGGGCCCGCGCCGCCTTCATGTTCGACTGGGGCGAGGGCCGCGCGGCCTTCGACCCGGAAGCTGCGGCCGACCGGGTGTCGGCCGCCCTCGAAGCGGCGCTGGCTGCCGAAGGCCTGCACGCCGAAGTCCACCTACCGCCCCCCCCAACCGAGGCCTGATCCGCCATGAGCGAAAACCCTCCCCCCCTAGAGGACTTCGGTCCCGGGACGGCCATGGTTTCGGCCGGCTCCCCCGACGAGGAAGACAAGACCGCCTCCGACCTGGCGCCGGTGTTCGACGTGCCGGTCCACATCTCGGCCGTGCTGGGCAAGGCGTCGATGTCGGTGGCCCAGCTGCTGAAGCTCGGGGCCGGCAGCGTGCTCGAACTGGACCGCCGGGTCGGCGAGGCGATCGACATCTACGTCAACAACCGTCTGGTCGCCCGCGGCGAGGTCGTGGTCGTGGACGAGCGGCTGGGCGTGACCATGACCGAAATCATCAAGGACGGCGACGCGAGCGCCTGACGGCGCTGGGCGAGCAACGAGGAGAAGACCCATGAGGCTTCTGGTGGTCGGCCGGTTGAACGGCCAGATAGCGGCGGCGGTGAAGATGGCCATGCAGGCCGGCGCCAAGGTCGCGCACACGGAGACGGTCCAGGCCGCCACCCAGGCCCTGAGATCGGGGCAGGGGGCGGACCTCTTGATGGTCGACTACGACCTCGACATCGCCGGCCTGATCGCCGCCAACGAGGCGGAGCGGATCCGGGTGCCGGTGGTCGCCTGCGGGATCGGGCCCGACCCGAAGAAGGCGGCCGACGCCATCCGCGCCGGCGCCAAGGAATTCATCCCGTTGCCGCCCGACGCCGCTCTGATCGCCGCGGTGCTGGCCGCCGTCTCGGACGACGACCGCCCGCTGGTGGCCCGGGACCCGGCCATGCAGGCGGTGCTGAGGCTGGCCGACCAGGTGGCGGGTTCGGACGCCTCGATCCTGATCACCGGCGAAAGCGGCGTCGGCAAGGAGGTGATGGCCCGCTATCTGCACAAGGCCTCGCGCCGGTCCGAGCGGCCGTTCATCTCGGTCAACTGCGCCGCGATCCCCGAAAACCTGCTGGAATCGGAGCTGTTCGGCCATGAGAAGGGCGCCTTCACCGGCGCCCTGGCCCGCCGCGTCGGCAAGTTCGAGGAGGCCGACGGGGGCACCCTGCTGCTGGACGAAATCTCCGAGATGGACCACCGGCTGCAGGCCAAGCTGCTGCGGGCGCTGCAGGAACGCGAGATCGACCGGGTCGGCGGCTCCAAACCGGTGAAGGTGGACATCCGCATCCTGGCCACGTCCAACCGAGACTTGGGCGTGGCCGTGCGCGAGGGGACCTTCCGCGAGGATCTGCTGTATCGGCTCAATGTGGTGAACCTGCGTCTGCCGCCCCTGCGTGAGCGTCCCGGCGACGTGACCGCCCTGGCCGAGCATTTCGCCCGCAAATATGCCGCCGCCAACGGCCTGCCCGACCGGCCGCTGTCGGCTGCCGCGCGCCACCGGGTGACCCTGCACCGTTGGCCCGGCAATGTGCGCGAACTCGAGAACGCCATGCACCGGGCGGTGCTGCTGTCGGTGGGGCCGGAGATCGAGGAGGGCGCCATCCGCCTGCCCGACGGGCAGCCCCTGTCCGGCGACGCCGGTTCGGTGGCGGCCAGCCGCGCCGTGCAGGCCGCCTCCATGGCGACCGACATGGCGGCCCGCGATTTCGTCGGCCAGACCGTGGCTCAGGTGGAGCAGCAGCTGATCATCGAGACCCTGAGCCACTGCCTCGGCAACCGCACCCATGCGGCCAATATCCTGGGCATTTCGATCCGCACCCTGCGCAACAAGCTGAAGGAATATTCCGAGGCCGGCGTCGCCGTCCCCGCTCCACAGGGCGGCGTGATCGCGGGGGCCTATGCGGCCTGACCGGACCTGCTTCGACCGGCGCGCCCTGATCGGCGCGGGCGCGGCGGCGGCTTTCGCAGGTCCGCAGGCCCTGGCGGCTACGCGCAGTCAAGGTGCCCAGCAGAATCTGCGCGCCCTCGAAAGGTGGGTGGGCGGACGGCTGGGCCTGGCGGCCCTGAACACTGGCTCGAACCGATGGCTGGCCTACCGGGCCGACGAGCGGTTTCCGATGTGCAGCACTTTCAAATGGTTGGCCGCCGCGGCGGTCCTGGCGCGCGTCGACCGCGGGGTCGAGCGTCTCGACCGGCGCATCGCCTACAGCAAGGCCGACCTGCTCTTCAATTCGCCGACGACCCAGGCGCGCGTCGGCGAGGGGGCCATGCCCTTGGGCGACCTGTGCGCCGCCGCCATCACCCTCAGCGACAACGGCGCCGCCAACCTGCTCCTGACCAGCTTGGGCGGGCCGGCCGGCCTCACCCGCTGGTTGCGTTCGATCGGAGACGCCGGCACCCGACTGGACCGCAACGAACCGACCCTCAACACGGCCATACCTGGTGATCCACGCGATACAACCAAACCGGAAGCCTCTATCGCGGACCTGCGCCGAATCCTCCTCGGCAAGACCCTGAGCGACGCATCGCGGCTGCAATTGACCGGTTGGATGATCGCCAACAAGACCGGCGACAGGCGGCTGCGCGCCGGTCTGCCCAAGGACTGGCGCGTCGGCGACAAGACCGGCACCGGGGTCCATGCGACCAGCAATGATGTGGCCATCGCCTGGCCGCCCTCGTGGCCACCAATCCTGATCGCGGCGTATCTCACCGGCGGCGAGGCCCCCGACGCCACCCGCGAAGCGGCCCTGGCGGAGATGGCGCAGATTGTGGTCTCGGCTTTGGGGCCTGGCCGATGACTGGGTCAGCGGCTGCGGCGGGTGGCGTGCTTGGCGATCTGATGGCGGATGGCGGCCCAATGAATGTCGAGCTTGGCGGTTCGATCCATGGTTGATCTCGCCCTCCCCGGGATTCCTGCGCGCATCACGCCTAAAGAGGTATTGGGCTGGGTGGCGCGGGGCGAAGTCGCGCTGGCGTTCGGGGTGGTGCTGGTCATCGCCCTGTTGATCCTGCCGATTCCGGCGGCGCTGATCGACCTGTTGCTGGCCATCTCCCTGACCCTGGCCGTGCTGATCCTGATGACGGCGCTGCTGATCAAGAAGCCGCTCGAATTCACCGCCTTTCCGACCGTGCTTCTGGTCGCCACCCTGTTCCGGCTGGGACTGAACCTCGCCTCGACCCGGCTGATCCTGGGTCACGGGCACGAGGGCGGCGAACCGGCCGGCATGATCATCCAGGCCTTCGGGGCGTTGATGATGGGGGGCAATTTCGTCATCGGGGTGATCGTCTTCGCCATCCTGGTGATCGTGAACTTCGTGGTCATCACCAAGGGTTCGACCCGCATCGCCGAGGTCGCCGCCCGTTTCGCCCTCGATTCCATGCCGGGCAAACAGATGGCCATCGACGCCGACCTGTCCTCGGGCCTGATCAACGAGGACCAGGCGCGCCAGAGGCGCAAGGAGGTCGAACAGGAAAGCAATTTCTTCGGGGCCATGGACGGCGCCTCGAAATTCGTCCGCGGCGACGCGGTCGCCGGCCTGATCATCACCGCCATCAACATCATCGGCGGCATATTGATCGGGGTGCTGCAGCACGGGGTCAGCCTGCAGCAGGCGGCTTCGTCCTATACCGTCCTGACCATCGGCGAAGGCCTGGTCAGCCAGGTCCCGGCTCTGGTCATCTCCATCGCCGCCGGCTTCCTGGTCTCCAAATCCGGGGTCGAGGGCTCCGCTGACAAGGCCATCGTGCTGCAACTGGCCACCAATCCGATCAGCCTGGGCATGGTTTCGGCCGCCGCCGGGGTGATCGGCATCGTCCCGGGCATGCCGCTGGCGCCCTTCGCCGCCATCGCCCTGGGCGCCGGGGCCCTGGCCTGGCGCACCGCGCGCAAGCCGCCGCCGCCGCCCGCGGCGACCGAGGCCGGCCCGGTCGAACAGGCGGAGGAGCCCATCGCCTCGGCCCTGGCCATCGACGACGTCAAGATCGAGCTGGGCTACGGCCTGCTCGGCCTGATCAACGACCTGGAGGGCCGCCGGCTCACCGACCAGATCCGGGCGCTGCGGCGCACCCTGGCGGCCGATTTCGGCTTCGTCATGCCCAGCGTCCGCATCCTCGACAACATGCGCCTGCCTACCCAGGGCTACCGGCTGGTGATCAAGGAGATGGAGGCCGGGACTGGCGAAGTTCGGATCGGATCGCTGATGGCTATGGACCCCCGCGGCGGCCAGGTGGACCTCCCCGGCGAGCACATGCGCGAACCGGCCTTCGGCTTGCCGGCCACCTGGATCGACGAGTCCTTACGCGAAGAGGCCACCTTCCGCGGCTACACCATCGTCGACCCGGCCACGGTGCTGACCACCCATCTGACCGAGATCCTCAAGGACAACATGGCCGACCTGTTGTCCTACGCCGAGGTGCAGAAGCTGCTGAAGGACCTGCCGCCGGAGCAGAAGAAGCTGGCCGACGACCTGATCCCCGCGGTGGTTTCGGCCGGCACGGTGCAGCGGGTGCTGCAGGCGCTGCTGAAGGAGCGTGTGTCGATCCGCGACCTGGCGGCGATCCTGGAGGGCGTCGGCGAGGCCGCGCCCCACACCTCGGCCGTCGCCAATGTGGTCGAGCAGGTGCGCACCCGCCTGGCCAAACAGTTGTGCTGGCAGAACCGCAGCGACGACGGGGCGCTGGCCATCGTCTCCCTGTCGCCGGACTGGGAGCAGGCCTTCGCCGACTCCCTGATCGGGTCGGGCGACGACCGGCAACTGGCGATGGCGCCCTCCAAGCTGCAGGAGTTCATCCGCAGCGTGCGCGACACCTTCGAACGGGTGGCGCTGGCGGGCGAGAGCGGGGTGCTGCTGACCAGCCCGGGCATCCGCCCCTATGTCCGCTCCATCGTCGAACGTTTCCGCGGCCAGACCGTGGTGATGAGCCAGAACGAGATCCACCCCCGCGCCAAGCTGAAGACGGTCGGGTCGGTCTAGGCCGCTTGCCAAGGGGTGGGCGGTATGTCGGGTCCTACGGCGCCAAGGTCCAGACCCCGATGGCGAGGATCACCGCCACCAGCCCGATCCCGGCCGCGCCCTTCACATAATGCGACAGGCTGAGGGGCGGCCGGGCCAGCATGCCCAGGCGCACCTCCAGGGGGTGGCGGCCGGCGGCGGGCCAGGCGCAGGCCAGGGGCGAGGCCAAGCGGCTCATGTGCGCCTTCACCAGGGTCGCGCCATAGTCCCTGCGGCAGCCCGGCCAGGCCTCGATCACGGCGGCGTCGCAGGCCAGTTCCTGGTCCAGCCGCGCACAGGCGGCGGCGATGTGGACCAAGGGGTTGAACCAGGCGAGCGCGCCCATGGCGGCGATGAACAGGTTGGCCCTGGGGTCGCGGCGGGCGATGTGGGTGCGCTCGTGCCGGCCGATCAGCGCGCGTTCGGCGGCGGTGAACCGCTCGGCGTAGTCCGAAGGCGTGACGATCCGGGGCCAGGACACGCCCATCACCGCCGGGCCGGCGCGGCCTTGCCGGGCGGAGCGGCGGAACAGGGCCTCCGCCAGCGCCATCAGACCGCCGACGGTGGTGACGCCGAGGGCCCAGGCTTCCAACAGCAGGGTCGCGTGCGGGTGGAGCGCCGGCGGCGCGGCGTCGCCCTGGGACAAGAATTCGGACAGGCTTGGGAACAGGGCGACCACGGCGGCGACCGGCGCGACCACCCACAGGCGATAGGTCAGCTCGGCCCCGATCAGCCGCTGCGCGGCCGGCCTGAGCGCCAGCACCAGCATTATCGCCAGGCTGGCGGCGATCTGGCTCCGCACCAGGGCGTCGACCAGGAGGTCAGCCGTCGTCATCGAGGGCGTCCAGCAGCTTGCGCAAACGCCTGATCTCGTCGGGCTTCAAGGTCCGGTGTTCGGCGAAGTGGGCCACGAGCGGGGTAAGGCGGCCCTCGAACAGCCGGTCCAGCAGGCCCTGGCTTTCGGCCTGCACATAGTCGGCGCGCTGCAGCAGCGGCACATAGCGGACCCGCCCGTCGATCCGTTCGGAGCGGATCGCCTTTCGCTTCAACAGGCGGTTGATCAGGGTCTTGACCGTGGCCTCGCCCCAGCCCTGCGGCCCGGCGACGGCGGCCACCACCTCGTCCGCGGTCAGCGGACTCTTGACCCACAGCGCATCCATGATGCGGCTTTCGGCTTGGGTGATGTTCATGGCCTACGAGTGTAATCCAAATCGGTTACGTCCGTAAACCAGAGATTCGGAGGCCTGGAACCGCTCACCGAGCCGGGTCTAGACGCTCGGGTCTCCGGCCTCCCGCGCGGTACAGCGTCGCCAATAGAACGGCGAAGGGCAGTAGCGACAGCAGGTCGGCGTAAGGGCCGGCGAAGAACGGATTGGCCGCGGTCATCACCGCGTTGATGTGCTGGCTGAAGTCGCCCATCAGCCCGGCCATGAAGGCGATGGCGACCCCGGCGATGGCGCCGCCGGCGATATAGCCCGAGGCCATCAGCACGCCTGGGCTGCGGTCCGACAGGGCGCTGAGCTCCATTTCGGACAGGGTCTTCGGGCCGGTCATGTGCTTGCGGGCCCGCCGATCCACCAGCCAGCGGACAGCCCCGCCGATGAACACCGGGATCGAGGAGGACACCGGCAGATAGACCCCCACCGCGAAGGCGAGGGAGGGGATGCCGCACAGCTCCAGCACCCCGGCGATGGCGGCGCCCAGGATCACCAGGGTCCAGGGCAGCTGCTGATTGAGGATGCCCTTGATGATGTAGGACATCAGGGTCGCCTTGGGGGCGTCGAACTTCAGGACGTGGCTTCCGTCCGGGCGGACCTTGTGCTGGCCGTTGATGCCGGGATCGACCAGATAGACCGGCTGGCCGCGCTCATTGACCAGGTAGCGGCCGGCCGGGGCGCCGGTCCCGTCGGTCCTGTGCCAGACGCGGTAGACGCCCGCATCGTCGCGGGCCTGCGGTCCCTGCAGGTGCTCGGCGGGCAGAGTCGACAGCACGGCTGGGGGGACGGCGGGTTGCGACAGCGGGGCCACCGGCACGTAGACGGTGGAGGCCTGGTTCAGGGACAGCAGGATGGGGCCCAGCGCCAGAGCCGAGGCGAAGGCCCCGATCAGGATGGCGATCTGCTGCGCCCGCGGCGTCGAGCCGACCAGATAGCCGGTCTTCAGGTCCTGGGAGGTGGTGCCGGCATTGGAGGCGGCGATGCAGACGATGGCCCCCACCGACAGGGCGGTGACGTAATAGGTCGGGCCGGTCCAGCCCAGGGCCAGGAAGAACAGGCAGGTGAGCAGCAGGGTGGCCACCGTCATGCCGGAGATCGGATTGGAGGAAGAGCCGATCTCGCCCGTCAGCCGCGACGAGACGGTGACGAAGAGGAAGCCGAACACCACGATCAGGGCCGCGCCCAAGAGGTTCATGTGCAGGGAGTGGGCCATCAGGATCGCGCCCATCAGCGCGACCAGGCCGATCCCGACCACCTGCAACGGCAGGTCCTGGTCGGTGCGCGCCAGGGCCGGCGCCGCCGCCCCTGGACCCTTCCCGAAGCTGATCCCGGCCAGACCCGCCTTCAGGCCGCGCCAGATGGTCGGCAAGGAACGGACGAGGCTGATCAGCCCCCCCGCCGTCACCGCGCCCGCGCCGATGTAGAGGATGTAGGCCCCGCGGATTTCGCCCGGCCCCATCTGGCTGATCGGCATGGTCCCCGGGGGGATGATCGCCCCGGCCGCGCCGCCGAAAAAGTGGATGGCCGGGATCAGGACGAGGTAAGCCAGGACGCCCCCACCCGCCATGGCCGAGGCGATGCGGGGGCCGATGATGTAGCCGACGCCCAACAGCTCGGGCGAGATCTCCGCCGCGATCGAGCCGGCGGCCAGGGGCGCCCCGAACACCTTTTCGGGCACGTCCTTCCAGAGCTGGAAGGCGCTCATGGCGATCTTGTAGACCACGCCGATCACGAACCCGCCGACGATGGTGCGGGCGCTGGCGGCGATCTCCGCCGCGGTCTGGGCGCGGCCGCCGGCCTCCGCCGCCAGAAGGTGTTCTTCCGCCGTGGCCCCGGCCTTCAACACCTCGGCGCAGGCGGTGCCTTCCGGATATTTCAGCTCGGCGTGCTGCTCGACGATCAAGGCCCGGCGCAGCGGGATCATCATCAATATGCCGAGGAGGCCGCCGAGGACGGCGACCAGCAGCACCCGGCTGATCTCCAGGTCGAAGCCCAGGATCATGATCGCCGGCATGGTCACGCCGATGCCGAAGGCGATGGATTCGCCCGCTGAGCCGGCGGTCTGGACGATGTTGTTCTCAAGGATGGTGGCCGAGCCCAGGCCCAGCTTGGACAGCAGCCGGAACAGGGTGATCGAGGTCACCGCCACCGGGATCGAGGCCGAGACCGTCAACCCGACCTTGAGCACCAGATAGAGGGACGAGGCCCCGAACACGATGCCCAGCAGCGCCCCGACGATCAGGGGCAGGGGGGTCAGTTCGCGTAGGCGGGCGCTGGCCGGAATGAAGCTGGCATGGCTCGGGCGCGCCGTCGCAAGATCCGTGTCCACGCTCGCCAATGTCCGTCTCCGACCCTGTCCGACCCGGAGACTAAACCATCCGCCGTCCGGTTCAGCCAGACGGGTCGGACGGCCGGCTGCGTGAAACGCCGATTTGGCTAGAGGCTGGTCCCGCCGACGGTGAGGCCGCCGATCTTCATCGAGGGCTGGCCCACGCCCACCGGCACGCCCTGCCCCGACTTGCCGCACACGCCGATGCCGGGGTCGAAGCAGAAGTCGTCGCCGATCATCTGCACCCGGGTCAGGGCCGAGGGGCCGTCGCCGATCAGGGTGGCGCCCTTGACCGGGGCGGTGATCCGGCCGTCCTCGATCAGATAGGCCTCGGTGCACTGGAAGACGAACTTGCCGTTGGTGATGTCGACCTGGCCGCCGCCGAAATTGGCGCAGTAGAGGCCGCGCTTCACCGACGCGATCATCTCCTCCCGGGGCGTGTCGCCGCCGAGCATGCCGGTGTTGGTCATCCGCGGCATGGGCATGTGGGCATAGGACTGCCGGCGGGCGTTCCCGGTGGCCTCGACCCCCATCATCCGCGCCGACAGCCGGTCGTGCATATAGCCGCGCAGGATGCCGTCCTCGATCAGGATGGTGCGCGAGGTGGGCGTGCCCTCGTCGTCGATGGTGAGGGAGCCGCGTCGGTCGGCGATGGAGCCGTCGTCGAACACGGTGACGCCGGGCGCGGCCACCCGTTCGCCGATGCGCCCGGAAAAGGCGGAGATGCCCTTGCGGTTGAAGTCGCCTTCCAGGCCGTGGCCGACGGCTTCGTGCAACAGCACCCCGTTCCACCCCGGTCCGATGACCACGTCCATTTCCCCGGCCGGACACGCGATGGCGTCGAGGTTGACCAGGGCCGAGCGCAACGCCTCGTCCACCTGGCCCTGCCAATGCTCGGGCCGGACCCAGGCGTCGAAGGTGGTGCGCCCGCCGGCGCCGGACGAGCCGGTCTCGCGGCGGCCGTCGCGTTCGACGGTGATGGAGACATTGACCCGCACCAGCGGCCGGACGTCCCGCAGCAGCCGGCCGTCGCCGCGCAGGATCTCGATCTGGCGCCGCTCGCCGAAGATGGAAGCGGTGACCTGCACCACCCGGGGATCGCGGGCGCGGGCGAAGGCGTCGATCTCCTGAAGCAGCCCGATCTTGTCCCCGAACGCCGGGTGGGCGAGGGGGTCGTCCTCGCCATAGAGCTTGGCGTTGGTCTGGCGGGGCGGCTCGGCGACGTCGGCGGCGTGCCCCCGCTTGGCCAGGGCGGAAGCCTCGCCGGCGCGGGCGATGGCGGCCTCGGAGATCTCGCTGGCGTGGGCGTAGCCGGCGGTCTCGCCGGAGACCACGCGCAGGCCAAAGCCCTGGGTGGAGTCGTAGGAGGCCTGTTTCAGCCGCCCGTCGTCGAACATCAGACCCTCGGACTCGGACCGTTCGATGAACAGCTCGCCGTCGTCGGCGCCATCGAGCGCCTTCTGCAGCAGGGTCAGGGCCCGCTTGGGATCGACGTCGTGGGCTTCGAGGATCGAGGGGGCGGGGGACAGGGCGTTCATAGGGTCACCGTACAGCGAGCCCTTCAGATCGCAACGATGAGAGGTGAGGACAACCCCCACGGTCGCGGCTCAATTCGAGGCCAGGTCCTCGCCGGCCAGGGCGCGGTCGATCAGGCCGATGGTGCGGTCGAGGCCGAACACCGCCGCGAAGGAGCCGAACCTCGGCCCCTGGGTCTGGCCGAGCAGGACTTCGTAGAGGGCGGTGAACCAGGCGCGCAGGGGCTCGAACCCGGCGTCCTTGCCGGCGGCGTAGACCTCGTTCTGGATCGCCTCGGCGTCGGTGGTCCCGGCCGGCAGGGCGCGCAGGCGGGCCGCCAGGTCGGCCATGGCCGCGCGCTCGCGGTCGTCGGGAGGGCGGAACCGCTTCGAGGGCCGGACGAAGTCCTCGTAATAATGGATGGCGTAGTCGGCCAGGCGGTCGAGCAGGGGCTCGCTCGCCGGCGTGGCGCCCGGCAGATAGCGTTCGAGGAAACCCCACAGGATCTGCTTGTCGGAGGCGTTGGCGGCCGAGACCAGGTTGAGCATCAGCGAGAACGACACCGGCGAGCCCGCCTCGGGCGGCGCGCCCCCGTGGACGTGCCAGGCCGGATTGTTCAGGTCGGGCGGGCCGTTGCCTTCGGCGGCCTTGCGGTTGAGGCCGTCTAGCTGTTGAAGATATTCGTCCGTCGCCTTGGGGATGACGTCGAAGAACAGACGCTTGGCCGAGCGGGGCGACTGGAACATGTAATAGGCGAGGCTCTCGGGCGCGCCGTAGCGCAGCCATTCCTCCATGCTCAGGCCGTTGCCCTTGGTCTTGGAGATCTTCTGGTTGTTCTCGTCCATGAAGAGCTCGTAGTTGAACCCCTCCGGCGGGGTCCCGCCCAGGACCTTGCACACCTGGTTCGACAGACGCTGGCTGTCGATCAGGTCCTTGCCGCTCATCTCGTAATCGACGCCGAGCGCGGTCCAGCGCATGGCCCAGTCCGGGCGCCACTGCATCTTCACCCCGCCGCCGGTGACCGGGACCTCGGTCAGTTCGCCGTCCTCGTCGCAGAAGACGATGGTCCCCCGGTCGACGTGGCGCTCCAGGGTCGGGACCTGCAGCACCTTGCCGGTCTTAGGGCTGATCGGCAGGAAGGGCGAATAGGTGGCGCGGCGCTCCTCGCCCAGGGACGGGAGCATGATCTTCTGGATGGCGTCGAACCGGGCCAGGGCGGTCAGCAGGGTCCGGTCGAACCGGCCGCCCCGGTAACAGTCGGTCGAGGAGACGAACTCGTAGTCGAAGCCGAATCCGTCCAGGAAAGCCCGCAGGCGCGCATTGTTGTGATGGCCGAAGCTGGCGTGCTCGCCGAAGGGGTCGCGCACCACGGTCAGGGGCTTGTCCAGGTCCTCGGCCAGCATCTCCCCGTTGGGGACATTGGGCGGAACCTTCCTCAGCCCGTCCATGTCGTCGGAGAAGGCGATCAGCTTGGTCGGCAGGGCGTCGTCGGTGAGGGCCCGGAAGGCGGTGCGCACCATGGTCGTGCGCGCCACCTCGCCGAAGGTGCCAAGGTGCGGCAGGCCCGAGGGGCCGTAGCCGGTCTCGAACAGCACCGAGCGGTCCACCAGGGCGGGGAAGCGCTCGGCGGCGACGGCGGCCTCGCCATTGCGGATCAGGCTGGCGGCCAGGTCCCGGTCGGCGTCGGAATCGAGGCGCAGACGCAGGATGCGGTCGAGCAGGGCGCGGGCCTGCTCGAATGGCCACGCCTTGGCGTCGCGGGCTTGGGAACTGAGACCTTCGAACATGGGGGCGGGATAGAGACCGCGTGGGCGCGGGTCAACGCCGCGCTCCCCTGGGCGACGGTCAGTCCGAAGCGGGTTCCGCCTCCCTGGGCGTGATCAGGAAGTGGCCGTAGAGGGACGCGATAGGCGCCGCGCGGGTGTCCTGCCAGGCTTCGACATAGACGTTGGCGATGCGGCGGCCCGCCCGTTTCAGCTGGGCGCGGGCGTAGACGGGCTGGGGCTTTCCGGAGCGGAGATACTGGACGGTGACGTCGATGGGGCGCGGCTGGCGGATCAGGCCTTGGCTGACCGACAGCTGGGCCAGGGCGGTCATCTCCATGAACGCGCCCAGCACCCCTCCGTGCAGCGCCGGCAAGGTCGGGTCGCCGATCAGGTGGTCGCTGAACGGCAGGATGGCGGTCATCTCGTCCCCGTGCAGCTCGGCGCTTACCCCCAGGAACCGGGCGTAGGGGATGCGGGCCAGGACCGCGCTCAGGTCGTCCTGGGTGCTCATGGGGCCTTCTTGCGGTTGGTTCCGGGCGGGCGGCCGGCGTGGGCGTCCAGCATGAAGGCGGCCTGGGCGGTGGCGATAGGATCGTCGCGGTCGCGGTCGTAGGCCTGGGCGCGGACGAAGGCCACCGAGCGGGTCAGCTTGTAGCAATGGGCGTGGGCGAAGATGTCCAGCCCCGGCTCGGCCGCGCGCATGTAGTCGATGCGCAGGTCCAAGGTGGCGACGGTGGTGTATTCCTTGAGGGCCGCCCAGACCGCCTGGCCGCAGGCGTGGTCCAGCAGGGTGGTCACGACCCCGCCGGCGATCACCCCGGTGTCCGGATCGCCGATCAGGTCGTCGCGATAGACCACCTTCAGGGTGGCCTCGCGGGGCTCGACCCCGACCAGCACCAGGCCGAGCGCCTTCGCTTGGGGCGAGGCCTGCAACAGCTCCGTTCCCATGGAGCGGATGACGTCGAAGGGCGTGGTCATGCGCCGACTATAGCGCGCCCCCTCCGGAACGCATCCAGGGCCGCCGCAGCGCGCTTCGGTCCCAGCACCGCCACCGCAGCCTGACCCGATCCCAGGGCCCGCTCTCCCACCCGCGACAGGTCAGCGGCTTCGACCGCGTCGATGGCTGTGGCGAGCTCCAGAGGCTCGAAGGCATGGCCGAACAGCAGCACCTGGCCGGCGGCCTGTTCGGCGCGGGTCAGGGGCGACTCCCGGCCCATGAACAACTGGGCCTTGGCCTGGGCTTTGGCGCGGGCCAATTCGTCCGGCAGGGGGCCGGCGGCGAGTTTCAGGGTCTCCTCGGCGCTGAGCCGCGCGGTCTCGGCCGCGTCGGCGGCGGCGCAGCCGACATAGATGCCCAGCACGCCGGTGTCCTCGTAGGTCTCGGCATAGGCGTCGATGGCGTAGGCCAGGCCCCGGTCCTCGCGGATCACCTGGAACAGGCGCGAGGACATGCCGCCGCCCAGGATCTCGGCGAACAGACGGATGGCGAAATAGTCGTCGTCGCGGGCGCTGACGCCCGGCAGCAGCAACACCAGCTGGGCCTGCTCCAGCCGACGGGTCTCGGCCTGTTCGCCGCCGACGAAGGCAGCCGGGACCGGTTCGCTCATGGTCTCCGCCGGCGCGCGGGCGTCGCCGAAATGACGCTCGGCCAGGGCCAGCAGCTGGTCCTCGTCCACGGCGCCGGCGACGCTGACGACGATGCGGTCCGGGGCGTAGAGGGCGGCGTGATAGGCCGACAAGGTCTCGACCGTGGCCGCGCCGATGCTGTCGGTGGACCCCAGGATGGGGCGCCCAAGAGGCTGGCCGGCGAAGGCGCTCGCCTGCGCCAGGTCGAACACCCGGTCGTCGGGCGTGTCGGCCGCCTCGGCGATCTCCTGGCCGACCACGGCGATCTCGCGCCTGAGGTCGTCCGCATCCAGGGTGGGCCGGCGCACCAGGTCGGCGCCGATCTCCATGCCCAGTTCCAGGCCTTCGCGCAGGCAGCGGATCTGATAGCTGGTGCGCTCGTAGCCGGTGGCGGCGTTGACGTGGCCGCCGGCCGCCTCGATCGCCTCGACGATCTGAAGGGCCGAGCGGGACCCGGCCCCCTTGAACACCATGTGCTCGATCAGGTGCGACCAGCCGCTGCGGTCCGCGCCCTCCCAGCGGGAAGCGCCGCGGATCACCACCGACAGGGCGGTGCTCTCGAGCCCCGGCATGGGGTCGCAGATGACGCGGACGCCGTTGGCGAGGGTGTGCAGGCGCGCGCTCATGCCTTCACGAAGGCGCGGACGTAGGCTTTCACGGCGCCGGCGTTGGCGGGCAGATGATCGATCCGCTCGTCCCGCTCGAACAGGCCGTCGGCGCGGGGATGCAGTCCCGGCTGACGGCCGATGGCGGCTTCGACGGCCTCGGGGAACTTGGCCGGATGGGCGGTGGCCAGCACCACCAGGGGTGCGTCGGAGGCGGCGACGCGCTTGGCCGCCGCCACCGCGACGGCGGTGTGCGGGTCGATGATCTCGCCAGTCGCCTCATAGGCGGCGGCGATGGAGGCCGCGGTCTCGGCCTCGCTGACGGCCACTCCGGTGAACAGCTCGGCGAGCTGGCCGAAGCCCTGGGTCGGCAGGTCGATGGCGCCGGCGCTGTTGAAGCTCTCGAAGGCGCGCCTGGTCTCGGCGGCGTCGCGGCCGACCGCCTCGTAGTAGAGCCGCTCGAAGTTGGAGGCGATCTGGATATCCATCGCCGGGCTCTGGGTGGCGACCACCTGGCCCTTGGCGTAGCGACCGGTCTCGAAGGCGCGGGCGACGATGTCATTGGAATTGGTGGCGATGACCATCCGGTCGATGGGCAGGCCCAGCTTCATGGCCACGAACCCGGCGAAGGCGTCGCCGAAATTGCCGGTGGGGACCGCGAACCCGATCCTGCGGTCCGGCGCGCCCAGGGCGACCGCGGCGGTGAAATAGTAGACGGCCTGCGCCACCACCCGGGCCCAGTTGATCGAATTGACCCCGGACAGGTCAACGTCGCTGCGGAAGTCCTCGTCGGCGAACAGGGCCTTCACGATGGTCTGGCAGTCGTCGAAGGTCCCCTTGACCGAGGCGCAGGCGACATTGGCGTCGGCGGTGGTGGTCATGAAGCGCCGCTGCACCTCGGAGATCCGCCCCTCCGGGAACAGCACGACGATACGGGCGTGGGCGGCCCCTCGGAAGGCCTCCACCGCCGCGCCGCCGGTGTCGCCGGAGGTGGCGCAGACGATGGTGAGGGTGCGGCCGCGGGTCGCCAGCACATGGTCGTACAGGCGGGCGAGCAGCTGCATCGCCACGTCCTTGAAGGCCAGGGTCGGACCATGGAACAGTTCGAGCAGCCAGAGCCCTGAATCGAGCTGTTTCAGGGGCGTCACCGCCGGATGGGCGAAGGTCGCATAGGCCTCGGCCGTCAGCCGGTCGATCACGGCGCGGGGGATGTCGTCGCCGACGAAACGGGCCAGCACCTCGGCGGCGACCTCGGCATAGGGGCGCCCCGCGAACCCGGCGATCTCATCGCGGGTGAAGGCCGGCCAGGACTGGGGGATGTACAGGCCGCCGTCGGGGGCGAGGCCCGCGAGCAGGGTTTCGGCGAATCCTACGGCCTCGGTCCCGCCGCGGGTGGAGACATAGCGCATGGCAGATCAGGCCTTCCGGTCGCGAACGAGCTTGGCGATGTAGACCCCGAGCAGGGCGACGGCGAGCCCGTACCAGGTCAGGGCGTATTCAAGGTGCCGGTTGGGGATGTCGGCGGGCAGGGGCGCGGGCTGGGGCCCCGGTCCGTGCGGCGCGGGGTTTTCCAGCATCAGGAACATCGGTGCGGGACGGTCGGCTTTCAACGCCTTGGCCATGGCCGGAACGTCGCGGCGGTACCAGTCCCGGCCGGGGCGGTTCTGGGGGGTGAAGACGCTGCCCGACTCGCCCTTGTGCAGGATGCCGGTGATCGGGCGCTGCAGGGCCGCCGGAGCGGACGGGACATCCGCCACCTCCCGCGGGATGAAGCCGCGATCGACCAGGATGGAGCTATAGGGGCCCGCATTGACCGGGCAGGCGGCGATCAGGCGGTAGCCGCTCATGCCGTCGCGGACCGTGTAGAGTCGCAGGGTCGGCAGGGTTTCCAGGTCGGGGCAGGCCGTCTGGACCCGGACGTATTCCACGTCGACTTGGTCGGGCAGGCGCCGCAGCACCACGTCCAGCGGCTCGGCCGGGGCGGCCTTGAGCGCCTCGATACGGGCGAGAAGGCCTTCCTTCCAGGCCCGGCGCTGCATCTGCCAGGTCCCGAGCGTCGCCAGTATGGCCACGCAGACGCCCACCGCGAGCAGCAGCGGCAGACTGAACCGGCCCGGCGGCGCCGGGCGGGGATCAAAGGTCATGGCGGGCCTCCGAAGCCCGATTGTGGAACTGCATCGCCACCAGCACCCCCTTGAAGGGCCGCAGCAGGGCGACGGACAGGAGGACGGCCATCAGCGGCCAGGCCACGAGATCGAGCCAGATCGGCGGGTGCAGGGCCACATCGCAGATCAGGGCGCCGAAACAGACCACGGCGCCGACGATCAGGATGATGAACACGGTGGGGCCGTCGCCGGAATCGGCCTTGCGCAGGTCAAAGCCGCAGGTCGCGCAGCTTTCGCGCACCGCCACGAAGCCGGCGAACAGCTGGCCTTTGCCGCAGTTGGGGCAGCGACAGGCGAGCCCCGCGACAATCGGGTTCACGCCCGCCATGGCAGCCTGCCCTTACCCGCCGTGCGACCCGCCGAAGATCACGTAGATGAACGCGAACAGGAACAGCCACACCACGTCGACGAAGTGCCAGTACCAGGCCGCCGCCTCGAAGCCGAAGTGCTTCTTGGGCGTGAACTGGCCGGCCAGCAGCCGGATCAGGCAGACGATCAGGAAGATGGTGCCGATGATGACGTGGAAGCCGTGGAAGCCCGTGGCCATGAAGAAGGAGGAGCCATAGAGGCCCGCATTGGCCGAGGCCTCGTTGAAGAACAGGTGTTCGGCGATGATCTCGCGGTACTCGTAGGCCTGGATCGAGGTGAACATCATGCCGAGCAGGATGGTCAGGACCAGGGCGATCTTGGCGCCCTTGCGGTCGCCGGTCTGGATCGCGTGGTGGGCCCAGGTCACCGTGGTCCCCGAAGTCAGCAGGGTCAGGGTGTTGATCAGTGGGAAGTGCCACGGATCCAGGGTCTCGACCCCCTTGGGCGGCCAGGTCATCCAGGCGTTGCGCACCTCCTCGAGGCCCGAGAAGGTCCGCACGTGATGGAACAGGGCCATCTCGAAGAACACCCAGAACCAGGCGACGAAGAACATCACTTCCGAGGCGATGAACAGGATCATGCCGTAGCGCAGGCCGATCGAGACCACCGGGGTGTGGTCGCCGGCGCGGCTCTCCTTGATCACGTCGCTCCACCAACCGATCATGGTGTAGAAGATGCCCAGCAGGCCGAGGGCCAGCAGCCACCAGGTGCCCTTGGGCAGGCCGAACAGGCCCTTCAGGTCGGTCACCAACCCGAGGGCGAAGACGGCTCCCGCGATCGAGCCGACCAGCGGCCACGGGCTCGGGCTGACGAGGTGGTAGTCGTGTTTGACGGCGTCTTGAGCCATGTAGCGCCCCTAAGCCTCCGGCGGCGTGATTAAGCGAGCGGGCCGCCGTCTTCGGGGGGCCTGCGATCTGGGTCTGCTATAGCCCCCTGCTCGGCGTCCCGCCAAGGGGTTCGCGCGGCTTAGACGCCGCAGACTGGACAAGGACGCTGCGCGCGGGCGCGGTCGGCGCCGCCTGAGCGGCGTTGGCGCTGGGATAGTAAGTGTAGGACAAGGTGATCTCTTGGAAGACGCGGGCGTCCCGGTCTTTCACATAGCCGGGCTGGACGTAATAGATCACCGGGAAGCGCATTTCGGTGTGGGCCGGGATGGTCTGGTCCTTGAAGCAGAAGCACTGGGTCTTGATGAAGTAGGCCGCCGCCGATTCGGGAGTGACATTGTAGAGCGCCCGCCCCGTCAGCGGCGTGTCGCTGTCGTTGCGGATCTTGAACCAGGCCATGGCGGGGGCGCCGATGCGGGTTTGCTGGCTGGCGACCTCCGGGCGGAACTTCCACGGCAGGCCGCGCACATTGGTGTCGAACCGCACCGTCAGGGTGTGGTCCAGCGGATCTCCGATCGGGCCCGCGCCGCGCCGCACGGTGCCGTCGAAACCGGTGGCCTGGCAGAAGGCGCGATAGAGCGGCACCGCCGCATAGGAGGCGCCGACCATGGCGACCGCCACCCCCGCGCAGATCAGCGACAGGGTCAGGTGGCGGGGCCGCCGCGGGCCGGACGGGTCAGACGCCATGGCCGCTCAGCTTCAGCAGGGTGACCACGAACACCAGCACCACGAAGGCGACCAGGCCCAGGGCGATGGCCACGCTGCGGGACCTGCGCGCCTTGGCGGCCTGTTCGCTTTCGCCGAAGGGATTGGACGGGGTCGGCTGGATCATAGGACGCCCTTGAGGCCATGCTCGACCAGCAGCGCCGCGAACAGGGCGAACAGGTAGAGGATGGAGACCGCGAACAGGTCCCGCGCCGGCTTGGCGTCGGCCTTGGGGCCATAGAGCACGCCGTCGCCGGCCGAGTCGCTGTCGCCGGCCTTGCTGCGGAACAGGCGGACGGCCAGGAGCACGAACAGGGCGCCGCCGCCGGCGGCGACCCCCGCATAGACCAGGCCGCCCAGGCCGGTCAGCACCGGCAGATAGCCCAGGGGGGCGAGGATCAGGCTGTAGACCAGGATCTGAAGGCGGGTGGACTTGGCGCCCTTGACCACCGGCATCATCGGGACGCCTGCCTTGGCGTAGTCGCCCGAGGTGTAGAGCGACAACGCCCAGAAGTGCGGCGGCGTCCACATAAAGATGATGGCGCAGAGCAGCCAGGCGTTGAGGGGGACCGCGCCGGCGGCGGCGGCCCAGCCGACCACGGGGGGCAGGGCCCCTGCGAGCCCGCCGATGACGATGTTCTGGGGCGTCAGGCGCTTGAGCCAGATGGTGTAGACCACCGCATAGAACAGGATGGTGAAGCCCAGGAGGCCGGCGGCGAGCCAGTTCACCGCGAGGCCCATCAGCATCACCGAGAACAGCGACAGCACCCCGCCGAAGAAGGCCGCGTCGCCGCGGGACACGCGGCCGGCCGGGACCGGTCGGGAGCGGGTGCGCCGCATCTTGGCGTCGATGTCGGCGTCCCAGGCCATGTTCAGCGCCCCCGACGCGCCGGCGCCGATGGCGATGCACAGGATGGCGATGGCGGCCAGGATCGGATTCATCGCCCGCTCGGCGCAGACGAGGCCGGTGAGCGCAGTGAACACCACCAGCGACATCACCCGGGGCTTCAGCAGCGAGATGAAGTCGCGGGCGCTGGCGGGGACCCCGGTCCGGTCGACCTTGGACATGGCGGCGGCGTCGCTCATCGGCAATCGAACTCTGACAGGAAGAAGGCGCGGGGGGAGGTCCCGCCCGCGCCTTCAACGCTCATTTTGCGGCCGGTTCAAGACCCGAGGGTCGAGAGGGCCTGGGTGAAATCAGTGCGCGTCGGGTTGGACGTGCGGCAGTTCGTTGAACTGGTGGAACGGCGGCGGAGAGGACAGGGTCCACTCCAGCGTCGTCGCCCCCGGTCCCCAGGGGTTGGCCTCGGCCTTGCGCCGGCGAACGATGGCTTCGACCAGCATGATCAGGAACACGAACACGCCGACCAGGGTGACCGCGTAGCCGAAGGACGACACCTTGTTCCACAGGGCGAAGGCGTCGGGATAGTCGACGTATCGGCGGGGCATGCCCTGCAGGCCCAGGAAGTGCTGCGGGAAGAACACCAGGTTCACCCCCACGAACATGATCCAGAAGTGGGCCGCGCCGAGGAACTCGTTGTACTTCACCCCCCACATCTTCTCGAACCAGTAGTAGAAGCCCGCGAAGATGGCGAACACGGCGCCGAGGCTCAGCACGTAGTGGAAGTGGGCCACCACATAATAGGTGTCCTGCAGCGAGTAATCGACGCCGGCGTTGGCCAGCACCACCCCGGTGACGCCGCCGACGGTGAACAGGAAGATGAAGCCCATCGCCCACAGCATCGGCGTCTTGAACTCGACCGACCCGCCCCACATGGTCGCGATCCAGGAGAAGATCTTGATGCCGGTGGGCACCGCGATGACCATGGTCGCCGCAACGAAATAGGCCTGCAGGTTCACGTTCATGCCGACCGTGAACATGTGGTGGGCCCACACCACGAAGCCGACGAAGCCGATCGCTACCATGGCGTAGGCCATGGCCAGATAGCCGAACACCGGCTTCTTCGAGAAGGTCGAGACGATGTGGCTGATCATGCCGAAGCCCGGCAGGATCAGGATGTAGACCTCGGGGTGGCCGAAGAACCAGAACAGGTGCTGGAACATGACGGGGTCGCCGCCCCCGGCCGGATTGAAGAACGAGGTGCCGAAGTTCCGGTCCGTCAGCAGCATGGTGATGGCGCCGGCGAGCACGGGCAGGGACAGCAGCAGCAGGAAGACGGTGACCAGGATCGACCACACGAACAGCGGCATGCGGTGGATGGTCATCCCCGGGGCGCGCATGTTGAAGATGGTGGTGATGAAGTTGATCGCCCCGAGGATCGAGCTGGCGCCCGCCAGGTGCAGCGACAGGATGGCGAGGTCGAAGGCCGGGCCGGTCTGACCGGTGGTGGAGAGCGGCGGATACATGGTCCAGCCGCCGCCGAAGCCGCGTCCCGTGCCGCCGTCGACGAACATCGAGGTGCAGAGCAGGCACCAGGAGGCGATCAGCAGCCAAAACGAGATATTGTTCATGCGGGGGAAGGCCATGTCCGGCGCCCCGATCATGATCGGCACGAACCAGTTGCCGAAGCCTCCGATCATCGCCGGCATGACCATGAAGAAGATCATGATCAGGGCGTGGGCGGTGACGATGACGTTGTAGCCGTTCTTCGACCCTTCGATGAGCCCGAGGTGGGCGACCAGCGAGTTGGGCTGGAACACCTGGATGCCAGGCTCGGCCAGCTCCCAGCGGATCAGGCCGGAGAACGCCCCGCCCACCAGGCCCGCCATGATGGCGAACAGGATGTACAGGGTGCCGATGTCCTTGTGGTTGGTGGAGAAGAACCACCGCACGAAGAAGCCGGGCTTGTGGTCGTGGGCGTCGTGACCGTGGTCGTCAGCGCCATGTGCGTGGGAAGCCGGGGTCGCCATTGCTCAGCCTTGCTCGAAATCCAGCGTCAGGTACGGGCGGCGGGCGCGACGGGCGCGGCGCCTTGGGTCGGGGCGGCCCCGGGGGCCGGGGTCGCGGGCGTTCCGGCGGCCGGAGCCGCGGGAGCCGCCGCGGCGGCAGCGGCGGCGGCAGGGGCCGCGGGAACGGCGGCGGGCTTGGGCGCCTTGGCGGCGATCCAGGCGTCGTAGCCGGCCTGGTCCATCACGTTGATCTGGATGGGCATGAAGGCATGGTCGACGCCGCAGAGCTCCGAGCACTGGCCATAATAGACGCCCGTCTTCTCGGCCTTGAACCAGGTCTCGTTCACCCGGCCAGGGATGGCGTCGATCTTGTTGCCGAAGGCCGGCAGGGCGAAGGCGTGGATCACGTCGGCGCCGGTGACCAGCACCCGCACGACCTTGCCCACCGGCACCACCAACGGCTTGTCGGCGGCAAGGCGGTAAGGGACGCCTTGGGCCTTGGCCTGGTCTTCCGGAAGCATGTGCGAGTCGAAGGCGTAGCCGCCGTTGTCCGGATACTCGTAGCTCCAGTACCACTGGTTGCCGGTCGCCTTCACGGTGAGGTCGGGCTTGGGCATGTCGTGGTAGGCGTAGAGCAGCCGGAACGAGAAGATGGCGATGACCATCAGGATCAACACCGGCAACACCGTCCAGATGACCTCGATCGGGGTGTTGTGGCTCCAGCGCGCCGGGACCGGATTGGTCCGCTTGTTGAAGCGGAACACCACGTAGAGCAGCAGCGCCAGCACGAAGAGGCTGATCGCGGTGATGATCGGCAGCAGGATGATGTTGTGGAAGAAGATCACCTGATGCTTCAGCGACGAGGCCGCCGGCTGAAGGTCGATCGCTCCGGGCGTCGGCTGGCCCAGAAGGTCCTCGGCCCAGGCGTCGCCCGCCACCGCGGCGGCCAGGACCGCCCCCGAAGCCAAGCCCACGCCCTTGCCCAGGGCTGTCTTGAGCCTACTCATCACCATGCCTGCCGTTCCCCAAGCCGCAACATTGTCTCTCAAGGCGGATCGCTCCAACGGGCCGAATCCGGTCCGGCCAACGCAGAGGCAGGCCCGCACCGACGCCGATGGGCGACGGCTGCGCCTGCCTCGTTCCTCTAATTCATCGGGTGAGCCCATAGCCCCTCCGCCGTGGGTTGCCAAGCGATTGAGGCATCCGCCGCCGCTGCTTGGCGTCGCACGCAGCCGACTTGGCCTTGCAGCATAACTGATCATTGATAATATATCTCGGCGAGGGCGTGAGATCGGGATCGAAGCTCTCGCGCATCGCCTCGTAGCGGTCTAGCCTGGGTCAAAACCCACTTGGAGGAACGCCCCCATGAGCTACCGAGCCCCGGTCAGAGACCAGGCGTTCCTGCTCAACGAGGTCCTCAGGCTGGAGACCTATTCCAACCTGCCGGGGTTCGCCGACGCCTCCCCGGACCTGATCCAGCAGGTGCTCGAGGAAGGGGCCAGGTTCTGCGAGGGGGTTCTCGCCCCGCTGAACAGGGTGGGCGACCAGGAGGGCTGCGTCTGGTCGCCGGACAACACCGTCAAGACCCCCGCCGGCTTCAAGGACGCCTACCGCCAGTTCGCGGAGGCCGGCTGGACCGGCCTTGCGGCTGATCCCGACTATGGCGGCCAGGGCTTGCCGGCGGTGCTCAACGTCGCCTTCAGCGAGATGGGCTCCTCGGCCAACATGGCCTTCACCATGTATCCCGGTCTGGCCCACGGCGCCTATTCGGCGATCCACGCCGGCGGCACGGCCGAGCAGAAGGCGCTCTACCTGCCCAAGCTCGTCTCGGGCGAGTGGATGGGGACCATGAACCTCACCGAGCCCCAGTGCGGCACCGACCTCGGCCTGATTCGGACCAAGGCGGTCGCAGGCGCGGACGGGACCTACAGGATTTCCGGCCAGAAGATCTGGATCTCCGGCGGCGAGCAGGACCTGACCGACAACATCGTCCACCTCGTGCTGGCCCGGCTCGAGGGGGCACCGGCCGGGGTGAAGGGCATCAGCCTGTTCATCGTGCCCAAGTTCCTGCCCAAGCCCGACGGTTCCCTAGGCGAACGGAACACCGCCTTCTGCGCCGGCCTGGAAGAGAAGATGGGCATCCACGGCAACGCCACCTGCGTCATGTCCTACGAGGAGGCGACCGGCTGGCTGATCGGCGAGGCCAACCAGGGCCTCAAGCTGATGTTCGTGATGATGAACGAGGCGCGGCTGGGCGTCGGCGTCCAGGGCGTCGCCATCGCCGAGGCCGCCTACCAGGCCGCCGCCGAATTCGCCAAGGACCGGCTGCAGGGGCGCTCGATCAACGGCCCGAAGAATCCGGAAGGTCCGGCCGACCCGATCGTCGTCCATCCCGATGTGCGGCGGATGCTGATGGACAGCCGCGCCATCCTCGAGGGCGGGCGGGCCTTCATGCTGTGGACGGCGCTGCAGGGCGACCTGCAGCTGAAGAGCCCTGACGAGGCGACCCGCCAGAAGTCCGGCGACTACATGGCGCTGATGACGCCGGTGCTGAAGGCCTATCTGACCGACCGGGGCTTCAACATCTGTTCCGACGCCATGCAGGTGCACGGCGGTTCGGGCTTCACCGAGCACTTCCCGGTTTCGCAGTACCTGCGTGATTCCCGCATCGCCATGATCTATGAGGGGACCAACGGGGTGCAGGCCCTGGACCTGGTGGGGCGCAAGCTGGGCCAGAACGGCGGCCGGGCGGTGATGAGCTTCTTCGCCGACGTGGACGCGGCGGTCGCCGATGGTTCTGGCGACGAGATCCTGAAGCCCTTCTCCGAGGGTCTCGCCGCCGCCAAGGCCCAACTGCAGGAGGCCACCCTGTGGCTGATGCAGCACGGCCTGGCCAATCCGGACGACGCCGGAGCGGCCTCCACCGACTATCTGCACCTCTTCGGACTGACCGCGCTCGCCTATATGTGGCGACTGATCGCCAAGGCGGCGGACGAGAAGATCAAGGGCGGCGACACCGACCCCTTCTACGCCAACAAGCTGGCGGTGGGGCGTTACTTCCTGGAGCGCGTCCTGCCGCAGACGGGCGCGCACCTGGCCAAGCTGAAGACCGGCTCGGCGACCATGATGGCCCTGCCGGCCGACGCGTTCTGATTTGGCATGCCCCCGAACGGGGGGAGGATTCAGCAAGGGAGGCCCTGGTGGCCGAAGCCTACATCTACGACGCCGTGCGCACCCCCCGCGGCAAGGGCAAGAAGGACGGATCCCTGCACGAGATCACGGCCCTGTCCCTGGCGACCCAGGTGCTCGAGGGCCTGCGTGACCGCAACGGGCTCGACACCGCCCTGGTCGACGACGTGATCCTGGGTTGCGTCATGCCGGTGGGCGAGCAGGGCGGGGACATCGCCCGCGCCGCCGTCCTGGGCGCCGACTACGACCAGGTCACCTCCGGGGTGCAGGTCAACCGGTTCTGCGCTTCTGGGCTCGAAGCCTGCAACATGGCCGCGGCCAAGGTGATCTCCGGCGAGGCCGAAATGGCCATCGGCGGCGGGGTCGAATCCATGAGCCGGGTGCCCATGGGCGCCGATGGGGGCGCCTGGGCGGTCGATCCCTCCGCAGCCTTCAAGAACTATTTCGTGCCCCAGGGGATTTCCGCCGACCTGATCGCCACCCTCTACGGCTTCTCCCGCGACGACGTGGACGCCTATTCGGTGGAGAGCCAGAACCGCGCCGCCCGTTCTTGGCGGGAGGGGCGCTTCGCCCGCTCGATCCTGCCGGTGAAGGACCAGCTCGGCTTGCCGATCCTGGACCATGACGAACACATGCGTCCCTCCACCACCATGCAGAGTCTGGCCTCGCTCAACCCTTCCTTCGCCGCCTACGGCGAGATGGGCTTCGATGCGGTGGCGATCCAGCGTTATCCGGAGGTGGAGAAGATCAACCATGTCCACCACGCCGGCAATTCGTCCGGGGTGGTCGACGGCGCCGCCGGCGTGCTGATCGGCTCCCGGGCGGCGGGCGAGGCCGCGGGCCTCAAGCCCCGCGCCCGGATCAAGGGCATGGCCAGCATCGGTTCGGAGCCTTCGATCATGCTCACCGGCCCGTCGGCGGTGACCGAGAAGCTGCTGAAGAAAATGGGCATGAAGGTCGGCGACATCGACCTCTACGAACTCAACGAGGCCTTCGCCGCGGTGGTGCTGCGCTATATGCAGGCCTTGGACATCCCCCACGACAAGATCAACGTCAACGGCGGCGCCATCGCCATGGGCCATCCCCTGGGGGCCACCGGCGCGATGATCTTGTCCACCGCCCTGGACGAGCTGGAGCGCGCCGGCCAGGCGACCGCGCTCGTCACCCTGTGCATCGGCGGCGGCATGGGCGTCGCCACCGTCATCGAACGCGTCTGAGGAACCCGGTCATGGAAAACTTCAAGATCGACGTCGACGCCGACGGGATCGCCCTGGTGACGTTCGACGTGCCGGGCCGGTCGATGAACACCATCACCACCAAGGTGATGGCCGAGCTGCCCGAACTGGTGGATCGGCTGAAGACCGACGCCGCCGTCAAGGGCGTGGTCCTGACCTCGGGCAAGACCACCGGCTTTTGCGCCGGCGCGGACCTGACCGAGCTGTCGGCCTCGGCCGGCGCCGGGTCGCCGCAGCAGGCCTTCGAACTGCTGTACGAGCTGAACAGATCCCTGCGCGGACTGGAGACCTGCGGCAAGCCGGTGGCCATCGCCCTGAACGGCTTGGCCCTGGGGGGCGGCTTCGAGATCGCCCTGGCCTGCCATTACCGGGTCGCCGCCGACGACAACCGGATCCAACTGGGTCTGCCCGAAGGCAAGGTCGGGCTGATCCCCGGCGGCGGGGGCACCCAGCGCCTGCCGCGGATGATCGGGGTGATGGCGGCCGGCCCGCTCTTGCTCGAGAGCAAGATCCTGCGCCCGCAGGAGGCTCTGGCCCAGGGTCTGGTCAATGCGGTGGTGGCCAAGGGCGAAGAGGTCGAGGCGGCCAGGACCTGGATCAAGACCAAGGGCGACGCGGTCCAGCCGTGGGACAAGCAGGGCTACAAGCTGCCCGGCGGCGGCCCCTATCATCCGCAGGGGGCGCAGGTGTTCATGCTCGGCGCGGCCGTGCTGCGCAAAAGCACCTATGGCAACTATCCGGCCCAGTTGAACATGTTGAAGGCGGTCTATGAGGGGGTGCAGGTCCCGATGGACACGGCCCTGCGGATCGAGAGCCGCTACTTCGTCAAGACCATGCTGACTCCCCAGGCCAAGGGGATGATCCGTTCGCTGTTCGTCTCGATGCAGGACCTGGGCAAGGGCGCGGCCCGCCCCGCCGGGATCGCTCCCTTCGACGTCAAGAAGGTTTCGGTGCTGGGGGCCGGCATGATGGGCGCCGGCATCGCCTACGCCCAGGTCATGGCCGGGATCGAGACGGTGCTCATCGACGTCACCCAGGAGGCCGCCGACAAGGGCAAGGCCCACGTCGAGGAGCTGATCAAGAAGCGGGTCTCCCGCGGCCAGATGACGGCGGAAAAGGCGACGGCCACCCTGGTCCTGGTCACCGCCACCACCGACTTCGCCGCGGTGAAGGGTTCCGACCTCGTGGTCGAGGCGGTGTTCGAGAACCGCGAGATCAAGGCCGAGGCGACCCGCAAGGCCGAGGCCCATCTGGCGCCGACCGCCGTATTCGGCTCCAACACCTCGACCCTGCCGATTTCGGGCCTGGCGGAGGCGTCGGCGCGCCCGGACCGTTTCATCGGCATCCACTTCTTCTCGCCGGTCGACAAGATGATGCTGGTCGAGATCATCCGTGGTCGTCAGACCTCGGACGAGGCCGCCGCCCGGGCCATCGACTATGTGCTGAAGATCAAGAAGACCCCGATCGTGGTCAACGATTCCAGAGGCTTTTACACCTCGCGCTGCTTCATGACCTTCCTGCAGGAAGGCATGCAGATGCTGATCGACGGCATCGCCCCCGCCATGATCGACAACGTCGGGCGCATGACCGGCATGCCGCGTGGTCCGCTGGAGATGACCGACGACGTGGCCCTCGACCTCGCCTACAAGATCGTCCAACAGACCGCCAAGGACCTGGGCGACAGCTACAAGCCCGGACCGATGGATGCGCTTCTGAAGACCATGGTGGCTGATCTCGGCCGCTACGGCCGCAAAAACGGCAAGGGTTTCTACGACTACCCGCAGAGCGGTCCCAAGAGCCTGTGGCCGGGCCTGAAGGACCTCGCCAAGACGACGGTGTCGGAAAGCAGCCCCGCCCTGGTCGAGGAGATGAAGACCCGCCTGCTCTATCGCCAGGCGCTGGAGGCGGCACGCTGTTTCGAGGAGGGCGTGGTCACCGCCGCCCGCGACGCGGACGTGGGCGCCATCCTGGGCTGGGGCTTCGCCCCCTGGACCGGCGGGCCCCTGTCGATGATCGACGGGATCGGAACCGCCGCCTTCGTGGCTGCCTGCGACCGGCTGGCGGCGACCTATGGCCCGCGGTTCGAGCCGCCCAAGCTCCTGCGGGACATGGCGGCCAGGGGCGAGGGTTTCTACGGCAAGGCGCAGTCGGCGGCGGCGTAGCCAAGAATCCTGCCTTCACCGGACGTTAGCCGAGACCGGTTAGGTTGCCTCTCCTTCCCAGGGGTGGGCTCAAGTCTCCGATGGCTTCGTTGGGCGAAAATACGGCTCAAGGGCTGGTCTATACGGCGATGGCCCGCCGCGCCCAGGCGCCGCTGCGGCTGTTCATCGCCGTGGTGCTGGCCATCAGCTTCCATGGCCAGCTCGACGACGTCTGGCTATGGGGCTGGCTCGGCGCCTATGTCGTGGCCCAGGTCCTGGAACTCTGGGCCTTGTGGCCGTTCAAGCCGGAAGCGCCGACGCCGTCGGGCCTGCGCGCGAGCCTGGCCGTCGTTGCGATCTTCCTGCTCGCGGCCGCCTTCGGCGCGGTCGCCGTACCCCTTTGGCTGGTGCCAGGATCCTTGGGACCGGCCGGATCGGTCCTGCTGCTGGCCGGCAGCATCCTCAACCTCCTCAGCATGTCCCGCGGCTCGCCCCTGGCCTTCATGGCCGGCGTCGTTCCGTATGCGGCCTACCTGATGTCGGCGCCGCTGATAGACCGCGCCGTCCGCGGCTCCGACCCGTTCAGCGGACCCTTCCTGTTGGCCGAGATGCTGTTCCTGGCGGCCGCCCTGCTGGTGTTCCTGGCCGCCGAGCGTCTGGCCGAAACCCAGAACCGAACCCATGCCGACCTCGACGCCCGCCGCGCCGGCGCCGAAGCCCAGGCCGAGGCCAAGTCGGCCTTTGCGGCGATGGTCAGCCACGAGCTGCGCACGCCCTTGAGCGCAATCCTGGCCGCCGCCGCCGAAATCCAACGCCGCGCTTCGGAGCCGGAGATGCGCGACCGGGCCGGCCTGATCAGCCAAGGCGGGCGGATGATGCGCACCCTGCTGGACGACCTGCTCGACCTGTCCAAACTCGAAGCCAAACGCATGCGCGTCGAGCAGATAGACTTCGACCTGCCGCTGCTGGTCGAGGACGTGGCGATGTTCTGGTCGGCCGAAGCCCACCGCAAAGGCCTGTCCTTGACCCTGCACGGAGCCGAGACCCTGCCGCCACGGGCGCAGGGCGATCCGATGCGCCTGCGCCAGATCCTCAACAACCTGTTGTCCAACGCGGTGAAATTCACCGAGTCCGGCGGCGTCCGTGTCGAGGCGGCCAGCCACATGGACGCTGGCGGCCGGATCGTCCTGAAGGTGTGTGTCGCAGACACGGGTCCGGGCATGGGGCTGGAGCGGATGTCCCGAATCTTCACCCCCTTCGACCAGGGCGACGAATCGGTGGCCCGCACCCACGGAGGCACCGGCCTCGGCCTGGCCATCAGCCGGGAACTCGCGCGGGTGATGGGCGGCGACCTCGGCGTCGAAAGCATTCCTGGCCGGGGCTCGCGGTTCACCTTGCTGGCCAGCCTCGGCGTCGCGAGCACGGTCGTCCGCGATATGGCCGCTCCGCCCCCAGCGCCGCTTGCGCCGCCGCCGGCGACGGCGGCCCGCATCCTGGTGGTCGACGATCACGAGATGGGCCGACGGGCCCTTGGCCTGTTGCTGGGCCCGCTCGGCGCCGACCTCACCGAGGCTGAAAGCGGCCAGCGCGCCCTGGACCTGCTCGCCTCCGAACGCTTCGACCTGGTTCTCATGGACCTGACCATGGCCGGGATGGACGGTCTGGAGACCTGCCGACGTCTGCGCAGCGTGGGCGGTCCAAACCGCAAGACGCCGGTGCTGGCCGTCACCGGCCACGCCGAGGCGAAGCACAGGGAAGCCTGTCTGGCGTCGGGGATGAACGGCTGGGTCGTCAAGCCGGTGGAGGCCGCCGATCTCTACGAGGCCATCGAGCTGGCCCTTCTCGGGGAACACGCCGCCGCGGCGGCCTGAACCTAATCGGCCGAAACGTTCAGCAAAGCTCGCAAGCGCGCCTCGAGCTTTGCGGAATCCTTCAGCTCGCACTCCCAGATCGTCACCGGGCGCCAGCCCATGTGCTGGAGGGCGGCCGAGGACGCCGTGTCCCGCGCGCGGTTGCGGGCGATCTTGGCCGTCCAGTACTCGGCATTGGCCTTGGGCGCGCGCGCCCCGCGGCGGCAGTCGTGGCCGTGCCAGAAACAGCCGTGGACGAAGAGGGCCAACCTGCGCCCGGCCATAACCACGTCCGGATTGCCGGGCAGGTCCTTGCGGTGCAGGCGGTAGCGCAGGCCCATGCCGGTGAGCAGCCGTCGCACCGCCATCTCCGCCGAGCTGTTCTTGCCCGGCACCTTGCGCATCACCGCCGAGCGCTGCTCCGGAGTGAAGACGTCGGTGGTCTTGCCCTGGGTCATCTCGTATGGCGCGGCGCGCGCCTGTGCGGCCTGCGATCGGTATGAGAGGGTTTTTGCCTCACAGCCCTTCGAACAGCGCCGTCGACAGGTAGCGTTCGGCGAAGCTTGGGACGATGGCCACGATCAGCTTGCCGGCCATGTCGTCCCGTGCGGCCACCCGGAAGGCCGCCGAGATCGCGCCGCCGGAGGAGATGCCTACGGGAAGCCCGTCGGTGCGCGCGACCTTGCGCGCCATCTCGAAGCTCTCTTCGTTGCCGATGGTGACCACCTCGTCGATCACGCCGCGGTCGAGCACGCCGGGAACGAAACCGGCCCCGATGCCCTGGATCTTGTGCGGGCCGGGCTGGCCGCCGGACAGCACCGCCGAGTTCTCCGGCTCCACCGCCACCATACGGACCGAAGGCTTCTTGGCTTTCAGGGCCTGGCCGACGCCGGTGATGGTGCCCCCGGTTCCGACGCCGGAGACGACCACATCGACCTGGCCGGCCGTGTCGTTCCAGATCTCCTCGGCGGTGGAGATGCGGTGGATCTGCGGATTGGCGTGGTTCTCGAACTGCTGGGGCATGACCGAGCCGGGAATTTCCGCCAGCAGTTCCTGCGCCCGCTGCACCGCCCCGCGCATGCCCTTTTCCGCCGGCGTCAATTCGAGGCGCGCCCCCAGGATCAGCAGCATCTTGCGCCGCTCGATCGACATGCTCTCGGGCATGACCAGGATCAGCTTGTAGCCCTTAGCCGCGGCGACGAAGGCCAGGGCTATGCCGGTATTGCCGCTGGTGGGCTCAATGATGGTGGTGCCATCCCGGATCAGGCCCTTGGCCTCAAGGGCCTCGATCATCGCCACCCCGATGCGGTCCTTGACGCTGGCCAGGGGATTGAAGAACTCCAGTTTGGCCACGACCTCGCCCTTGGGCTTCAGCTCTGCCGACAGGCGCGGCAGGCGGACCAGCGGCGTGTCGCCGATCAGGTCGATCACCGAGTCGAAGATCTTGCCCCTGCCGCTGCGGTGGAAGCGGCTGGCATCCTGGGGATTAAGGAGGGCGTCCATGGGCTTGGGTCCGTCGTTGGCGGTCGGCGTCGGACGGTATTGATAAGGCCGCGGGGGCGGCTTGTCTGCCTCTTGTGCGCTATTCGGCGGCCAGGATTGCTGGCGACGCCAGCAAGGGTTCTAACAACCGCTCGGCTAGACGGCGGACCACCGGCGCGGCGACCCCGTCCCCCACCAGGTGCAGAGCTGCCGTAGTTCGTGACGGCAAACGGTAGTCGTCGGACAGGCCCATCAAGCGCGCGCACTCCCGCGGACTCAGGGGCCGGGTGCGGACAAGGTCGCCCTCGACCACCACGATGAACTGGCGAGAGGAGCCGCCGGCGGCGGTGCGCAAGCAGCCGGCCATGCCGTCGAACCGCACCTCCGCCCGCTGGATCCGCTGGCCGTCTTCGATCCGCGTCCGCCGGAACAGCGCCCCCACCCGGCGCTCGCCGACGTCTTGCGCCGCCGCCAGCTTGGCCTGATGCACAGGGGCGAGCTGGGAGACCAGCCGGGCGGTCTGGCCAACGTCATGCCAAGCGGCGATGGCGTCGGGCTCCAGCACCGCGGCCAGATCGCGGTTGCGCGTCTGCGGCGGATCCAGCCGCCACCAGCGCCAGGCGGTCCGGGCCGCCGCGGGAAGGCGGTCATACGCCTCGATCACCCGGCGGCTGTGAAACGGGGCGGCGGGTCCCTGCAGCACAAGGGCGGGGGAAGGAGTCTCTCGCGTGGCGACCACGAACAGGCGGGGCCGCGATTGCGGGGTGAACAGGGCGGCGTCGATCTCCAGGGCGCCGAAACGGTAGCCCTGCCGGGCCAGGGTCTCGCACAGGGCGTTGAAGTCGGCTCCGCCGTGGGAGGTCAGAAGGCCGACGACGTTCTCGACGACGATGGCGCGCGGACCGCGTCCGGTCCGGTCCAGCGCTTCGATCAGCCGCCAGAAACCCCAGAAGGCCGACGAACGCGCGCCCGACAATCCGGCTCGCAGTCCCGCAAGGCTGAGGTCCTGGCAAGGGGACGAGGCCCAGGCCAGGTCGGCCTGGCCCGGCAGGCTTTCGGGAGCAATCGTCCAGACGTCGCCGACGGCCAGGTGATCGTCGCCCCAGTTCTCGGCATAGCTGGCGGCTTTCCTGGCGTCGAAATCGTTGGCGAACAGGCAGCGCCAGCCGTCGCCGAGGCCGGCGCGGGCCATGCCGCCGCCGGCGAAGAACTCATAGTAGGTGAATGGGCCCGGGCTCATTTAGCATGGGAGCGTGAACTGATTTGCGAGACCGATCCATGCGCGCCAGCCTGCCCCTGGTCCTCACCGTTTCGGCGGCCCTGCTGGCCGCCTGCGGCAAGAGCCAGGACTCCACCCCCGTCGCGCCCCCCCCGCCCGCCGATGCGCCGGCGACCACGGCCGATTTCACCCGGCCGCTGAACGCGTTGGGCGACGCGCCGTTCTGGGCGCTGAAGATTCGCCCCGACGGCCTGACCTTCTCCACCACTGCCGAAAAGGATCTGATCGTCCGCAACCGCGGGCCCAGGGCCGGGGCGGACCAGGCGGTCTGGTCGGCGACCGACGGGGACGGCAAGCCGCTGACCGCCGTCCTTCGCGCCAAGGTATGCCAGGACCCGGCGACGGGGCTGAGCTATCCGTTCACGGCGACGGTGGAGACGGGCGGGCGAACCTTAAGCGGCTGCGCCGCCTATGCCGACGCCATGCCCAAGGGCGGGAGCTGAAGGCTTCTCAGCTCTGAGTGGTCAAGAGCTTGCCAAGCCCCGGGATGGTGACCAGGACTTCGCGCAACATGTCGCTGCCGGTCTTGTCGCGGACGAAGTTCATCGCCACGGGCAGCATGGCCTGCATGTCCGAGGTGGTGATGCCCTGGCGCGCCAGCCGTTGACCCATGGCCATGGCGTCGGACATGGCCGCGCCGCTGGTTCCGCCGACATTGCGCATCAGTCCCCCCATCAGCCCGCCGCTCTTCTGGTCGGTCAGGGTCGCGCCGTGGGCGGCCAGGGCGTCAGCGCCGGGGATGGCCTCGAGCAGCTCTCCCACCTTGGCGGGGTCGCCGTGCTTCTGCATCAGGGACAGGGCGGCGGAGAGGCCCAGGCGAGCCTGATCCAGGCTGAGACCGGTCCGGGTCGAGGCGTCCTGCACGAGCTCTTCGATCATCATCACGTCCTACTGTGCGGTCCAACCGCCGTCGATGGCCAGGCCGGCGCCATTCACCGAAGCGCCCGCATCCGAGACCAGATAGAGCAATAGCCCAGACAGTTCCTCATAGGTGACAAAGCGTTTTGTCGGCTGGGCCGCCAGGATGACGTCCTTCATCACCTGGTCGGGGGTCATGCCGCGGGCTTTGGCCTGGTCGGCGATCTGACCTTCGACCAAAGGGGTCTTCACATAGCCCGGGCAGATGGCGTTGCAGGTGATTCCGTCGGTCGCCACTTCCAGCGCCACGGTCTTGGTCAGGCCGAGGATGCCGTGCTTGGCGGCGACATAGGCCGCCTTGAAGGGCGAGGCCACCAGGGCGTGGGCCGAAGCCAGGTTGACGATTCGCCCGCGCCCCTGCGCCTTCATGATCGGCACCGCGGCGCGGGTCGAATGGAAGGCCGAGGTCAGGTTGATGGCGATGATCTGGTCCCACTTCTCGACCGGGAAGTCCTCGATCGGGGAGACGAACTGGACCCCCGCGTTGTTGAGCAGGATGTCGAGGCGTCCGAACTTGCTCTTGGCGGCGGCCACCATGTCGGCGATCTCCGCCGGCTTGGTCATGTCGGCGGGATGGTAGGCCACGGCGCCCCCGTGCCGGACTTCGACCTCGGCGCGGGTCCTTTCGATCGTGGCCGCGTCGCCCAGGCCGTTCAGGATCAAGGTGGCGCCCGCGCCGGCCAGGGCTTCGGCCATGGCCAGGCCGATGCCGCTGGTGGAGCCGGTGACGATGGCGACGTGGCCGGTTAGGGGACCGCTCATGGAACTACTCCTCGGCTGGAACGTGCTGCGCTGCGGCATAGCATAGGAGGGCGTGGAGCACGATGTCCGCCTCTACGGATGCGGACGCAGGAAGACCCAGTCGCGAGCGTCCGACAAGTCGGGCCGGAACCGGTAGCCGGCCGCGTCGAACCCCTTCAACGCCTGCGCATCCTCCAGACGATTCTCCACCGCATAGCGGGTCATCAGTCCCCGCGCGGTCTTAGCGTAGAAGGAGACGTTGCGGACCAGGCCGTCCTGCTCCTGCTTG
Source organism: Caulobacteraceae bacterium (assembly GCA_035493955.1). Classification (GTDB taxonomy): domain Bacteria; phylum Pseudomonadota; class Alphaproteobacteria; order Caulobacterales; family Caulobacteraceae; genus NCED01. The sequence goes on along the minus strand of DATJHI010000015.1, from coordinate 7,103 downwards.
AAGTGGCAGGTGACCAGGGGAAGCTTCAGGGCCTGAGCGTCCACCGCGCCGAAATACTCCTGGCTGGCCAGGTTCACCAGGGTCCGGTCGGCGTGGTCCTTGGCGGCCTTGTTCAGGGCCTTGGCCAGGCGGTCGCCCCAGAAGTCGTAGAGGTTCGTCCCCCGGTCGGTGGCCAGCCGCGCGCCCATCTCCAGCCGATAGGGCTGGATGCGGTCGAGGGGCCGCAGCAGGCCGTAAAGGCCTGACAGGATCCGCACATGGTCCTGGGCCCAGACCAGGGCCTCGTGGTCCAGCGTGCGAGCGTCCAGGCCCACATAGACGTCGCCGGCGAAGGCCAGGGCGGCGGGGACGCCCAGGTCGTCGGCCCGGGGCTTGAAGGCCTTGAACCGGGCGACGTTGAGGTCGGCGAGCTTGCCCGAAATGTCCATCAGCCGCCGCAGGTCGCCGGCCGTCAGCTTGCGGGTCGTCGCCGCCAGCTTGGCGATATCGGCCTTCATCTCGGGCGCGGTGACGGGCAGGTCCGCCGGCGCTGGGGTGAAGTCCAGGGTCTTGGCCGGGGAAAGGACGAACAACATCGCCCGGCCCTTAACCTCGCCCGGAGAGTCGCGCCAGGGCGGCGGGCCGGCGGCTAGAACAAAACCCGAGGGTTCATGATCCGCCCGGGATCGAGCGCCTGGCGGATCGCGCGCATGGCGGCGACTTCGGCGCCCGGCTTGTAGCGCAGGGCCTCGGTGGTCTTCAGCACCCCCAGGCCGTGTTCGGCGGAGATGGTCCCGCCCAGGGCCAGGGCGATGTCGTGGATGCGTCGGGAGGCGGCCGGATAGGCGGCCGTATGGGCGGCGGGATCCCCGCCGACGGGGGGCAGGACGTCGAAGTGGATATTGCCGTCGCCCATGTGGCCGAACGCCACCACCCGCGCGCCTGGCGCACTGGCCTCGGCCGCCTCGGTCGCCGCGACGATGAAATCGGGCACGGCCCCGACGGGCACGGCGATGTCGTGCTTCCAGGCCGCGCCCTCGGGCTTCTGACCCGCCGACTGGTGTTCGCGAACGGCCCACAGGGCGTGGGCCTGGGACTGGTTCTGGGCGACGGCGGCGTCGAGGACGAGGCCTCCCTGCAGCCCGGCCTCCAGGATCCTTTGCAGAAATCCTTCCGCCGCGCCCGCCTCCGGGGCGGCGATCTCGATCAGCACGTACCAGGGGTAGGCGCTTTCCAGGGGTTCCCGGGCGTTCGCGTGCTTCACCGCCAGGGCGACGCCCAGCCGCCCCATCAATTCGAAGGCCTCGACCATGCCGCCGCTCAGCGTACGGGCCAGGGTCAGCAGCCCGAGCGCCGCGGCGGGGTCGGGCACCCCGACCACGGCGACCGCCCGCGACCGCATCACCGGGAACAGCCGCAAGGCCGCCGCGGTGACCACGCCCAGGGTCCCCTCGGCCCCGATCAGCAGCTGTTTGAGATCGTAGCCGGTGTTGTCCTTGCGCAGCCGCTTGAGACCTTCGAATACCGAGCCGTCCGGCAGCACCGCCTCGATTCCCAGCACCAGGGCGCGCATGGTCCCGTAGCGCAGCACCGCGATCCCTCCGGCGTTGGTGGCGATCGCCCCCCCGACGGTGGCGCTGCCGTCGGAGGCCAGGCTCAGGGGGAACAGGCGGTCGACGGCGGCTGCGGCGGCCTGGGCCGCCGCCAAGGTGGCGCCGGCCTCGACCACCAGCACATCTTCCCCCGCGTCGACGCTGCGGACTGCCCGCATCCGGTCCAGCGACAGCAGCACCTCGCCCTGGGGGGTCTGGCCGCCGACCAGGCCGGTGTTGCCGCCCTGGGGGGTGATGGCGGTTCCGGTCGCGGCGCAGATGCCGACCACGGCGGCGACTTCGGCCGTGGACGCCGGCAGCATCAACAGCGGCGTCGAGCCTCGCCAGGCGTCCCGCCATTCCGTCAGCTTGGGCGCCAGGCGCTCGGGGTCGTCCGACCAGCCTTGCGGACCCACCGCCGCCTTCAGACGAGCGAGGGTTTCCGGGGCGGGGGGAATGGCCATGACTCCAGTCTAGCCGGGCCGGGGCGTCGCGGACAAATGGACAGGACTCGCGCCCATGGCCATGCTGTCGCCCAGGCCGCCTTGAGCGCGGCGCCCACGGCCAGAGGCCCTATTGCTCCGGATCATCCTCACCCGCGCCCTGCTCGTGGCCCTGCCCTTCGCGGTCTATTTCCTGTGGGCCGCCATCGCCCGCCGCTCGGGCCGGCCGATGGGAGCCACGCCCTGGGGCTGGCTGGCCGCGGCCGGCTGCCTGTTGGTCGGCCTGTCGTTGATGGCGACGGTGGTGTTCCACTCCGACAACCGCGGGGCGGGATATGTCCCCGCCCAGGCCCATCCTGGTGGAAAGGTCACCCCCGGCGCCTTCGATCGCGCCCGCCGTCCGCCGCCGGCCGGGACCCAATCGCCCAACACCGCCCCCTGAAGACGCATGACCGACCGTCTCGATCCCCAGCCCTGGATGACCGCCGCCCCGACGCGGGCGGTGATGGACGCACTGGAAGCCGCCGGCGGGTCCGACTGCGCCCGGTTCGTGGGCGGCTGCGTCCGCGACACCCTTGTGGGCCGCCCCGTCGCCGATATCGACATCGCCACCCGGCTGACCCCGGAGGCGACCCTGGCGGCGCTGAAGGCGGGCGGGCTGGGCGCGGTTCCGACCGGAGTCGCCTATGGCACCGTCACCGCCATCGCCGACCATCGCCCGTTCGAGATCACCACCCTGCGCCGCGACGTGGAGACGGACGGCCGCCGGGCGGTGGTCGCCTTCACCATCGACTGGGCCGAGGACGCGGCGCGGCGGGATTTCCGCCTGAACGCGGTCTATCTGGATCGCCAGGGCCGGCTCTACGATCCTGTGGGGGGCGGGGTGGAGGACGCCCACGCCGGGCGGATCGTCTTCGTCGGCGACGCCGAGACGCGCATCCGCGAGGATTATCTCAGGGTGCTGCGGTTCTTCCGCTTCACCGCCTGGTACGGCCGGGGCGAACCGGACGCGGCGGGCCTGGCCGCCTGCGCCGCCCTGAAGCAAGGGACGGCCGGCTTGTCCGGCGAGCGCGTGTCGAAGGAGTTGCTCAGGCTGCTCGCCGCCCCCGACCCCCGCGCCGCTGTCGGATTGATGGCCGGGGCGGGGGTGCTGGCGGTGGTGCTGCCGGTCCTCCTGCGGATCGGGCGGTTCGAAGCCATGGTCCCCATCGACCCGGATCCCGAACGGCGCCTTTCGGCCCTCCTGCCTGACGACCCCGAGACGGTGCTCGCCGCGGCCGAGCGCCTTCGCCTCTCCAACGCCCTGCGCGACCGGCTGCTCCTGGCCGCCGCCGCCGGTCCTGACCTTTCCATCAGCGACGCCGAGGCCCGCGCCGCCCTCTACCGCGAAGGCGCCGCGTTCGGCGACCGGGTGATGAAGCGCTGGGCCGAACAGCCGGGGGCCGAGGCCGACGCCCGGCGGCTGCTGGCCCTGTCCCGGGATTGGCCCCCGCCGCGGTTCCCGCTGACGGGCAAGGATATCGCAAGCCTGGGCGTACCTGTCGGCCCCGAGGTCGGACGGCGGTTGAGGGAAGCCGAGGCCTGGTGGGTGGCCCAGGATTTCGTCCCCGACCGGGCGACCTTGCTGGCATGGATCGAGGCCGGGGCGCGATGAGGATTGGAATCCTGGAGACCGGCGGGCCCCCTGAATCGTTCGAAGGGCGCTTCGGCGACTACCCGGCCATGTTCCGGCGTCTGCTCGGGGACGGCTTCGACTATGCGGCGTTCGATGTTGCGGCTGGCGCCCTGCCGGCTCGGTCCGACGCCTGCGACGCCTGGGTGATCACCGGCTCGGCGGCGGGCGTCTACGACGACCTGCGTTGGATCGAGCCGCTGAAAGATCTCCTGCGCGAGGCCAAGGGGCGCGCGGCTCTGGTCGGAGTCTGTTTCGGCCACCAGATCATGGCCGAGGCCTTCGGCGGCAAGGTCGCCAAGTCGGACAAGGGCTGGGGGGTCGGCCTGCACACCTATGAGGTTCTGGACCGCCAGCCCTGGATGGACGCGGCCAAGACCATCGCTGCGCCCGCTTCGCATCAGGATCAGGTGGTGGTCCTGCCGCCCGCGGCGCGGGTGGTCGCCGCCAGCGCCTTCACGCCGTTCGGCGCCCTCGCCTACGAGGACCAGCCGGCGATCTCGATCCAGCTGCACCCCGAATTCGAGCCGGCCTACGCCAAGGCCCTGATCGAAAACCGGCGGGGCGCGCGCTACAGCGACGCCCAGGCCGACGCCGCCGTCGCCTCGCTGGACGCGCCCGACGACCGGGCGCGGGTGGGAACGTGGATTCGGGAGTTCCTGCGGCGGGCGCCTTAAGGCCAGGCCGCCACCGGCGGCATCGACGACAGGATGGTCTCGATGTTGCCGCCGGCCTTGAGGCCGAACATGGTGCCGCGGTCGTAGAGCAGGTTGAATTCCACGTAGCGGCCGCGGCGGACCAGCTGCTCGGCGCGGTCCTGGTCGGTCCAGGGCTCGGCCATGCGGCGGCGCACGATCTTCGGATAGACCTCAAGGAAGGCCTCACCCACGGCGCGGGTGAAGGCGAAGTCCTTCTCGAAGTCGCCGGTGCTGAGATGGTCGTAGAAGACACCCCCCACGCCGCGGGTCTCCCCCCGGTGCGGCAGGAAGAAGTATTCGTCGCACCAGGCTTTGTAGCGCTCGTACTGCTCCGGGTAGAAGGCGTCGCAGGCCGCCTTCATCGCCGCGTGGAAGGCGATGGTGTCTTGCGCTTCCTGGGTGCGCTCGGCCATCAGCATCGGCGTCAGGTCGGCCCCGCCGCCGAACCAGCTCCGGGCGGTCGACAGGAAGCGGGTGTTCATGTGCACGGTGGGGACCCGTGGCGAGCGCGGATGGATGATCAGGCTGATGCTGGCCGAGACATAGGACGGGTCCTCGTCCGCGCCCGGCATGGTTGCGGCCAGTTCCGGCGAGAACACGGCGGCGGCGGCGGACGTGTGGACCCCGGCCTTTTCGAACAGCCGGCCGGTCAGGTGGCCGCCGACGCCGCCGCCCGTTCCAGTTTCCCGTGTCCAGGGCCGCAGGTCGAAGCGGCCGGGGGCGCCCGGATAGAGGGCGTCGGGCGCCTCGTCCTCCAGCCGCTCCAGTTCGGCGCAGATTCTCCGCTGCAGGGCTTCGAACCAGGTCTTGGCGCGGCCCTGGCGCTCGTCCCGCAGCGCGGTGGTCATGGCGGTCTGATCGGTCATGGACCTGCTCCACACCACGACCGGGGCGTCAGCACAACCTCGGGGTTTTACGAAGGACCGGCGACTCGTTTCGGAAACGCGTCCACCTGTCGCAGCGCCTCGCCCAGGGCGATGGCGCAGGCGCTGACCAGGTTCAACGAGCGGGTCTGCGGGCGGATCGGGATAATCAGCCGCACCTGGGCCGCCGCATGCACCTCTTCGGGCACGCCCGCGCTTTCGCGGCCGAACAACAGGGTGTCGCCGGAGGCGAAGGCGAATCGATGCAGCGGCTGGGCGGCGCGGGTGGTGAACAGCACCAGCCGGCCCTCGTTCCGCTCGGGCGCGGCCTGGAAATCGGTCCATCCAGAACGGCGCACCACCACCGCCTGGTCGCCATAATCCAGGGCCGCCCGCTTCAGGCTGCGGTCGGACAAGGGGAAGGCGCAGGGCTCGATGACTTCCATCGGGACACCCAGGCAGGCGGCAAGCCGGATCGCGCCGCCAAGGTTTTGCGGAATGTCCGGTTGAAAAAGAGCAAGACGCATTCTAAGCGATCCCCCGAGACGCAAACGCGCGGACAAGCGCCCGCAGCCATCTGGCCACGCGGCGCTCGTCCGCGCGATTAACTCACGGCGGGGGGCGCTAGCCAGTCTCCGGCCAGGCAGGTTTTTCAAGGGACCGTAAAGTGGTCGAAATTTATAACGCCAACCCGACGGTGGACGGCGGCCATGCGGCCGACGATCCCTCGCGGCGCGACTTCATCCACATCGCCGCCGGGGCTGCGGCCGCGGGCGGCGTGGTGATGGCGGTGTGGCCGCTGATCGATCAGATGAACCCGTCCGGGGACACCCTGGCGATGGCCTCCACCGAGTTCGACATCTCAAAGGTGGTCGAAGGCCAGCAGGCGGTGATCAAGTGGCGCGGCAAGCCGGTGTTCGTGCGTCACCGCACGGCCGCCGAGATCGCCGCGGCCAAGAAGGACGACAACGCCCCTATGCGCGATCCGGCCAAGGACGAGGCCCGGGTCAAGCCGGGCAAGGAGCCTTGGTTGGTCCTGGTCGGGGTCTGCACCCACCTGGGCTGCGTGCCCAACTTCGGGCTGGGCGAGTTTGGCGGATGGCTCTGTCCCTGCCACGGATCGGTGTACGACACCGCCGGGCGCATTCGCCAGGGACCGGCCCCGCGTAACCTCGACCTGCCGGAATACAGCTTCCTGACCGACACCCGTATCAAGATCGGCTGAGCAGATGAGCGGACCTTCGACCTATGAGCCGAAAACCGGCATCGAGCGTTGGCTCGACGCCCGTTTGCCCATCGTGCGCCTGGCGTACGACAGCGTCGTCGCCTACCCGACCCCCAAGAACCTGAACTACTGGTGGACCTTCGGCGGCATCCTGGCCTTCATGCTGGTCGTGCAGATCGCCACAGGGGTGATCCTGGCCATGCACTACGTCGCCAGCGCGGCCGACGCCTTCAACAGCGTCGAGCACATCATGCGCGACGTGAACCACGGCTGGATGATCCGCTACATCCACGCCAACGGCGCCTCGATGTTCTTCCTGGCGGTCTACGTCCACATCGCCCGGGGGCTGTACTACGGTTCCTACAAGGCTCCCCGCGAGGTGCTGTGGATCCTGGGCTGCGTCATCTACCTGTTGATGATGGCCACCGCCTTCATGGGCTACGTCCTGCCCTGGGGGCAGATGAGCTATTGGGGGGCGCAGGTCATCACGGGCTTCTTCTCGGCCTTCCCGCTGGTGGGCGAGCCGATCCGGATCTGGCTGCTCGGCGGCTATGCGCCGGACCAGGCAGCGCTGACCCGCTTCTTCTCGCTCCACTATCTGCTGCCGTTCGTGATCGCCGCGGTGGTGATC
>DATJHI010000014.1:0-2983 GCA_035493955.1 Caulobacteraceae bacterium | reverse complement strand
GAGAAGGCGGCCCAGGCCCTGCGCCGCGGCAAGGGCTCGACCCTCTGGAACGCCGTGGAGGCGGTGAAGGAGGGCGCGGCCCAGGCGGCGGTCTCGGGCGGCAACACCGGCGCCCTGATGGCCATCTCCAAGCTGCAGCTGCGCATGACCGGAGGGCTGGATCGCCCCGCCATCGTGGCCTCCTGGCCGACCATGCGCGGGATCACCGCCGTGCTCGACGTGGGCGCCAACATCGAATCGGACGCCAACCAGCTGGTCGAGTTCGCCGTGATGGGCGAGGCCTTCCACTGCGCGGTGCACGGGTCCGAGCGTCCATCCGTGGGCATCCTCAACGTCGGATCCGAGGACCAGAAGGGCCACGAGGAGGTCCGCGAGGCGCACCGCATCCTGCGCGAAAGCGGCCTCAACATGGATTATCGCGGCTTCGTCGAGGGCGACGACATCGCCAAGGGCACGGTCGACGTGGTGGTGACCGACGGTTTCACCGGCAACGTGGCGCTGAAGACGGCCGAGGGCACGGCGCGGTTCGTGCGGCAAGTGATGCGCGACGCCTTCACCTCCAGCTCGCAGGCCAAGCTCGGCGCCGTGATCGCCGGTTCGGCCCTGAAGCGTATCCGCGAACGGCTCGACCCGTCCTCGGTCAACGGGGGCCCGCTGCTCGGGCTCAACGGCCTGGTGGTCAAGAGTCACGGCAGCGCTGATGCGAAAGGCTTCGCCAACGCCCTCAAGGTGGCCTACGACCTCGCCGCGAGCGGCTATGCCGCCCAAATCGACCGGAACATGAAACAGCTGGCCGCCGCCCTGCCGGGAGCCGGCCCTGCGGAAGGCCCGGATGCCGAGCCCGCGGAGACGTCCCAGTGAGTCCAGTGATGCGCAGCGCCGTGACCGGCGTCGGGGGCTACCTTCCTGAGACCGTGGTGACCAACGCCGACCTCGAGAAGGTGGTCGACACCTCCGACGCCTGGATCCAGGAGCGCACCGGCATCAAGGTCCGCCATCGCGCCGCCGAGGACCAGGCGACCTCGGATCTGGCGGTGGAGGCGGCCAGGAAGGCGCTGGCGGCGGCCGGACGCACGTCCGAGGACGTCGACCTGATCATCGTCGCGACCACCACCCCCGATCTGACCTTCCCCGCCACGGCCGCCATCGTGCAGCGCAAGCTGGGGGCGCCGGTCGGGATCGCCTTCGACATCCAGGCGGTGTGCTCCGGCTTCGTCTATGGCCTGAACGTGGCCGACGGGTTCGTCGCCCGGGGCCAGTCCAAATGCGCCCTGGTGATCGGCGCCGAGACCATGTCGCGCCTGCTCGACTGGAGCGACCGCTCGACCTGCGTGCTGTTCGGCGACGGCGCCGGGGCCGTGGTGCTGGAGCCGGTGCTGGGGCAGGGGACGACCGCCGACCGCGGCCTGCTGGGCTTCGCCCTGCGCGCCGACGGAAACAAGGCGGACCTGCTGTACACGGACGGCGGGGCGTCCTCGACGGGCACGATCGGCCAGCTGCGCATGCTCGGCAACCAGGTGTTCAAGCACGCCGTGATCAACATCGCCGAGGCGGTGGAGTCGGCGGCCGAGCGGGCCCGCACGCCGGTCGAGAGCATCGACTGGTTCATCCCGCACCAGGCCAACCAACGCATCCTGCACGGGGTGGCCCACCGGCTGGGCGTCTCGGAAGACCGGGTGATCTCGACCATCGCCGAGCACGCCAACACCTCCGCCGCGTCGATCCCCCTGGCCTTCGCCCAGGCGGTGGACGACGGGCGCGTAAAGCCCGGCCAGTTGCTGCTGATGGAGGCCATGGGCGGCGGCCTGACCTGGGGCGCCTGCGTCCTTCGATTCTAGAGCGGGTCGAGGAAAAGCGGGAACCGGTTTTCCGCCCGCAACCCGCTCTGATTTTTGGATTCTCCAGCCCGATTCAACGATCGGGCGATTTCGCCCGATCGCATCGGGCTTTTGGGCCGCGGGGCCGCGCGGACGGCGTCTTCAGTCCCCCTGACGGCCCACCTTGCGAAGCCTTTGACTTTGCGCATTAATCCGGGCTAGGGATGTAATGTTGAACCTTTCGGTGGGGGCCGATGTCATGAAGGGACGCACGCTGACGCGCGCCGATCTGTGCGAAGCCGTCCACGAAGAGGTGGGCCTGACCCGGCAAGATTGCGCCGAACTGGTCGAGCGCACGCTGGACCTGGTGGCCGAGGCGCTCGAGCGCGGCGCCGCGGTGAAGCTGTCGGGCTTTGGCGTATTCCAGGTCCGCGCCAAGCGCGCCCGCATGGGCCGCAATCCCAAGACCGGCGAGCCGGCGGCCATTGAGCCGCGCCGCGTGATCGGTTTCCGAGCCTCGCAGGTGATGAAGGCGCGGATCGAGCGCGCCTTGACGGAGTAGGCGCGACGGCGTGGCGAAGGGACCGGAGGCCTTTCGTACGATTTCAGAAGCGGCGGACGAGCTGGGCGTACCCCAGCATGTGCTGCGTTTCTGGGAAACCAAGTTCTCCTTCATCCGTCCGATGAAGCGCGCCGGCGGGCGCCGCTTCTACCGCCCGCAGGACCTGATGGTGCTGCGCGGGGTGCGCGCCCTGCTGCACGAGGACGGCTACACCATCAAGGGCGTGCAGCGGCTGCACAAGGAGCACGGCGTGCGTCGGCTGCTGGCCGCCGCCCGGGGCGGGGAGGGCGCCGGCGCTTCCGAGGACGCCCATTTCGACGAAGGCCATTTCGACGACGGGATGGTCGACCAGGACGCCGGGGCGGCCGCGGAGGCGGGATCGCGGGACACGGACGCCGAGGGGCGCCTGCGCGAGGCGCTGGAGGCCCTGGAGGCGGCCAAGGCGCGTCTGCAGCGGGCTCTGGCGGACGGCTGAGCCGTAGCCGTGAACTTTTGCCAATTCCCGATTGCCGGGACCGGGGACGCCCCCTATAAGGCGCCCTCTGTCGGAGCGTAGCGCAGCCTGGTAGCGCACTTGACTGGGGGTCAAGGGGTCGTGGGTTCG